>CAZSNP010000072.1:0-22858 GCA_964608265.1 uncultured Anaerolineales bacterium | reverse complement strand
CTAAAGTCCCGCCGCAAACAGCCGTCATCCTGACCTATAATTGGCCCGACCGCACCCACCATCCACTCGGAGGCAACAGACCATGGCTGACACGGCAACCGTTGTCAATGCCCTCGTTGAGAACGGCCAACCCACATCGCGCCCCGCCGCCGCGCAGGGCGACGACCTCGACCCCGCGCCGATGAGGTAAACCTGGCGAGCGAAGAACATGACGACGATCCAACGGAAGATTTGTTTGCTGGGCGATTTCGCGGTGGGCAAGACCAGCCTGGTGCGCCGCTACGTCGAGGGCCGCTATGACGACCGTTATCTCAGCACCATCGGGGTGAAGATCTCGCGCCGGGTGCTGGCCCGGGGCTACGGCGATCTGAATCTGCTGGTGTGGGATCTGGCCGGCAGCGAGGAATTCAGCTCGCAGGCGGCTTACCTGCGCGGGGCTGCCGGCGCGCTGATTGTGTGCGACCTCACCCGCTTCGAAACGCTGGCCAGCCTTGAGCGCTACGCCGGCCAGGTGCGCGGCGTGAACGGAAATGTGCCGCTCGTCTTCGTCGCCAACAAGAGCGACCTGCCGGCTGAACGCGCCATCGCCGACCCCGACTTGCAGAACGCGTGCGCGGCGCTCGGCGGGCCGCTGCTCCTCACCAGCGCCAAGACCGGCGAGAACGTCGAGGCCGCCTTCGTCCAACTCGCCGACTTCCTCGATCAACAGCCGTGACCCTGCCGTTGCACGATCCCAATGTCGCATTGCTGGCGGCGCGGGTGGCGCGGGCTTTCACGCACTCGCATCGGCTGGCCTTCGCGCAGGTCGGGCCGGACCTCACCCTCAGCCTGGCCTCCCCCAATCTGCGCGCGTTGATGCAATCGCCGCCGGAACACATCCTCGGCCGGCCACTCGCCGAATTGTTCTGGGAATTCGTCGGCGCGGAGGCCACCCTGCGGGCCGTGGCGCGCGGCGATGAGCCGGCCTTTCAGCTCATGCGCAGCAATCGCGAGCTGGCGGGCGGCGCCACCCAGTATCTCGATTTTCAGGTGATGCCCCTCGAGGCGGCCGGGCGCGACGCC
Organism: uncultured Anaerolineales bacterium; assembly: GCA_964608265.1. Classification (GTDB taxonomy): domain Bacteria; phylum Chloroflexota; class Anaerolineae; order Anaerolineales; family UBA6663; genus JANWXR01. The sequence continues at coordinate 21,796 of CAZSNP010000072.1, read as the reverse complement.
GATTTGTTGCTGCTGGTGGAGGATGTATCCGAGACCGCGCAGATTCAGCAGCAGGTGATTCACGGGCGTAACGAGTTGCGGCTGGCTGAGGCCAAACGGGCGCAGGCGGTCAATCAACTGGCTCAGGCCAACGTCGAGCTTGAACGGCTCAATCACTTCAAGTCGTTTCTGCTGGCGATGGCCGCGCACGACCTCAGCTCGCCGCTCACCGTCATCCACGTCAACCTCAGCCGGCTGCAGAAAAACCCGCCGCCGGAGGTTCAGCGCGAACTCATCGCGATTGCGCGGTCTCAGGCCAACCAGTTGACCCGCCTGATCAACAACCTGCTCAACCTCGATAAGATCGAGCAGGGACGGCTGACGCTCAACCGCACGCCGTGCGACCTGCGCGCGTTGATCGCCGAGGTCCTCGAAACGCTCGAGCCGATGGCCGAGATGCGCGAGCTGCGGCTGACTTACGCCCCGCGGCGCGAACGGCTGCCGCTGCTCGCCGACCCCGATGCGCTGCGACAAATCCTGCTCAACCTCGGCAGCAACGCCGTGAAGTACACGCCCAGCGGCGGCTTCGTCCACATCGCGGCCAGCGTGGAGGGCGGCACGGCGCGACTGAGCGTCGTCAACTCCGGCCCCGGCCTGAGCGAAGCGCAGATGGCGACGCTGTTCGAGCCGTATGCGCGCGGCGATAACGCCTTTGGCGAGGATGTGGTCGGCAGCGGGCTGGGCCTCTTCATCGTCAAAACGCTGGTGGAGGCGCACAACGGGCATGTGGAGGTGAGCAGCCGTCCGGGCCAGGACGTCACCTTCACCGTCGTGCTGCCGTTGACATGACTCTCGATCCGGCGCGACCCGACGCGGCCGCGCTACAGCTGGCGGCGCAGGCCCTCGGCCATCGAGCCGGGTTTGCGTACGCACGCCTGTCGCCTGACCTGACGATCACGACCACGTCGCCCCACTTCGACCGGCTGGCGCAAACCGTCACCCTCGGGCGCTCGCTCTTCGCCGCCCTGCCCGAGTTCGTCGGCCTCGAAGCCGATGTCGCCGACCTGCGCGCCGGCCTCACGGCCGAGATCCGCATCGCCCGGGTGAACCGCGAGCAGGCCGATGGCAGCCTGCGTTACCTCGATCTATCCCTCGTCGCGCTCAGTGAGCCTGAGGCCGGGCTGTTGATCCTCATCGAGGATGTCAGCGCCATCGCCGCGCTGGAGCAAGTGGTGCAACAGGCCCATAACGAAGTGCGGCTGCTGCAGCACGACGTCATGCGCCTGCAGGCGGCGGTGCAACGCCTGGCGAGCGGCCCCGCCGGCGAATGACCGCAACCGGCCCGCGCCCGGCCGCGTACTCCCAGCAACTCAGGTTGCCTGCATGTCCTCCTCAACGCCCGCCCGCCCGCGCAACTGGCGGCTGATCTTCGGCCGGATTGCGATCGTCGTCGTCCTCCTCGGGCTGACGGTGTTGTTCTACCTCATCCGCGACCAGGTCGAGACCCTGCGGCGCTTCGGCTACCCCGGCATCTTCCTCATCAACGTCATCGCCAGCGGCTCGATTGTGTTGCCCATCCCCGCGCTGCCGTTCGTGTTCGCGATGGGGGCGGCGACCGAAATCTACAGCGTGTTTTGGATCGGGGTCGCCGCCGGGCTAGGGTCAACGCTGGGTGAGATGTCGGGTTATGCGGCGGGCTTCAGCGGTCAAGCGCTGGTCGAGAATATGCCGTCGTACCGGCGCTTTCACGACTGGACCGTACGCTACGGGGTCCTGACCATCATCGTGCTGGCCATCATCCCCAATCCTTTCTTCGACATGGCCGGCATCGCCGCCGGCACGCTGCGCATGCCGCTGTGGAAGTTCTTCCTCGGCACCCTCATCGGCAAGTTGATCAAGATGTGGATCGTCGCCTACGCCGGCGCGCACTCGATTGGGTGGATCGCGCGGATGATGGGGTTGTGACCTCATCCCCCGGCCCCTTCTCCCGCTGAGAGAAGGGGAGCCGGCCCTGACAAGTGGGAGTGGCGTTCCACCGTTGCGATCCACTCCCTCTCCCAGCGGGAGAGGGCAGGGGTGAGGGCCAAATGTCGGCCTCGTTTGGACTTTGCCCACGCCCTGGTGACGGGCCGCGCCCGCATTGAATTCACCGCCGACTTGCAGTACAGTGAGGGCGGCGTACCCATCCTTCCACAACTCAATGAGCCGCCGCATGGCCACCCCCAGACTCATCACCCCGATCATTGATTTCGTCACCCTGCCCGACACGCTCACCCTGCGCGCCGCCAAGTCCCAACTTGGGCGACATGCCCTGGGCCTGATCGCCGACCCATCCGGCCAGCCACGTTTTTGTGTCTTACCCGACAAGTTGGAATCTCCGGCGCCCGAACTCACCCTGCAGGATGTCTTTCGCCCGGCGCGCTTCCGCATCGCGGCGGCCCTGCTGGCCGACTTCTTTGCCGACCCGTTCGGCTTTGCGCTGCAGTTCGAACGCGAACTGGAGCGAGCCGATTTCACCGGCGTGGTCCTGCTCAATCAGTCGGCCAGGCCGTCAGCCGTCCTCACCGCCGACATGCTCCGCGCGTTGCTCAGCGGGGAGGCTGAACTTGACCCGGCCAGCATCCCCGATGATCCCGCCAAAGGCATCTCGTGGGAGCGATCCGAGCCCCCGGCTGACGGCGCGCCGCCGCTGAAGGCGATCAATGCGTGGATCGAAGGTCACGCCACGGCCCAGGCGCTGAGCGTCGGGCAACGCTATCCACTGCGCCTGAACGTCGGCGACCCGCGCGCCGGCAACCTCGTTGACCCGCAAGCCGCCGCCATCGCCGCCGCCGACATCCCAGAGAACGGGCTGAACACCACCTGGCGGATCACGTCTGACTCGGTGGATATCGAACCGGAGTCGGATGCCGTGAGCGTGTCGGTGAAGCGCGTCAACGGCGTCAAGACCTGGCTGGCGAGCTTCGATCTGCTCATCCCCAAGCTCGGCGACAGCGCGACGATGGGGTTGAGCATCGCGCCCCTGCAGGCCGAGGGCGCGACGCTGGCTGTTACGATCTGCGCGGGTGAGACCGTCTTCCGTCAGTTCACCCTCAGCCTCGGGGCCGATGTTGCCGTGCGCGGCGATGCGCAAGCCCGGCTCGGCACGCAGACGGCGGTGAGCACGCCGCACGAGTGGCAGACCCCGCGCGCGCGGCTCAAACTCGTCGCGCAGAGTGACCGAACGGTGTTGGTGATCGGCAACCTCATCACCACTAACTTTCAATACACCGCCCTCACCCCGGCGGTGACCGAATGGAACGCCGCGCAGGCCGCGCTCGCTGAACCCATCCGGCTATTGCGCGTGGTGACCGAGCGGTTCCGCGGCTCGTCGGAGGCGTACCTCAACGACATTGACCGCACGGATATAGAGCAACGGCTCAAGCAATTCAACCCGGGGCGTCACTTCCCGGCCTTCGATTGGCAGCCCGTGCCCGACCTGGCCGATTCCGCGCACACGCAGCGCTGGGATCAGGTGCGGCAGAGCGCCGAGTTGCAGGCGGTGGCCGCGCGGGGTTTTGTCCTTTACGATACGCTCTTCCCGCGCGGCAGCGATTTGCGCGGCTGGCTCGATCAACTCGCGCCCGGCTGCCGGGTGGATATCGCCACCTCGCTGCAAACCAGCTGGGTGCCCGACATCCCCTGGCCGCTGCTCTACCTCGGCGACCCGGGGCAACCGGTGGATCCACTTTCGTTCTGGGGCCTGCGCTTCCGCACCGAATACATCGCGCACACCGGCAGCCCGGCGGATGTCAGCCTCGGCCCGCCGGCCAAAACGTATCGCGGCCACGCGCTGTACTGGGGCAGCGGCCCGACGGATGCCACGACGGCGGAGGCCGAGGTGCAGCGGCAACTGTGGGCGGCCGGCGCGCCCAACTACGTCTTCGCGCCGGGCAGCCCGCCTTCGAGTGATCCGGGCGCGGAGATGCGGGCGCTGTTCGCCGGCGCCCGGCCCAGCCCGATGCCGGTGTTGTACTTCTTCTGCCAGACCGCCCTTGACCCGGTGCTCGGCAGCGCGGTGCTGCGCTTTGGCCCGACCAACAAAGGCAACGACGTGCTCGATGTGAGCACCGCCATAACCCGGCCGCTGGCCGACCGGCCGCTGGTCTTCGCCAATGCCTGCTCCACCGCCGAGGCGGACCCGTACGTCGCCGGCGCGCTCGAATCGACGTTCTTTCGCCAGCAATGCCGCGCCTTCCTCGGCACCTCCACCAAGGTGCCGATTCAGTTCGCCAGCCGTTTCGCGATGATCTTCTTTCACTTCCTCTATCGGCTGGCCGACCCGAAGCCGATGGCGGCGGGCGAAGCGGTGATGCAGGCGCGACGTTTTCTGTGGGCGGAGTACCGCAACCTGGGCGGGTTGCTGTACAACTACATCAACCACTACGATTTGTTCATGGCCGAGCCGGGCGACATCCCCGGCCTGCCCACGTGACGTTGAGGATTGCATCCACACCGCGCCATTGAGAGGACCGCATGACCCAGGACCTGCTTTCCACTTTCTACTCAGCCTCCCTCGAAGAGCAGGCGGTGCTCGCGGCCCAGCCCGCGTATGCCGAGGCGCTCAAGACGCACCTCGGCGAGGCCGTGTTCGCCGAGTATGAATCGCTGGCCGCCGAGGTGCGCGGGTATTCGGCCCAACAGCATCTCGGGCTGGCCCACCCGAAGAACCTGCTCTTCGTGCCCGGCATCATGGGCAGCATGCTCTCGAGCCGCACCCTCGGCGGGCTATGGTGGATCGATGTGGTGCGCGGCCACGACAAGCTCGACAAACTCGCGCTCGACCCGAGCGGGGCGAACGACGCCGACCCGACGTATCAGATTTATCCCTCGGGCATCGACACGGCCTATGCGCCGTTTCAGCGCGCGGCGCTGCTGCGCGACGACTTCGGCCACGACACATTCCCCTACGACTGGCGCAAGCCGCTGACGCTGAGCACGAAACTGATGCGCGACAAGATTATGGAGCTGTACGCCAGCAACGGCAACGTGCCCGTGCACATCGTCGCGCACAGCATGGGCGGGCTGATGACGCGGGCCACGCTGGCGGCGCACGGCGCTGAGTTGTGGCCGCTGCTCGGGCGCCTCGTCTTCGTCGGCACCCCGCACTACGGCGCGCCGCTGGCCGCCTGCAAACTCAAATTCCATTTGTGGGGCGCGAGCGTGCAGGATGTTCTGCTCGCGATGCTCATCAAGCCGGAGACTTTCCGCTCGCTATGGGGGGCCGTCAGCCTCATCCCCGCGCCGCTCGGCATCTATCCCGACACGCGCTCGAGCGGGGCCGCGCACCCCGGCATCAATTTCGATCACTACACTGCGAACGAGTGGAAGCTCGGCCTCACGCCGCCCGCCACGCAGCAATGGCAGCGCATCCTCGACTTCGTCGCGGGGTTCCATCGCATGCTGTACGACTATCACACCGGCCTCGACCAGCAGTATCGCGACCGGATGTGCGTCATCGCCGGGGTCGGCTTCCCCACGGGATTCAGGCTCGGCCTGGGCGAGGGGCTGTTCGGTAAAGATAAACAGGATAACGCGCGCGACGCCGGGAACCCGCACCGCGAGTCGGATGGCACGGTGACGCTGGCCTCGGCCGATCTGGAGAACGTCGGCGCAACGCGGTACGCCAGGGTCCTGCACGCTGAACTGCCCAACCATCCCGAAGTGTATGCCGACATCTTCCGCTGGTTGAAGGGCGAGCCGATGAAGTTGCCCGCGACGCCGGCGGACGCGCTCAGCCAGCACCTGGCCGGGGCCGAGGTCGAGTATCCGGGGCTGACCGCCGCCGCGCGCCAGCGCGCCGAGGCCGCCGTGCCCGACGACCTCACGCCCGACCCGCGGCTCGTCGCGGAGCTTCAGGCGCAGATCGATGCCGGGCAGATACCGGCCGAACTCAACCTTGCGCGGCCATTGTGAAATCAAAGCCGCTCGCGTTTATCCCGTGCGAGCGGATCTCATCCGCGACGCGCACAACGGAGGCATACCATGAGCACATCCTTCAACCAAGGTCACGCCGTCATCATCGGCGTCGGCGCGGATTTGCCCAACACGGTGGACGATGCGTTGGGGCTGGCGGAGATTCTGAAAGACCCGGGCCGCTGCGCCTATCCCGAGCAACAGGTGACGGTGCTGACGGGCGCGGGCGCAGCGCGCAAACACATCCTCGGCGCGCTGGGTGATCTGGCGAATCGGGCCACGCCGGAGTCAACCGTCGTGCTGTACTTCTCGGGCCACGGCTATCAGGTGAAGGAGCGCATCGCTCGCAGCTACTTCATCATGCCGTTCGGCTATTCGATTGACGACCTGGGCGAGACCGCCATCAGCGGCGCGGAGTTGGCCGCCGCGCTCGGCGCGATCAAGGCGCAGAAGATGTTGATCCTGCTCGACTGCTGTCACGCCGGCGGGCTGGATGAGGCCAAAGCGCCCGGGCTGACGTTGAGCAAAGCGCCGCTGCCCGCCGAGGCCCCGGCGCTGCTGGCGCAGGGCAGCGGCCGTATCCTCATCGCCTCTTCTACCGCCGATGAACTGTCGTACGCCGGCAAGCCGTACAGCGCCTTCACCGTCGCCCTCATTGAAGCGTTGGCGGGCAAAGGCGTCGCGAAGAAGGATGGCTACGTCCGCGCCACCGATCTGGCGCTGTACGCACGCGAGATGGTGCCGCGCCGCACGACCAACAAACAACACCCGGTGATGAACTTCGAACAGGCCGACAACTTCATCGTCGGTTACTACTCAGGCGGTGAGGCCGAACCGAAGGGCTTGCCCTTTGCGGAGTCTGAGGTGCAGATCGAGGAGGAGCCGGGCCGGTTCAACCGCGAGCGGATTCAGGCGGGCCGGGATGTGATCAGCGGTGTGGGCGGCTCAGTGCTGTCGGGCCAATTTTCCGGACAGGTTCAAGTCGGGGGAAGCGGGCCGAGCATTCAATCTGGTCGCGACATCAACATCGGTGGCGATTTCGTGGGTCGGGACAAGATCACAACCACCCACAACTACGGCGACACCATCACCACCGGCGACATCTCCGGCAGCGGCATCGCCATCGGGCGCGGGGCGCGGGCGACGGTGAGCAGCGGCTTGCAGGGGCCGGAGTTCGAGCGGCTGTTCGCCACTCTGTTGCAGGCCGCGGCCAAGGCCGAACCGGCCAGGGCCGGCCCGGCGATGCAGACGGTGAACGAATTGAAAGACGAAGTGAAGAAAGGCGAGAAGGCCGACGACAGCCGCGTGGGCAAGTTGATTGATCAACTCGTCGGGCTGGTGCCGGGCGCGGTGAGCGCGGTGGTGAGCGCGTTCGGCTCGCCCCTCCTCGCCGGGCTGGCCGGCCCGGTCACCAAATTCGTGCTCGATAAAGTGCAGGGGAAGTAGAGACGTTGCCTGCAACGTCGCACGCAAATCAAAACAGACCGCCTCAAGCGGTCTGTTTCATTTCAGAGCGGGCGATGGGATTCGAACCCACGATCTTTTCCTTGGCAAGGAAACGTTCTACCACTGAACCACGCCCGCGTGTAAGTTCGCGCTGCGGCGCGAACGTCAGTGCCGAGACCCAGGATCGAACTGGGGACACCGCGATTTTCAGTCGCGTGCTCTACCAACTGAGCTATCTCGGCCATCACCACCCGTTGTCTGAGCACGCCGGGTTTTCGAGCGCCGGGATTGTAGCCGAGCGGTGGGGGCTTGTCAAGAAATGGGCGCTGCTGCAATGCTGAAGTGACTGCTTAACGCAAGGGCGCAAAGGCACAGAGACGCAGTGGGCAGCTTTTCTTGGCGCCTTCGCCTCTTTGCGTTAAGTGCTTCCTCCTGATTGTGTTGCCCGCGCCTGCGGAATACTCTACAATCGCGGCCATGTCCGGTGAATTGATCCTCCTCGTTGACGACGAAGCCAACATCATCGAGCTGGCGCGGCTGTATCTGGAGCGCGACAACTTCCGCGTGAAAGCGGTCGGCGACGGTGAAGCTGCGCTGGCCGCCGCCGAACGCGAAGCCCCGGCCCTGCTCGTCCTCGACCTGATGTTGCCCAGGCTCGACGGCTACGAGGTGTGCAAGCGCCTCCGAGCCAAATCGGATGTGCCCATCATCATGCTCACCGCCCGTGACGACGATATGGATAAGATCGTCGGCCTGGAGCTGGGCGCGGACGATTACATGACCAAGCCCTTCAACCCGCGCGAACTGGTGGCGCGGGTGAAAGCCATCCTGCGCCGCAGCGAACGCGCGGCCCCGCGCACCGGGAACGCCCCGCTGCGCCTGGGCGACGTCGTCATAGATCCGGCGGCGCGCGAGGTCAACGTCGCCGGCCGACCGGCCACCCTGCGCACCAAGGAGTTCGATCTGCTGCTGGCGCTGGCTGAGCATAAGGGCATCGTGCTCACGCGCGAGAAGCTGCTCGACCTCGTCTGGGGCTTCGACTTCTACGGGCAGACGCGCACGGTGGATGTTCACATCGCCCACCTGCGCAAAATCCTCGCCGGCAGCCGGGTGAGCATCGAAACGGTGACAGGCGTGGGGTACAAACTCGTGGCCGGCTAAATCCTTACACGGCCAGGGGTGTGCAAAGTGGTCGAATTTTCGATTGGTATATAATCTCCCGGCGCATCGGGAGGCAAATTGCAGCAACTCAACGAATTGTGGCTGGGGCCCCTTCGCTGGCTGATGGGGTTCTTTTCGCTCGACATAGGCATAGATTTAGGCACCGCGAACACCCTCGTCAACGTGCGCGGCAAGGGCATCGTGATCAATGAGCCGTCGTGGGTGGCGATTGACAAGAAAACCAAGGAACCCAAGGCCATTGGCGCAGAGGCCAAAGAGATCGCCGGCCGCACCCCGGCCAACATCGTCGCCATCCGCCCGCTCCGCGACGGCGTGATCTCGGAGTTCGAGATCACCGAGGCGATGCTCGAGTATTTCATCGAAAAAGCCCACGAACAGAGTTTCGTCCCCATCCCCAGCCCCCGCGTCGTCATCGGCATCCCCTCCGGCGTCACCGAGGTGGAGAAGCGGGCGGTGCTTGATGCGGCCATCGCCGCCGGAGCCCGCGAGGTGCGGCTGATCGAGGAGCCGGTGGCGGCCGCGCTCGGGGCCGGCCTGCCGGTGGATGAGCCGCGCGGCTCGATGATCGTCGACATCGGCGGCGGCACCACCGAGGTGGCGGTGTTTTCCTCGCTCGGCGTCGTGCTCTCGCGCAGCCTGCGGGTGGCCGGCGACGAGATGGATCAGGACATCATCACCTACGTCCGCAACAAGTACAACCTCCTCATCGGTGAACGGATGGCCGAGAAGGCCAAGATCGCGGCCGGCTCGGCGTACCCGATGTGGGATGAAAAGACCTTCACCTTGCGTGGACGCAACCTGGTCACCGGCCTGCCGGAGAGCATCGAGGTATCGTCGATCGAGCTGCGCGAAGCGTTGTCGAATTCGGTCAGCGTCATCGTGGCCGCGATCAAGGATGCCATTGACGAGACGCCGCCCGAGATCATCGCTGACCTGATGGAGATCGGGGTGTGTCTGGCCGGCGGCGGCTCGCTGCTATTCGGGCTTACCGAACGCTTAACTGAAGAGCTTAAGATCCGGGTATGGGTAGCCGACGATCCGATGACGTGTGTGGCGCGCGGCGCCGGGTTGATCCTCGAAGACTACGACCGCCTGGCGAGTCTGCTCGTCGGCCCGGAACGCGGCAGCACCTCGGCCCGGTGAGACCGGGAGAGTCGGGAAGGAAGACACGTGAGGGAAGCGACCCCCGGTTTCCTTCGCTGGCCCCATCTCCTGTTCCCCGCGCAGCGTAGTTGGCATGACGAAGTTTCAAACCCGTTCCCTGCTGGTGGTGGTGCTGGCGCTGATCAGCCTCGGGCTGCTGGCGGTCGGGCGCTTGCCGGCCCTGCAACCGGTGTGGAATGTGGTCGAGACGCCGCTGTTCACCATTCAACGTGCGGTCTCGGGACTTTGGCGCGGCGTCACCAACCGCAATCAATCCGACCCGGCCGTCACCGAGCTCGCGCAGCGCCTCGCCGAGCTTGAGGCAGAGAACGAATTTCTGCGAGCCGAAAACCTCCAGCTCAAGGAAAACGAAAACGAAATCCGCATCCTGAGCGGATTGGTCAATTACGCCCAGTCGCAGCCCGAGGCCAAATATCTGGCCGCCAACAAGATCGGCAGCGACACCTCCCCGTTCCTCACCTACCTCATCTTCGACAAGGGCTCCGACGACGGGGTGACGCGCGGCATGCCGGTGGTCACCGGCGACGGGCTGGTGGGGCGCGTGGTCGAAGTCAGCGCCACGGCCTGCAAGGTGCTGCTCATCACCGATCCGACCTCCGCAGTGGCCTCGCGCCTGCAGAAGTCGCGCGAAGAGGGGATGGTCATCGGCCAACTGGGCAGCGGGCTGGAGATGCAGTTCATCACTCAGCAGGCGCGGATTGACACGGGCGAGGTGGTCCTGACCTCCGGCCTGGCGGGGGCGTATCCGCCCGGCATCGTCGTCGGTTATGTGAGCGGCGTGGAGCAGCTCAACTTCGAGGTGCTGCAGAAGGCCATCCTCACACCCGCGGTTGATTTCTCCAGGCTGGAGATCGTGCTCATCATCACCAACTTCCAGGCGCCGGATGTCAGCCCGTTCTTCCGGGCCACGCCGACGCCGGCAGCCCCGGCCCAACCATGAGAACGTTGCTTGTCGGTGTTCCGTTGTTGACGCTGGCTGCCGTCATCGAGTCGAGCGTGCTGCCCTCGCTGCGCGTCACCGGCGGCGGCACGCTCAACCTGGTGTTGGTCTTTGTGCTGAGTTGGACTCTGGCCGGCGACTGGAACGGCGGTTTGATCTGGGGTTTTCTCGGCGGCCTGCTGCTGGATTTGCTGTCGGGCGGGCCGTTCGGCGCGAGCGCGCTGGCGCTGGTGCTGGCGGCCTATGTAGCGAGTCTGTCGGAAGGCCAGTTCTGGCGCTCGCATTTGCTGCTGCCGCTGGCGGCGGCGCTGCTGTGCACGTTGGTCTACTACGGTGTTGTGCTCCTCGTCCTGGCCCTGAGTGGCGCGGCGCTCGATTGGCTGCGGGCCATCACCGGCGTGCTTCTGCCGGCGTTGCTCATCAACACCCTCGCCAGCGTGCCGGTCTTCTGGCTGCTGCGCTTTCTGCATGAGCTGATCTACCCGGCCCCGGTGAAGGCGTAACCCGGCATGCGCTCGCTGACCTTTCAACCCTCGCGCATTTGGCTGTTCTACACCCTGCTTGGCCTGGCCGTGCTGTGGGTGACCGGTCGCCTGTATGACCTGACGATTAATCAGAGTCGCGACCTGGCGGCGCAGGCGCTTGAGAACCGGGTCACCCGGGTCAACAACCCCGCCCCGCGCGGCGTGATCTACGACCGCAACGGGGTGTTGCTCGCCCGCAACCTGCCCTCCTTTGTCGTCACCATCACCCCGGCCGCCTTGCCCGATGACCCCGACCCAACCGACGATGTTTATCCGCCGCAGACGCAGGCGATCTTCCGCCGCCTGGCCGAACTGCTCGACATGCCCCTGACCGTGCCCGGCTCCACCCCGCAACAGCCGTGCCGCGACCCGCAGGCCCGCGGTATCCGCGATCTGGTGGACGAGTTCAAGGATTTCACCCCCTACAGCCCGGTCAAAATCAAGTGTGACGTCGAGGCGCGCACGGCCTTCATCGTGCAGCAGGAGATCGGCACCCTGCCGATGCCCGGGGTTGACGTGATCGTGGAGCCGGTGCGCGAATATCCCACCGGCGCGCTGACCTCGAGCATCATCGGGTACATGGCCCGCATCCCCTCGCCGCAGGATGCGCCCTTCACGTATCAGGCCGCCATCGCCCGCGGGCTGCTGCCCGACCGTGACCGCATCGGGGTGGCCGGCGTCGAGGCCTCGCTCGACGAGCTGTATCTGGCCGGGCAAAATGGCAGCTCACTGGTCGAGGAGGACGCGGCCGGGCGCTTCATCCGCACCAGCGGCGTCGAGACCGAAACAGTGCCCGGCCGCAACGTGGAGCTGACGATTGACGTGCGTTTGCAGGCCGCCGTCGAGGCCGCGCTGTTGCGCCGCTTCAAACAGGTTTTTGATTTCACCGGCGGCGGGGTCAATTTCACCAGCGGCGTCGTCATCGTCATGAACCCGAACACGGGCGAAGTGCTCTCGATGGTGTCGTGGCCGACGTACGACAACAACCGCTTCGCCCGCAACATTGACTTTGAGTATTACCAGCGGTTTGCCGGCGACCCGAACGCCAATCCGCCCATCGAGCCTGATCCCGACTACCCGTTGCTCAACCACGCCGTCAGCATCCTCTATCCGCCCGGCTCGGTGTTCAAAGTCGTCACCGCCTCGGGGGCGATGGAGGACGGCGTCATCGAGCCGGACCGATTACTCGAAGACCCCGGCAAGATCACGGTGAAAAACACCTACCTCTCCGCCGCTGCCGCCGACCCGAACGCCACGCGCGAGTTTGTGTGCTGGATCTATCGCACGACCAACGGCGGGCACGGGGAGGTGAATTTCACCCGCGGCATCGCCGAATCATGCAACGTCTATTTCTACAAAATCGGCGGCGGCTTTGAGCCGGAGAAGGTGGACGGCCTGGGCATCGGGCGGCTCGATCGGCTGGAGAGCGGCGGCGGCGGCCTGGTGAAGTGGATGCAGCTCTTCGGCTTCGGCGAGCGCACCGGCATCGAACTGCCGGCCGAGCAGAGCGGCTTCATCCCCGACCCGGATTGGAAGCGCATCAACCGGGGCGAGTCGTGGTCGCTGGGGGATACGTACAACGCCGTCATCGGGCAGGGCTTCGTGCAGGTGACGCCGCTGCAAATGCTCAACGCGTACAACGTCATCGCCAACGGCGGGCGCCTCATCCGCCCGCGCATCGTCGCCCGCGTGCTCGACGGTGAGGGCAACGTGCTCGAAACACGCGGCACCGACGTCATCCGGCAACTGCCCCTGGCGCCCGAAACGATCCGGCTGGTGCAGGAGGGCTTGCGGCAGACGGTGACCGACGGAACGTTGTCGGGCCTGCGCATCTATGGCGAGACGGTGCCGATCGTCAATCTGCCCGGGATCAATGTGGCCGGCAAGACCGGCACCGCCGAGTATTGTGACCGGCAGGCCTGGCTCAAGGATTTGTGCATCCCCGGCCGCTGGCCCGCGCATGCGTGGACCTTCATGTACGCGCCGTATGAGAATCCGGAAGTGTCGGTCATTGCCTTTGTCTACAACGGTGGCGAAGGCTCCCTCATCGCCGGGCCGGTGGCCAACGACGCGCTGCGGGCTTACTTCCAAATCATCAAGGGTGTGAATTTCGATGAACTCCCCGCGACCGAGGCGCCGGAGGGAGATGGCGAGGCCACGCCCACACCCCAGCCGTAGGGCTACAATCGCTGAGCACGCGCCGTCCGCCGGGAGATGGCTATCGGTCACGCCGAGTGCGTGGCCGTTCGCTTGATGCGTGATGACGCGACGCTATTCACTTGGCCTGGCCGCCGTGTGCGGCGCTGGATACGGCAGTGCCCTCGCCCGCTGGCTGTTCGAATCGCAGCCGCAGGCATTGGCCGCGTTCGCGACCTGGCCGGGCGTCCTTGGCGCGGCGGGGGTGTGCGCGCTGGCCGCGGCATGGCTGGCCCACCGGTTCTCTGCGCAGCCCTTCGCATCGCTGGCGCTGCTGCTCCCGCTTATCAGCGTCCTCGCCCCCGACGTCAACGTCCTCCGTTCGCAGACTCTGCTGCTCGGCTCATTCGCACTGTTCGTCATGCTTACGCTTCGAGCTGCAAAGTCCTTTGAGCCTCTCGGTGATTCAGCGGGGCGCTTTCTCGCGCCTTTTCTTCTCTTCCTGTCGCTCTTCTCCCTCTATGTGATCACCGTCTCCCCCGTTGCCGGCGAGGCGGATGCGTTTGAGTTTCAGGTCAACGTCGCGCGGCTGGGCGTGTCACACGGCAACGGCTACCCCTTGCTCATTCTGGTCGGCAAGGTCTTTGAACGGTTGCCGCTCGGCGGGACACAGGCGTGGCGGGTGAACCTCTCGGCGGCGATGGCGGCGGCCGTCGCGGCGGTGGGCGTGTTCGCATTGGCGCGGCGGCTCGGCGTGGCGACGTTGCCGGCGTGGCTGGCGGCCTTCACCTTCGGCGTCGCCCCGAGCGTGTGGGCGCGCGCCGTCGAGGTCGAAGCCTACGCCCTGAACGCGGCGCTGATGACGGCGCTCCTCCTTCTGGGGCTGAGGCTGATTCGCGAGTCAGAAGTCACAAGTCAGAAGAAGGAATGGCCGCTGTACGCACTGGCCTTTGTCTTCGGCCTGTCACTGACTAATCATTTGACCTCGGCCATGCTCGTGCCGGCGCTGGCTTTCGTCGGGCTGATCTGGTTGTGGCGCGTCGCGCGCGTCGCCCCGGCCGCATCACGTTTCACGTTTCACGCTTTGTTGCTTGCCTGTCTCTGCTTCCTCGTCGGCCTTTCGATCTATCTGTATCTCCCTCTGCGCTGGCCGGCTATCAACAATGGCGAGCTGCTGTCACTATCACAGTTCGGCTACTTTCTGCGCGGCGGCGAGGCCGCGGGCCAATTCGACGCGCTGCTCCCGCTGAAAGAACCGCAGCGCTTCAGCTACGTCTTCCGCAGGATCACGGGCGAGTTCGGCTGGCCGGGCTTTGCGCTGATGGGGGTCGGGTTGGCGGTGATGGGGCTACGCGGACTAAGGGAAATCCGGGAAAAGAAAGCAAGGGGCGAAATGGGGCACAGCGTTTCGCTGGTGGCCTTTGTTTTCCTGTTGCTGGCGTATTTGGGCCACGCCTATTTTGTTCTGGCCTATGACCCGCCCGAGCCGGACTTCGGCGACTTCTTCATCAGCACATACGTCGTCGCGGCGGTGTGGATCGCGATTGGCTTACACGTTATGCGTAATCGGTTATTGGTTGCCGGGATATCGCAAGACCTGCTGCCTGCGGTCTTCAGCCTTCTGCCGCTGTCGCTGATTTGGACTACGCTGCCGCGCTTCGACTACGCCGCCGCGCAGCAACGGTATGAGGCCGGGCAATACACGCTGCGACAGCCGCTCGCGCAACACGCCGCCCTGCTCGCCGACCCGAAGCGCTTCGCCGCGCCGTACTACCTGCAACAGGCGGAAGGCATGCGGCCCGACCTCGATATCGTTGTGCTGCCGGATGAGGCCAGCTATCGCGCCTCGCTCGATGAGCGCATAGCCGCCGGTCAGACTGTGTACCTCGCGCGCTACCTGGCCGGGTTGGGCAGTGGCTATTCGCTCCGCTCGACCGGGCCGGTGGCGGAAGTGTCGCCGCAGCCCTTCCTCGTTGCCGACGAGCCGGCCAACGTGCTCGAGGCTGCCATGCCGGGCGGCATCCGCCTAATCGGCTACGACCTGGCGCAATTGGATCGCGCGCTGCGCCTCACCCTCTACTGGCAGGCGCCGGGAACCGCCGCCTCGGAGAGCCTGGCCGTCTATCTTCGTCTGCGGCGCGATGACGCTGATGCGTGGCGCAACACGGGCAGCGTGCCCGTCGCCGGCCTGTACCCGACGAACGCGTGGCGCGCCGGTGAATACATCCGCGACACGCACGCGATACCGTTGGCCGCCGGCCTCCCGCCGGGGCAATATACGCTTGAGGCGGCGCTCTTCCCTCCGTTCCGACCCGACTTCGACGCGCAATGGACCGAACTCACAACGATTGCGACGGAGGCGCACACCTTCAACGTCACCATCCCCCAGCCGCTGCGCGCGCGATTCGGCCAGCAGTGGCTGCTGGGATACGACGCCCCCGGGAGCGCCCTGCCCGGCTCGCCGGTGAAGGTGACGCTGTTCTGGCTGCGTGAGGCATCGGACTCGGTGACGGCCTTTGGTGAGACACGCTCACTGGCCGGCTGGCCCGCCGGCGCCATTGTGCCGGTGGAGTACGAACTGCGCGCCCCGGCCTCGGGCGAGGCGTTCGCGCCCAGCGTGGCCACCGGCGCACCTGCGCGCTGCGGCTGGCTGGCGGGGGAAACGGCGGCCTGTTCACTCCGGCCCATCCGCCTCACCGGTGAATCCCTGCCGCCGAACGCCGTCAGCTTCAATGGCCAACTCGTGCTGCGCCGGGCGACCCTCGAAACGCCGCAGGTGACGCGCGGCGAGAGCGTGAAAGTCGCGCTCGAATGGCAGGCGCTGCAAAGCATGGCCGAGAGTTACACCGTCTTCGTGCATCTGGTCGGGCCGGATGGGGCGCTGTACGGGCAGAGGGATTACTGGCCGGTCGAGGGCACGCGGCTCACCTCGAGCTGGCAGCCGGGCGAGGTCATCGCCGACCCGTACAGCGTGCCGCTGCCCGCCGGGGCGCCGCCCGGCGCGTACACCGTCCATATCGGCCTGTATTTGCTCGATACCCTCGAACGCCTCCCCGTGCTCAATGCTGATAGCCAACCGACAGACGACAAGGTGATTCTGACCGGCCTTGTGGTCGAGTAGCCAGGCGGCCGGTCAGCCCCACCCGGCCATACGGCTATGCGACTCGCTTTTTGTTTGACTATCACTATAATCGCCGCCTTGTGTCGGATGCCATAGCGATCAAAGGGATCAAAGACGGCCTGCTCGTGACCGTGAACGGGGGCGGGGCCTGGGCCGAAACCGCCCCGGCGCTGATGACGCGGATCGATCAGAGCGCCGATTTCTTTCGCGGAGCCAGACTCTCGCTCGACGTCGGCCCGCGGGCCATCAACGCCGCCGACCTGGGGCAGCTGCGCGATACGCTGTCCGAGCGCAACGTCAGCCTGGTGGCGGTGCTGAGCGAAAGCGTGGCGACGACCAGGGCCGCGCAGGCGCTCGGGCTGAAGATCGCCCTGGCCACCGCGCCCCCGCCGTCGGTGCAGGCCCGGATCGATGCCGAGGCCGATCCCGAGGAATTGCGCGAGGACGCGGTGCTGGTGCGCCGGACGATGCGATCGGGTCGGAGTGTGCGGCATGCCGGCAATGTGGTCGTGCTGGGGGATGTGAACCCCGGCGCGGAGATTATGGCGAGCGGTGACGTCATCGTGTGGGGGCGGCTGCGGGGGGTGGTGCATGCCGGCGCGGAGGGCGACACGAGCGCGGTGGTGTGTGCGCTTGATCTAGCGCCGACGCAGTTGCGCATCGCGGGCCACATCGCGGTGTCGCCGCCGCAAAAGGGTCAGCCCATCCCCGAGATGGCGCGTGTGAAAGACGGCCAGATTGTGGCCGAGCGATGGAAGGCGAGGGACCGATGAACAGTAATGGAACGCACCCAACGAACGGGCACGCCAATGGAAAGGCCAGTCATATGCCGGGCAAAGTCATCACCGTGACCTCGGGCAAGGGCGGCGTCGGCAAGACCACGACGACGGCCAACCTGGCCGTGGCGTTGGCCGCGACCGGCGACAAGGTCTGCTGCATCGACGCCGACATCGGCCTGCGCAACCTCGATGTGGTCATGGGCCTCGAGAACCGCATCGTCTACGATCTGGTCGACATCGTCGAGGGCCGCGCGCGGCTGCGCCAGGCCATGATCAAAGACAAACGCCTGCCGGAGCTGTACCTCATCCCCGCCGCGCAGACGCGCGACAAGGCCGCCGTCAGCCCGTCGGATATGGTGAAGCTGTGCAATGAATTGCGCAACGAGATCGACTGGATCATCATCGACTCGCCCGCCGGCATCGAGCGCGGCTTTCGCAACGCGGTCGCGCCGGCCGATCAGGTGCTCATCGTTACCAATCCCGAGGTCTCGGCGGTGCGCGACGCGGATCGCATCGTCGGGCTGCTCGAAGCTGAGGAGAAAGGCCCGGGCTACCTCATCCTCAACCGCATCAAGGCCGAGATGGTGAAGCGCGGCGACATGCTCAGCACCGACGATGTGCTCGACATCCTGGCCATCCCCCTCATCGGCGTGGTGCCGGAGGACGAGGGGATTCTGGTGAGCAGCAACCGTGGCGCGCCGGCGGCGATGGAGGATCGCAGCCGCGCCGGGCAGGCCTTCCGCAACATCGCCCGCCGGCTCAAGGGCGAAGAGGTGCCCTTCCTGCCGCTGGAAGACCAGCAGGGCTTCCTGCAAAAACTGATGTCGCGGCTGGCGCGTTAAGGAGACTCCCATGATGAATTGGTTTGACCGTCTCATCGGGCGCATGCCGTCGAGCGCCGCATCGGCCAAGGAGCGCCTGCAACTCGTCCTCATCCACGATCGCACCGATCTCTCACCGGGTGTGCTCGAGACCCTGAAGGATGAAATCATCGGCGTGATCTCGAAGCACGTCGCTATCGACGCGACCGGGGTGGAGATCAACCTCTCGCAGGGCCAGCGCGAGAACCGGCTGATCGCCAACATCCCGCTGTTGGCTGCCGCCGGGCCGCAGCGCCGCCGCCGGCGTTAGTCATCCATCATCAGTCATCGGTCCCGAAGCGACGGATGACTGATGATTTACCCTCCGCTCATCCCCCTACGGTACAATCGCATACATGCTCGAAACCAAGTTGTGGCGGCACTTCGATTTCTGGCTGCTGGGCGCGGTGCTGCTGCTGTGCCTGTTCGGCATCGCCATGATCCGCTCGGTGACGCTCACCGCCCCGCCCGAGTCGGAACTCTTCGGGCTGACCAACCGGCAGATCATCTTTGTCCTCATCGGCCTGGGCGTGGTGCTCCTGTTCAGCGTCATTGACTATCGCTTCTACGCCTCGATCACGCCCCTCATTTATCTGACGTTGATCGTCCTGCTCATCATCGTCTTCTTCGTCGCGGTGGCCACCTTCGGCGCCGCCCGCTGGATCAACCTGGGCGTCATCAACCTGCAGCCCTCCGAACTGGGCAAGTTCCTCATCATCCTCACGCTCGGGCAATACATCGTCGCCCACAGCGATGAGATCAAGCAATTCGGTTTTGTGGTCAGAACCCTGATCCACGTCGGCCTGCCGGTGCTGTTGATCGCGGTGCAGCCGGATATCAGCTCGTGCATTCTGTACGGCGTGATCTGGTTTGCGTTGATGTGGGCCTCGGGCTTGAAGTGGAGCCACATCCTGTTCCTGGCGGGCCTGGCGGCGCTCGTCGGCGTCGCCGGCTTCTTCGTCGCTCTGCAATCGGAGCGCAGCCAATATATCGCCTTTCGCGTCATCAACTTCTTTCTGCCCAACGTCAATTCGGAGGCGTACGCTGGCGCGGCCTACAACGTCAATCAGGCGTTGATCAGCATCGGCGCGGGCGGCCTGGGCGGGGAGGGCTACGGCCAGGGCACGCAGGTGCAGTTGCGCTTCCTCAAGGTGCGGCACACCGACTACATCTTCGCCTCCATCGCCAACGAGTTCGGCTTCGTCGGCGCGGCGCTCGTCATCGTCTTCTTCACCTTCATCGTCATCCGCATCTTCCGCGCCGGGCAACGAGCGCGCGACCCGTACGGCAAGCTCATCTGTTACGGCATCGGGGTGGATATCCTCTTCGAGGCCTTCTCCAACGTCGCTGCGACGATGAACCTCATCCCGGTCACCGGCTCGCCGCTGCCCTTTGTCAGCTACGGCGGCAGCTCGCTGTGGACGTTCCTCATCGCCATCGGGCTGGTACAATCCGTCATCCTGCGACAGAAACAAATCGAATTCTGAAGTGTCGCGTGCCAGGTATCGGGTGTCAGTCTTCGACGGACATACGATACGGTGACGCACGACACCGCTTCCATGACGGTTCGCGTTCGCTTCGCCCCTTCCCCCACCGGCCGCTTTCACATCGGCGGCGCGCGCACCGCGCTGTACAACGTGTTGTATGCGCGGCAGACCGGCGGCCAGTTCATCCTCCGCATCGAGGATACCGACACCAGGCGCAGCACGCCCGAAGCGCTCGAGGAATTGATGACGGCGTTGCGCTGGCTGGGGCTGCACTGGGATGAAGGCCCCGAGGTCGGCGGGCCGCATGCGCCCTATCAACAAACCGCGCGCAAAGCGATCTATCAGCGCTACGCCAATCAACTGCTCGAGGGCGGCCAGGCCTATCGCTGCTTCTGCGCTCCGCAACGGCTCGAGGCGCTGCGCCAGGCACAGCAGACAGCCAAACAGCAGCCGCGCTACGATGGGCTGTGCCGGGCGCTGTCGCGCGCGGAGTCTGACCGGCGGGCCGCGGCCGGCGAACGCCACACCCTGCGTTTCAGGATGCCGGCCGAGGGCAGCACCACCGTGCGCGATTATCTGCGCGGCGACATCACGGTGGAGAACAGGCAGTTCGACGACTTCATCCTCGTCAAATCGGATGGGCTGCCGGTGTACCACCTGGCGGCCATCGTTGACGATCACGAGATGGGCATCACGCTGGTCTTTCGCGGCCAGGAGTGGTTGGGCACGTTCCCGCTGCACGCCCTCATCATCCGCGCCTTCGGCTGGCCCGAGCCGGTGTGGGTGCACCTCTCGGTCTTCCTCAATCCCAGCGGCAAAGGCAAGCTCAGCAAACGCAACCTCAGGAGCGAGCAGGAGGTCTCGGTGCTCGGCCTGCGCGACCTGGGCTATTTGCCCGAGGCGGTGAACAGCTGGATTGCGCTGATGGGGGCCAGTTTTGGCGCGGAGGAGGAACTGTTGTCGCTGGAGGCGATGGTCGCGCGCTTCAGCCTCGATCACCTCAACCCCTCGGCGGCCCGCGTCAACTTCGACAAGCTCGACGACTTCAACGGCAAGTGGATCCGGCGCTTGAGCGTGGCTGATCTGGCCGAGCGTGTGCAGCCGTTCTTTGCCAGGGCCGGCCTCGCCGCCGACGTGGCGACCCTGCGCCGCATCGTGCCGCTGATTCAAGAACGCATCGTGACCCTCGACGATGCGGTGGAGTTCGCCGGTTTCTTCTTTCGTGAGACGGTGACGCCGCGACCCGCCGAACTGGTGGCCAAGGGATTGACCGCCGCGCAGAGTTCCGAGGCGCTGGCCCGGGCGACACGGATCATCGAGAGCAGCGCGTTCTCGCACGCGGTACTCGAGGCCCCGCTGCGCGCGCTGGCGGATGAGATGGCGATTAAGCCCGGCCAGTTGTTCGGCATCCTGCGTGTCGCCGTCACCGGCCAGACGGTCAGCCCGCCGCTCTTCGAGAGCCTGGAGGTCGTGGGCCGCGAGACCACACTCGCGCGGCTGGCGCAGGCCGGGGCGCTGCTGCGTTCGCTCACCCCGGAGGCCTGATGCCCCATCCCCTTGTCTTGCAATTGCGCTTCACCCGCAGCGAGTTCCAGCGCGCGCTGGAGGGCGTGAGCGATGATGAGGCGCGCCGGCGGCTGCTGCCGATGAACTGCCTCAGTTGGAACATCGGCCACCTGGCGTGGCAGGAGCAGCGCTATTGGCTGCAACGCTTGCAGGGGCAGACACTGTTGCCGGAACTGGCAGACCGGTTTTGTTACGGCTGCCCGGCCCTCACCCCGCCGCTGGCGGAGATGTGGTCGGCCTGGCGGGCCATCGTGGCCGCCGCCGACCCGTTCCTCGACACGCTCGCAGCCGTCGATTTGTTGCCGGGCCGCACCTTCAGCGTGGGCGAGCAGGCGTTCACGACCAGCGTGGGCAATTTGATGCAACGGGTCATCTATCACTACTGGTATCACCTCGGCGAGAGCCTGGCGATCCGGCAGATGCTGGGCCACAGTGGTCTGCCGGATTTCGTCGGGAACCTTGATGTGGAAGCGCCGTTTCGTGTGTGATGAGGCGACGCGGCGGTGCGTTCATTGACAGCGGGATTGTTTCCTCTATAATGCGCGTGTGCCCGGGCGGGAGCAACAGCGCGTTAGTGAGGGGAGTGGGCGGGCACTGCTGCGTATCGCAAACGGCGTCGTCGCCAAGTGGTAAGGCAAGGGTCTGCAAAACCCTCAT
>CAZSNP010000071.1:16840-23990 GCA_964608265.1 uncultured Anaerolineales bacterium | reverse complement strand
CCGATGGGGCCGCTGTACACCGCGCCGTAACCGTGCCCGCCGATCTCGCGGAAGATGGGGCAGACGTTGAGGCACGCCCCGCAGCGGATGCACAGCAATGACTCGGCCAACTCACTGCCGAGAGTCGCCGAGCGGCCGTTATCCACCAGCACCACGTGAAACTCCTCCGGGCCGTCGGGTTCCTCAGGACGGCGTGGGCCGGTGACGAGCGAGACGTACGAGGTGATCTTTTGCGCGGTGGCCGAGCGCGGCAGCAGGCGCAGCATCACGTCGAGGTCGGCCAGCGTCGGCACAAGCCGCTCGAGGCCCATCAGCGCGATGTGGACGCGCGGCGCGGTCATACTCAAATCGGCGTTGCCCTCGTTGGTGACGACCGTGATCGCGCCGGTCTCGGCCACGCCGAAGTTGACGCCGGTGATGCCGACCTCGGCGCGGAAGTACACCTCGCGCAGGTGGCGTTGGGCCAGTTGAGTCATCGCCGTCACGTCGAGCGTCGGCTCCATGCCGAAACGTTCGTGGAAGAGCGTTGAGACATCTTCGCGCCGCAGGTGCACGACGGGGGTGATGATGTGCGACGGGGTCTCGCCGCGCAGTTGCACGATCCACTCGCCCAGGTCGGTCTCCACCACCTCGATGCCCGCCTGTTCGAGCGTGGGGTTGAGGTGGATTTCCTCGCTAATCATGGACTTGGACTTCGCAACGAGTCCCCCTCTCCCAGCGGGAGAGGGGCTAGGGGTGAGGGAGAGGATGATGCGGCGCGCGTCTTCGGCGGTGGCCGCCCAGTGCACGTGGCCGCCGTTCTTCTCGACGTTGTTGGCGAACTGCTCGAGATAACGATCGAGGTGCGCGAGCGTTTCGAGGCGGATAGCGCGGCCCCGGTCACGCACCGCCTCCGCCTCGGGCAGTTCGGCGAAGCGCTGGTTGCGGCCGGCGATGCGGCGCGCGTGGTTGCGGTCGAGGGCAATCTGCAGGAACTCGTTGCTCAGCGCGGTTTCGATGCGGTCGTGAAAGGTGAGCGGCGCGGAAGTCATAGAGGTATTCTGCCACGAATTTCGCGAATTGCACGAATCGTGGAGACGGCCCGCTGGGCCGTGTCACTGAGTCATTTCTATCAACCACTGCCTCAGCGCGCGCAGGCCCTGCGGCGTCATCTTGTGCGCGGCGGGATACTCCCCGTATGTGATCGCCGCGCCCGTCGCGGCCAACACGTCGCGGGCCGAGCGGGCCTCGGCGACGGGCACGGTCGCATCGTCGGCGCCGTGGGCGATGAAGATGTGTTTGCCCGCGAGGCGATTCGGCGTCGCCCACGCGCGCGCGGGGCCGGGGAGGAATCCGGCGAGCAGCGCCACGCCGCGCACAAGCTCTGGCGCGCTGAGCGCCAGTGCGATTGCCGCCGCCGCGCCCTGGCTGAAGCCCATCAGCACGAGGCGCGCCGGGTCAATCGGATACGACTCGCGCACGCCCGTCACGAAATCACGCAGCGCCTCGACACCCTGCGCGAACGTCGCTGCGTAATCGTCCTGCCGCCACCAGCCGTAGCCGCCCTCCGCCGCAATCGCGCCGCGCGGCGAAAAGACCGCCGCCCCTTTGGGCAGGTAGGACTCGAACGCCCACATCACGTCCTCATTTCCGAGCCAGCCGTGCACCATGATGACGGCGGGAACATTTGCCGCCGAGTCGGGCAAGCGTGAGCGCGACGCAAGTTTGAACATGAGCCAATTGTAACGGCGGAACCGGATCAAAATACTATGCGTTGAAAATGAATGAAAGGACGAACTTCAATGAAACGCTTACTCATTTCTCTCTCACTCATGGCGCTGGTGGCTGCGGCCTGCGCGCCGATGGTCGTGCCCGGCCAGCCGCAACCGGCCACCCCGTCGCCGGAGTTCACGCCCGCGCAACGCTCGGCACGGAAGGCGCTGGCCGCGCTGCTCGGCCTCACCGAAGATCAGATCACAGTCGTGAGCACCGAGCCGGCGACGTGGGATGGCTGCTACGGAATCGGCTACGCATTCGTGGCCTGCGCGAAGATGCTGATCCCCGGCTACAAGATCGTGCTGGAGGCCAACGGTCACCAATACCAGTTCCACACCGACGAGGCCGGCAGCAACGCGTTCTGGGCGGCGTGGGAAGTTCCCTCGCCCGAGGGCGCAGCCGTGAAGGCGCTGGTCGATAAGCTCTTCGTCACCGTGCCCGAGATCAAGCTGGTAAAGGTCGAGGCGATGGAATGGCCCGATGCCTGCCTGGGCGTGAGCCGCCCGGAGGCGCGCTGCGCGCAGGTCATCACGCCCGGCTACCGTGTGGTGCTCGAGTATGCGGCGAAGCAGTCCACCTTCCACACCGACGCGACGGGGGCTTCGGTGGTGGAGGCGCTTGGGACGTTGAAGTGGACCCGGCAGGGCGGTTTCGCCGGCTTCTGCGATACGCTCAGCGCCGCCACCGATGGCACGGCGGCCACCGCGCACTGTGACGGCCTCGAAACCGCGGCGGGGTTGACCGAGGCCGAGGCGGCGCAACTGAGCGCGTGGGCGCAGAAGTTCACCGCCGTCGTCATCGAACAGGCCGACCCCGAGGGCGTGAGTGACCGCATGGTCATCGCTCTGCAAATGACCGGCCTGGGCAAGGAACAGCCGAGCGACGCCGACCGGCAGGCGATGCTCGATTGGGCGCAACAAGTGTACGCGCGGCTGACGGCGCAATAGTTCCGGCGCAAAACACGACAGCGAGACCGCAGCGGGTTGAAAATCGGCTGCGGTCTTTTGATTCGCGGGCCAAGAGTGCCGTTGCCCCGCGCCCTCGTCTGTGTTACGCTCGCGGTACGTCGCGCTTCCACCCGGAGGTTCACATGCGCCCACTTGCCCGCCTGGCCCTGGCCGTTGCACTTCTGCTGTCGAGCATCGCTGCGACACCGATCGAGAATAGCCACGGGCCGCAACGCGACGACACGGCCAGGATTCTGAAGCGCCTCGGCGGCAGGCCGTGCCCGGAGAGCGACTTCACCTGCGTGACGATCAAGGTCCCGCTCAACCACTTTGACGCCAGAGACAAACGCAAGATCGAAGTAACCTTCGCGGTGCTGCCCGCGACCGGCAATCGCAAAGGGATGTTCGTCACCGCCACCGGCGGGCCGGGCACCTCGGGCCTCCTGGCCGCCGATGCGTACACCGCCGCCTTCGACCCCTCCATCCCTCGCCGTTTCGACATCGTCTTCTTCGACCAGCGCGGCATCGGCCTCTCGGGCACGATGCGAGGCATCGCGCTGACGTGCCCCGACGCGGCGGCGGCCTACTATCAAAGCGGCGGCGATGGGCGCACCCCGGCGGGCGAGGCCGAGTTGAAGCGCGGCGCGCAGACGTTCGCCGATGAGTGCGTGACGGAAATGGGCAACCCGACCAACCTGCTGCCCTTCCTCGGCACCGAGCAGGCGATTGAGGATTTGGAACTGTTCCGCGCGTTGATGCAGGATGAGAAGCTGTGGCTGTACGGCGAGAGCTACGGCACGCAATACGCGCAGACCTATGCGGCCAAACACGGCCAGCATCTGGCCGGGCTGATCCTCGACGGCACGGTGGACCTCACCCTCGACGGTTATGAGTTTTACACCGAACAAACGCAGGCCTTCGCCGATGTGCTGCTGCGCACGCTCGAAGCCTGCAACGCCGACCCGGCCTGCGCCGGGCAGATGAACGGCGACGCGGTGGCAACGTACGATGCGCTGGCCGCGCGCCTGACTCGCGGCGCGGCCTCGTTCCGCTATCCGCTGCCCTCCGGCGGAACCGAGCGGCGCAGCTTCGAATTCGGCGATCTCGAGACAGTCGTGGCCGGACAGGCCTATGGCGAGGGCGACCGGATGATGCTCAACCGCGCGCTGGCCGCGTACGCCACGCGCCGTGACCTCGTGCCGCTGGCTCGCCTGCTTTATCTTTCGTTGCTGCTCGATCCCGAATCGCTCGACGCCATCCCCGACCCGTCGTATTCGGATGCGATGTACTACGGCGTGGAATGCCAGGACTACGCGTATGCGAATGCCGCTGAGTACATCCGCGCTGGCGATGTGGTGGAGGCGACGGTGCCGCGCATGACGGGCGTCTTCTACGGTGACCTGCCGTGTACATATTGGCCGGTGCGCACCGCGCCCTTCGAGCGGCCCGACCCGCTGCTCGCCGAGGGAGTCCCGGCGCTCGTCCTCGGCGCGACGGCTGATCCGGCGACGCCGTATCAACAGGGCGTGGCAGTGTTCGAGCGCCTCGACGATGCCCACCTCATCACGCAGACCGGCGGGCCGCACGTCATCTTCGGGCGCGGGGTGAGTTGCGTGGATGATCTGGTCACGGATTTCCTCGTGCGCGACCGGGCGCCCGCGCAGCGCGAGACGACGTGTGACGGCGTGGTGGCCGACGACTACGTGCCGCTGGCCCCGACCAACGCCAGCGCCTTCGCCTCCCCGCTCGAAGCGCTGGCCTCCGCCGAGGACGAGATCAACTATCTGCCCGAGTATTACTATTGGGATGGGGAGACGCCGACGGGCGTGGGCTGCACCTTCAGCGGCACGTTGACGTTCGAGCCACGCGGCAGCAATTATGCGTTCACGTTTGACGATTGCTCGATGACGCGCAACTTCCGTTTCAGCGGCACGGGCAGCTACAACGCTGATCGCGACCGTTTCACGATGGACGTGACCACCGCAGGCCGCTGGGCGTGCGAGTTGAAGTACACGCGCACCGGCGACCGCACCAGGGTCACCGGCACTTGCGACGACAACAAAGTGAGCTGGGAAGAGTAGCCAGTCACCGTCACCATGCCCATAGGCAACTATGAAACGCATCCTCATCATCGGCGCGAGCCGTGGGCTGGGCGGCGCGCTCAACCGTTGGCTGCCCGAGCGCGGCGACATGGTCTGGCTGGTCTCGCGTACGCAACCGTGGCTCGCTGATGCGGATGGGGTAACGCGGCGTTGGATTCAGGCCGACCTGGCGCAACCGGAGGCCGCGCCGCGCATCGCCGAGGCGCTCGGCGGGGGGCGGCTCGATGTCGTCATCTACAACGCCGGCATCTGGGAGGACTCCGCCTTTGGGTCTGAGTACGATTTCGAACGCGTGGCGCCCGAAGAAAACGACCGCATCCTCACCGTCAACCTCAGCGCCGCCATCCATTGCATCCAAAGGCTCATCCCCAACCTGCGCGAATCAACAAACGGCAAGCTGGTGCTTATCGGCAGCACGAGCGGGCTGGAGAACATCGGCGCACGCGAGGTGGCGTACAACGCCAGCAAGATGGGACTGCGCGGGGCCGCTCACGCGCTCCGCGAAAACCTGCGGCCCGACGGCCTCGGCGTCACCGTCGTCAACCCCGGCAGCTTCGCCGGCGAGGCCTCATACGAAACAAGCGCGGAGGAGATCGCGCGGCGGCACAACGGCGAGCTGATGCCGATGCAGGATTTGGTCGCGCTGATCAAATGCGTGGTCTCGCTCACCCGCGCCGCGGTAGTGAAGGAGATTGACGTGCCCGCGCTGGGCGACCTGGGGGCGTGACGCGATTGAGTAGACAAATCCTGCGATAATCATCATCAGTACATCGCGAAAGCATCCTGCGCGGTTCGCAGCGAAAGGACGTTGCGCGCGGCTCGTGTTTAGCCGCGCCGTCGAAGGATGCGGCCAGGCCGCGAATGGGCTTGTTTTCCTGACCGGAGCGCGCCCTTCGACGTGCTTCGCTACCGCCAAGCCACGGCCCGGAAAAAACGGCGGGCCTCCGCTCAGGGTGCTCATCTCGGTTTCGTGATGACTGAATATCCGTCCAGCCCGTGTCCTCCGTGTACGCCATGCCGCCGAATCCGGAGGCGCCGTTTTGTGTATACTGCGCGGCAACATCCACCAGCTTCGGAGATCATCATGCCGCAAAAAGCGCTCGGAAATTGGGGCCTGGTCGCCCTCGTCGTCGTCAACATCGCCCTGTGGCTGGTCTTCCCACCGCAGGATGATGGCCAGCCCACCTTTCTGCGCAAATACGTCAGCGAGATCGTCTCTTCGAGCGCGGTGATTCTGATGGCCGCCGCGCAAGTGCTGGCGCTGCGCCCGCGCGCCCTCGAACCGTTCTTCGGCGGGCTGGATAAGATGTACGTCTCGCACAAGAACGCCGCGCTGGCGGGCACGGTGCTCGTCTTTGCGCACTTCGCCTCCATCCCGCTGAGCGGAGCGGAGGGGCAAGGCGGCAATGTTGGGATTGCGGCGATGGCGGGGCTGATCGTGCTGGTGCTGCTCGCGCTCGCGCCGCGCATCCCCATCCTCGGCGGGCATCTGCGGCTCGCCTATCATCACTGGCGCTGGACGCACAAGTTCATCGGCGTGTTTTTCATCCTCGGGCTGATCCACGTCTACCTCGTGCCCACCCTCATCCGCACCACGCCCGTGCCGCAAGCGTTCGTGTGGACTTTGGGATTGATCGGCGCGGCGGCGTATCTCTACAAAGAGTTGCTCGCGCCCTTCATCGGCAAGACTTATCCGCACACCGTCGCGGAGACGCGCAAGCTCAACGGCACGACGCTCGAAGTGACGCTGAAGCCGGAGGGCGCGAAGCCCGCTCACCGCGCCGGGCAGTTTCTGTTCGTCAGCTTCGACGGCGATCTTCGCGAGCCGCATCCCTTCACCATCAGCAGCGCGCCGGGCGAGCCGCATCTGCGCGTCTCGATCAAAGCCTCGGGTGATTGGACGCGGCGGATGGTGGAGACGTTGAAGCCGGGGCGCGCCGCCACAGTGCACGGCACGCACGGGATGTTCGACTACAGGACCGGCGGTGCGCTGCAGATCTGGATCGCGGGCGGCATCGGGCTGACGCCGTTCCTCAGTTGGGTGCGGGATTTCGACGGCACGCTCGAGCGCGACATCTACTTCTTCCACACCGTGCGCGGCGAGGGCGATGTGATGTTCTGGGAGGAGTTCGCCGCTGCCGCGCGCAAGCATCCACGTTTCCGCCCGACACTGACCGTCTCAAGCCGCGACGGCAGTTTGACAATGGACAAGATCACGGCGCAGGTGAGCGGTGATCTGGCCCGCGCACACGTCTACCTGTGCGGCCCGGCGCCGATGACCGAGGCCTATCGTAAGCAGTTCGCCGGGCGCGGCGTGCCGAGGGCGAACATTCATTTCGAGGAGTT
>CAZSNP010000071.1:153-16740 GCA_964608265.1 uncultured Anaerolineales bacterium | reverse complement strand
GGCGGCATCGGTTCAGCCACCGGTCGTATCCTGCGAGCGCGTGGCTATGATCTTCACCTGGTCGGGCGGAGCGAGGCCACGTTGTCCGCCATCGCGGCCGAGCTAGACGCCACCTATACGACGGGGGACGTAAGTGATGGGCGTCTCTTTTCCCTTGTGGCGGAAGATGCCGGAGTTCCATTGCATGGCCTGGTCTATGCTGTGGGCACCATCAATCTGCGTGGTCTCCAGCGCCTCACCGAAGCCGATTTCTTGAACGATTTCCGGGTCAATGCGCTGGGCGCCGCGCTTGCTATTCAGGCGGCGCTACCGGCGCTCAAGAAGAACACGGGGATCGCCTCGGTGGTGCTATTCTCCAGCGTGGCGGCCCTTCAGGGCTTTGCGTTCCATGGGTCGATAGGGATGGCAAAGGGGGCGGTGAACGGATTAACCCTGTCCCTGGCAAATGAGCTCGCGCCAAGAGTGCGCGTTAATGCCATCGCCCCTTCCCTCACGCGCACCCAGCTAGCCAAGGAGCTCCTGTCGAACGTGCAGATGTCGGCGTCCATCGCCGAAATGCATGCGCTGCAGCGGCTGGGCAACCCCGAAGACATTGCGGCGATCACCGCCTTCCTGCTCTCTCCGGAGGCAGATTGGATCACGGGCCAGATCATCGGTGTTGACGGCGGTCGCTCGACACTGCGAACCAAGGGCTGAGAGCGCTCCCCATGAAAACACTCCGGCTGATTTTGGGCGATCAGCTTTGCCGTACCCTCAGCGCGCTGCGCGACATGGATCACACCCGCGATGTTGTGTTTATGGCCGAGGTGCACGATGAGACCACGTATGTGCGGCATCACAAGCAGAAACTTGTCCTGGTGCTCTCGGCGATGCGTCATTTTGCCGAGTCCCTTCGTGCCGAAGGCATGCACATGGACTACGTCCAGCTGGATGACAAAGGCAATTCGGGCTCGTTCACCGGCGAACTAGGCCGGGCGCTCTCACGTCATCACGTGGACCGTATCGTTGTCACGCAGCCGGGAGAGTGGCGCGTGTGGGAAATGATGCAGACCTGGGGCGAGGAGTTCGACACGCCGGTTGAATTTCGTGAAGATGATCGGTTTCTTTGCTCGCGAGCTGAATTTGCACACTGGGCCAAGGGAAACAAGAGCTTTCGGCTGGAGTACTTCTACCGTCACATGCGGCGCAAGACTGGCTGGCTCATGACGGGTGACAAGCCCGAGGGCGGTCGTTGGAACTATGACGAGGAGAATCGCAAGAAACTGCCCCGGAACTTTCAAACACCGCCTGCCCGTCGCTTCGCGCCGGACGCCATAACACGCGAGGTGATGACGCTGGTCCGGAATCGCTTTGCCGACCATTTCGGCCAATTGGAATCCTTCGACTGGGCCGTGACGCGAGAAGACGCGCTGCAAGCCCTGCAACACTTCATCACGCACTGTCTGCCTCGGTTTGGGGAGTACCAGGATGCGATGAAAACAGGTCAGGATTTCCTGTTCCATTCGGCCTTGTCGCCATATATCAACATCGGGCTGCTGAATCCCCAAGAGGTATGCGAGGCCGCACTGGCTGCCTTTGACCAGGGCTCGGCGCCACTTTCAGCAGTCGAGGGGTTTGTTAGGCAGATTCTGGGCTGGCGCGAGTATGTGCGCGGCGTTTACTGGATGAAGATGCCCGACTATGCACGGACGAATTTCTTGAATGCGGAGCGCCCGCTCCCGGACTTTTATTGGACGGGGGAGACCGACATGAAGTGCCTGCGGGAGGTCGTCGAGGCCACCCGCCGTAACGCATACGCGCACCACATCCAGCGGCTGATGATCACCGGCAATTTCGCCCTGCTGACTGGCGTTGCGCCCCATCAAGTGGAGGAGTGGTACCTAAGCGTATATGCCGATGCCTTCGAATGGGTCGAATTGCCGAATACACACGGCATGGCGTTGCACGCCGATGGAGGCTTGTTAGGCTCGAAGCCCTATGCTTCCTCCGGCGCCTACATCGATCGCATGTCGGACTATTGTGCAGGCTGCGCCTACGATCCGAAGACCAGGCTCGGCACCAGGGCCTGTCCATTCAATTACCTCTACTGGTATTTTTTAATTGTGAACGAGGCGCGACTCAAGCCCAACCCGCGAATGGCCCTGCCGTACCGGTTGCTGGCACGCATGGCTGCCAATCGCCGGCAGCAGATCACCCGGCAGGCCGAAGAGTTCCTGGCTCGGTTGGAAAGCCGATACCTGTGAAACGCGCAGACCGCCCTGTGTCAGGCGTGCAGCACAAAGCTGACTTTCTGATCGTGGGCGCGGGGATGGCAGGACTGACAGCTGCGTCTGAGTTGAAGCGGAATGGTCACAATGTGATCGTCTTCGACAAGGGTCGTGGTTCAGGCAGTTGCCGGCGACCGCGCCTCGCGCTCGCTGTGGTCCTGCCGCGGCCGGCCCCCGGCGCTCACTCGTGACCGTTCTGCAACCTGACCGGCTGCGCCTGCGCGAGCTGACCACCGCCGACGCGGGCTTCATCCTGCGCCTGGTGAACGAGCCGGGCTGGCTGCGCTTCATCGGCGACCGGGGGTGCGCACGCTCGCCGGCGCGCGGGGTTACATCGCGAACGGCCCGATGGCGAGCTATGCGCGTCGTGGCTTCGGCCTGTGGTTGGTCGTAATGCGGGCCACCGGCGAGCCGATCGGGCTGTGCGGGTTACTGAAACGCGAAACGCTGGCGGAGGTTGATATCGGCTTTGCTTTCCTCGAAGCGTTTGGCGGGCAAGGCTACGCTTTCGAGGCAGCCTCGGCCGTCATGGCGTACGCCGGGCGCCCGCTCGGCCTCGCGCGCGCCGTGGCTGTGACCGACCCCGACAACTTGCGCTCGACCAAACTGCTCGCGAAACTGGGGATGCGCTTCGCCGGCCGCGTCCGGCTATCGGACTCCGGCCCCGAGCTGGCGATGTACATCGCCGGCCTATCGCCGCACGGTACAATGCCCGCATGATCACGCAATCCGTATCGTGGCGGTGTTTTGTCCCCGGCAACCTCACACCCCAGGCCTTCGTCCGCGCCGTGGTTGAGGCGGGCTACGCTGCCCTCGCTCCTCAGCCGTGGATCGCGCACTATCACACCGCCGGCAACCCGGGCCGGAACGACCTCGACGCGGCGCAGGAAATCAACTACGCCGCCCACGAATTCATCCTCCAGGGTGACCCCCATCGCTGCGCTGCGGCAAACCTGCGCCGAATGCGCTGCGTATTTGTGAGGTCCGGCCGATGATCCCCCCCGCTTCGCCCCTGGCTGCCTATCATCACTACCGCGCAGAGATCGACGCCGCCCTTCGACGGGCGATGGAGTCCGGCTGGTACATCCAGGGTGCCGAGTGCCGGGCCTTCGAGCGCGAGTACGCCGCATGGCTCGGCGTCAGGCACGCCGTCGCCGTCGCCTCGGGCACGGAGGCGTTGTGGCTGGCGCTGCGGGCCGCCGGGATCGAGGCGGGCGACGAGGTCATCACCGCCTCGATGACGGCCAGCGCGACGGTGGCCGCGATCGTGGAGTGCGGGGCGCGGCCCGTCTTCGCCGAGTTACATCCGCGCACGCTCAGCCTCGATCCACAGCGCCTGCCCGCCGCGCTCACCCCGCGCACCAGGGCCATCGCGCCGGTGCACCTGTACGGGAATCCGGTGGATATGACGGCGCTGATGAGTTTTGCGCGGCAACACAACCTGCAGGTGATCGAGGATTGCGCGCAGGCGCACGGCGCGCGGCACGCCGGGAAGAGGGTCGGCACCTTCGGCGTGGCCTCGGCGTGGAGCTTTTATCCGACAAAGAACCTCGGCGCGTTCGGCGACGGCGGGATGGTGACGACGGATGACGACGGCATTGCCGAACACTTGCGATTACGGCGCGAGTATGGCTGGGCCGAGCGCTATCACAGCGCCGTACACGGCTGGAACTCGCGGCTCGATGAAGTGCAGGCGGCGATGCTGCGGGTGCGGCTGAGGCATTTGGAGGCAGACAACGCGCGCCGCCGGGAGATCGCGGCCCGCTATCGCGCCGCGCTGCCCCCCACCCTGCCCAGCGTCACCGCGCTGCCCGGCGATGTGGGCGTCGAGCATCTCTTCGTGGTGCAACATCGGCAGCGCGACGGGCTGCGCGAGAAGTTGAAGGCGCTCGGCGTGGGCACGGCGATCCAATACCCCTTTGCCTGCCACGAACAATCGGCGTACGCGCGCTTCGGCGGCGGCCCCGGCTCGTTGCCCATCACCGAGCGGGCGGCCCGCGAGGTCTTCAGTTTGCCGATGTATCCCGAGTTGACCGATGAGGAAGTGGAGCGGGTGATTGAGGCGGTCGTGAAGGTGATGCGGGAAGTCTGAACCGCAAAGGATGCGCCGAAAAGCAGAAGCGCCCGGTTGTGAACCTGGCGCCGCTTGCTGGTTTGGGTGAGGCCGGTGGTGGCGGCCGTTATTTGCCCCGGCTGCGGGTGGCCACGTCGAAGACCACCGCCGCGACGAGCACCGCGCCCCGCACGACGTACTGGTACGCGATGCCGACGCCCATCAGGTTCATCCCGCTCGTCAGCGACGTCATCACCAGCGCGCCGATGATGGAGCCGAGCACCTTGCCCACGCCGCCCGCCGCCGAAACGCCGCCGACGTAAGCGGCCGCAATCGCATCCAACTCGAACAGCGTGCCGGCCGTCGTCGTCGCCGATTGCAGCCGCGACGTGAACAAAATCCCCGATAGCGCCGAGAGCATCCCCATCGAGCCGAAGACGACGTACGTCAGCCGCTTGACGCTGATGCCGCTCAACTCGGCCGCCTCGGGGTTGCCGCCGATGGCGTAGATGTGCCGGCCCAGCACCGTCTGCGAGGTGACGAAGTGATAGACCCCGACCACCAGCAACATGATGACGACCGTCCACGACAGGCCGTTGTAGCCCGCCAGCACCCAGGTGATGCCGCCGATCAGCGCCGACACGAAGACCAGCTTCAGAATGAAGATGTCCATCGGCAGCACTTCGAAGTTGTAAGCCTGTTTGGTGCGCCGGCCGTTGAGTTCGCTGGCGATGAAGAGCACAATGGCGATCAGGCCGATGAGGAGGGTGAGCTTGTGCGTCTCGGGCAGGAACCCGCTCAGCGGCAGGTCGGGGATGTAACCGTTGCCGATGGCGTTGAAGGCCTCATCGGGGATGATGATGGTGCCGGTGCCCTCGGTGGCCAGCAACAGCAGGCCGCGATAGATCAACCAGCCGGCCAGCGAGGCCACAAACGACGGGATACCGAGTTGCGCCACCGGAAAGGCGGTGATCAGGCCGGCGATGACACCGAGGGCCAGCACGACCGGGATGACGACGTACACCGGCCAGCCCCACGACACCAGCGCAATCGCCGTCACCGCGCCGAGGAAGCCGGCCAGAAAGCCGACCGACAAATCCACGTGCCGGATGACGATGACGAGCGTCATGCCGACCGCGAGCACGGCGATGTAGCCGGTCTGGTTGAGCAGGTTGCTCAGGTTGCGCGATGAGATGAAGACCCGGTCAGTGGTGATGGTGAAGATGACCATGATCACGAACAGGGCGATGTACATGCCATATTCGCGGATGTTTTGGCGCAGGACGCGTTGCAGGTTTTGAAGGAACATTCCCGGTTGCCTCAGTTGGTGGCCAGATGCATGATCTTCTCTTGCGACGCCTCTGCGATGGGCAGCTCGCCGGCGATGCGGCCCGAGGCGACGACGTATACGCGATCACTCATCCCCAGCACCTCGGGCAGTTCGGATGAGATCATGATGATGCTCATCCCGCGTTGCACGAGGCTGTTCATCAGGGTATAGATTTCGAACTTGGCCCCCACATCGATTCCCCGCGTCGGCTCATCCAAAATCAACACCTCCGGTTTGACAAACAGCCATTTGCCCAGGCACACCTTTTGCTGATTGCCGCCGCTGAGGTTCGAGACGCGTTGCTCGACGGTCGGCGTTTTGATATTGAGCGACGCCCGGTACTCGTTGGCGATCTTGACCTCAGCGTTGGCATTGACGATGCCGCGCGCGGCGATGGAACGCAGGCTGGCCAGCGTGATGTTCTGCTTGACGTCCTGGATCAATATCAGCCCCTTGCCTTTGCGGTCCTCCGAGACGTAGGCCACCCCGGCCTCGATCGCCTTCTTCGGATGAGTGAAGTGGCGGCGCCGGCCTTTGAGCGCGACCTCGCCCTGCATGCGATAGCCGGCGGCGTTGCCAAAGATGCTGAGCGCCAGTTCGGTGCGGCCCGACCCCATCAGCCCGGCGAGGCCGACGATCTCGCCGCGCCGCACGTTGAAGTTAACCTCGCGCAGCACGGGGCGCCCGCGCGCCGGGTCGTAGGCGTTCAGGCCCCTGACCTCCAGCAACACCTCGCCGATTTCCTTGTGCTCGCGCCGGGGGTAGATGTTATCAATCTCACGCCCGACCATGTGCTTGATCATCGCCCCTTCGGAGACTTCGCCCCTATGGGCGTCGAGGGTGCAAATGGTCTGCCCATCGCGCAGCACCGTCACCGAGTCGGCCACAGCCATCACCTCTCTGAGTTTGTGCGAGATGAGGATGCAGGTGACGCCGTGGTCGCGCAGGCCGCGCAACAGGTTGAGCAGATTCTCGCTGTCGTTTTCATTCAGGGCGGCGGTCGGCTCGTCGAGGATGAGGAGTTTGATATCGCGGCTGAGGGCCTTGGCGATCTCGACCAGTTGCTGTTTGCCGACGCCCAGGTTGCGGACCTTTTCGGCCGGGTTGACGTCCAGCCCGACCTTTTTCAACATCTCGCCCGCGCGCCTGATGGTTTCGTTCCAATTGATGAGCGGGCCGCTGCTGATTTCGTTGCCAAGGAAGATGTTTTCGTAGACCGTCATCTCGGGCACCAGCGCCAGTTCCTGATAGATGATGGCGATGCCCGCGTGTTCGCTGTCGCGGATGCTACGGAATTTCTGGACTTGCCCGCCGAAGAGGATGTCGCCCTCGTAATCGCCGTGAGGGTACACCCCGCTCAGCACTTTCATCAGCGTGGATTTGCCGGCGCCGTTCTCGCCGACCAGACAGTGGATTTCGCCCTCGGCCACCTGAAAGCTCACGCTGTTGAGGGCTTTCACACCGGGGAAGGTTTTGGTGATGTTGCGCATCTCGAGGATGGGCGTGGTCATAGCACCTCCGAGCAGGGTGGCGGGAGTATACAAGAATAGTGGCGGGTTTAGCCACCACTATTCTTGTCCTCAGTTCACGCGTAGACCTTACGGCAGGCCGGTAAAGTCGCTTGCCTGATAGTAGCCCGAGTCGATCAGGGCCGCCTTGACGTTGGCCTTGTCCACCGTCACCACCGGCGACTGGATCGCCGGGACGTCGGCCTTACCGTTGTTGTACGACCCCTTCGACGCCGGGGCCTTGCCCTCCAGCAGCGCCACCGCCGCGCTGATGGCATCGTTGACGAGTGTGCGCACGTCCTTGAACACCGTCATGGATTGCTTGCCGTCAATGATGTACTGCACCGAAGCCTTCTCGGCGTCCTGCCCGGTGACCAGATAGCTCGTCACGTCCTTATCCGCCGCAAACGCGTCCGCAATCGCCCGCGCCGTCCCGTCGTTCGGCGCCAGGATGAAGACGTCGCCCTTGTCGGCAGCGGCCGCGGCGGTCAGGTTCGACTCCGCCAGGGTCTTGGCCGTGTTGAAGTCCCAGTTGGTCGTGATCTGGCCGAGGATCCTGGCCTGCTCATCGCGCGTCAGCGTCGCCTTACCCGACAGCGCCACCGCCTCGCTGCTGTTCTTCACCACGAACGTCCCGTCGGCGATCTTGGGCTGCAACACACCCCAGGCGCCTTCGAAGAAGATGAAGGCGTTGTTGTCCGACGCCGCGCCCGCATACAGGTACAGCGGGTTGCCCGTCCCTGTGGCGTTGTCCACCAGATACTGCGCCTGCTGCGCGCCCACCGCAATGCTGTCGAACGTCACGTAGTAATCCACCGCCGCCGTATCCCGGATCAATCGGTCGTACGAGATCACCTTCACCCCGGCAGCGCGGGCGGCATCCGCCGCCGCCGCCGCCGCTGTGCCGTCCTGCGGCGTGATGATGATGACCTTCACGCCCTTGGTGATCAGCGACTCCACGTTCGCTTTCTCGGTCGCCGACGACCCCTGGCTGAACAGGATCTCTACATCATAGCCGGCCTTGGTCAACGCTTCCTTGAAGCGGGTCTCATCCTGGATCCAGCGCGGCTCGTCCTTCGTCGGCAACACGATGCCGACGGCGAGCTTGCCGGAGGGGGCCGTGCCGCCACCCGCC
The DNA here is from genome assembly GCA_964608265.1 of uncultured Anaerolineales bacterium. Classification (GTDB taxonomy): domain Bacteria; phylum Chloroflexota; class Anaerolineae; order Anaerolineales; family UBA6663; genus JANWXR01. The sequence continues at coordinate 8,447 of CAZSNP010000071.1, read as the reverse complement.
TCAAGGCCGGTAAAGTCGCTTGCCTGATAGTAGCCCGAGTCGATCAGGGCCGCCTTGACGTTGGCCTTGTCCACCGTCACCACCGGCGACTGGATCGCCGGGACGTCGGCCTTACCGTTGTTGTACGACCCCTTCGACGCCGGGGCCTTGCCCTCCAGCAGCGCCACCGCCGCGCTGATGGCATCGTTGACGAGTGTGCGCACGTCCTTGAACACCGTCATGGATTGCTTGCCGTCAATGATGTACTGCACCGAAGCCTTCTCGGCGTCCTGCCCGGTGACCAGATAGCTCGTCACGTCCTTATCCGCCGCAAACGCGTCCGCAATCGCCCGCGCCGTCCCGTCGTTCGGCGCCAGGATGAAGACGTCGCCCTTGTCGGCAGCGGCCGCGGCGGTCAGGTTCGACTCCGCCAGGGTCTTGGCCGTGTTGAAGTCCCAGTTGGTCGTGATCTGGCCGAGGATCCTGGCCTGCTCATCGCGCGTCAGCGTCGCCTTACCCGACAGCGCCACCGCCTCGCTGCTGTTCTTCACCACGAACGTCCCGTCGGCGATCTTGGGCTGCAACACACCCCAGGCGCCTTCGAAGAAGATGAAGGCGTTGTTGTCCGACGCCGCGCCCGCATACAGGTACAGCGGGTTGCCCGTCCCTGTGGCGTTGTCCACCAGATACTGCGCCTGCTGCGCGCCCACCGCAATGCTGTCGAACGTCACGTAGTAATCCACCGCCGCCGTATCCCGGATCAATCGGTCGTACGAGATCACCTTCACCCCGGCAGCGCGGGCGGCATCCGCCGCCGCCGCCGCCGCTGTGCCGTCCTGCGGCGTGATGATGATGACCTTCACGCCCTTGGTGATCAGCGACTCCACGTTCGCTTTCTCGGTCGCCGACGACCCCTGGCTGAACAGGATCTCGGCCTCGTAGCCCCTGGCCGTCAACGCCTCTTTGAAGCGGGTCTCGTCCTGCACCCAGCGCGGCTCGTCCTTCGTCGGCAACACGATGCCGACGGCGAGCTTGGCGCCCGGTGGCTCGGCGGTGGGCGCCGCAGTGGGTTGCGCCGCCGGCGCACAGGCCGCCAATACCAGCGCCAGGCTGGCAATGACGGTCAGCAAAATGTGTAAGCTCTTCTTCATGGTTCTCTCCTCAACTGTTGTGGGTCAATGCGGGCTGAACAAACGGGTTATGGGTCGAGCCGATAGTCACCTCCTCATTTGTTGATCAAGCCGGGTTCATTGGATGTTAATGAATGGCGCCGGCAACTTCAACCGCCAATCCCCCGTTTTGTTCCCCGAAATCCCCCAGACAGGCCGGGGGAAAACTCCTAAACGCAAAAGCGTGGATAATAGCGGCATGGTGCGTATTCTTCTGGCGGATGATCATGCGGTGGTGCGCGCCGGCCTGCGCAATGCCCTGCTGGGTGTGCCCGATGCCGATGTGGTCGGTGAGGTCGGTGATGGCAGGGCTTTGCTCGAAGCCCTGCCGCAGGTCGCCCCCGATCTGTTGGTGATCGACGTTGCTATGCCGGATTTCGACCCGGTGAGCATCGTCAAACAAATCCGGCGCGACTACCCGCAGCTGCGGATTCTCGTGGTCAGCGCGTACGCCGACGAGGTCTACGTCACCGGGCTGCTTGGCGCGGGGGTGGATGGTTATCACTTGAAAGATCAACCATTGGCCGATCTGCAATTGGCTGTGCAGCGCGTGCTGCGCGGTGAACGCTGGATATCGGGGCCGCTGGTGGATCGCCTGGTGCACCGGCAGGCACAACCGGCGCCCGGGGTGCCGGCCCTCACGCGGCGCCAGCGTGAGATGTTGCGGCTCCTCACCCAGGGCTTCGACAACCGCCGCATCGCGCTGGCGATGGACTTGAGCATCAAGACGGTGGAGAATCACCTCACCAGTTTGTATCGAGCGCTGGGTGTGGAGAGTCGGCTGGCGGCGACCCACTACGCCAGTCAACATCCGGAAGTGCTGGCCATCGCCGCAGCCGAGGCCGACCGGCCGCAACCGGCCCGCGCCGATGCCCTCATCGTCTTGCTGGTGGATGACAACCCGCGCTATCGCCAACAGCTCGCGCGCCTCATCGGCAAAACCTATCCGGGGGCGATGTTGTACGAGGCTGACGATGTGGCCGAGGCCCTGCGGTTGGCCAAGCAGGTGCGCCCGCACCTGGGGTTTGTGGATGTGGTGCTGCCGGAGGAGGATGGGATTCAGTGTGTGCGCCGCCTCAAGGCGGTCCTGCCGGCGACGCGCCTCATCCTCATCAGCGCCTATCCCGATCGCGAGTTCCGCCGCCTCGGGCTAAGCGCCGGTGCGGTGGCCTTCCTCGACAAGAAAGACCTCGACGCCGCGACGGTGCGCCAGGTGGTCGACGACGCGCTCGGCAGCCAGTTCAATTGATCGAGGGGTACGGACTGGGGATTTCGATCACCAGATCAAGCCCGCCGTTAGCCGGCGAGGCGACCTGCAACGTGCCGCCCAACAGCGAGACGCGCTCGCTGATGCCGACTAAGCCGAAGTGCTTTTGTTCCGACAGTGAAGCGAGGTCGAGCGGGACGGCCAGGCCGCGCCCGTTATCGGCCAGCCTCACCGTCAAACTCGCGGCATGCGTGCGGCGCAGGATCAACCGCACCTGAGTGGCGGCGGCATGTTTGCGCACGTTGCTCAATCCCTCCTGGATGATGCGGAAGACCGACAACTCAATCGGCTCGGGTAGTCGCCCGAGCGCCGTATCCACCTCCAACTCCACCGGAATCCCACTCTGCTCCGACCACTGCTGCGCGAGCGACCGAATAGCCGCCGAGAGGCCGTGGCTGTCAATCGTCGGCGGGCGCAGGTCGCTGCACAATTGGCGCAGGCTGCCGATGACGGCGCGGACACCACTCCGAATCTTGCCCAGCTCAGCCCGCTGCGCGGCGTCGGCCCCGTGCTCGGCTTCCTCGAGTTGATAGTTGTAGCTCAACAAATCCTGGATGATCTGATCGTGCAGTTCACGCGCCAGGGCTTTGCGTTCGGCCTCGCGCTCGGTCATCAGCCGGCGATTGGCGTCCTGCAGGGCGAGGTTCAACCGGTCGAGCGCCTCGACCTGATCGCGCAGCCGTTCAAACAACTGGCGATTAAGCGAGCCCTGCGCCTCCAGGCTCTGGCGCAGGGCCAGTTGCGTGCGACGTAACTCCTCGGCTTGTTGTTGGGCGGTGTGATAGCTCTCCAGCGCCCAGATGACGGGCGTCACCTGATCCTGCCGGCGCGCGCCGACGATGAGTTCGACGATATCGCGCGGCGTGCACTCGGCGGTGTCGCGCAGGGCCGCCGGCCGGCCCTGATACAAAACCAGGATGCGGTGCGTGACGGCGAAGATGTGGCGCAGGTCGTCGCTGCTGATGATGACGGCGACGTTGCGCGCCGACAACTCGCGGAGGCGGCCGAGCAGAACCTGCTGGCGCGCAAAGCTCAGGGCCTCGAGCGCATCATCCAGCAACAGCAGGTGCGCCGGGCGGCTCAACGCGCGGGCCAGCGCCACCACTTGTTGCTGCTCGCCGGTCAGGTCGGCGGTGCGCGCGTAGACCAGATCGGACGGCAGGTCGAAACCGGCGAAGACGGCGCGCGCCCGCTGCAGCATCTCGCCCTCCCTCGGCCACATCCCCCAGCGCGGCGCGGCGCACACCTCCCGCCCCAGATACATGTTGCTGACGACGTCGAGGTTGCCCGCCAGTTGCGGGCGCTGATGGACGGTCTCGATCCCCAGCCGTTGCGCGTGGGCAGCGGTGCGTAGCTCGACGCGCGCGCCGTTGAAGTGGATGTCGCCGCTCGAGGGGAGATAGACCCCGCTGAGCAACTCGAACAATGTGGATTTGCCCGAGCCGCGCTGGCCGACGACTCCCAGCACCTCGCCCGGCTCGAGGCCGAACGTCACGCCGGTCAGGCCGGGCACCGCCCCGAAGTATTTGGAGAGATTGTTGACCGCCAGCAACATGAGCTGCCTGACCGTGACAGGCGCGATTACGCGCGTTTGGCCCTGGCCCTGGTCCTGGCGGGCTTCTTCGCTTTGGCGCTCTTCGCGGCTTTCGGTTTGGGCGACGCGGTGAGTTTGGCTTCCACCTCCGCCGGGGCGATGCCGACGAGGGAAATGAGCTTGCGCTCAGACGACTGACCGGCCACGATCTCAATTTGGGAGACGCTCAGGCCGAGGGCCTGCGCCAGCACTTCTTTGACCGCGGCGTTGGCCTTGCCCGCCTCGGGCGGCGCCGTCACCTGCACCTTCACCGTGCCGTCGGCCAGGATGCCGGCGACGGCGTTCTTCCTGGCCTTCGGCGTCACTTTGACCGTGATGGCCGCGCCGACTTTCGCATCTTTGAAAGTGGTCATGCTCTCCTCCAGGTGACAGCCATCAAAAGGCCGAGCGGATCATCGCCTTCAACAACTCGCCCACCACCCGCAGCGCGATCAGCGCCACCATCACCGAGAGGTCGATCATACCGACGGGCGGGATGAGGTTGCGGATGGGGCGCAACACCGGCTCGATCAGATCGGTGAGGGCCCGCCGCACCGGGTGCCACGGATCGAGCGGCAGAAACGACATGAGCGCATACGCTATCAACGTCAACGTCAAAACCAGAACGACAAGGTCAACGATCTGGATCAGGTTGTCGGCCACGCTCTCTCCTCAGCCTCTGGTCGCTTGAATGTTCGGGTGTTGCCGGGCTACGCGCGCTCACCAAAGATCGCGCGCCCTACGCGGATCAGAGTCGCGCCCTCGCGGAGCGCGCCTTCGAAATCATCGGTCATGCCCATTGAAAGCTCGGCCCACTCGGCGGAAGGGAGGGCCGACCGCGCCGCGTCGCGCAACTCGCGCAGACGGCGAAAGTACGGGCGCGCGCTGGCGTGATCAGTGCCCAGCGGCGCCATCGTCATCAGGCCGCGCCCGCGCACGCCGGGCAGCGCCGCGACCGCCGCGAACGCTGCGATCAGCGCCGGCCACCCCGCCGCATCATACGCCGCAAAGCCCGACTTCGAGGCCTCGCCCGACACATTGCATTCGAACAGTATCGGCTGCACCCGCCCGGCCTCGACGGCAAAGCGGCTCAGCCGTTCGGCCAGCTTGAGCGAGTCGACGGAGTGCACGAGCGCGAAGCCGGCTTCGATCACCGCGCGCGCTTTGCGGCTCTGCACGTGGCCGACCATGTGCCAGCGCACGCTCGGCAGGGCGCGCATCTTGCCGGCCGCCTCCTCGACGCGATTCTCGCCGAAGTCCGTCAGGCCGAGCGCCGCCGCCGCCGCCACCGTTTCCGCCGGGTGCGTCTTGCTCACGGCGATCAGCGTCACGCCCGCCGGGTCGCGCCCCGCCTCGGCGGCCACAGCGGCGACCCGCGCCCGAACCCGGGCCAGATTCTCGGCGAGCTGCGGAGCGGACATCTCCCTGGCTTCCGAATCCGCGCGGGGTCAGCGCAGGGCGATGAGTGCCCCGAACCGCCCGGTCTGCCCGTGCTCGCCGCGATGCGAGAAGAAATCGTGCGTGCTGCTGGCCGTGCAGATGTTCGACACTTCGATCTGCTCGACGCCGGCCTGCTGCAATTGCAGGGCGTTGGCCGCCCACAGATCGAGATGGGTGCGCCCGTTGAAGGATGGCAACAACTCATCCGAACGTCCATTGAAGGCCGCGCGCGTCGCCGCCACCACCTCCGGCCCGACCTCGTAGCGCCGCGGCCCGATGGATGGGCCGATGCCGGCCAGCACCTCGTGCGGCTGAGTGCCGTAGCGCGCGCGCATCGCTTCCACCGTCACAGCGGCGATTCGCTGCAACGTGCCGCGCCAACCGGCATGCACGATCCCAACAGCATGGTGTTTTGGATCAAAGAGCAAAATGGGCACACAATCGGCGAAGCGCAGAAAGAGGGTGAGTTCCGGCCGGTTGGTGATGAGGGCGTCGGCTTTGGGCGACGGCCTGCCCTCGGGCCGCGGCGTCTCGGCGACGACGACCTCGGCCGAATGCACCTGCCACAGATCCGCAACAGACGCGGGCGCGCGGCCCAGCGCCTGAAAAGCGCGCGTGCGATTGGCGACCACGTTCTCGCGGCTGTCGCCCACGCTCATCGCCATGTTGAGGGAATGAAATGGCCGCGGGCTTACCCCGCCGTGCCGCGCGAATACCCCGTGGACGAGGTCGGGCTGCGACAGCGTCTCGAATTGATAGTAGCGGAGGTCGTTGGCCGTCTGAACCTTCATCGGCAAAAGTCTACCAGATTTTGAGTCGGCGGCGAGCGCTGTCACTTGAGGACGCGCTCATCCCCCAATCGCTTCGTCACGCCGATGCTGTCGAGGTGTTCCATCAACGCCAGCGCATACTTGCGTGAGGTCTGAAATTGATCGCGCACAATCGCTACGGTGATATTGCCGTGCTCGCGCAGGTGGGCTTTGACCCTCGCCACCATCGCCGCGTAGGTGTCGGGCAGGAACAACACTTCCGGTGAAAGCTGTACCAGCTGCCCCTGTTCGATCAGCGCCAACAACACGTCCTCGCCCAGGCGGGCGGCGCAGTCTTTGGGCAGCGGCGTGTTGTACGGGTCACGCCGGAAGTCGGCCAGCAAAGAGTCCACCCGGGCCTGTTGCGCCGGCGAGAAGACGACGCGGTGTTGCGCGAGGCGCACGCTCGCGCCCTGGGCGGCGATGTCGCCCAGCTCGGCGGCGCGGCCCAACAGGGCGTTGAAGAGGCGGGGCGATAGCTTCTCGCGGCGTTGCTGTTCGAGCCGGCTCTTGACTTCCTCACGCGCCATGCCGGCGCGCAACGGCTGCTGCGCGTGAAAGGCCGCCAGCACGTTCCGCAACTCACCGCTGAACCGCGCCCACATCGCCCGCGAGAGCGCCAGGCCGTCGCCCTCCAATTCGATCCATTCGCCGCCCGCCCGCAACTCACTCAGCGCCTCGGCTGCCGTCGCCGCCTCCAGCCCCGATTTGGCGATGGCATCTTTGGTCGAGGCGAAGCCGAGGGCCTCCAAAGCCTGCACGAGGATTTCACCCGGCGTGCCGCGCGCCGCCGTCTCCAGCCGCGCTATCACCGCCGTCTCGTTGTGGCGATAGCGCCGTTTGGGCTGCGGGTCCACGATCACCCCGCCCCCGAGGGTGGCGCCGGGCGAGGGGCGGCGGAGGATGAAGCGCTGGCCTTTGGCCGCCACGATCGGCTCGGCGCAGACCAGTTGCAGCCATGCGCTCTCGCCGGGCGGCAACTCGGCCCGCCCGAGCAGCCGCGCCGTCGCCGCGACCTCGGCGGCGCCCACGAACAACTTCACCTCCGCGTTGTGTTTCAGCGGCAGGTCCGCCCCGGGCAGATGGCGGTAGTGCACGTCGAGCAGGGCCGTGGCCCGCAACGTGCCGGGGTGGGCGACCACCATCCCGCGCCGAAGTTGATTGACCTCGACCCCGGTGAGGTTGAGGGCCACGCGTGAGCCGGGGGTCGCGCGTTCGAGTTTGGTCTTGTGAGTCTGCAACCCGCGCACCCGGGCCGGCAGGCCGCCGGGCAGAAGTTCCACCGCCTCGCCCAGGGCGAACGCGCCGTCGCTCAGCGTGCCGGTGACGACGGTGCCAAAGCCCGTCAGCGAGAAGACGCGATCAACCGGCAGGCGCGGGCGGCCGAGGTCGGGGCGCGGGGGATGGGCGGTGAGGACGGTTTGCAGCTCGCGCCTGAGATCGTCGAGGCCGAGGCCCGACCGGGCAGAGACGGCGACCAGCGGCGCGCCGTCGAGCACCGTGCCGCGCACGGCAGCGCGCACCTCGCTCGCCATCAACTCAGCCCATTCATCATCCACCAGATCGCGCTTGGTGAGGACGATGAGGCCGGCCGGGATCGCCAGCAAATCGAGGATGGCCAGATGCTCGCGGGTCTGCGGCATCACGCCCTCATCCGCCGCGACGACGAACAACACGGCATCGAGGCCGCCCACCCCGGCCAGCATGTTCTCGATGAAGTCGCGGTGGCCGGGCACATCCACCACGCCGAGCGCCTCGCCGTTCGGCAGCGTGAACCACGCGAAGCCGAGATCAATCGTCATCTCGCGTTCGCGTTCTTCCTTCAAACGATCGGGGTGGGTGCCGGTGAGGGCCTGCACCAGCGTGGATTTGCCGTGATCCACGTGGCCGGCAGTGCCGATGACGCGCATGGCATCAAAGTGGGAGGAGGGACGAGGGAAGAGAGACGAGGGAGGAGGGAGGAGGAAAAATCCCTCTTCCCTCTTCCCTCTTCCGTCTTCCGTCCCTCTTCCCTCTTCCCTCTTCCGTCTTCCGTCCCTCTTCCCTCTTCCCTCTTC
>CAZSNP010000070.1:0-24005 GCA_964608265.1 uncultured Anaerolineales bacterium | reverse complement strand
CGGCGGTGCTGATGACGGCTTTGATGATCCATTCCACGAGACGGAACCATTCGAGGGTCATAGCTCTTGGCGCTCTCTCATCCCCGGCCCCTCTCCCGCTGGGAGAGGGTTGGGGTGAGGCGCGAATCCAATCTACCTGCTCAACCTCACCGCCACGGGATTGGCCGGCACATTCACGCCCAAGCTCCGTGGCATCAGCGCCGCGCCCTCCGGCGCGCGGCCGCCCACGCGGGCGGCGACTTTCACACTCGAGCCGTTCACGCTCACCGTTACTTCGTCGCCATCGCGCACGCCCAGCCGCGCCGCGTCGGCGGAGTTGATCTCGACGTAGGGCAGCGGCACGCGCGGGTGCATCAACAATGAACGGGTGAAGGTCGTGCCACGGTCGTACAGCAGTGTGATTGGGACCAGAGTCAGTTCTTTGCTATTGGTGATTGGAGAATTGACCGGATGCGCGGAGACCGGCTCACCACGCTCGGCCCCCGTGGACAGCGGCGCGCCGAGGCCCTGCTCGTTCTCGTAGCTCGTGCCGCCGTAGTACAAATCGCGCCCGCCCACATCCGGCCACTGCTTCTCAATTTTGGAGATTTCGCCGTAGCTCAGCCCGGCAAACGCCGGCGTCGCTTTCGCGATCTCGTTGAAGAGTTGCGACGGGAATCTGGGCAGCGTCACGCCGGCCTTCGCGCCGAGGAGGGCGGCGATTTCGCAATCCGGCCTGCTCCGGCCCCTGGCGGGCACAGCGGGATAGAAGCGCTGCACGCGCCGCTCACCGCTCGTGTAAGTTCCTTCGCGCTCGGCCCACGCGGCAGCGGGCAGCGCCGCATCGGCCTGCTGCGCCGTCTCCGTCAGGAACAACTCCTGCACGACCGTGAAGCCGGAGAGTTGCGCGAGTGCGCCCTCGCCGACCGGGTCAGCGGCCACGATCCAGTTCACGGCCCCGGCGCGGAAGGCGCCGGACGGCCTGATGCCCAGCTCCCACGCGCCCATCGTGTTCGCGCCCGGCCACACGGCGATAAGGCCGTTGTTGGACCTGCCAAAGTGGTTAGTCGTAATGAGCAGGTTGGCGCAGGCTTGTGCAAGCGCGGTGCTACCGGCGAAATCGAGGCCGTCATGACCGAAGAAGATGATGGCGTCCTCGGCCTTCGCGAACGCGTCGGCGTAATCGTTCGAGCCGGCGATGAGCATGCCCAGCACCGTGCCGACCTCATTGCCGTGGGAGTAGCGGACCGTGTGTCTGGCGTAGCGATCGAGCTTGGTGGGCCGCGCGTTGGCGACGATGAGGGTCGCGCCGCGCTCGGCAGCCTGCTTGACGCGCAGCCACCACACCGGCGCCTCTTCCTCGAGGTCGGAGGCCACCACCAGAATCGCGCTGCCCTTGCCGAGTGAGCTGAGGTTGCTGCCCGCGCTCAGACCGACAAGGCCCACCTGCTCGCCGCCGCCCATCGCTGAGTTCAACGCGACCGAGCCGCCGAGGCCATCCACCACCGTCTTCACCGCGAACAGATCCTCATTCGACAGCCGGTCGCCGACCAGCGCCGCAACCTGTGAACCGGCAGCCTTGAACTTCTCCGCGACGAGCGTGAGCGCTTCTTCCCACGACGCCTCTTTCAATTCACCGTTCTGGCGGATGAGGGGCATCGTCAGCCGGTCGCCGCTTTCCACGAAGTGGTGACCGAAGCGGCCTTTGTCGCAAATCCAGATTTCGTTGACGGCCTCGTTCTGTCGCGGCAGCACGCGTTTGATGACGGGCCGCCCACCGCTCCTGGCCTCGCGCCGGGTGCTGAAGGTGAGGTTGCAGCCCACCGGGCAGTGATTGCAAATCGAAGCCGCCGGCGTCAACTCCCACGGGCGCGCCCCAAAACGAAAGTCGCGCGTGGTGAGCGCGCCCACCGGGCAGATGTCGGTGGTGTTGCCGCTGAACTTGCTATCGAAGCCCGGCTCGGAGAAGGTGACGATTTCAAGCTTCCGCCCGCGCTCGTAAAAGCCAAGCACGTGGTCGTCCACGATCTCATCCTGAAAACGCACGCAGCGCGCGCACTGGATGCAACGCTCGCGGTCGAGGAAGATCAGCGCCTCGTCCGCCGCGCCCAGCGGCACGTGCTTCGCATTCCTGAGTTTCTCGTCGAAGAGGAAGCGGCTCTGGCCGGGGCCGTGCCGCATGGTGAGGTTTTGCAGCGGGCACTCGCCGCCCTTGTCACAGATCGGGCAATCGAGCGGGTGTGAGGTGAGGATGAACTCGATGACGTCGTCGCGCGCCTCGCGGACCCTGGCGCTCGCGCCGATGACGACCATGCCGTCTTCGACCGGCGTGGTGCAGGCGGTCTCCAGCTTTGGCCCGAAACCGATCTTGGGCTGGCCCTGCTCATCGGCCACCACCTGCCCGGTGGCGCGATCCTTCTGCACGCGGCCCACTTCCACCAGGCACATGCGGCACATCCCCACCGGCTTGAGCTTGGGGTGATAGCAAAAGACGGGGATGTCGTTGTCGATGCGCTTGGCGGCGTCCACGATCAACGTGCCTTTGGGCACGCTCACTTTCGCGCCGTCAATGGTCAGGGTTATCTCTTCGGGCATGAGTAGGTCAACCGGCGATATTCACCGGCTCAGCGTGATTCAAAAACGACACATTGATCTCCATCGTGGAGTTTGAAACTCCGTCGCCTGATGAGCCATTCGTCCAGCCCGGAAACATCACGCAGGAGGTAATCAGGCTTGGCGTAAATAATCGTGAGCTTTCGGTGCGCGCGAGCCAGTGACGCTCGGATGTTTCCCAGCACTTTCGTCAACAGTTCTCCGTGGAACGGGCTGTAGAAGAAGATCACGTTGAGATCATCCGGCAAAGCGTAGGTGGTTGCGTCGGCGGCGATCAACTCAATCGTCTGGCAACGCAGCCGCCGGCGATTGCGCTCCACGAGCCGTTGGGCAACTGATGAAAGATCCTGGGACAATTCCACTCCAATGACGCGCTTGAAGGGATACATCGCGGCCATCAGCACTACCGCGCCAATCCCGGATCCATAGTCGAGGAAAACATCACGGTCGGGGCGAATCTCCATCCCCTGCACTGCCTTCTGAAAATCCTGATAGTGCGAGACGACATGATGATGAGCCAGTCCACCACGATAGCCGAGTTCGGAATAGGACACCAGATTTCTCTGGATGCCAAACTGCCATCGCCAATAGCGCTCTCTCAGGGCATACGGCAAATAGGCCAGTGTGCCGATGAGCCCGCGTTCGGCAAGCAGATTCCGGAAATGCGCTACCAGCGTGTCGGAATTCGAAATCCTTACCTCGCTCACTCGAACGGCCCTCCTCAGCCGTCGGGCAACTGCCAACCCGGCTTAGCCAGCCTGCGTCGCCACCGGCTCTTCCTTCTTCGGCGCGGGTTTGGGCGCCGCCGCCGGTTTCGCCGGAGCGGGCCTGCCGTCTTTGGCGTGCGCGTCGAAGTCGGCGCGGAAGCCTTTGAGCGCCGAGAGCACCGGCGTGATACTGAACTCGCCGAGCGGGCACAGGCACTTGTTCTGAATCTGCCCGGCGACGTTCTGCAATAAATCCACATCGGCCTTGTTCACGGCGCCTGTGTTGATGCGTTCCAAAATGTGCAGCATCCAATACGTGCCCTCACGGCACGGCGTACATTTGCCGCAACTCTCGTGCTTGAAGAACCTGGTCGTCTTCAGCGTCACCCAGGCCAGGTCAACGGTCTCATCCAGCACAATCACCGACGCCGAGCCGAGCATCGCCTTCTTCTCGGCCACGGACTCGTAATCGAGGGCCATATCCAGAATCGAGTCGTCCACCGGCAGCACCACCGAGGACGCGCCGGCCAGCATCACCGCTTTCACTTTCCTGTCGCCGGGGACGCCGCCGCCGTGGGTGTAGATCAACTCGCGCAGCGGAGTGCCGAGCGGCAATTCGTAGTTGCCGGGTTTATTGACGCGGCCCGAGAGGCAAAAGACCTTGGTGCCCGGGCTTTTCTCGGTGCCGTTCTTTTTGAACTCCGCCGCGCCGTGTTGCAGGATGAAGGGCACGTTGGTCACCGTCTCGGTGTTGTTGACGACGGTGGGCTTGTTGTACAGGCCCTTATCCGCCGGGAAGGGCGGCTTGAGGCGCGGCTGGCCCAGCTTGCCTTCGATGGATTCGAGCAGCGCGCTCTCCTCGCCGCAGATGTACGCGCCCGCGCCGAGGTGATGATAGAAGTCGAGCGAGTAATGCGTGCCAAACAGATTCTGCCCGAGGAAGCCGCGCGCGTACAACTCGGCCACACACTTCTCCAGCCCGGCCACCAGATCCCAATACTCACCGCGCACGTAGTTGTAGACCACGTTCGCCTGCGAGGCGTAGGCCGTGATCATCGCCCCCTCCAAAAACTGGAAGGGGTTACGGGTCATGATCTCGCGGTCTTTGAACGTGCCCGGCTCGGATTCGTCGGAGTTGATGGTGACGTAGCGCGGGAAGGAATCCCTGGTGAGGAAGCTCCACTTGAGGCCGGTGGGGAAGCCCGCCCCGCCCCGCCCTCGCAGCCCGGAGGCCTTCACCTCATCAATGACCTGCGCCGGCGTCATCTCCTTCACGGCTTTCGTGAAGGCAGCGAAACCGCCGTTGGCGATGTAGACATCGAGTTTATGGATGTCGGGGATGTCGCGGTGGCGAAGGAGGATGTGAGCCATGATCCGTTTGCAAGTTCCAGGTTGAACGCTTAACCTGCACCCTTCAACTCATTCAGAATTGAAATCGCGTGGTCTACGGTCATCGGTTTCTCGGCTGACTCACTCTCGTGAAAGTGGATGCCGGCCCGGTCTTGAATCTGAAAGCACGGGGCCTTGTCGCACGCGCCGATGCACATGACGTGCTCGACGGTGAACTCGCCATCCTTCGTCGTCTCGTCCCACTTCACGCCCAGGCGGTTGAGCAGTTCGGCGGCGAACTCGTCCGCGCCGCGCAGCGCACACGGCAAGTCGGTGCAAATCTGCACCCGGCGCTTCCCCGCCGCATGATCGTGGTAGAGCGAGTAAAAGCCCAACACCCCGGCCACGTCCGTCGGGGCCACCCCGGTGATCGCCCCGATCTCATCCACCGCCTCGGGCGTGACGTAGCCGTACTCGCTCTGCGCCAGATACAGCAACGGCATCAGCGCCGAGCGCTTGCGGTCAGCGGGGTAACGGCTGAGGATGTTTTGAATCTCGGTCGCGTATTTTTCGGCCAGCACAATCAAGGTAATAGAAAGTAGTGAGTAGAAAGTAGTGGTTCTACTTTCGACTGTCTACTATCTATCCACATCACCCAACACAATATCCACACTGCCGATGATGGCCACCACATCGGCCACGTAATGGCCGCGCGAGACCAGGCCCATCGGTTGCAGATTCATAAACGACGGCGTGCGGAAGTGGACGCGCTGCGGCCTGGGGCCGCCATCGCCGCGCAGGTACACGCCGAGTTCGCCGCGCGGGCTTTCGGTGGCCACGTACACTTCTCCCTGCGGCGCGCTGAAACCTTCCGTCCACAACTTGAAGTGGTGGATGAGGGCCTCCATGCTCACGCCGATCTCCGCGCGCGGCGGGGGCGCGACTTTGCGATCATTGACCATCACCGGCCCCCGGCCGACCTTCTGCAACTGCGCCAGCGCCTGCTGCACGAGGCGGAGGCTTTGCCGAAACTCCTGCATGCGGACGAGGTAGCGGTCGTACACGTCGCCGTGCTCGCCGAGCGGCACATCGAAGTCGTACTGCTCGTAACCGCTGTACGGCATGGCCTTGCGCACGTCGTAGTTCACGCCCGAGCCGCGCAGCGACGCGCCCGTCAGCCCCCACGCCAGCGCGTCCTCGCCGCTGATCACGCCGACGCCCTGCGTGCGGTCGAGCCAGATCGGATTCTTCGTCAGCAGCGCCTCGAAGTCGTCGAGCAGCGGCGGAAGATAGTCGAGGAAGGCGCGTACTGCGTCTTCAAAGTCGGGCGTCACATCGCGCCACAGCCCGCCGGGGCGGATGTAGCTCGTCATCATCCGCTGGCCGGAGATGGACTCGAAGATGTTGAGGATGCGCTCGCGCGCGCCCACCGCCCAGAACAGCGGCGACTGCGCGGCGATGTCGAGCGAGTGCGTGCCCAGCCAGACCAGGTGCGAGGCGACGCGCTGCAACTCCGCCAGGATCACGCGGATGATCTGCGCGCGCTCCGGCACCTGCACGTCCATCAGCTTCTCAATCGCCAGGCAATAGGTCAGGTTATTGCCCATGTTGTTGAGATAGTCGAGGCGGTCGGTCATCACCAGCGCCTTGGTGAAGGTCTTGGCCTCCATGTTTTTCTCGACGCCGGTGTGCAGGTAGCCGATGTCGGGCACGGCGTTGACGATGATCTCGCCATCCAGCTCGACGATGACGCGCAGCACGCCGTGGGTGCTGGGATGCTGCGGCCCCATGTTGAGCACCATCGTCTCGCCGGTCTGCGCGCGCGGCGAAAAGAGGTGCTTCAGCTCATCGAGCGTGGCTTCGAGGAGGACGGTTTCGCGAGAGGACATTCTTCAGAACTCAGTCGTCAGTAGACAGAGCCCAGAGAGTTGTCTCTGATTTCCGGCTACTGTCTTCTGACTACTCTTTGGCGTAGGGTTTCTTCTGATCCACTTCGTCAAAGTTGAACGTGAACTGCACTTCTTCGTACCCGAGCGGGTAGTCCTTCCGCAGCGGGTGGCCTTCCCAATCGGCGGGCATGAGGAGGCGGCGCAGGTCGGGGTGGCCGGTGAAGGTCAGGCCGAACATATCGAACAGCTCGCGCTCGTACCAGTTGGCGTTGCGATGCACGCCGGTCACGGTCGCCAACTCCGGCGTATCGCCATGCACCGCGCACTTGACGCGCAGGTTCGTCATCCGGGTCATCTCGCGCAACTGGCAGACAATCTTGAAGCGCGGCTCCGCCGGATAATCGTCGTAGGCGGTCAGATCGGCGAGGAAGGTGAAGCGCAGCGCGGGCGACTCTTTCAGAAAGCGCAGCACCTCCGTGAGCGAGTCCTTCGCCACCGTCACGGTGGTCTCGCCCCGGAATTCCGTCACGTCTTCGATTGCGCCGCCAAACTTTTCGCGCAGCGCGGCAACGGTCTTTTCGATGTGCAACATTGAAATGCGGATTTCAGATGGCAGATGGCAGATTGAAATCTAAAATCAGAAATCTGCAATCGAAAATTCTCAGGCCCAGGCCTTCAGCTTTTCCTTCTTCACTTTTGCATGCAGTGTGAGGATGCCGTGCATGAGCGCTTCCGGGCGCGGCGGGCAGCCGGCCACGTACACATCCACCGGCACCACCTCATCCACGCCCTGCACGATGGCGTAATTGTTGAAGATGCCGCCGCACGAGGCGCAGTCGCCCATCGCGATCACCCACTTCGGGTCGGGCATCTGGTCGTACAGCCGCCGCACCACCGGCGCCATCTTGCGCGAGACGCGCCCGGCCACGATCATCAGATCCGACTGGCGGGGCGAGGCCCGCATCAACTCCATCCCAAAGCGCGAAAGGTCGTTCTGCGGCGCGGAGATGGTCGAGATCATCTCAATCGCGCAGCAGGCCAGCCCGAAGAGCATCGGCCACATCGAGCCGGTGCGGCCCCAGTTGACGGCCTGTTCCAGCGAGGTGGTCACTATGCCCAGGTTGCCGAGTTTTTGTTCGAGACCCATAGACAACTCAGACAGCAGGAGGCGCACGGCGGAATGCGGCCTCCGCCTTCAGCGTTCTGCTTTCCGCCTTCCGTTTACTCCCACTCCAACGCGCCCTTTTTCCACACCCACACGTAGCCCACCAGCAAAATGCCGACGAAGACCAGCATCTGCGCGAAAGCGAACACGCCCAACTGGCGGAAGACGACGGCCCACGGCAGAAAGAATATCACTTCGATATCGAACAGGATGAAGAGCACGGCGATGAGGTAAAACCGCACCGGCAAGCGCCGCACCGAGGGGCCGAGCGTCCGCATGCCCGACTCATACGGCTCGCCTTTGCGCTGGGTCGGGCGGCGCGGCCCGAAGGTGTGGCCGATGAGGACGACGATGAAAGCCAGGCCAATAGAGACCGCGAGCAAAACGGCGATAGGCAGATAATCGATCAGCATTTCGTTCGAGGCGCCCAGGGTGGAAGCGTGGGGATTTTATCACACGGCCCCGACGCAGCGCCCCCGCCATGCATCACGAGATTGAATGAGGATTAGTCGTGCAAGCTATCGCGGGCTTCTGCCGGCGGGGGTGGCCTATCCGGGTAACCCGGCCAGCCAGTCCGTCTCCGTCGCGCCGTTGAGGCTGTATCCCGGGAGGTTGGTCTTGGCGAGGATGAAGCGCTCGTGGCCGAACATCTCCAGCCGGATTTCCTCCGGCACCGAGGCGGCGAAGGTCTTGGGCTGGCCGTTTTCATCGAGGTCGAACTGGGAGCGGTGGCAGGCCAGCGCGGCCAGCTTGGCCGGGATATATTCGCGGATGTCGATCTCGGTTGTGATTTGCTCATCCGGCACGCCGACGAAGCCGAGCTGCGCGCCCCGGATCTCGGCCCGCCGCTCGCGGAACGCCGGCACCCGCTCCATGAAGCTGCGCGGGATGGCCCAGTAATAGAGCTTCGCGGGCGCAAAGGCCGCCAGCCCCAAATCCAGGCTGGCCTCGCCCGCCAGCTCGAAGGCACGCGTGACGAATTTGCTGACGGCGATGTGATCGGGATGGCCGTAGCCCCCGAGCGGGTCGTGCGTGACGAGGATGTTGGCCCGCAACTCGCGGATGAGGCGGGCGACGGCGCGCGCAGCGGCCTCCACCGGCGCCTGATCCACCTCGCCATCCTGATGCCCGAGGAAGAGCGGCGGTTGAACCCCGAGCGTCGCGCATGAGCAGGCCAGTTCCTGCGAGCGGACCTGCCCCAACGTCTCGCGGGTGGCCGCGTCGTTTTTGATCTGGGCATCAACCCCATCACCGCGCGTGGCGCAGGCCACGAACACACGCGCGCCGCGTTGGGCGTAATGCGCCAGCGCGCCGCCACACGAGCCTTCGTCGTCCGGGTGCGCGGGGACGGCGAGGATGGTCAGGTCTTGCATCATGAAAACTCCCAGAGAAAGTTAAACCGCAAAGGCGCAAAGAGCGCGAAGTCTTTGCGTGCTTTGCGTCTTCGCGGTTAGTCTTTAACCCAGGTAATCCCGCAAGGCCCGGCTGCGCGTGGGGTGGCGCAGCTTGCGCAGGGCTTTGGCTTCGATCTGGCGGATGCGTTCGCGGGTGACGCGGAAGTGCTGGCCGACCTCTTCGAGCGTGTGATCCTGGCCGTCCTTCAAGCCGAAGCGCATCTCGAGCACCTCGCGCTCGCGGTCGGTGAGGATGGAAAGGGCGTTGCGCACCTGCTCGCGGAGGAGTTGCTGGCTGGCGGCCTCCGCCGGGGCCGGCGCGGATTCATCCTCGATGAAGTCGCCGAGCAGGCTCGACTCCTCCGAGCCGACGGGGGTTTCGAGGCTCATCGGCTCCTGCGCCACGCGCAACGTGCGCCGCACCTTCACCGCTGCCCGCCGCCACTGGCGGTCGAGCGCCGGGTCGAGCCGTTCGCCCGTCGCCAGGGCTTTGCGAATCTGCTGCGTCTCCTCGGGCGTGAGCAGGTCGATCTCCAACGCCACTTCCTCCGAGGTCGGCTCGCGGCCCAACTCCTGTTGCAGTTGGCGCTGCGTCCGCATCAGCCGGTTGATCGTCTCGACCATGTGCACGGGGATGCGGATGGTGCGGGCCTGGTCGGCGATGGCGCGGGTGATGGCCTGCCGGATCCACCACGTCGCGTACGTGCTGAACTTGAAGCCCTTGGTCGGGTCGAACTTTTCCACCGCGCGCAGCAGGCCGATGTTGCCCTCTTGAATCAGATCGAGGAACGAGATGCCGCGCCCGATGTAACGCTTGGCCACGCTGACGACGAGGCGCAGGTTGGCGAGCTTGAGGGCCGTATTGGCTATGTCGTTGCGCACCGTCACTTCACCGAACTGGGCGCGCAGTGTCTTCTCATCCGGCAGCCAGTTGCGAAAGGTGCGCTTCTGCGGCAGGGCGACCTTCTTGCTGCGTTTATCCTTCTTGTGCTCGAACGAGTGCAGCAGCCTGGCCTGGGCCTCGGCGGGCAGCAGATACAGAATCGTGAACAGGTGAAAGGCATCCTGCGCAATCTTGTCCCAGTGGCCATCCTTGCCCCACTGCCCGCTGATGTTCAGCCACGACCGCAACACACTCGGGCTGCCGACGTTCCAATCGCGCTGCAACTTCTGCGCTTCCTCGAGCAGAGCGATCAGATCGAGCGGCGGCAGCTTGCGCTTGTGCGCCTCGCCGAGCAGATGCTCCCAGGTCTTCTCCATCTCGGTGAACAATTCGAGGCAGATGGCCTCATCGGTGGGGAGGTGTTTGTTGCGCGGGTCAGGCTCGTCGTTGATGAGCTTCTGCAAATAGCGCTCCGCCAGCATCTGGGTCGCCAGCCAGATTTCCTGATCCGGCCCGAGCAGCGGCACCTGC
The DNA here is from genome assembly GCA_964608265.1 of uncultured Anaerolineales bacterium. Lineage (GTDB taxonomy): Bacteria > Chloroflexota > Anaerolineae > Anaerolineales > UBA6663 > JANWXR01. The sequence goes on along the minus strand of CAZSNP010000070.1, from coordinate 13,515 downwards.
CCGATCTCTTTCAAATACATCCGCACCGGGTCGTCGGCCAGCTCGGCCAGCGAGATGTTGGCCTCGTCGAGGCCCTCTTCCTCGATCTCTTCGAGTTCCTCTTCGCCCGGTTCGCCTTCCTCGGCGTCGAAGCTCGGCTCTTCGACTTCGGCCTCGCCCAGTGTGGCCTCCTCCTCAGCCGAGACTTCCGGCTCGGTTTCTTCGAGCGCGGCCTCGGCCACGCCGTCTTCCGACTCGGCGAAGGGATCTTCAGTTTCAAATTCAGGGGCAGACTTGCGTTTGGTCATCCGAGTTACCGGCGCGAATCTTACCACGCGAATTAGAGCGCGGAGGACGAATTAAGGGTCGCGTTGCGCCGGGCGCGCGGCGAGAGCGCCCGATCAACATTCGCCCGCGCCGCCGCCAGCCGCGTGATCTCCCCTTGAAGGTTCTCGGCCAGCACATCGCCCTGCTCGCGGGCATCATCCGCCAGGAAGCGCAGTTGATTGAGTTGCTGATTGAGCGCCTCTTTGCGCAGGCGCAGCACGGCGTTCAACAGGTCATCCTTCGACTTGTGTTCTTTGGCCTCGCGCTCGTCCGGATGCAGCAGATACTCCAGCCGCAGTTGCAACGCCGGTTCGAGGCGCTGCCGCAGATAGTCCAGCGGCTCGATCTCCACCTGCTCCAGCGCGTTCACCAAACGGCGGAAGATTTCCTCCAGCTCGGTGTCGGCGAAGTCCTCGGCCCACAGCTTCTCCAGCCCAAAGCCCTGCAAGTCCCGATCCAGTTGATAGAGCGACTCGGGCTGGCGCAACAGCAGCTTGAGGCAATGCGCTTCGAGTTTGGAGAACTCATCGGGCGAGCGACTCGCGGCGGGCGCCGGGGCCGGCGTCACGGGCTTCAGTTCCGCTGGACGCGGCTGAGGCTTCGGCGGGCCACCGCGCGCCGGGGCCCGGCGGCCGGCGAGCACCGACTCGCTCACCTTGAGCGTGCGGGCCAGCTTCTGCCGGTACGCGTCGCGCTCGACCGGGTTGGCCACGTCGTCAATCAGCGGCAGCACGCTGTCGGCGACTTCGGCCTTCACCTTTGAGTCATCGAGGTTACGCCCCGCCGTCATCACGCGGATGACGTACTCGACTACCGGTTCGGCGGCCACCATGTAGCCGCGCCACTCGTCAGGGTTGCGCTTGATCACATCATCCGGGTCGAGGCCGGGCGGCAGCGTCATCACGCGCACATCCGCGCCGAGGCGGCCTTCCACCTTCACCAGCCCGCGCGGGTCGAAGCTGATCTCGCCCTCGCGGTCGAAGGCCTCGCGCGCCACCATCAGCCCGCGCAGCGTCGCCGCATCACCGGCCTCGTCCGCATCCAGCGCGAGGATGATGCGTTTGGCGTGCTTCTTCAGCAGCCGCAATTGATGTTCGGTGAGCGCCGTGCCCTGCGACGACACCACGTTGCTGAAGCCGGCCTGGTGCGCGGCCACCACATCGAGGTTGCCCTCCACCACAATCGCCGCCCCCGCGTCACGGATCGGCTTGCGGGCCAGGTTCAGCCCGAACAGCGTGCGGCCCTTGTCGAACAGCGCGGTCTGCGGGCTGTTCATGAACTTCGGGATGGCGCCCGCCTTGAGCGCGCGCGCCTGAAAGCCCGTCATCCGCCCCTGCTCGTCGCGCACCGGGATCATCAGCCGGTCGCGGAAGCGGTCAAACTGACGGCGGACAGCGGACGGCGGGCCGTCGTCGGCCTCTTTTTCCACGATCAAGCCGGCGGCAAGCAAATCGTCAATCTTGTAGTCTTTGCTCTTGAAGTAGTTGAGCGCCGCATCCCACGTGTCGAGCGCGTAACCGAGTTGGAACATCTCGATGGCATTGGCGGTGAGGCCGCGCCCCGCCAGGTGGTCGCGGGCGTGCTGGGCCTGCGGCGCGTTTTTGAGCAGGTGGTGGTAGTAGTTGGCCGCCGTTTCGAGCAGTTGCCGCAGGTGGTTGAGGTTGTCGTCGTGCTCGGCCTGTTCGCGTGTGCGCGGCTTGAGTTCCACCCCGGCCAAATTCGCCAGCATCTGCAGCGCGCCGGAGAAGTCGAGGCCGTCGCGCTTCATCACGAACTTGAAGATGTCGCCGCCCTCGTTACACTGCCCGAAGCAGCGCCACGTGCCGCTCTCCGGCCACACGGCGAACGAGGGCGTGTTGTTCTTGTGCGCGTGGAACGGGCACAGCCCCATGAAGGCGCGGCCCGACTTGCGCAGCTTCACCGTCTGCGCGATCAGCTCCACCGCATCGATGCGGGCTTTGATATCGTCAATGACGGACATACCGAGGATGACTGAAGACGGATGACTAACGACTGGCTATTGGAGACGGGGAGATTATAGGCCGTGTGAAGGCTGCGCTACAAGGGGCGATGTGGGATTTTAAGTGGGAGACGGTTGGTGGGCGGGTTCGTCAACGGATTGGCTGCGCCAAAACGGATTAGCGGATTGAAACAATCATCCGCTAATCCGCTCTCCTATCCGCTGACGATTGCTCCCCCTCACACTCCCGCAACACCGCCTGGGCGGCGGTCTCGGCGGCGCGCCCGGGCAGATTGGCCAGTTCGGCAATCCATTCCACCGTTGCGGACCGAGTGAGGTGCGAGAGTGCGGCCAGCACCTTTGTCTCGCCCTCGGTCAGACGAGAGCCGGTCGAGGCGGATGATGCGCGCGTCAATGTCGGTGCGGCGGTGGCTGGTGACGATGGCCTTGCACGAGGCGGGCAGGCGGCCCAGGAATTGAAACGCCTGCACCCGCTCCTGCTCGTCAAAGGTTTCGCGGTTGTCAATGATGATGAGCGCGTACCGGTCGGAGTGGGCGCGGCGCACGATGTTGGCGCGCTCGTTCTCCGGGCTTTTGGCGATGCCGTCCTCGCCCAACTCGCGCGCCAGCTCGGTGAGCAGGGCGATGGAGTTGGGCAGCATGAAGTCCTCGAGCTTCTGCTCACCCTGCGGCGTCAGCTCGCGCGCTTTGGCGGAGAGAAAGATTTTGGTGGGGAACTGTTCGGCGGAGGCGCGGTGCCCGGCCTCAACTGCTAACGCGGCCTTGCCGATACCGCCGGGGCCATCAATCAAAACACCCCAACTGCGCGAGTCGGGGTGCAGGGCATCGGCGATGGTGGCAAGCTCATACTCGCGACCCAAGAACGGCTGGCGCACGGGCAATTCCGCGCGGCGTGGCTGGCTGGGAGAAGGGCCATGAAAGTGCTGCTCGATTTTGTCTCGGCCCACAGTGTCACAACCTACGAACAGGTCGTGGCCTGAGGTGAGGCTAGTGTTGGGGGTTGTCGTTGTCGGGCATTTTCGCTCCCCAGTTCTGTATTGGATTAACTGCGACGCACGCATTCAACGCCCACTCCCCTTCCTTGAGAGGGAAGGGGCCGGGGGATAGGTGTAGGTCAGAATCCCTCCAACTTGCTCAAATCCGCCACACCGCGAGCCATGCCCGCTATGCGCTGCAACAGCCCGAGGCGGTTGGCGCGCACCTGCGGGTCCTCGGCCATCACCAGCACCTCATCGAAGAACTTGCTGATGGCGGGGATCATCGGCATGAGCTGGTTGAAGAAGCCATCCACGGACTTCACCGATTTCACGGATCTGGAAACCGCATCGAGTTCCCTCTCCGCCGGTTCAATCAACCGTTCACCGTTGACGGCAAACCGTTCACTCTGATCGCGCGTAATCCTCACACAGCGCGAGTACGCGGCCAGGGTTGGCGGCCAATCCTCGCGCGCGACCCACTTCGCGAGCTGCTTCACCGCCGTCAGCGCCCGCGCCGGATTGTGGGCTTGTTCGGCCAGCACCGCCTCCACCACGTCGTAGCGGAAGCCCTGGTCGAGGAACTGGCCGCGCAGACGGGCGGAGAGGAAGGCCAGGACTTCGGCGACAAGTTGCGGGCTGGCGGGTTGCACGTTCGAAGGCTGCAACTCGATGGCGGCGTTGAGGGCGGCGCGCAGATCGAAGTCAATGTTCCCTTCGAACAGGAGTTGATTGACGCTGAGCGCGGCGCGGCGCAGGCCGAACGGGTCGGCGGAGCCGGTGGGCGCGAGGCCGGCGGCGAACAGCCCGGCCAGCGAATCCAGCCGGTCGGCGAGGCCGAGGGCGAGGCCGGGCCTTGTCTCCGGCAGCCCGTATTGCTCGCGGATGGCGACGGCCACCTCGCGCGGCTCGCCGGAGCCCAGGGCGTACTCGTAGCCCATGATGCCCTGCAGCGACGTCATCTCCACCACCATTTGCGTGGCGAGGTCGGCCTTGCTGAGGTGCGCCGCCCGGCGTGCGGTGGCGGCTTCGGCTTCGCTCAGGCCGAGCATCGGCGCGAGGTGCGCGGTCAATTTCTCGATCCGCTCCGACTTGTCGAGCATCGAGCCGAGTTTGGCCTGGAAGGTGAGCTTGTGCAGGTTCGGCCGGAAGTCGGCGAGCTTGAGCTTGCGATCCTCGCGCACGAAGAAATCGGCGTCGGCGAAGCGTGCGCGGATGACGTGCTCGTTGCCCTCGCGCACCAGGTCGAGGTGTTTCGAGTCTCCGTTGCGCACGGCGATGAAATACGGCAACAGCTCTCCCTCACCCCCAACCCCTCTCCCGCTGGGAGAGGGGCGCGCCACAGGGAAATACCGCTGATGCTTCTTCATCACCGCCACGAGCACCTCGCGCGGCAGCGAAAGAGACTCAACGGCGAACGAGCCGAGCAGCGCCGTGGGCCGCTCGACGAGGTTGGTCACTTCATCGAGCACGCCCTCATCCGCGATGACGCCGCCCGCTTCCTTCGCCAGTTTCTTCACCTGCCGCAACACCATCGCGCGCCGCTGCGCCGGGTCCACTTCGATCTTCGCCTTCTTCATGGCGGCAAGGTAGCCATCCGCGTTGGCGATGGTGATGGCGGGCGAACCGAGCGGGCGCAGGCCGCGGCTCTCATGGCTCGCCTGCAAACCGGCGAACTCAAACGGGATGACGGCCTCGCCGAGCAGCGCCACGATCCAGCGCACCGGGCGCGAGAAGGCGGTGGGGTCGCCGGCCCGCCAGCGCATCGTCTTGTCGAACTTGAGGGCGGCGATGAGTTTGGGCAGCAACTCGGCCAGCACCTCGGGCGCCGGCCTGCTGGTTTCTTTGACGACGGCCACGACGTACTCGCCGCCATCCATGCTGCGCTTCTCAAGCTGCGCGGGCGAGAGGTTGTGTTTGCGCGCGAACCCCTCGGCGGCGGGGGTCGCGAGGCCCGAAGCATCGAAGGCGCGGCTCACCGGCGGGCCTTTGACGACGACTTCGCGGCCGGGCTGCGCGGGCGCCACCTCGTTCACCAGCACCGCCAGCCGGCGCGGCGTGCCCAGGACAGTCACCGCGCCATGTTCGAGCCGCGCGTCGTCGAGCATCTTCGGCGCGAGCTCGCGCAACTGCGCCAGCGCCGCCTCCAGATCCGCCGCCGGTAATTCCTCCGTGCCGATCTCGAGGAGCAGGGTAACGGGGTGCTCAACGACCGCAGACGGCGGACCGCCCACAGCGATGGCCCGCGGCCGGTGGTCGGCGGACTCTGCCCGCAGGGGATATTCGAGTTGCTTGCGTTGTTCGAGGTAAGCCACGGAGACTTTGCGGGCGAGGCCGCGCATCTTGCCGAAGGCGGCCTGGCGCTCGGTGACGCCGATGGCGCCGCGCGCGTCGAGGACGTTGAAGGTGTGCGACATCTTCAGCACGTAATCGTGCGCGGGCAGCACGAGGCCGGCGGCCAGCGCCGCCTCGGCCTCGGCGCTGTACAGCGCGTACAGTTGCCGCAACCGCTCCACGTCGGCGATCTCGAAGTAATACTTGCTCTGCTCGAATTCGTTTTGCAGATTGACCGCGCCGTAGGTCACCTCATCCACCCACCGGATGTCACGGAAGTTTTTCGTGCGCTGCAGGGCGATGGCGATGCGCTCGAGGCCATAGGTCAGTTCGACCGCCACCGGGTCGAGCGGCACGCCGCCCGATTGCTGGAAGTAGGTGAACTGCGTGATCTCCTGCCCGTCGAGCCACACCTCCCAGCCGAGGCCCCACGCGCCGAGGGCGGGCGACTCCCAGTTGTCCTCCACGAAGCGGATGTCGTGTTCGCGCGGGTTGATTCCGATGGCGGCCAGCGATTGCAGGTACAGCTCCTGCGGGTTGCCGGGGTCGGGTTTGAGGATGACCTGATATTGATAGTGCTGCTGCAGGCGGTTCGGGTTCTCACCATAGCGGCCATCGTCGGGGCGGATGCTCGGCTCGACGTAGGCGACGTTCCACGGCTCCGGCCCGAGCACGCGCAGCACGGTGCCGGGGTTCATGGTGCCCGCGCCGACCTCGGTGTGATGTGGCTGCCAGATGAGGCAGCCGCGCTCGGCCCAGAATTTTTCAAGGGTAAGGATGATGGCCTGGAAGGAGAGAGGGGATTTAGGCATGCGGGATTTGAGATCTCGGATTTTGGCTTGCCGATCGCACGCGCGACTGCAATGACGGCGGGTGACTCATTGGGGTTGTGCCTCGCGCCGAATCAGTTTCAGGAACTCGACGCTCTTCAACTGCTTCTCGAGTAAATACGTGATGTACCGTTGGATCACATACTCCATCTCGCCCAGCACGTTGCCGCTCAACTTCAGCCCAACTACCCTGCCGTAGGGCTGCGATTGAAAGTAGCGCAGATACTTCAGCGCCTCGGTGGAGAGGGGCGTGAGCCCAGGCTGCCCCTTTCCACACGTCGCACACACCACGCCACCCTGCGCAACCGAGAAGAATTGATCCTCGGCCACGATGCTTGCGCCGTTGACGACGCAGCGGCGCAACTCGGGTTGAAAGCCCGCCAGCGCCAGCAGCCGCAACTCGTAGAAGCGCGCCGCTATCGCCACGTTCCCCCCCTCGCTGAACCAGCCGAGCGCCGCGCGCAACAGCGCGTACAACTCGTGGCTGTCCTGTTGCTCGGGCGTGAACTTATCCATCAGCTCCACTGCATACGCGGCATACGCGCCGCGCGTCAGGTCTTCGCGGATGGGGCGATGCGCGTCGGCCAGTTGCGCCTGGGTGACGATGCCGAGGTCGCGGCCGGTGGCAATGAGCAGATTGGTGCGGGTGAACAGTTCGAGGTGCCCGGCCTTGCGCGAGCGCGGCTTGCGGATGCCCTTGGCCACGACGCGCACCTTGCCGCGCTCGGGCGTGAGCAGCGTCAGGATGCGGTCGGCCTCGCCGATGTCTTTGCGCCGCAGCACAATGGCTTCGGTGCGATAGGTTCTGTCGCGCAGGGTCACGCGGGGATTATACCAACCGAAAAACGGGGAAGAGTGGAAGGGAAGGAAAGAAGGGAAGCAGCGGCGCTATTGTTTTCCTCATTTGCCCCGTCTTTCCCACACGACCATCTGCCACGGGAACGACGCGGTGCGCTGCACGAGCGTGAAGCCGGCCGCGGCGACCAGCGCCTGCATATCGCGCCAGCGGTGGATGTAGAAACGAAAGTCGGAGCGCGTGAGCGACGCCCACAGTGCAAAGGCCTTCTCGCCCAGCCGCACCGGCCAGCCATCCCACGGGAAGCTGAAGGCCAGCACGCGCCGCGCGTGGTTCGCCGCCTCGGTCAGCAAACGCGGCATATCGGGATAGCAACACACCACGCGGTGCAGCACCACCACCTCGGCCTCCGGGACGCTCGCCGCCTCCTGCGCGAAATCAGCGCGCTGATGGGTGACGCGTTCGGCGAGATTCAATTTTCGCGCGAGTGATTGCGCTTCGGCGATGTACGCGGCGGAGATGTTCACTTCATGCGCGGAGGCGGCCCCGCGTTGCAACAGCGTGAGGTGCAGGCCGCCCACCCCGCCGCCGACCTCGAGCACGCTGGCCCCAGCCAGGCCACGCGCGCTGACGGCCTCGGCCAGTTTGCGCGCCGCGCCGGTCAGCCCGTGGCGCCGGAACTCTTCGGCATCGGCGCGGGCGGTGGAGGCATCAAAGACGCCGTTCAACCCGCGTTCGACGGCGCAGCAGTCCATCAGCGCCGCACCCCTTCCACGCTCAATGCCGGCGCGCCCACCGCCGCGGAGATGTCGGTGGTGCGCGAGACCTGCACCCCGCCGATGAGCTGGTTGATGCGTTGCTCGGCGTCGGCGAGGAAGCCGGGGGGCACGGCGACGTAGCCAAATGAGTCGGTCGGCTCACCCACGCGCAGGAACTTCGCCGCCGCCGACACGATCTGGATCGGACGCGCCGGGTCGGAGGTGAACTTGAGCGTGGCGATGACGGGCAGGTTGTCGGCGGAGGCGAGTTGACCGTGGATCATGACCGTGTCGGCGCTGAGGATGCGCGCCCGCCCCGTCTCCGTGGCAAAGCCGATCTGCGGCCCGGCCACAAACTTCACCCACGAGCTCAACTCTTCATCCGAGAAACGGAACTCGAAAGGTTGGCCGGGCGCCAGGTCTTGAATCCGATCAAGCGAGACCTCGAAGCGTTGCGCGGCAGCCTGCGAGGAACCGACCGGCGTGTTGAGGGCGTTGAACGCCACAAAGCCCACCGCCAGCCCGCCGGAGAAGAAGCACGCCGCCGTGAGGAAGACCAGCGCGCCGACGGTGATCAGCAGCCGCTGCACCTGCGCGGCGTTGAAGCCGACGTTGGTCGTGGTGTTCGTCGTCTTGTCGCCGCCCACGACATCCCCGCCCACCGTCACATCATCGCCGGCGGTGATGTTCAAATCTTTGTCAGGCTTCTCGGGTTGGTCGCTCATGTCAACCAGGCGCACACCGTTTAGTACGGAGGTTCGGCGGGGCCATCATACCCGCACATCCCCAACCGTGGCGAATTCACCAGTGGCAGTGGTTCGCCGTAATCGTCGTGCGGATGTTCCTGAGCGTGCTGATCACACAAAACACCCCACCGCTCCGTTTCTATTACACACTCCATACACAACCAGGCAGCCGGTTGCCCGCACTCGATGCAGGTCTGCGCCGGCATCAGGTTGCGAACCATCAGGGCTATCGGGCGTTTGGTCGTCGGTTTGCCCACGCGCACCGCCACCGCCCTGATGAGCGTTTCAGACGAGGTGCCAAAATCGTAGATATGCGTCAACTCGACGCCGGGGAGGAAAACATCCTGAATGCGTCGAGACATCGGGTATTCGTCGCCGCTCCAGCCGCCGACGGAGAATTGGCTCATATGCCCACAGCACTCCAGCCAGATGGCGCGCAAGTAATGATCGAGATCGCGCAAGGTGCCGGAGCCGCGCATCTCCAATTCCAGCCAAAACATGCTGTTGAAGGCATCGCGCACGCGCAGGTGAAAGAGTCTTTCCGGCGATCCTGACTTGCCTCCGGCGCTGGCGATCACGGCCTGGCGTTTACGACAGCCGGCGAGGTGTTTGGGTGCGGCGCTCTTGGCGATCTCCACTCCGCAGTAGGCGCAACGACCCTTGGTTTGCTTTTGGCGCGGCATGTCAACCTCCGTTCAGTCCAAGGTTTTGCGACTATGGTCTGTTGCCGAGCTTCTCCGGCGTGAAGGCCTCGGGCAGCAGCTCGCGCACGGTGGTGCGCTGGGTGATCTCGCCGCGGCCGTTGGCGATGAAGACCGGCATGTCGAGGGCGAACTCGGCCATCACCTGCCGGCAACTGCCGCACGGCGCGCCGCCGTTCTCGGTGGCCACCGCCATCGCCGTGAACTCGCGTTCGCCCTCGCTCACCGCTTTGAACACCGCCACCCGCTCCGCGCACAGGCTCACCGGGTAGGCGGCGTTCTCGATGTTGCAGCCATCGTAAATTTTGCCCGAGGCCGCCAGCAGGGCCGCGCCGACGCCATAATGCGAGTAGGGCGAGTAGCTCCACTTGCGGGCGTCGAGCGCGCGGGCGGCCAGTTCAACGGGGTCGAAGTCACTCATCAGCGGCGGCCTCCGGTTGCGGCAACGGTCGGGTGCCGAGGCGGCGCGGCGGCTCCGCCGGCTCCGGCTCGGGCGCGGGCGGGGCGAGGGTGGCGCGCACTTTGCGGATGCGGCGGCCCGTCACAGTGGCGACTTCGAAGGTGGCCGCGCCGCTGCTCACCTTTTCGCTGGCCGCCGGGATGTGGCCGAGTTGCCCGTAGATGTAGCCGCCGAGCGAGTCGCTATCCTCCGACGGCAGCCGGGTGTTGAGCAATTCGTTGACTTCATCAATGTTGATGCGCGCATCGAAGATGTATTCGGCGTCGCTGATCTTCTCGACGTAGACTTCCTCGTTCACGTCGAACTCGTCGCGGATGTCGCCGACGATTTCCTCGACGATGTCCTCGAGCGTGACGAGCCCGGCGGTGCCGCCATACTCATCGACCACGATGGCCATATGCGTGCGCCGCGCCTGCAGCTCGGCCAGCAACTCATTCGCCTTCTTCGTCTCCGGCACGAACAGCGCGGGGCGCAAATGCCCTCGCAAGTTGCCTTCGAGTTTGCCGCTGCGCCACAGCTTCAACAAATCCTTGGCGTACAAAATGCCGAGGATGTTGTCTATCGTGTTTTCATACACCGGGGCGCGGCTGTGGCCGGCGGACAGCAGCGCATCCACCGCCTCGGGCGTCGGCGTCTCCACGTCCAGCGCCATCACGTCGATGCGCGGCACCATCAGCTCGCGCGCCCATGTGTCGCTGAACTCGAAGATGGAGTAGATCATCTCCTTCTCCTCTTCTTCGATGGCGCCGCCCTCCTCGCCCGCATCCACCAGCGTCTTGATCTCTTCCTCGGTGACCAGCGGCAGCCGTTGACCGGTGACGGGTTGCGAGATGGTGGCCGACATCCACAACAGCAGGCGCACCAGCGGCGCGAGCAACCACTCAAACAGCGCCACCAGCGGCGCAAAGGCGATGGCGCTGGATTCGGGCGACCGCAGGGCCAGCGCTTCGGGGAGGAATTCGCCCAGGCTGACGACGAGCATGGTGCCGGCGAGCAGCGCGACGAAGAAGATCAACGCATCCACCCGGGCATCGAGCGCGACCCCGGCGGTGAACTGCGGCACGAGCCACGGGGTGAGCAGCAGCGCCGTCTGGCTGGCGATGCCAAAGCGGCAAAAAGTCTGCGAGAGGCGGAGCGTGGCCAGCAGCGTCGTCGCATCCTCCGCCACGCGCACGGCCAGCGCTGCGCCGCCGGCGTTCTGCTCGGCCAGCTGCCGCAGCCGCGCGCGCGAGGCGTTGACAAACGCCGCCCGCGCCGCCGCCAGCAATCCGTTGACGAGCAAAACGACAATGATGAAGGTCAGACCGTAGTTGAAATCAAGCATACTCAGGACGTCGTTGCAGGTTGCCGGTTGGAACGTCCGACCTCTAACTTTCAACCTTCAACTTCCGAATCACCCGCGCCGGCATCCCCACCGCCAGCGAGTCAGCCGGGATGTCCTTCGTCACCACCGACCCCGCGCCGGTGCGGGCGTTGGCGCCCAGGCTGACCGGGGCGACGAGCATCGTATCACTGCCGATGAAGGCATTTTCGCCGATGATGGTCTTGTTCTTTTTCACGCCGTCGAAGTTACAGGTGATGGTGCCCGCGCCGATGTTGGCCTCCGCGCCGATGGCCGCATCGCCGATGTAGCTGAAGTGCCCCATCTTCACGCCCGGCCCGAGCGTGCTGTTCTTGACCTCGCCGAAGTTGCCCATGTGCACGCCGCGTTCGAGCCGCGCGCCCTGGCGCAACCGGGCGAACGGCCCCATCTCCACCTCATCCCCCAGCCAGGCCCCTTCCAGCACAGAGCATTCGATGTGGCAGCCATTGCCGATGACGGTGTCGCGCACGATGGTGTTCGGGCCGATGACGCAGCCCTCACCGATGGACGTTGCGCCCTGAAGATGCACATTGGGCCACAGCACGGTGTCGCGGCCAACGGTGACCGTTGGCTCGAGGTACGTCGTCGCCGGGTCAATGAACGTCACGCCCTCGGCCATCCATTGGGCGTTGAGGCGGGCGCGCAGCGCGGCCTCGGCCTGCGCCAGTTGGGCGCGGGTGTTGATGCCGAGCGTCTCGGCCTCGTCGTCGGTCCTCACCACGGCGACGTCCCCGCCCTCGGCCGCCGCGAGCGCGACGATGTCGGTGAGGTAATACTCGCCCTTCGGCGAGAGCGGGAGTTGCGGCAGGTGCGCCCACAACCACTCGGCGTTAAGGCAATACGCCCCCACGTTCTTCTCCACAATTGCCTTTTGCGCGGCGGTGGCCTGCGCCAGTTCGATGATGCCGGTCACGTGCCCATCCACGTCGCGGACGATGCGGCCAAAGTCGAACAGGTGCGGCGCGTCTATCGTGAGGAGAGTCAGAGGGCCGCTGTTGCGGGATTGTGTTTCGATCAAAGCTCGGAGCGTATTAGGGCGGAGGAGGGGCATGTCGCCATAGGTCACCAGCACGTTTGAGCAGCGGCCCTCCAGCAGCGGCGCGGCCTGCATCACCGCATGGCCGGTGCCGAGCTGCTGTTCCTGTACGGCGTAGCGCACTGTGTCCCCGAGTTCCGCGCGAACTTCATCTGCGCCGTGGCCAATGACGAGCACGGGCGGGGCGTCGGTCAGCGCTTGCGCGGCCTCGATGGCATAGCGCACCAAGGCCCGCCCGCCGAGGCGGTGCAGCACCTTGGGCAGGTCGGACTTGAGACGGGTGCCCTGCCCGGCAGCCAAAATCACGGCGGCGAGTGTCATGGAGTTACCTCGGTTGCCCGGTTAATGTCACCCTGAACGCGAATGAACGGCTTGCATCCCGTCCGACTCGTTTCGCGCGAAGGGTCTCGACGTATTTCAATGAGACCCTTCGCGCGGGTAAACCCGTGAAAGGCGTTACTCATGCGTCCGCGCTCAGGGTGACACAAGGTGCGTGCAGATTAAGCCAACGGCCGGAGCCAGCGGTGCAACTCAGATGGGGATCGTCGGAGGCGGAAATCATACCTACGCTCTGGCTGCGTCATCCCAAGCGCAACGGGATGACGGCGAGCCAGAGGTTGAGCTGGGGCACCTGGACTCGAACCAGGATTCACGGATCCAAAGTCCGGTGTGCTGCCAATTGCACCATGCCCCAATTGCGCGCGGATTATAACATGGGGGTACTTCGCCCGAATCGTTGTGTCATTGGGCCGGACGCACGCCAAGGTTGGCAGCGGCCGGGCAAACCGCGTCGGTCTCGACTTTCTTCACTCATTCTTCTGCACCAGCCCCTGCTTCTCCGCCTCGTCCCACGACAGCGTGCCCGCGTCGTCGTCGGCCACCTCGCCAAGGTTGTCCCAGAACGAATTGGCGTCGGCGGTCTTGACCTTGGCCAGCGCGGCGTCGAGGGCCTGGAGGTCAGCCTCGGTCAGCGGCTTCTCCTCCACCTTCGGGACGGGCCTGGGTTCGGGCAGCGCCATCACCGGCGGGGTGGGCGGAGGCGGCTCGGGCGCGGCGGGGCGCGCCGCCCGGGGCGCGGGCGGGGCGGGTTTCGGGGCGGGCTTGGCCGGGGCAACGACCGCCGGCCTGGCCGGGGCCGGGGTTGGCCGGAAGGTGACGGCCGACTCGGGCCGCGTGCCCAGCATCACCAGCGAGTTGAGCAGATCGTCCGCGCACTGGCGGCCGTAGCGC
>CAZSNP010000069.1:0-25875 GCA_964608265.1 uncultured Anaerolineales bacterium | reverse complement strand
TCTCGCCGGCGGCGCGGATGTGCCCGGCAACGGCGAGCCGCGCAAAGTCACCATCGCCTCGTTCCCCCTCAAGCCGCAACTCGACTACGTCACCGCGCCCAAACTTCAGGCCGCGTGCTTCCGCCGCGCGAAAGTGAAGAACGACAGCCCATACTCGCTCATGCCCGGCAGCGCGCAATTGTTTGAGGGCGATGACTTCCTCGGCAGCATGCAGATGGAGTTCGTCGCGCCGAATCAGGAGATTGAGCTGTTCCTCGGGCCCGATGAGCGGCTGCGCGTGGAGCGGGAGCTGGCGGCGCGCGAGGTGGATAAGGTCTTCATGGCCGACAAACGCCGCCTGCGTTACGCGTACACGATCAAACTTGAGAATCTGCGTGATCGTCCTCAACTAGTCACGGTGCGCGATCAATTGCCGGTGAGCCGCGATGAGCAGATCAAGGTCAGGCTCGACGCCGCCGACCCGCGCCCGGCGCAGCACGACGACCTCAACCTGCTCGAATGGAAGCTGACGCTCGAACCGGGCCGGAAGCAAACCCTGCGCTTCGAGTTCACCGTCGAGCACCCGCGCGCGCTCACGGTGACTGCATTGCCGTAGGGGTATAATCGCGCTGGAGTTGCCCGCATGACCGCGCCTGCCCCCGCAAAACTCGTCACCGCCGAAGAACTGCTGGTTCTTGCCAGTCGTGGTCGCTATGAGTTGATCAACGGGGTGTTGATTGAAATGGCCCCACCGGGATTTGAACATGGACTGATCGGTTTTCGCCTGGCATATCGCATCGCCAGCTTCGTACAGGCTCGTGGCCTGGGGGCAGTGCTCGCCTCGGAGACCGGTTTTCGTTTGTCGCGCAACCCCGACACCGTGCGCGCGCCCGATGTTGCTTTCATCGCCGCTGACCGCATGCCGGCGCAGTTGCCGAAAGGCTATCTCGACCTTGCGCCGGATCTGATCGCGGAGGTCGTTTCACCCTCGGATGATCCCGACGAGGTGCAATCCAAAATCACCGCCTGGCTGATGGCCGGCGTCAGGGCCGCGCTGGTGGTTTATCCCGGCTCGAAACAAATCGCTGTGTATCGTTCTCTGCGGCAGGTCGAGGTGCTCACGCTGGGCGACACGCTCGAACTGCCCGACGTTTTGCCCGGGTTCGCCTGCCCGGTCGCCGAGATCTTCGCCTGACTCGCTCTGTGCCCCATACGCCCACGCCCACCAAACCGCCCGCCGAGCGCGCTTTTCTCGTCGGCCTCGAAGTCACCGGCCAGCGCAACCTGCTCGGCGTCGATGATTCGCTGGCCGAATTGGCGCTGCTCGCCGACACCGCCGGCCTAAACGTCATCGGCGAGACGTATCAAAAGATCACCCGGCCCGACCCCAACACCTTCATCGGCTCGGGCAAGGTCACCGATGTGCGCGACTTCGTCGAGGAGACGCTGGCCGATGTCGTCGTCTTCGACGAGGAGCTGTCGCCGCGCCACCAGCGCGAACTGGAGGAGGCCTTCGGCGAAAAGGTCAAAGTCCTCGACCGCACCGCGCTCATCCTCGACATCTTCGCCCAGCACGCGCACACGCGCGAGGGCGCGCTGCAGGTGGAGCTGGCGCAATATCAATATCGCCTGCCGCGCCTGACCCGCGCCTGGACTCACCTCGCGCGGCAGGCGGGCGGCGGGGCGGGGCGCACGGGGAACGGCGGCGTGGGCCTGCGCGGCCCCGGCGAGACCCAGCTCGAGGCCGACCGGCGCGAGATGGGCCGGCGCATCACCCAACTCAAGCGCGAACTCGAAAAAGTGCGCGCGCACCGCAAACGCTATCGCGCCCAGCGCCGGCGCAGCGCCATCCCCGTCATCGCCATCGTCGGCTACACCAACGCCGGCAAGAGCACGCTGCTCAATCGCCTGGTCGGCGCGGAGGAGGCCTACGCCGCCGACCAGCTCTTCGCCACGCTCGATCCCACGACGCGGCGCGTGACGTTGCCGAACAAACGCCCGGTGCTCTTCACCGATACCGTCGGCTTTATCCAAAAACTGCCAACGGCTCTCGTCGCTGCTTTCCGCGCCACGCTCGAGGAGATCGGCGAAGCGGATTTGATTCTGCATGTGGTGGATATGACGCACCCCAATGCGCGGCAGCAGATTACGGCAGTCGAGGAGACGCTGGCTGAATTGAATGTGCACGACGTGCCCACGCTGCTCGCCTTCAATAAAGTCGATCGGCTGGAGGCGGCCACGCGCGCCGAGGCCGAGGCGCACCTCGGCGATCTGCTGCCCGAGGGCTACCTGATCTCAGCCGCCACCGGCGATGGGCTGGCCGGTTTGCTCGGGCGGGTTCAGGCCGAGTTGTACGCCACCCTCGTGCCGGTCAGCGCCCTCATCCCCTACGCCAAGGGCCAGCTCATCTCGCTCTTTCACGAGCAGGGCCATGTGGAGTCCATCGAACATCAAGCGAAGGGCGTGGCCGTGCAGGGTCGCGTGCCCGAACGCCTCGCGCCGCGCTTCAAGCCGTTCACGGTCAGGCCCCGGCGCGCGCGAACCACAACCTCAGCGGAGTAATCGATGCTCAATCGCGTCGCGAGTTTCTTCTCGCATTACAAGGGTTTGATGGTGCTCGTCGGCATCGCGCTGGTGGCCCTCAACTTCCTCCTCCGCCTCCTCGGCCTCGATTGGCTCACCCCGCACGATCTGTTGCTGCACCTCGGCATCGTGCTCGGGCTGTTCGGCATCCTGCTCGCCCAGGCGCTGGGGTGAGCGTGCGCCGGTGGTGGTGCGCGCTGCTCATCGTGAGCGCGTGCAGCCTGGAGCCTGCCTCGCTCCCCGGCCTCCCCTCGGCCATCACCCTTATCCCCTCACCACCGGCGGCCACCCGCCCGGCAGAAACCCCATCACTCGCGCCGACTGAGACCCCGCTCCCGAGTCGGACGCCTGCGCCAACACAGACGAGCACCGCCTCGCCCACGCCCGGCGTCGTGTCGCTGATGGCGGTGGGCGATGTGATGCTGGCGCGCGGCCTGGGCGAGCGCATCACCACCGAAGGCATTGCGCCGTATCGTGAACTGGGCGCGCTGTTGGGCGGGGCGGATGTCGCCGTCGCCAATCTCGAATGCGCCATCTCCGAACGCGGCGCGCCACAGCCCAAGGCCTACGTCTTTCGCGCGCCGCCCATCGCGGCCGAGGCGTTGAGGGTAATGGGCGTTGATGTCGTCAGCCTTGCCAACAATCACGCGTTGGATTACGGCCCCGAAGCGTTGTTGGATACGATCGGGTTGCTGCGCGCGCGCGGGATCGAGCCCGTTGGGGCGGGGGGCAACGCAAGTGAATCGCGCACGCCGGTTGTGGTGGAGCGCAACGGTCTGCGGCTGGCGTTCCTGGCGTATGTGGATGTGCCCGTCGAAAGCCGCAGCGGCTTCGACACACGGGCGTGGTCGGCGACGGAGAGCACTCCGGGCCTGGCGTGGGCGGACCCCGCCGCCATCTCCGCCGACGCGACCGCCGCGCGGCAATCGGTTGACGTGGTGATTGTGCTGCTGCACTCGGGCTACGAGAACCGCCCCGAACCCAACGACATTCAGCGGCGCGCGGCCCGCGCCGCCATTGACGCCGGGGCCGCGCTCGTCGTCGGCGCGCACCCGCACGTGTTGCAGGCCACCGAGACGTACAACGGTGGATTGATCGCCTACAGCCTCGGCAACTTCATCTTCGATGAGTTCGACGGCGCGGCCAACGATACGGCTATCCTTGCCGTGCAGTTGGGGAGGGGTGGGGTGCTTGGTTTCGAGTGGCTGCCGATGGTGATCGAGAACGGTTCCCCGCGCGCCGCCACGCCCGACGAGTCCGAACGCATCCTGCGCCGCGTGCAACCCATAACCCCCACCCCTTAGCCTCTTCGCCCGAGCGCCCGTTCCATGTCGCGCTTCGACTCGCGCTCGGCGATGGTTTGCCGCTTGTCGTAGTTCTTCTTCCCCCGCGCCAGCGCAATCTCCAATTTCGCCCGGCCCTTCAAAAGATAGATCCTGATCGGCACGAGGGTGAAGCCTTTTTGCTTCACCTGTTCGGCCAGAGCGCGGAGTTGCTTTTTGTGCAGCAGCAATTTGCGCGGGCGCAGCGGGTCGTGGTTCATGCGCGCCGCCGGCTCGTAAACCGAGATGTGCGCGTTGACGAGCAGGGCGGTGTTGCCCTCGACACGCACGTACGCTTCCTTGATCTGCGCCTTGCCCGCCCGCACCGATTTGATCTCGGTGCCCGTCAACACCAGGCCGGCCTCGAAGCGCTCCTCGAGGAAGTAGTCGTGCGCGGCCCTGCGGTTCTGCGCGACGATCTTGATGCCGTCGTCTGGCTTTGCCATCAGTGTGTGGTGCGGAAGCCGGGTGCGTGGCGCAGCGCGATCTGCACTACGCAACCCGCACCCCGTCACTGCCCATTGGTCAAATACTCGATCGCCCGGTTCAGTTCGGGATCGCTGCCGTCGCCGCCCGGTTGAACTTCGATGGTCGGCGGCAGGCCGACTTTATCAATCTCGCGCCGCGTCGGGGTGTACCAGCGGTTCGCGGTGATGTGCACGCTCGATCCGTCCGATAGCGGAAAGATGAACTGCACCGAGCCTTTGCCAAACGTCTTTTGCCCGATGAGGGGCGCGCGCCCGCGATCGACCAGAGCGCCCGCCACGATTTCGGCCGCGCTGGCCGTGTTGCCGTTGACGAGCACCGCCAGCGGGGCCTCGACCAGCGCGCCGCCGTCGCCGATGCGGTACGTCTTCTCCGGCCCGCTGCGGCTGCTTTCATACATCACTACGCCGCCCCGCAAAAACTGTTCCGAGGCCTCGACGGCCGCATCGAGCAGGCCGCCGCCGTTGTTGCGCAGGTCGAGCACAAAGCGGGACGCCCCGCTGGCCCGCAACTCGCGCGCGGCCCGCTGCAACTCGGTCGCCGTCTTGTCGCTGAATCGGCTGAGGGTGATGAGGCCGATGTCGGCCTGACCGTCGAGCATCCGCCACGTCACCGAGGGCAGGGCGATGGTCTGGCGTATGAGCGTCAGGGTCGCTTTGGCGCCGTCCGCGCGCCGCACCACGATCGTCACCTCGGACCCCACCGGGCCGCGCAGCCATGCCGTCACCGTTTCCACGGGGATTTCCGCCATCACCGCGTTGTCCTCCACTTTCAGCAGCACATCGCCGGCCAACACCCCGGCCAGTTCCGCCGGCGAGTCGGGGAAGGGGGCCAGCACCGTTTCGCCAGTGTCGTTGCGGCGCAGTTCGACGCCGATGCCGCCGTACTCGCCGGCGAGCTGATTCGACTCGATCTCGGCAACCTGCGGCTCGACGAACAAACTATATGGGTCGCCAAGCGCGCCGATGAAGCCGTGGATCATCCCGTACTCGAGTTGTTTTGCCTCGGGCAAGGGGCCGTTGAAGTGCGCGCCGACCAGGGCCTCGACCTCGGCCAACACCGGGTAGCGCACTTCGCTGCCGGGGAGGCCGGGCAACGCCCAGCGCAACGCCGGCGTCGTGGCGGAGTAGGCGCGGGCGTAGTAGCCGGCGACGAAGGCCAGCGCGAGCACAGCCGCAAAGAAGAACGTCAGACCGAGGAATTCGAGCGAGCGACGCATATCATTCACCAGCGTTGAAAGCCTGCAACACGGATTGGATGGCGTCCATCTTCGGGAGAAGGACTTGAGCGCCATCCTCCAGTATGCGCGACTCCACCATCTTCGAATCAATCACCCAGGTTTGGATGCTGTTGCGCTCAATCTGCGGGCCGAGGCAGCCGAGCAGGGCGATATCTTCAAAAGTGAGATCAGTCCGTACGGCGCTGAACAGGATTTGCACGAGCGCCGGTAGCTGGGGCAGGGTGCCGGGCTGGAGCAGCTTGTCGCGCACGGCGAAAAGAATCTGTTGCTGGCGCCGCATGCGGTTGAAGTCGTTGCTATCGTGGCGAATGCGCGCGTAGATCAACGCGGTGCCGCCATCCATTTGCACCCGGCCTTCGGGGAACTCGATCACCATCGTGCCCGGCGCGGAACGGCGGGGGTACTTGTCATCACGAATCGCGTAGGGCACATCCACTTCGATGCCGCCGATGGCGTCGACGCTTTGCTCGAAGGCAACGAAGCTGGCGACGACGTGCCGGTCGATCCGCAACCCGAACGTATTTTCGAGCACCGCCTTGAGCTCCGCTGGGCCGCCGCCGGGCACGCCGTATAGCTCGCCGTAGTTGTAGGCGGTGTTGATCCGTGCCTCAGTGACCGGCAGCCCGCCCGGCAGCGAGACCCACAGGTCGCGTGGAAATGACACGATTTGTACGGTCCTGGCAGCGACGTTGACGCCGGCCACGATGATGGTGTCGGAGCGCGCGGGCCGGTTGTAGTTGCCGTCGAAGCCGTCAATGCCGACGAGCATGATGTTCATGCGGCCGGGACCATCGCACGAGGCCGGGAATGGCGCGGCCGCCGGGAGCACCGGCGTTGGAGCGAAATCCAGCGTGTGCGGGGCGATGTAGAACAGCGTCGCCGTCGGCTGCGGGATGGGCGTGGCTGTGGCGGACTGCGGCGTGCTGGTGGGCGTCACGGCGGTCTGCGTTGGGGCCGCTGTGCGGCTCGGTGCTGAGCCTGGCACCTTGACCTGTGCCGTGGCCGGAGTGGCGCCAACGACCACTACTGCCGGGGGGGCCGGGCGGAAGGCGCCGAAAGTGCCGGCCAGCGCCAGGCCGCCGGCGAAGACGACGATGAGGATCAACCACTCCGTCGCGTCAAAGTTCAACTGCTTCCAGGGCTGCATAGCGGGCGAAAGTATACCATTCGCAAAATCGCCTCTGTCAGCGGCAGAAGGGCTTGCGCCCGCCCCGGACTTAGAGTAATATATTCAACATTCAATTACCCTAAAGTCACGAGGCCCGAATGTCCGCCACCCCACCGCTATCCATCGAATTCGGCGAGGACTTCATCCGCGCCATTGATGCCAGCCTGGCCACCAAACGCACGTATCGCGCCGCCCTGCAGCGCCTGGCGCGCTTTTTGGTCGGGGGCCGCAAGCAGACAACGCCAGTGCCGCTCAGCAAACTCAAGCGCGATACGTTGATGGACTTTCGGCAGTGGCTGGCCGACGAAGCCCAACACAGTGGCCAGGGGCGACGCGCTGACCCGGCCTCAGCAACGCTTGGCTACAACACCCGCACCATCCGCAGCACGCTGGTCGCCGTCAAGCGCTTCCTCAAATGGCTTGAAGTCAATCGCAAACTGCCCGGCGATCTATCCACCCGCGATATGCAGGCGGTGCTCGAAAACGCCAAGGGCGCACGCCGAGCACACTATCGACCCAAGCCGGTGCGCGAAGCTGTGCCGCTCATTGTCCAATACTACGCCAACCTCCCCACCCCGGCGCTCGAGAACGACCGTTCGATTCGAAAAGCGCTGACCATCCAGCGCAATCGCGCCATCACTCGGACCCTGTTCAGCGCCGGGCTGCGGGCGCACGAGTTGGCCAGCCTCAAACGTGGCGACTGGGAATCTGAGTACGCCGTAGTGCGCGTCATGGGCAAAGGTGAGAAGCCGCGCACCGTCGGGGTGGATGCGGAAACGCAGACGGCGCTGGCGCGTTACCTCGCCGCCCGCGACGAGTATTCGGGCGCAAGCCGCTTCCCGGCCCGCGAGCCGCTGTTCGCCCGTCACGACCCGGCCGCCCGCGCCGGAATCCTCCAACCCATCACCACCAAGTCCGTTTGGCAAATCGTCTCCGCAGCCGCGGAGGGGCTCAAGGCGCAGGGGTATCAAATCGCCGATTCGATTTCGCCGCACGACTTTCGACGGTACATCGCCACCTCGATGTTGTCGGAGGGGATGAAGCTGGAGTTGGTGCAGGATTTCCTCGGGCACGCGTCTCCCGAAACGACCCGAGTCGTATACGCGCACACCTGGGATGAGGCGCTCGAAGACGCGGTCGCCACTTACCGCCCCACCCTAACGGATGCGCTGACGCGGGCGAGGCGCAAGGTGAAGGGGTCGAGCGAGTAGCGCTCAGCCCGGGAACAAGCTATCGAGCAGCTCGGGGGCGAAGCGTTCGACCAAATCGGAGGACAGCGACCGCGTGCGGCAAATCTCGGCGTAGAGGTGAGCCGAGGGGCGTGGCGTTCGCGTCTGCGTGGCGGTATCCAGCGCGTACAGCCCAAAGCGATGCGTCCAGCCGCGCTCCCACTCGAAGTTGTCGAGCAAGCTCCAGTGGAAGTAGCCGCGCACATCCCAATTGAAATTGACGGCGCGCCAGACCTGCCGCAGATGTGAGACAAGATAACGCCGCCGCAGCGAATCCTCCTCGCCACCGATGCCGTTCTCGGTGATATAGATCGGCAGCTTCAGCCGGTGCGCCCACTTGAGCGACGCAAACATACCGGGTGGATACGAGGCATACAGCCCGGAGCCGTCGGTCTCGGACTCCGGTGGGAAGCCGCGCCGGCCGAATAGCTCCATCGGGTTGGTGAGGTCGAAGCGCGTCACATCGGTGGAGTAATAGTTGAGGCCAACGTAATCGTGCGTGCCCCTGGCCTCGGGGATGGACACCGACGGTCGCAACAATTGGCGCAGCTTCCCGGATTGAATGGCGTCGGTGAAGAGGCTGCTGAAGAGTTCGAACTGGCCGCGAGCCACCCACCCATCCGGCGCGAAGTTGGGATTGGCGGGCAGGTTGGGCCGGAAGTGCACCGGCAGGCCGACGAGGGCATGCGGCTGTGCGGCGTGGATGACGCGATAGGCCGCCGCGTGCGCGCGCAACAAATTCGCCGCCACGCGCATCGCCAGCCAAAAGTCTTTCTTGCCCGGCGGAAAAGCGCCGCTGATCCACCCGAAGTACATGTAGATGTTGGGCTCGTTGATCGTCGCCCAAAAATCCACCTGCTCACCGAGCGCCGTCACAACTTTTTCGACATAGCGGCTGAAGAGCGCAACCCCCTCCCCGCTCTCCCAGGCGTTGCGTTCGCTGACCCAGTGTGGATTGACGAAGTGATGGAGCGTGACGAGCGGGGTCAGCCCGCGTTCGCGCAAACCGCGCACCATCTCGCGATAGTGCGCCAGCGCATCGTCATCCCAGCGGCCTGGCGCTGGCTCGACGCGGCTCCACTCCACCGAGAGGCGGTGGGCGGTGTGGTTGTCGTTCGCCGCCCGATCGAAATCTTCCCGCCAACGCCCGCCCGCCCACCAATCGCACGCTGCGCCCGAGGTGTGCCCCTCGGCGATGCGGCCCGCTTGTTGTTCCCATCGCCAGAAATCAGCCTGGGTGCTTTGGCCTTCAACCTGATAGCCGGAGGTGGCCGTGCCGAACAAGAACGAGTCAGGGAAGGAATGCGTGGCGCGGGCCATGATCACTCGGCGCGAACCGCATAGCCCACGAATTCGCGCAACCCCGTATCCACAAACCCCACGGCCTCGGCGAGGCGGATGGAGTAATCGTTCGATTCGGCGACGACGTAAAGCGGCCTCCGCTTGAGTTCCATCAACCGGCCGGCCAGCGTGGCCACAACTGATTTCCCCCAGCCTCGTCCGCGCACCGCCTTGTCGGTGTACACATAGATTTCCGCGAAGTTGGGCGACATCCAATTGACCCCGGCCACGGCGCCCAGTTGGCCCTGCGACCGAATCTCGCACCGTGGCCCGCCGTTCGGATCATCGCTCGTCGTGGTCAGCACGTTGAGGAGTGGCCGATGCCGCGCCGGGTCGAGTTGATAAAGCCGGTGAATCTCCGCCTCGGTGACGGAGACGGCGCGGTTCAACCACACGCCCAGCTCTTCGGGTGCGGTGAGATAGACCTGTTGATTGGGAGGCAGCCCCTCGCGGATCAGGGTAGTGACGGCGACGGCGCTCGGCGCGCGGAGCGTGACCAGCGGTCGGAACAAATCCATACCCGTTTGGGCGCGAATGAGGAACCCGTCCACCCGCCCTTCCCCATCGGTGTGAGTGAATATCCGGGTTCGCTCTGGCGAGGCATGGAAGGCATAATAGCTGGCGAGCGCATCCATCGGCGAGCGCTCGTCGAGCAGGGCGCGCAGGCTCGCGCGTTCGGCGTCGCGGGTCGGGGTTCGGGCTGTCACGCCGCGAGTATAACACGCAGGGTCAGGTTGGAGTTTCGTTGGCGCTGCCTAACCGGGGCGGACTTGTGAGTCGGCGACGATGGCGATACAGTCAAGGGCGCGCATCAAGGAACGTCTATGGCCAACCTCTCGCCCGCACTTCTGTTGACCTGGGATATCGCTGCCAACGAAGCTGCTTACGCTAAACAGACCCTCATCGAGCCGGAGCACCTCTTTATCGGGTTGTGCAAGCTCGAGGATTTTTCGACGACGACCGCCCTGATCGACCTCGGCTACGATCAGGCCGAAGCGGAGACGATGCGGCCGGAGATCGAAGCGATTGCGACTCTGTTTTATCGCTTTGGCCTCAGCCCGACCCAATTGCGCCGCGAGTTGCGCCAGAAGAAAAGCACCGGCGTGCTCAATCGCCTCAACGGATTCGCCACCGGCCTGCTCAATCCGCCCGTGGCCCCCGCCCCGGCAGAGGCCACCGTCATTCATCGCTCCACCGCCAGCCGCGTCGCCTTCGTGCGCGCGGATGAGTTGGCGCTTGCGTCCGGGTCAGCGCTCACGACCCCGTCCCATTTGCTGGCTGCGCTGCTCGACGACCTGAACAACACATTGGCGACATGGTTACGCAAACACGCTGACCCCGAAGCGGTTCGCCAGGCTGCACTTGAAGTGTTCGCGCTGCCGAAACGGCGCTAAATCTCCAGCGCCATCAATTCCCCCCAGGTCTCGCGGCGGCGGATGAGCCTGGCTCCCCCCTCCTCAACTAGAACTTCGGCCGGGCGCGGTTGCGCGTTGTAGTTTGACGCCATCGCCATCCCATACGCGCCGACATCCATCACTGCCAACACCTCGCCGGGCCGCACAGGCGGCAGCGGCAAACCGCGCGCCAGCACATCGGTGGATTCGCAGATCGGCCCGGCCAGAGTGCACTCGCTCGCGCGCGCCTCGCTGAGCATGACGGGCAGGACGCGCTGCCGCGCGCCGTACAACATCGGGCGCAACAGGTGATGCATGCCCGTATCCACGATCACGACTCGTTCACCCTGCATGACTTTGACTGCCTGAACTTCCGTGAGCAACACCCCGGCGGTGGCAACAAGTGAGCGGCCCGGCTCAATGCAAAAAGCGAGCCGGTCTCGATACGGCCAGAGTTTTTCGACGATGGGCGCGGCCAACGCCTCGACGGCCGGATAGGCGTCGGCGGGTTGATATGGTACCGGGAAGCCGCCGCCGAAATCGAGCGTGGTGATTTGAGGAAAACGTGCGACGAAGTCGAGCGCCACCGCGAGCGCCCGCAGCAGCGGCTCGGTCGTCGCCATCTGCGAGCCGATGTGGAGGTGCACACCGCGCAGGTCGAGCGTCGGATACTCTGCCCAGCGCTGGGCGAGCGCCAGCGCCTCGGCCAGCGGCAAGCCGAATTTGCTCTGCCCCCCACCCGTGCGGATGTGCTTGTGTGTGCTTGGCTCGACATCGGGGTTGAGCCGCAGCGCCACGGTGGCCCGCTGCTCACGTTCCGCCGCCAACGCATTCAAGCGCTGCAGCTCGTCCGCCGACTCGACGTTGAACCAGCCGACCCCGGCCTCCAGCCCGGCGCGCAGTTCGGCCTTTGTCTTGCCCACGCCCGCGAAGACGACGCGCGCCGGATCGGCGCCCACGCGCAGCACGCGCGCCAGCTCACCGCCCGAGACGATATCGAAGCCGGCGCCCTCCTCCTTGAGCAGGCGCAGGAGACTCAAATTGAAGTTGGCTTTGACCGCGTAGCAAATCGTCGGGTCGAGCGGCGCGAAGGCGGCGGCCAGCCGGCGGAAGTTGCCGCGAATGGCGCCGGCGGCATAAACATACAGCGGCGTGCCGTGGGTCCGCGCCAGCGTGCTCAAGCTGATTGAGTCGCAATGCAATCGGTTATCCCGATAGTGAAAGTGATCCATAGCCTCCTGGGCAAGGGCCCCGGCGCGACACAACGCGCATCGGGCGGGAAGCCGCGCATTCGCACGCCGGGCGACACGAACGGCGGAGGCGGGAAAAGAAAGAGCGGGCCTCACAGCCCGCTCGCTTGATCCGGCCCTGCTCAGTGAGCAGTGCCGTTCCGCTTTTCGCAGATGTGCTCGCAGTGCGCGGCCAGCGTCACCTGCAACGATTCGGTTTTGAAACCGAGGCCCCGCACCGTGTCACGCAGCACGGCGTCGGGCGCGGCAGCGACTTGATTGAGCTTGCCGCAATCGAGACAGACGATGGAAAACGACGGCTCGTCGATTGATCGCACGCGATAGTGCTGTTTACCGTTCACGCCGCGCACCACCGTCAGCCAGCCCATCTCGACAAAGGCGGCCAGGTTGCGATACACGGTGGAGAGATTCATGCCGGCGGGTCGCACGCGGAGATACACATCGTCGGCGGTGAGTGGGGCCTCAGCCTGCAACAGAGTCTCCACCAACGTGCGGCGCGGGCCGGTGAGGCGGTAGCCTGAGGCGCGCAGTCGCTCGAGGATGTCGGCGTGCGTCATGGCGCCACCTCCACCCGCAGCACCTGGGCGATCTCGGCGCCAATGATGTGCTCGTTCTTTTTCGAACCCGAACCGATTTGCAGACGCAGCGGGCCATTGAACGGCGCGCGGTTGAGGATGTGGATGGGCGTCCCCGGCACCAGCCCCAACTCACCGATGTAACGCAGCTTGTCGGCGTCGTCGGTCTTCACCCGGCGCACGGTAGCCGTGGCGCCCACGGCGGCCTCGAGTAGCGGTTGATCGTTGGTCGGGGCGATGCGGCCGTCCTTTGTGGGGATGGGGTCGCCGTGCGGGCAGTACGTCGGGAAGCCGCAGACCACATCCATGCGGTCTTCAAAGGCCTCGGTGATGGTGAGTTGCAGCCCGTGTGATTCCTCGTGCACCTCCTCCCACCCGAAGCCCATCACCTTCACCAGAAATACCTCGAGCAGCCGATGCCGCCGGATGGACCGGAGCGCCTCGCGCTCGCCGGCGGACGTCAGCACCACGCCTTTGTACGGCGTGTGGGTCAGCATCTGCGCTTCATCGAGGCGGCGCAACATCCGCACCACGGCCGAGGGTGAGACCTCGAGCTTCTCGGCCAACAACGAGGTCGTCGCGCCTTCAGGGGTGGATTGCAATCGGTAGATTTCCCCCAGGTATTCACGCATTATCGGACTGATCTTCAAAGTTTACCTCGGTCAATATTGGGATCAACCCGGCCAAACTCGCAAATTTCGCCGGGCGATTGATTTCGAAGGTGGCAATGATGATAATTCAGATGCAAACTATTCGCAATACGGAGACAGGTTATGTATCGCGTGAAGTCATTGCTGACCCTGGTGTTGTTGATTGCGGCGGCCTGTGCCCCAGCCGCCACCCCCTCCCCCACCGCGCCGCCGGCCACATCATCGCCAGCCGATCTGAGCGGGATCAAGGCCTATCTGCTCGGCAAACTGCGCGAACTCAAGTCGAACACGGCGGCCCTGAGCGAGGCGAGCAACGCCTATTACCAATTGGCGCAGGCCAGCAACTTTGATTACGCCGCGCTGTGGGTGGGCCACGCCGCCGAGGCGCAGCAACTGGTCGAGACGGGGCGCGCGGCGTGGATGACCGCCAGCCCGCTGTATGAGCAGACCGAAGGGATCGTGGCCGGCACGCCCGCGCTGGCCGAGTTCGATGTGATTCTCGACGCGGGCGCTTCGGGCGCTGAAGACCCCGAGGGTGCGGTGCCGTTCGACCTCACCCTGCCCGATGGCCGTGTGTTACCCAAACCCGGCAACCTCTTCGGCGTGACCGAGGCCACGCTGTGGGGGACGTTTGGCGAATTCACCTCCCCCGTTGACGCGGATTGGGACGGCGATGGACAGATTGAATTCGGCGAGGCGCTGCCCGAGGCCAACGTGCTCAAAGCCGCCGCCGAGGCCATGGACAAATATGCCGGCGAGCTACAGGCCGCCGCTGAAGCCTGGGCGCCGAGTGAGAGCGATGCCTTCACGGCGCTGGTGGTGATGGTGCCGACGATGAGCGAATACTTCGACTCGTGGAAGAACTCGCGCTTCGTCGCCGGTGATAATTCCACCCAACGCGACTTCGTCGTCATCTCGCGCCTGGCCGACATTCAAGACATCCTCGGCAGCCTGCAAATCGTGCACAACAACGTCAGCCCGCTCATCCAAAACGTGGATGCCGCGCAGAACGCTCAGATTGAACAGGGCTTGTCGGACCTCAAAGCGTTCGTCGCCGAGGTCCATGCGCAAGAGCGAAATGGCAAGCGCTTCACCGCCGAGGAGGCCGACCTGCTCGGAGCGGAGGCGCAGAACCGCGCGACCGCTATCGTGGGCCTGATCACCCAGGTGGCGGCCAAACTCGAGATCGAGATCGCCGAATGATGCGCCGACTGTTCATCGCGCTTGTGGCCGGCGCACTGCTCGTCGTTCCGTTGCACGCCGCCGCTGCCGCCGAGTCGCCGGCGCAAACGGTTGAAGCCATCCGCGCGGCGTTAGTGCAGGCGCAGCTCCGTTTTGGCGACGGCGCCGCAACACTGGCGCCGATCATCACCGAAGCCGAACGACGCTATCAATCGGCGCTGGCCCCGGCGATTAGCGCGGCGGATGCGGAGGCTTTGGCGCGAGCGCAAACCGGCTTCGCACAACTCGGCTCGGCCCGCACCCCTGCCGCGTTCGCCGTCGCGCGCGCGCAAGTGTGGACGGCCCTCCTCGCAGGTGGTTACGCCGTCGTCGAGCAGGCGGTCGCGCGCGGCGACGCCGCCACTGCGCGCGAATGGCTGGGCGTGCGCGAGTTTCGCCAGGCCACCCGTTTCTCGCGGCCGGATGCCGACGCCACGCTGGCTCTTGAACGGTTGAGCCGGGGCGAGATAGAACCGGCTGCAGCGCTCACCAGGCTGCATGCCGATTTGCTCGACACGTATCAGGCCCGCCTCGGCGAGGCGTTGAGCAATCTCAGCGCCGCGCAATCCAAAGGCTTTACGATACGCGCCGCCGAGCACGCTGCGCTCGCGCAGGGCTACTTCGAGATCCTGTCGGCTGTTTATGCCGCGCAACGCAACACGGCCAAACTCAACACAGCCCGGCAGGCGTTCGCCCATCTCGTCGCTGCTTCACTCGGCAACGGCGATACGCCTTCCGCCCTGGCGGAGGTAAAGGCCGCGCTCAAGGGCTTCCGTGCCGCGCCGCTCACCCCCGAGGAAGAAGTGCGGCGCGCGAATCAGCTGCTGAGGTATTTGTCGCTCATACCGATTGAATACGGGCGCGGCGTGGTGGATGGCCGGGTGACGCGCGAATTGGAAATCCAGGAGGCCCTCACCTTCCGCAACGGGGCCGCCGTCGCCTTCGCCGACTTGCAAACGGTGCTCGACGCGCGCGACCCCGAACAGGCTGCGCTCGTCGCGGCGATGCTGGCCGACCTCGACGGGCAACTGCAGGCTTCGCTGGCTCAGACCAAAATCACCTCGGCGGAGGAAGTTAACGCCAAGGTGGAGCAGATGAGCGACATGTTGCGCCGCATCATGCCCGCGGAATGGTTGGCGGCCAGCACCAGCGGTGATTTTGATGTGATCGCCTCGATGCTGGACCAGATGGAGGCCGCGGTCCGTGCCGGACAGTACGACCTGGCCGAGTCGGCGCGCCTCGAGGCGTATGCGCTGATGGAGATCGGCCCGGAAGCCAAGCTGATGGTCTTTGCGCCGGAACTGAAACTGACTTTGGAGGAGTTGTTTTGGAACGGGCAAGGTGAGCACAAGGGTCTTGCCTTCCTCCTGCGCGAGCACGCGCCCCTTAGCCAAATCCGGGCCAGCCGGGCGGCGCTGGACCGCGCTCTGGCCGAGGCGCAGACGATGATCGGCGCGAGCAGCGCGCCCTCCGCGGTCGCCACCAATGCCGGGCTGATCGTTTTCCGCGAAGGCCTCGAAGCCGTGCTCATCCTCGCCTCGCTCATGTCGAGCATGAAGCGCGCCGAGGAGCGCCGCTACCGTAAACCGATGTGGTGGGGCAGCGGGCTGGCACTCCTCGCGACGGTGGCGACCTGGTTTCTGGCGCGCGGTGTGTTGCAATCGCTGGCCCGTTACGGCGAAAAACTGGAGGCCGTGGTCTCGCTCATCGCCATCGCCGTCTTGCTCATCATCCTCAATTGGTTCTTTCACAAGCGCTACTGGACGGGATGGATCGCCGCCTTCCACGCCCGTAAGCGCCAACTCATCAGTGGCGAGACCGGGCTGTGGCTGGGCCTTGTCACACTGGGTTTCACCAGCGTCTATCGCGAGGGGTTCGAGACGGTGCTCTTTCTGCAGGCGCTGGTGCTGGAGGGCGGCACAGCGGTGGTGCTGATCGGCACGGCCATCGCGCTGGCCGCCGTCGTCGCCATTGGCTTTATCACGTTCAGGCTTCAGGTGCACTTGCCGTACAAGAAGATGCTCATCGTCACGGGCATCCTCATCGGCCTGGTGCTGTTACAGATGGTGGGCAACACCACTCACCTCCTGCAAGTCGTCGGCTGGCTGCCCATTCATCTCATCGAAGGTGTGCGCTTGCCATTCTGGCTGGGCACATGGTTCGGGCTTTATCCCACCTGGGAGGGCGTAAGCCTGCAATTGGCCGCCGCTGCCTTTGTAATCGGCAGTTACTACCTGGCGGAGCGTTTCAACGAGCAACCGCGCCGGAAGGCGGCCGCGCCAGTGTCACTTTCAGCCGGCAGACACTAGATCGAAGGCGCTATGTGTCGGAACGAAATCATTTTGGCTGAACACTCCACTACGCGCTACATTAGCCAGTGCGAGCATGGCACCGTTCATCTCATGTGGGATGGTCTGGGCCTGCACCTCACGCAGGACCGTTTTTGCGCGATGGCCGATGTGATCGAGAAGGCTCTGCGCGAGGCGAGTGCTCTGCCTGGGCGGCATCGGGATGGCATCTTTCGTTTACGGGTCAACCCGATCGTCCTCGGCATCCCGGCGGATCAGTTTATCCAATTCTGGGGCTTGATCGAACAAGCCCTGCCGCATGTGGATAGGCTGGCGGGAAAGGGAGATTCCGGCTTTGGGCCGACCGTTGGTCGCATACACTCAATGACCCAAATAATCAGCGCGAACTAACCCCCCCACCCCCCATCGCCACCAGGTCGCCGGATACTGCCCAGTGGAAAGGAGAGATCAACCGAAAGAATTAACCGACGGATTTTGAGTTGACTAACCCAAAGTGGAAGGGGCAGATCGGTTCCGCCGAGAGGTGGTGATGGCCTACCGAGTGCGCGGATCCCGTTGAATCGTGCTATAAACTTGGCGAGGTTGCGGAACCATCATCGCCCAACCCAAGGCGGCAATGCCATGACAAACCCCGGCGCAAACTTTCCCGACGAACTTTCGAAAGACAACGATACCAGCGGCGGCATCGTCGGCGGGTTGATGCTGTGGGTGGCGGTGCGTTGCACCCTGCAATACGTGATCTTGCCGTTTATCCTGCCGGTCGTGGGGGTCAGCGGCTCGGCCTCGCTCTGGCTCAGCGTTGCGGTCAGCGTGTTCGCGCTGGGGATGATGCTATTCAACCTGCGGCGACTGTGGCGCACCGACTGGCGCTGGCGCTATCTGGCGCTCAGCCTCGTCGCCGGGAGCGCGATCGCGGTATTTCTCTACTTCGATCTCAACGAACTGCTGCGCATGTAACCCTGCATCATTTTCGTCATCCGCGGACGCGCGCTGCGATTCGCATAGCCTCAGTTCATTTGGAAACATAGATGAATCACGCGCTCTGATCATCCTGCTGGCTACGCGCATCCGCCGGTTCGTCAGATTACGGCGCGCCTCGCCTGGGCAGGCACGGGCCTCGAGTGCTGGGCCGGATCGCTGAGGGCTGACGCCGACCACAGCACCATCGCAATCCAGATCAGGTCCGCACTCGCCAGGTGCAGCAACTGCGTCCACAACGGCACCCGCAGGTAAACATTGAGAAAGCCGACGCCCCACTGCGCCAGGATCAGCA
This sequence comes from uncultured Anaerolineales bacterium, assembly GCA_964608265.1. Classification (GTDB taxonomy): domain Bacteria; phylum Chloroflexota; class Anaerolineae; order Anaerolineales; family UBA6663; genus JANWXR01. The sequence continues at coordinate 7,855 of CAZSNP010000069.1, read as the reverse complement.
GGCACACGGCGACCGACCAGCGCCGCGCGGCGCGGCTCGGAGTGAGCGATGCATTCGAGATAATCATCACGATGATGCCGACGCCGATGCCAATAGCGATGCCGGGATGCCAGAGGCGCAGATCGACCAACCATTGAACCAGGGCCTCGTTGCGCACGCGCTCTTGTTGATCGAGAAAGTCGCCCAGGGAGATGATGGCCCCGCTGCCGCTGACAAACATCATCCCCACCAGGCCTGCGGCAAGCAGCCACGGCCGCGCGCCCTGATTCGTCAACCGCACCGGCGGGCCATCCGCCGCCCACCACGCCGTGAGCGCCAACGCCGCCAACAGGAACATGGTGTTGGCCAGATGAAGCAGCTGCATGATCACCCGTTCCACCGAAGTGTCGAGCGCCGTCCAGCCCTGCCGCACGAGTAACGCGCCAAGCAATCCTTCGACGATGATCAGCACAAAGGAGACGATTGCGCCCGCGCGCACACGATGCCCCGCCGGAAACTTGCGCCAGGCCCAAATCAGCAAACCGATGACGAGCAGCCCATCCAGCGCGCTGCTGAGACGGTGCGAAAACTCGGTGAGCGTCTGCACATCGGTGGACTGAGGGATGAGCTGACCCTGACAATCGGGCCAGCGATCGCCGCAGCCCGCCCCGGCCCCCGTCGAGCTCACCACCGCGCCCCACAGAATCACGATGACGTTGTACGCCACCATACCCCAGGCAAAGTAGGCGAAGGATTTCCGGGACATAGTCAAGCCTCGGCGAGATTATAGCCGCTCGCCGATTTGCCAGCTTATGACTCGTATAACAACACCCACTGAGACAAAGGCGTCGTGACGCGGGTACAATCTCCGTCGCGTCTTGCCTGATTGGTCATGGACCGGGCGGGCTTCGGCGGGGCGCTGGTTTCGGATGGACTGGCGCTGTTGATGGTGACATTGTGGGGCTTCGGCGCGGCGCGCGCTGGCTGTGGTGGACGTATGTGCTCAGCGGCGCGCCCGGCTTTCTCGCCGCGCTGGGCGTGCACGTCGCCGTCGGCTACCTCGACCTGTGGCACCTCTTTCCGGGCCTGCTGGCGCTGGGGTTGTATCTGACGGCGTTGGGATTGACGTATTCACTTCTTGCGCAGAGATGGATCGGCTTCCACGGATCTCATCGCGTTCACGAGAATTCGACGGCCCGGTGATTCTCACGAGCGAAACACCATTGGCAATATCGTCGCCGGGCGGGCCAACGGCTCAACCACTCATGCCCCGTACGGCACCCAGATGTTCTTGATCTGCGTAGCCTCACGCAGCACCTCATCGGTGTGCGGCAGCGGGCCGGTGGCGGGCAAGGCCCACGCGCGCTTCATGTTCCCGGCGGAGGCCGTCTGCACCACCGCCTGCCCCTCGCGCGGCCCGGCGTACCAGATCGCATCCACATCGTCGTGCTCGGCCAGCGTCTTCGCCAACTCGTCGCGGTCACCGGTGAGGATGTTGAAGGTGCCCGCCGGCACATCCGACGTTTCGAGCACCTGGTACAGATCGGTGGCGGTGAGCGGATGCGCGGGCGAGGGCACGACGACGACGGCGTTGCCCATCGCAAAAGCCATCGCCGCGAGCGACGCAAGCGCGAGCAGCGGTTGATCGTCGGGGCAGAGGATCGCCATCACCCCAATCGGCTCGGGGAGGGCGAGGGTGACGTTGCGGATGGGCGTGGCGTGTACCGCGCCATCGTATTTGTCGGCCCAGGCGGCGGCGGTGAAGAGTTGTTCGAGCGCGGCCTCCACTTCGGCGCGGGCCGTCGCAACATCGGCGCCGGTTTGCAGCGCGATGCGGCGCGCGAACTCATCGGCGCGCGCGGCCAGGTTCTCGGCGAGGAAGTACACGATCTGCGCGCGGTTGTGGCCGGTCGCCTTCGCCCAGCCGCCCGCCGCAGCCCGCGCGGCCTCCACTGCGTTGCGCACATCCTTCCGATTCCCCGCGCCCACCTCCCCGATCACACGCCCGCGCGGATCGCAGACCATCCGGCTGTAGCCGCTGTCGGGCCGGGCCTGCTTGCCGTTGATGAAGAGCTTGGCTGTTCGATCAATAGCGGGTAAGTGGTTATTGGTTATTTGTAATTGGCCGTTCGCCCTTTGCCTTCCATTTTCGGATTTCCGCTTTCTGCCTAAGCGAAGCGACTCTGCCTTCTGCTTTCCGCCTTCATCCGTCCGCTTCACGTATTCCCACAACCCCTCCTTGCCCCCCTCCCTTCCGAAGCCGCTCTCGCGATAGCCGCCGAAGCCCGAAGCTGCGTCGAAGAGGTTGGTGCTGTTGATCCAGATGGTGCCGGCCGTGATCTGCGTGGCGATGTCGAGGGCGAGGTTGATGTCCTCGCTCCAGATGCTGGCGGCCAGCCCGAAGCGCGTGTTGTTCGCCAGCCTCACCGCTTCCTCCGGCGTGCGGAACGTCATCGCTGCCAGCACCGGCCCGAAGATTTCGACTTGCGCGATGGTGGAGGCGGGCGCGACGTTGGTGAACAGCGTCGGCGGGTAGAAGTAGCCGTCGGTCGGGCACGACCAACTCGGCTGCCACATCGTCGCCCCATCCTCCACACCTTGCTTCACCAGCATTTCGATCTTGCGCAACTGCACCGGCGCGATGATGGCGCCGATATCCACCGCCTTATCGAGCGGGTCGCCGATGCGCAGTTTCTCCATCCGCGCGCGCAGCCTGGTGTACATCGTCTCGGCCACACCCTCTTGCACCAACAGGCGCGATCCCGCGCAGCACACTTGGCCCTGATTGAACCAGATCGCATCCACCACGCCCTCTACCGCGCTGTCGAGGTCGGCGTCATCGAAGACGAGGAACGGCGACTTGCCGCCCAGTTCGAGCGAGAGCTTCTTGCCGGTGCCGGCGGTTGCCTTGCGGATGAGGCGCCCCACGTCGGTCGAGCCGGTGAAGGCGATCTTGTCCACATCGGGATGCTCGACGAGGGCCGCGCCGGCCCGCCCATCGCCGGTGATGATGTTGACGACGCCCGGCGGCAGGCCGACGCTGGCGCACATCTCGGCAAACAGCAGCGCGGTGTGCGAGGTGAACTCGGCGGGCTTGAGCACGACTGTGTTCCCCATCGCCAGCGCCGGCGCGATCTTCCACGCCAGCATGAGCAGCGGGAAATTCCACGGGATGATCTGCCCGACCACGCCGACTGGCTCGTAATCGCGCAGCTCAGTCGCCATCAACTGCGCCCAGCCGGCATGGTGATAGAAGTGGCGCGCGGCGAGCGGGATGTCGAGGTCGCGCGTCTCGCGGATGGGCTTGCCGTTGTCAATCGTTTCCAGCACGGCGAACAGGCGCGAGTGTTTCTGAATCTGCCGCGCCAGCGCGTACAGGTAGCGCGCGCGGAGGTGACCCGGGGTCCTGCTCCAACTCGCGAAGGCTTTGCGGGCGGCCTTGACCGCATCGTTCACATCCTCGGCCCCGGCCTGCGCAATCTCGCCCAGCTTGCGGCCATTGCCGGGGTTGATCGAGTCGAACCACTCTTTCGTGGCCGGGTCGCGCCACTGGTTGTTGATGAACAACTGAAAGCGCGCCTCGTGTTGCGCGATCCACTGCAACGCCGGCTTGCCTGCTTCGGGCGCCAGGCCGTATTCGAGCGTGTTCAAAATCTCGGCGACTTTCATGGCAACACCTTATTCGCACCGAATTGCGCGAATTTCTCGAATTCAATTCGCGTTCATTCGCGCAATTCGATGCCGATTACCCCAGTGGTTGATACTGCATCGAGGCATATCGCCCGTACGCGAAGTGTTCAAGCTGGCGCTCGATGTCGTTGAGCAGCGCACTGGCCCCGAGGCGGAACAGGTGCGGCTGCATCCACGCCTCGCCCAGTTCCTCTTTCATCAGAATCAGCCAATCCACCGCTTGCCTGGCGGTGCGGATGCCGCCCGCCGGTTTGAAGCCGACCTTGTGCCCCGTCTGCTCGTAATACTCGCGGATCGCCCGCACCATCACCAAACTCACCGGCAGCGTGGCGTTCACCGGTTCCTTGCCGGTGGAGGTTTTGATGAAGTCCGATCCGGCCTGCATGCAGAGGTGGCTGGCGCGCATCACGTTCTTCAGCGTACCCAGTTCGCCGGTGGCAAGGATGGACTTCATGTGCGCCGGGCCGCAGGCCTCGCGGAACGCCTGCACCTCGTCGTACAGCGCGCGCCAGTTTCCCGTCAGCACATTCTCGCGCGAGATGACGATATCAATCTCCCGCGCGCCGGCGGCCACTGAGGCCCTGATCTCCGCGATCTTCTGCTCGAAGGGATTCAAGCCTGCCGGGAAGCCGGCCGACACCGCCGCGACCGGGATGCCCGTGCCTTCGAGGGCCTCGACCGCAACGGGCACCAGCGCGTGGTAGACGCATACCGCGCCGACGGTGATGGGCGCACCGGTCATGCCCAGCGCCTCGGCCAGTTCGCTGCGCAGCGGCTGCCGCGCCTTCGCGCACAACCGCCTCACCGTACCCGGGGTGTCGTCACCCGAGAGCGTGGTGAGGTCAATCGTTTTGATGGCGTGCAGCAGCCACGCCGCCTGCCACTCCTTCTTCACCGTGCGCCGGGTGGGGAGGGTGGCGGCGCGGCGCTCGACGGCGCTCCGGTTGACGCGCACGGCCTCCACCGGGCGGAGGTCGAACGGCGTGCCTGGGTTGCGGTCTTCAGTGTCGGTGGCAGTTTGTAGCGGAGGGGCAGACACGGTGGCCATGGTCACCTCGTGATGGTCGCGGCACGGATGATTATACTTCCCGCGCCATCCAATCGTCACCATCCGTCGGAGGCAGTGTGCCCGCACGAGTTGCCCATCGGCTGACAACCTTGGCGTGCGCGCCCGAGGCATAGGGCGACGACGTTTGCACAGGCCCCGAGGGCTGGTGCAGACCCGGGCGCTCGGCTGCCGCGCGGGCGAACGCTAAATTGCCTGGCCGCGACGATCTTGAGGTGATTTGAGCGGGCGCCGTGGGGGTATGTCTCAACAACCTACACCGCGACGACTTTGTTCCTCAACACGCCGATCCCCTCCACCTCGCACTCCACCACATCACCCGGCCTGAGGAATTCGGGCGGCGTGCGCGCGAAACCGACGCCGCTCGGCGTGCCGGTGGCGATGATGTCGCCGGGCAGCAGCGTCATCCCGCGCGACAGCCATTCGATCGTCGTAGGGATGTCGAAGATCATATCGCCGGTGTGCCAATTCTGTTTGACCACGCCGTTGACGCGGCATTGCAACCGGAGCGCGTGCGGGTCGGGGATTTCATCCTTCGTCACGATGAACGGCCCCATCGGGCACGCGCCATCGAGGCTCTTGCCTTTGAAGAACTGCCCGCCGTGCGAGTTCTGTATATCGCGCGCCGACACATCGTTGATGACGGTGTAGCCGAAGACGTACTCCATCGCCTCGGCGCGCGGTATGTTCTTGCCCCGCCGGCCGATGACGACGGCCAGCTCCACCTCCCAATCGAGTTCGGTGGAGAGGGACGCATCGTAAGGGATGTCGGCGTGCGGGCCGGCGACGGCCGTGGTGGCCTTGGTGAAGAACAACGGCACCTCCGGCATGACGACGGGTTTGCCCTTGGCGCGCAGACTCTCGGCGGCGTGCTCGCGGTAATTCATGCCGATGCACAGGATATTGCGCCGCGGCTCGGGCAGCGGCGCGAGCAGCTTGAGCGACGCGAGCGGGTACATGACGCCCGTGCCGGTGCGCGCCTTCTTCAACGCCGACGCGCCTGCCTCAAGCAACCCTTGCATGTCGATCTGTGCGATGGGAGTGACGGCGTCCTCGGTGCGCAACAGCCCGAGGCGCGGGCCGGTGTTCGATTGAAAGGTGAGGAGTTTCACGGTGCTCGCTTCCGACTGGGCTGACGGCCTGTATACGGGAAAACGGGAGGGGTGTCAAGCTATAATCGCCGCTGGCGCACCTGTCATTGTCACTCCGAGCGCTAACGCCAAGTCTCGGTTTGGTTCGGACCCACTCGCGCGAAGGGCTTCAGGGAAATCGTGAAGACCCTTCGCGCGAGCAGGCTCAGGATATGTGGCGCCAATGCGTCAGCGCTCAGGGCGACATCAACCGCGCAATGCCCGCTTTCAGCACACCTTCACGCGCACGCCAACCGTTCGGCCAGCCGACGCGCGGCAAGACCGCGCCCAACCGGCTTCGCAAGACCGACACCTTCCTCGCCCTCGCCTTCCCCGAATTTGTGCGGCACATGCCCGGCCTGTATGTGGATTTGGGCTACGGCGCATATCCGGTCACCTCGGTCGAGACGCTGGAACGGCTGCGGAGACTCAATCCCGCTCTGGGGTTGCTCGGCGTGGAGATTGATCCGCAACGGGTCGCCGAGGCGCAGCGTTTTGCGCGCGATAGGCTGGAGTTCCGGCTCGGTGGATTCAATCTGCCTTTGCAGGCCGGCGAGCGCGCCGGCCTCATTCGAGCCTTCAACGTGCTCAGACAGTACGATGAGGGCGCGGTGCGTGACGCGCTGGCCGCGCTTTCGGCTTCGCTCACGCCCGGCGGCCTCATCATCGAAGGTACGTGCGACCCAACCGGCCGGTTGATGACGTTCAACCTGTTTCGGAAAGAGACGGCGCTCGAACGTTCGGCGCTGGTGTTCGCGCCCTCCCTCCGCGCCGGCTTTGCGCCGCGCCAATTGCAGGCCGTGCTGCCCAAGAATTTTGTCCATCACGCCGGGCCGGGCGGGCCGATAGATCAGTTCTTCGCGGCGTGGCACAAGCACTGGCAGGCCGCGCGCGCCCACAGCCGGGATTTGCGCCAAATATTCGGGCAGGCTGCAAGGCGGCTGGCGACGCACGACGGTTACGCCATTGACCTGCGCCGCACCCTGCTGCGGCGCGGATTTTTGATCCTTGACAAGAACTGGCCGCACCGACCGTGAAGGTCGGTGCGTAAGCGGAGGCTATGATGGCCAATCCTAATTCGCCGCCCGATACCCTCAACACCATCGGCGTGCTCAAGCGGCGCGAGATCGAGGCCCGCATCCTCGCGCCGTTCGTCGAGGCCCTCGGGGCGGAGTTCGGGCGCGAGCGCGTGGTGGAGATTCTGCGCGGCGTCGTCATCGCCATCGCGCGGCAACAGGGCGCGGCGCTGGCCGGGCAGCTGGGCGACAACTCGCTCGGCAACTTCCGCGCCGCCACCGAGGCGTGGAAGATGGACGACGCGCTGCACATCGAAGTGCTCGAACAATCCTCTGACCGCTACTCGTTCAACGTCACCGGCTGCCGGTACGCGGAGATGTACCGCGCCCTCGGCATCCCCGAACTGGGCGCCGTGCTGTCGTGCAATCGTGATTTCTCGCTGATCGAGGGCTACAACCCGGGCGTTGAGCTGACGCGCACCCAGACGCTGATGCAGGGCGCGTCACACTGTGACTTCCGGTATGTGCGCAAACCGACGAGGTCTTGAACTCTACAGCAGGCGTGTCAGGATCAACCGGTGCGCCAGGTGGGCCTTATCGGCGCCGCGAAATTCGAAGTCGTACTCGTTGTCGCTGGTCTTGATGGCGAGCTTGCTGGTCGAGAAGAAGCCGCGCCCGAGCAGCACGTTGTTCTCGTCCTCCGCGCCGACGCTCAGGATGCGCGAGTAGGGCACCGACACCACTGCCTTCATCTTGCGCAGAAACGCCTTGTCGTAGACGATGAGGCGCTTCGAGGTCACGGCCAGGAAACCGGTGCCGGTGCCCTTGAGATCGAACACCGCATCGAGCTGTTCGCCTTCGATCAACATCGGCTTGATCTGTTCCAACTGGTCTTTCTTGTCGAAAATCGGGTCGGCCATTCTTTTCTCTCCGAGAATTGGCCGCTGAAGCGGCTACTACGAACACGGCTACTA
>CAZSNP010000068.1:0-26741 GCA_964608265.1 uncultured Anaerolineales bacterium | reverse complement strand
CGCGCGGCCCACGCTGGAGGTCAACGGGCTGTATTCCGGCTTCATCGGCGAGGGCAGCAAGACCGTGCTGCCGGCCAGGGCGATGGCGAAGATTTCGATGCGGCTGGTGCCGTATCAGGACGACCAGGAAGTCGAGCAACAACTGCGCGCTTATCTCGAAGCGAGAGCGCCTAAAGCGGTTCGATGGGAGTTGAGAACGCTGGCCGGCGGCCCGGCGGCCATCATCCCCCGCGACACGGCGGCGGTGCAGGCGGCGGCCTCCGCGCTGGAGGCCACGTTCGGCGTGCGGCCGGTCTTCGAACTCGCGGGCGGCTCGGTGCCGGTGGTGGTGCTGCTCAAGCAGTTGCTCGGGGTGGATTCGATCATGCTCGGCTTCGGCCTGCGCGATGACAACATCCACTCGCCAAACGAGAAGCAATATCTGCCGAACTACTATCGCGGTATCGAGACCTACATCCGGTTTTTCGCCAACATGGCCCAACTATCGAAAGACGAATGACGGCCGGCGAAGGCAGCGCGGTTTGCGTTCGCCATCCGTCCCCGGTCGTTCGTCCTTCACGAGATGGACCAACGCGAACTCAGCTGCCGCGCGGCGCTGGCCGCATTGCTGGCCGCGCCGCCCGCGCGGGATCAAGCTCAAGCCCAACAAGATCAAAACGCGTGACGTTGAAATAGGCGTGTGGTAAAATCGCCAGCGCTCTGGGGATTCGTCTAGTGGTAGGACAGCAGACTCTGGATCTGTATGCCGTGGTTCGAATCCACGATCCCCAGCCTGCCCATTAATTCGCCGGGTTTCTCGGCTGGTCGACTCCACCGTTTCAACGAAGCTGAATGCCATCAACGTCAGACATGGCGCCCAGCTTCGTTTTGCGTTTGAAGCTGGCCGAGGATGACGGCTGGACGCGGCCGCATTATGAGCCGGATGAGCACGGCGACACCGACCGCAGCCTCAGCCGCCAGTTGTTCGCCGGCACCCTGGCCCAACCCAGGGGAAAGAAGGCCAGCGCCGCGCGCCGCTGAGTTGCAGAACGGGGCGAGTCGACATCGTCAGCGACCACTGGATATCTACGCCTATGCACCTCGACCAACTCGAAACCCCTGTAGCCGTTGTGGATCTTGACCGGCTGGAGGCGAACATCGCTCGCCTGCAACGTTATCTGAGCGAACACGGCCTGGCCAACCGGCCACACATCAAGACGCACAAGATACCGGCCATTGCGCGCCTGCAGGTCAGGGCCGGCGCGGTCGGCATCACCTGCCAGAAAATCGGCGAGGCGGAGGCCATGGCCCGGGCCGGATTGCGCGATATCTTCCTGCCCTACAACATCGTGGGCGAGGCGAAACTGGAGCGCCTGATGCGGTTGGCCGGACAGGTGACCCTGAGCGTCACCGCCGATTCGGAGGCGACCGTGCGCGGGCTTTCCAGGGCGGCTCAACGCGCCGCCCTCGAGCTTCCGGTGTTGGTGGAGTTTGACTCCGGCGCCCAAAGATGCGGCGTGCAGTCACCACAACAGGCCGCCGACCTGGCGCGCGTCATCGCCCGGTCACCGGGTCTGCGCTTTGAAGGATTGATGACCTACCCCACCAGCCAAACCACAGATGCGTTTGTCCATGAAACCAGGGTCTTGCTCGCAGCGCACGGGTTGGCGTTGGCCCGCGTCAGCGGGGGCGGCTCGCGGGTGATGTGGCAGGCCCATGAACACGCGGAAGTCACCGAGCACCGCGCTGGCATGTACCTGTATGGCGATCGCTCATTGCTCCAGGCCGGGGTCATGGCCCTCGCTGACTGCGCCTTCACAATCCGCACCACCGTCGTGAGCCGTCCCACGAGTGATCGCGGCATCGTGGACGGAGGCAGCAAGACATTTTCATCCGACCTGTTGGGGCTGGAGGGTTACGGGATGCTCATCGAATACCCGCAGGCCCGCTTCTACGGCCAATCCGAGGAACACGGGCATGTGGACTTCTCGGCCTGCCCGCGCAAGCCGGAAATTGGCGAGTGCGTCACCGTGATCCCCAATCACTGCTGCGCCGTGAGCAATCTGTTCAATCAGGTGGTGGGAGTGCGCGGCGAGGAGGTCGAGGTGATCTGGCCCGTCGCCGCGCGCGGCTTGATCCAGTAAAAGCTGCGAGGTTGTGTTGGGCGTCAACACCAAAGGCGGAGGTGATGGCCCAGGCGGCGTCAACCGGTGGCGGGACTCTGGCGTCAGCGCGCCAACGTCGCGGGCACGCCGGGCAACGCCCTGCACTCGGGCGACACGACCAGGTGATAGTAACTCGGCCCGGCGCAACTGCGGCAAAGCGTCAGTCCGTCACGCCGCACCTCGCGTTCGTTCATGATCTCTTCGCCGCAGTAATCGCACACCGCTTTCGCGCCGGCGCGGCTGACGAGCCGCGCGACATCCATGCCGAGTTGAACATCGGTCGCTGACAGCAGTTCTTCAACCGGCATCCGTTGATAGCCGAGCAGTTGCGCCTCCCACTTGTTGCGGCCCTCGGGCGCATAGTGAAACGCGCGCTGGCGCACCTCCGCACGCGGCACGATCCGCACCGCCCGCCCGCCCTCCGTATCCACAAAGGTCGCGGCAACCTTGCCGTAGTCCTCCACTCGCAACGTGCGCCGCCCTACCCAGCAACCCGTCGCCGCCGAGACGCCGTCCGCCGCACACCCATCGGTTTCGATGATGGTCAGCAAGCGTTTGTCGGCCTGGGGCAGTCTCAGGCCGAGCACCTCCCCGGCCAGCATCCCCATCCGTACACCGAGAACTTGGCGAGGGCAGAGGTGGCGATGGAGCGCGGCGGATTGATCGAGCAGTTCGGGGAGGGTGAGCATGGCGGTCACTCTGCGTTGTGGTTGGCGATGGCGGCCTCGGCCCAGGCCAGAGCCGTCATCATAGCCGGGAAGCCCAGCGTGGTAACGCCGAGGATCAGCGCGTGCCTGATCTCATCAGGCGTTGCGCCGGCCTCCAGCGCGCGATGGATGTGCGAGTGCAGGGCGCTCTCCGAGCGCGAGGCCGCGGTCATGCCGAGTTTAATCAACTCGCGGGTCTTCGCGTCCAGCGGGCCGTCCTCGGCGGCGGCTGTGCCCAGCTTTTCGTAGGCCTGCCACACCCGCCCGTGATCTTTTTTGAAGCGCAGATAGAACTTCGGCAATTTGGCCATAAGGTCTCCGTCAACGGGTCTGATCGAGGTGGGACAGGTACGCGATGAGGGCGTCCATTTCCGGGTCGGACAGTTTGAAGTTGGGCATGGCGGTGCGGCTGTCCACGGCAGTCGGGTCGCTCAGCCAGATGCGCAGCGACACCCGATCCAGGCGCTCGGTCACGCCGCTCAGATTTGACGCCTTCAGCGAGCCGCGCCCGTCAATCTGGTGGCAGCTGCGGCAATCGTACCGCAACGCAATCCGCTCGCCGGCCTTCACCGGGTCGCTCAGGTCCACCGGCTTTGTCAGGTTGAGCCACCAGCGCGGCGGGGCCAACAGCAGCCACAGCGCCACGAGGGCCGGGGCCAGGGCGATGAGGAAGATGCCGTTACGCTTCATCGCTGGCGGCGAAGTCGGTTTGCCGGGCCGTCAAATGATCGGATAGTTGGGCCACGTCGAGCACCTCGACCACCTGACCACTTGACTGCCCGACTACTCGTATCAGACTTTGACCACCTTCACCTGCGTATCGTAAAACACCGCGCTGCCGCCGACCGGGTCGAACAGGCAGGTGTTGGTGACCAGCGGATCGGTACGCATGGCGGCGTTGCCGTGCACGCCGAGTGTGCGGCGCGCGTCGCCGGCGATGGCGGCGCCGTTGACGGTGATGTCCTGGCCGCCGTAGGCCCAGTGCCCGAAACCCAGGGCGAAAGCGATGACGCCCGGCCGCATACCCTGCGTCGTCCGCACCTTGCCGACCATGGGCTGGGTATGCCCGTTGCCGAAATCCCACACGCCTTCCGGGTTGGTCGCCGAGGCCAGCCGCACCTGATCGCCCTCGGCCAGGCCGCGCGCCGCCGCGTCGGTGGCATTCATCAGGATGAAGTTCTCGGGCAGCAAGGCCTTCAACCAGTAGTTGCCCGGCGTGCGGCTCTTGGTCGCCGCAATCTCGCGGTAGGTGATCAGCTTCAGGTCATAGCCGTCTGGCGAGTCGTCAATCACCTTGCCGTCGAAGCCCATGCACGGCTCGATGTATGTGGCAACGCCGGGCAGGCCCTTGCCCGTGCCGGCGTGCTTCACGCCCGCCGTCTTCTCGAGGTACATATTGATGAGCTTGCCGAACTTCGTGCCGGTGGGGATGACGTACGGCTCGTCGAAGGAGCCGGGCCGCACGCCGTCGCCGGGGTAGCCCTTCTCGTAGGCCTGGAAGCGCCCGCCGCGATTGAGCACCGTCACCACCTTCGGCCACAGGTCGCCGGTGATGCGCTGCCAGCGCTCGGGGTCGAACACGGCTTTGGGCAGATGCGCGCGTGACTTGAGGAAGATGTCCATCTCCTCGGCGCTGGCATCGGGCAATGCGTCCGCGGCCTCCTTCTTTTCCCCATAAGCCAGGTTGGCGACCATCCGCAGATAGAGGTCGTCGGGGTGAGAATAGTCAATGCCTTCGCCCAGGCCGTTCGGGCCGAAATCCGGCAGGCCGAGCTTCTCGGCCAGCGCCAGCAGCAACGCCTCCCACTGCAACGCCATCTCCTGTCCGTACACGGTCACCGTTCCAGTGAGTGGCGCGATGGTCGGCTGGCGCACCCCCATTACTTTGAAGGTGATGTTGGGATGCGAGCCGCCGAACTCCCAGCGCTCGAGAAAGGTGACGTCCGGGAAGATGTAGTCGGCGTACATGCTCGTCTCGCCGATGATGATGTCCGAGGCGACGAACAGCGGCAGCTTGTTCACATCTTGCAGGATCGGGATCCATGTATGCCCGCCGGGCAGCGAGTACACCGGCGACCCCATGTACATGAAAGCGGCCTTGATCGGATAGGGGTACGCATCGCCCGCTGATGGGATGATCTCCTCATAGATATCCGAGGCCAGCGGATACCAGTTGCGTTTGGCCGGATAGCCCGCGAAGATCGTGGTGTCCTCGTATTTCACGTCATGGCGGATGAGGCTGAGGCCGAATGGCGCGAGCGCGCCCGGGTCTGCCTTGCTTAACACAAACGGGCCTTCGGCTTTCGCGCCGGAGAGGTCGTAGGTGCTGGCATACACCTGCCCGCCGCGCCAGTCGTAACTGCCGATGAGCAGCGCCAGCGTATTCCAGGCGACGACGTTGTAATAACCGTTGGTGTGCTGCGAGACGCCGCGATGGATATCCACCGCCGCGTTCTTGCCGTGCGAGGTGTACTCGGTCGCGATCTCGACCAGATCGGCGGCGCGCAGCCCGGCGATCTCGGCCCACTCCTCCAGCGTGTGCGTGTTGGCCGAGTCTTTGAGTATCTGCAGGCCGCTCTTCACCGCGAACTCGCCGACCTGGCCGTCTACCAGCAGTTGCCCGGCGAAGGCCGCGTTCTCGGCGTCGTTGGGGTCGAAGAGCACGGGCTGGCCCTCGGCATCCAGCACGACGAATGGATCGGTTTTGAAGACGACGCCCTCCGTAGTCACCCAGGTGACGACGGTTTTGTCGTCCTTCTTCTCTTCTTTCTTCTCCACCAGCTTCAAGTCGCTGCCGTGCAGGAACTTGCCCGGTTTACCATCGGCCGCCTTCACCAGCCAGGCGGCGTTGGTCCACGTCGGCTCGCCGGCCATTTTCGCGGCGGCGGCGTTGGCATCGGCCAGGTACCTGGCGTCGTAACGTTCGTTCGCGATGATCCACTGGATCAGCGCCAGCGCGATGGCGGCCTCGGTGCCCGGCTTGTTGGGCAGCCACTTCCACGCCTTGCCCGCGATCTTGCTCAGTCGCGGATCAATGACCACGAACTTCAGCTCGCCGCTGGCGAAGCGATCGGTGATGCGTGGCACGCGGTTGGTCGGGCCGTAGTTGCCCTCAAAGGGCGAGGCCCCGACGAAGATCACGAAGGCGGCGCTGGCCGGGTCGCCCTGCCAGTAGGCTTTGGCCCCGCCCGTGAACTTGCTGCCGTCCCACTGATCGCTCATGGACTTGCCGGCGAAGTACAGGCTGCCCTGGCAGACGGTGGTATGACCGTGGCGGTTGGTCGTGCCGAGGCCCGAGCCGAAGAAGCGGTGCGAGATGTCCGAGCGCCCGCCCTTCTTGCGGCCCCAGAAGTACAAGATCTGGTTGTTCTTCGGGCCGAAGTCCGGGTGCTCGGGATCAATCAGCTTATCGAGATGGTCGGCGAAATCCACTTTGAACTGCGCGACCCGGGCCTTCTTCTTTTCGGCGTCCTTCTCCGCCCAGATGGCCTTCACGGCGTCGCTCATCGCCTTCATCAGCTTGGCATCGGTGAGGGCGCGCAGGCTGCGCAGCCCCTCGACTTCGCGGTTCTCCTCGCCGGGCACGTGTGCGAAAAGCTTGCCGCCCTCGACGATCTCGGTCACGGCCTGGTCGAAGGGGATGGTCTGCCATTTGTTCTCGCCGCGCTTGCCCGCGCGTTTGAGCACCTGAACAATGCGCATGGGATCGTACGCCGCCTGCAGGCCGGCCTGGCCCCTCGGGCACAGCGGCGCGTCGAGCGTCGCCGTGTCGGCCACCGAGGTCGCGTAATCCAGATGAGGGACGAGGTTCCACGGCGAGAACGGGTTGCCGTCAATCTTCACCGCGACCCCGCCGAAAATCTTGACCTTGATCCCGCACTGAGTATTGCACTGCTGGCAGATGGAGTAAAGCTGATGCGCTGGGTCGCCAAGCGGGTAAGCCGAGCCTTCCTGCGCGGATTGGGCCAGCGCCCGCTGCACCAGCGGCAGGCTGCCCAGGAATGCGCCTCCGCCCACGGCGGCGGCGACTTTCAGGAATTCGCGACGCGAGAGTTCGCACTCGATGGGTTGTTGGGTGCAGGATGTGTCGTTCATGTCAGGCCACCTCCTTCGGCTGAGAGAGAACCGGCAGCCAGCGCAATCCGGCGAGGAAGACCAGCACGGCCAGCGAGGCCACCCAGATGGCGAACAGCCACTCGGTCAGAGTGGGGAAGTATTCAAACGAGAGGCCGGGGCCGCTGAACGCTCGCGTCAGCCCTTCGATCTCCGGGAGCGCCAGGGCGGGAATGACGATGTTGAGACGGACGGCGACGAAGGTGAAGGCGATCAGGAAACAGGCGGCGGCGATTGCCGACGCCGAGTTGCGGCTGACCACCAGCAAGAGGGCCGGGATCACCACGCCGAAGAGCACATACACAATCCAAAACACCCACCAGTATTGGCCAAACAGCACCAGTTGCAGCGCGTCGAAGTGCGCGGGGATGGAGGCGTAATAGATCACGCTGTACTCGGCCCACTCCAGCAGCACGTGAAAGGCCAGCAGGCCGAGCACGATCTTGCCGAGGAAGATGACCAACCGCCGGTGATCGGCAGTGCCCTGCGCCGGGCCGAAGAGCGTGGTGAGAAAGGTGAGCAGCGCCCCGCCCGAGAGCAGCGCGCCCGCCAGGAAGGCGATCGGCGTGATGCCCGAGTTCCAGTACGGGCGGGCGCCGACCACACCGAACAGCGCGCCGACGCCGCCGTGGAAGGCGATCGCCAGCGGCACGCCGATGGTGCCGAGGATCCGCAGCAGGTTGCGGTCGGCGACCAGCGCCTGCGTGGAGACATCGGTGCGGCCAAAGGTGAGAAAGCGGGCGAGCGCATTGGTCTTGCTGCGCGCTACCAGGTCGGCGCGGATCGCCAGCCAGAACTCGACCAGCAGCAGGATGAAGTAAGCGGTGTAGAACCACAGCATCCAGCCCATGATCGAGCTGAAGTTGGTTTGCAACAGCAGCTTCCACGCGCGCAACGGATGCCCCAGGTCGAGCCAGATGCTGAACATCGCGCCGAACAGGGTGACCAGCGCCGTGAACAGCGCCAGCTTGCCCACGTCCTCCAGCCGGTGCAGGCCCACCTCCGCGCCCTCGGGCGTGCCGACGGGCGGGGCGGCCACCGCCGCCGTCTGGCCGCCGCGATGGATGTTGAACACATACACCAGCGTCGAGAACAGGAAGGCCCCGGCGGACAGGCCAACGAGGTAGATGTACATGGCGACCCACAGGCCCCAGGGCACGTAGCTGCCGTATGCGGCGTTGACGTGGCCGTTGGCCAGCCGGTCGTACAGGCCGTAGCTGCCGGCCACGAAGCCGACCAGAGCGAGGATGAAGATGGGGAGTTGAAGCTGTCTGTTCATGGCCGGCCTCCTAGACCAGATAATAGACGCGCGGCTCGGTGCCCATCTCTTCTTTGAGCCGGATGACGTTGTTGGCGGCGATCATCCCGGTCACCACGCTGTCCGGGTCGTTGGCGTCGCCAAACATCGTCGCCCGCCCGATGCACGTCGTCACGCACTCCGGCAACATGCCTTGCCTGACGCGATGCAGGCAGAAATGGCACTTGCGCACATTACCGATGGGCGACGCGTCGCTCGTGCGCGGGTGGGCCTCGCCGTACTCGTAGTTGGGCGCGCGCTCATAAGCCGCAGCCGTGTCCTGGCCCACGATCAATCCGTCCGCGACCGGCGTCCCCTGTGTGTAGCGCACGCCCAGATCGAAGGTGCGCGAGGAGTACGGACAGGCGGTGATGCAGTAGCGGCAGCCGATGCACTGCTCGTAGTCAATCACCACCACGCCCTCGTCGTTTTTGTAGGTGGCGTTGACGGGGCAGACCGGCACGCACGGCGGCTCATCGCACTGCATACACGGCTTGGGCGTGAAGCGCCGCGTCACGTTGGGATACGTGCCGATCTCCTCCTCGACCACCGGCCGGTAGACGATGCCGGGCGGCAGCTTATTCTCAGCCACGCAGGCGATGGTGCAGGCGTGGCAGCCCACACACTTGCGCGTGTCAATGACCATCACCCAGCGCCGCTCGCCCGGCTTCTTCTGCAAAGCGCGCCGCAGGTCGCCGTGCATGCGGATGAGGAGGTCGGCGTTGGGGCCGTCGCCGGGGACGTCGGCGGTCGGGGCCGCAGCCGGCGGCATCGAGTCCGCGACTCTTTCCGGCGCGGCCTCGAGCGCGGCCAGAAAGGCGAGCGCCGCGCCGGTCGCCTTGAGGAAGCCGCGCCGCGTAGCAGCGGGAGAGAACCGCTTCGCGGTTCTCAAGCGCAAGCCTTGGTTGCGCCCGCGCCGCCCGACCGGTTTTTGGGTGGGGGCAATGTCCATAGGAGTCCTCCGACAAGTGAAGAAAGCCTGCAGGTCCAATCTCACTTTAGGGTGACCCGAAGGCCGAGGACAGCGGGGAAATTCCGTGATTTGCGCGGAGGCTGTCGGGAAAAACCTGATTGTGAGGCCGCCGGCGGTTGACGCGGTTACGGCGAGGGATTGTCGGAGAGCAGGCCACGGCCGAGGGCGAACTGCACCAGCCTGGCGCGCGAGCGCAGACCCAGCTTCTCCATGCCGCGAGCACGGTAAGTCTCAACCGTCTTGGGACTGAGGTTGAGTTGCCGGGCAATCTCAGCCGAGGTGTGGCCGAGGGCGACCCGGCGCAGGACTTCCTGCTCACGCTCGCTCAACGCCTCCCAGGGATCGGCGGTTTGAGCGGCGTTGTGGGGCGCGAGCTCTCCGAGCAAAGCCTTCGTCAGCGAGGGATGCACGTACACATCGCCGCGCAGCACGGCGCGCACAGCGGAGATCAGTTCATTGTCGGCCGCCTTCTTGAGCACGTAGCCCGCCGCCCCGGCGCGCAGCGCCTGCCGCAGATAGCTTTCGTCGTCGTGCATCGAGAGGATCAACACGCGCGCCGCCGGCGCGAGCCTGCGGACGACCGGCAGGGCCTCCAGCCCATTCATCCCCGGCATAGTCACGTCCAGCAGGATCAGATCCGGTTGCAGCTCGGCGGCCAGGTTGAGCGCGGCCCGGCCGTCGCCCGCCTCACCGACGACCTGAAAATCGGGTCGGGCGTCGAGCAGCAGGCGCAGGCCTGCGCGCAATACGGCGTGATCGTCGGCCAGCAGTATCCGCGTGGTGGCGCCCATCGCCGCCTCAGTCGGATGACGGGCCGCGCCCATTCGCCTCGGCCACTGGGATTTCGACGAACAGGCTTGCGCCCCGGCCCGGTTCGGATTCAACCACCAGCGCGCCGCCCAGCAACTCGGCCCGCTCGCGGATGCCGTACAGCCCGAGCCGGTCGCCGACCTGGGCAGGATCGAAGCCGCGCCCGTCGTCCTCGATGATGGCGCGCACCGCGCCGTTGCGGCGCTCGACGAGGACGCTGGCGGTGGCGGCCTGCGCGTGCCGCGCGACGTTGGTCAACCCTTCCTGCACGATGCGATAAAGCGCCGTCTCCACCTCCACCGGCAGGCGCTCGCCCAGGCCGCGCAGGGCCAGGTCAATAGACAGCGCGTAGTGATGGCGGCATTCGGCCACGTACCGCTCCAGCGCTGCTGCCAGCCCGAGATCGTCGAGCACGCTCGGGCGCAGTTGCAGCGCCAGCGAATGTAAGTCGTCCAGCGTGCGCACCGCCACCTGCCGCAATGCCTCGGCGCGTTCACGAATGGCCGGGGAGTCGCAATAATCGGTGAGGGCCCGCATCCCGACCAGCAGCGAAGTCAGCGACTGGCTGGTGCTGTCGTGAAGTTCGCGGGCGATGCGCTTGCGTTCCTCTTCCTGCGCGGCGATGACGCCGCTGACGTAGCGGGCGCGCAACTGCTCGCGCTCAGCGCGTTCGGCCTCGGCCTGGGCCAGCGTCGTCGCCATCACGTTGAAGGCCTCCGCCAAATCGCCGATCTCGTCGTTGGCCCAGCGGGGCACGCGCTGCATCAAGTCGCCGCGCCCGACGGCATGGGCCGCTTGCGCCAGCCTCTGGAGCGGGCGCGTGAGCAGCCAGGTGAGAAAGGCCGCCGCGGTGATACCCAGCACCGAGACCATCATCGTCGTCAGGAGCAATTGGCCGGTGACGGTGTCCGCGGCCTGCCGAATGCGAGCCTCGGTCAAGCCAACCCGCGCCACCCCGGCGCGCCCGTCGAAGATGGGCACGGCCACATCCCACACCCTCCCCTCATCCGTCTCCAGAATCCTCAGGCGATGGTGTTCAGCCGCCTGGACAGAGTTCTCGCCCAGCAGGGTGAGGGGGAAGCCGCTGCCGAAGGTGTGGGCGACGACGTGGCCGTCGCGATCCATCACAAAGGCATAGCGCACATTGGGGTTATTGGTTTGCGTTTCGATGAGCAATTGCTGCAGGGCGTACCAATCGTTGATGAGCAGCAGATCGGTGGCCCGCGCCGCCACGTCGCGCGCCACCGAGATGGCCTGCTCTTCCAGCTGCACATTCATCGTCTGGGTGAGGATGGCGCGCACCTGCACCGTCACGCCCAGCCCCAGCAGCAGCACCAGCCCGAGCACGATGCCGAGGATTTTGGTGCGCACGCTGACGGCGCTGATGAGGCCCCACCCCCGATCGAGCCAGGCGGCCGCAACGGTCATGGCTGAACCCCCGCCGTATTGATCAGCTCGCGCACCGAGTCGTACGCGCTGTCCTCGATCAACACGAATTGCTCAAAGCCGAGGGCGCGCAGCGCCTCGCGTCCGGCGGCGCTATCGGCCAGACCCAGCAACAGCGCCTGCAGCTCGGCCTTCAGCAGCGGGCGGGCCTCCGGGCGCACCACGACAGGCGGGATGCCGAAGGCGGGCGAGACATGGATGACGCGCACCCGCTCGGCCAGCGTCGGGTCGCGCTGAACGGCGAAGTCAAGGACGAGGCTGTCAACAGCCGCGCCGCCGGCCAGCCCATCGGCCACCGCTCGGATGGCGTCGTCGTGGCTGTAGGTGAAAAACGTGCGCGCAAAGAACCGGCTGGGCGTGCTGCCGAGTTGTTGCACCAGGAAAGTTGGATAGATGCGACCACTAGTGGACATTGGGTCGGTGAAGGCAAAGACCGTGCCGCGCAGGTCGGCCATGGATTGCGCCGGGCTGTCGTTCGGCACGATGAGCGCGGAGTGATAGGCCGCCGCGCCGTTCACCTGCGGCGCAGCCAGCAACTCCATGCCAAAGTCGTTTTTGCCGGCCAGGTACGCACTTGTGCACACGAAGGCCACGTCCACCTCGCCGCGTTCGATGAGGTCGTTCACTTCCGCGTACGTCCGGCGCTGCACGATTTCGACCGGGCGATGCAGTTGGGCGCTCAGGTAATCGAGCAGGGGCTGATAACTTTCGACGGTGCCCTGCGGGGAGATGACGGCGGCGACCGCCACGCGCAGCGGCACGACGTCGGCTTCGGTCCGTGGCGGCAAGGTTTGAAGGTTGGCGAGACGCACCTGCGGCAGGGCCGACGCCGGCTGGCAGGCCGCCAGCAGGCAGGCGATGAGTGCGGCGACAAACGTGCGCATGGAGCCTTCCGTTACACGGTTTCCACACTGTAAGGTGGCCGCATGTCTGCGGTTAGTGCCGAAGGTCAAGGCCGCCGGATGACAAATGACGAAGCTGGCCATCAATAGCCGGATTACGCACGAGGATCAAAGTCATGCGGCTCGCAGGACACAGGTCATGTGCGACCACGCATCAACCGGCCTAAAATCACATTCGAATGTCTGAATACACAGGAAGGCCGGTGCCGATGAACACCTATGAGCCACAGGCGAAATTCTTCCGGGCATTGATGCACCCGGCGCGGCTTGCCATCCTCGAACAGTTACGCAACGACGAAGTCTGCGTCTGCCATCTCGAAACGGCGCTGGGCTACCGGCAAGCCTACATCTCGCAGCAGTTGGGTGTCCTGCGCCAGGCGGGCCTGGTCACCGACCGGCGCAAAGGCTGGAACATCTACTATCGCGTTATTGTGCCGCAGGTCTTTGACGTGATGGATACCGTTCGAGCTTTGGCGGGAAACGCCGAGCCGCCCCGCAGCCCGTCCGCGCACCTGGCTGATTGCCCATGTCCAAAATGCCATTCCGCCATGGAGCCAGCATAGGAGAATAGCAATGGATTTCACCGCGCTCATGAGTCAACTGTTGCGCAGCGGCTTGGGCAACCTGGCTGCCTATCTGGCCGCGCATGTGCTCTTATGCCTCCTGCCGGCCTTCTACCTCGCTGGAGCGATGACGGCGCTGATCCCAAAGGAGACGGTCACCCGTTTCCTCGGCCGCACCACCCCGAAATTCATCTCCTACCCGGCGGCGGCGCTGGCCGGCTCCGTGCTGGCGGTATGCTCCTGCACCATCGTGCCGCTCTTCGCCGGCATCTACAGGAAAGGCGCCGGCCTCGGGCCAGCCATCACCTTCCTGTTCTTCGCCCCGGCAGCAAACCTGCTGGCCCTGGCCTACACTGGCGTCGCCATTGGGCCTGACCTGGCCTTTGCGCGTTTGTCTCTGTCGCTGGCCTTTGGCATCGGCATCGGCGTGATCATGGCTTTGATCTTCCAGCGGGGGGACGTCGCGCACGATCAATCCACCGACACGTTGTTCGCCGGGCGGGGAACCCTAAGCCGCGTGTTGCTGGCCTTTGTGCTCGTACTGGTCGCCCTGCTCATGGCGGGCACGTTCAGGCTGGATTGGTTGACGAGCGCTTATGCTCAACTCACCCTGCCGATCCCCGCCATGGATCGGCTTCAAGCCTGGCTCACCCAACTCGTGCCCTTCGATGCCGCTCGCGGTGAAGAAGGCGTCACTGTGCAGGGAATGCTGCTCATCGGCCTGTTGACGTTGATTGGGCTGACGGCGTGGTTTGGGCTGGAGGGTGTCTTGGAGGGGATCAATCGTTGGGCGCAGGCATCGTTGGCGCTGACCGCGTTGACGCTGCTGGTTGCGGCGGTGGGGCTGAAGCCGCACGCCGGCGGATTGGATGTGCTCGTCACCGGACGTTCCTTCGCCGTGGCACTGGCCCTCGTCGCTCTCGTCTGGCTGGCGCGGTGTTTGGACGATTACGCAGTAAAGGAGTGGCTTTGGGAGTCGTGGCGCTTCGTTAAACAGATTTTCCCCTTGCTGGTGGTGGGCGTGTTCGTCGTCGGCGTGGCCCGCCCGCTCATCCGGCCCGAGTGGATTGAGGCGCTGGCCGGGCAGAACACCGTGCCTGGCAATTTGGCCGGTGTGGCCTTCGGTGTGTTCATGTACTTCCCGACGCTGGTGGAAGTTCCCATCGCCAATCTCTTCCTCAGCCTCGGCATGCACCGCGGCCCGCTGCTGGCCTACCTCATGGCTGACCCGGAACTGAGCCTGCAAAGCATCCTCATCATCAGCGCCATCATCGGCTGGGTGAGGGCCTGGACATATGTAGGCTGGGTGGCGCTGTTCAGCCTTACGGCGGGCCTGATCTACGGCGCGTGGGTGGATGGCGTCAACGCGTGGATGTTGGCGACCATTCTGTTTGCAGCGCTCGGGGTTCTGGCAGCCGCGCTCTATTGGGCTAACAAGCGCAACGGGCATCCCTTGAAAACCCGTGCGGCGTCATCCCACTAACACAAGGAGACACACCATGTTGACGATCAAAGTACTCGGCTCGGGCTGCCCCAATTGCAAAAAGGTGGAGGCCGTGACCCGGCGCGCCGTTGCTGATGTTGGTGCCGAGGCGGAGATTATCAAGATCACCGACTACGCTCAAATCACCCGGTATCCGATCCTATCCACGCCGGCCCTTGTGATCGATGAACAGGTCGTATGCGCCGGCCGTATCCCGACCCAATCTGAAGTGGCCGCCTGGCTGGCACAGGCGCTGCAAACGGCCTGAGGCTCACCGCCCTGGGTCGGCTGAATGGGAACCTGCTCAAGTTCAGAGGCTCCCCGGCGCGGGTCAGTGTCCGAGGGCTGCGCGTTGCACCACGAGCAGACTCTGTAGACCCAATTTTCCAACCAGCACCCAGTGCGGAGGCGCACGCTCTTCATGCGCGGCGGAAGCCCCCACCGCTCCGCTCAGGACGCTATTCTTTGGATCTAGTGAGTCTGGAAAAGCACAGCGCGAACGCACGAAGGGCGCCGAGATAATTGCTGGGCAGGGTAGGCATCGGCAGGCCTCTTGGTCGAGAGTTGCTGTAGCTTGCCCTGTCTTTCATTCCGTCACGCCGGATGAAGTCCAGAAGACACTGCGGCAACCGGCTTCACCCTCAAGATCCCTCACCCGATGCCGATAATGAGGCCATGAACATCTCCGGGATTTCGAGTGCATGGGAGGCGCTGACCGGGCTGGCCAGCGGTCGGCACGGCGCGGCGATCAGTCAACAGATCGGCGTTGCAGTGCTCAAACAGATTCAGGATGCCGAGCAAGCGCAGGCGCAGCAGTTGTTGCAGATGATGCAGCAGACGGCCGCCGTCGCACGCGGTGGCATGGATGTGTACGCCTGAAGTCGAAGATCACCGCCTTACATGAGAGACGTCATCCCATTTACCGATTAAGCTGAGTTATGATGCGGCCGTAATGCCACTGACCGCCCCCGGCCCGGCAGGCCTGCATCTCGTCCGTCAAATCCCGACTATCCAGCGCGACCCGCTGGGGTTTTTGCTTTCCAGCGCCCGCACCTATGGCGGCGTGGTGCAGTTTCCCGTCGGCAACCTGCCCGTGTACGCCCTCAGCGAGCCGGCGGGCATCAAGCACGTTCTGCAGGACAACCACCGTAACTATCACAAAGACACGCTGCAGTTCAACACCCTGTCGCTGGTGAGCGGCGACGGGCTGCTGACGAGCGACGGTGACCACTGGCTGCGCCAACGGCGGATGATGCAGCCGGCGTTTCATCGCCAGCGCATCCACGCCTTCGGCGAGCAGATGACGGCCGCCACCGAGCGGATGCTGGCGCGCTGGGACGCTCTGCCCGGCGGCACGACGCTCGATGTGGACGCCGAGATGATGAAGATGACGCTGGAGATCGTCGGGCACACGTTGTTCAGCGTGGACCTGAGTTCCGACGCCGGCAACCTCGTGCACGCCGTGCTGGTCGCGCTGGATTACATCGTGTATCGCGCGCAGACGCCGCTGGCGCTGCCGGTGGTTGTGCCGACACCGCGCAATCGTCGATTCCGTGCGGCGCTTCAAATGCTCGACCGGGCGGTGGAACACCTGCTCGCCGACCGCCGCGCCCATGTGAACGGCCACGATGATTTGCTGGCGATGTTGCTCGCTGCGCGCAGCGAAACCGGCGCGCCGATGAGCGATCGCCAATTGCGCGATGAGATCATCACCCTCATCATCGCCGGGCATGAAACGGTGGCCAGCGCCTTGACGTGGACGTGGCATCTGCTGTCGCTGCACCCAGGCGTGGTCGATCAATGGCAGGTTGAGTTGGCGTCGGTGCTCGGTGGGCGGACTCCCGTCACCGAGGACGTTCCCCGGTTGCCGTACACGCGCGCCATCCTCGATGAGGCCTTGCGGCTTTACCCGCCGGCCTGGCTCATCACACGCAATGCCATCGGCGCCGATTCCATCGCCGGTTATGCCATCCCGCCCAACGCCCTCATCATCATCAGCCCGTATGTCGTGCACCGCCAACCGGCGTTGTGGCCAGAGCCTGAGGCGTTCCAGCCCGAGCGCTTCCTGGCTGAACCCGATGCACCGCGTTTTGCCTATCTGCCCTTCGGCGGCGGGCCGCGGCTGTGTATCGGCAATGCTTTTGCGTTGGCGGAGGGGGTGTTGGCGCTGGCGACGGTGGCGCAACGCTATCGCCTCGAGGGCGCATCCGGCCGCACGGTGCGCGTTGACCCGCTGGTGACCCTGCGCCCTCACGGCGGCCTGCCGATGGTGCTGCGCCGGCTTTAGCGGGTTGGAGGTGACGCGGCGGTTAAAATAAGCCGCCGCCGAAAAGGCGGCGCGGTCAGAGAGGGTTGGGCAATGATGCGGTGCTGGCTGGGAGCCACGGGGGGGCCAGTGTCCAAGTCACCAGTGTTGCCGGTGGAGAAAAGTGTGTCTCTCGTTGCTCGACCGTTTTCGCTCGGCGGCTTTTTTCTTCTTGCCGTATCATAGGCCAGGTCCATCCGTTTTCTCAATGAAGTCTGTCACATTCTCGATGTGACATTTTGCCAACATGCCTCTTCGTCACACCCTGACCTACAACGTCCGCTATTACGAAATAGACGGCTATGGCCATGTCAACAACATGGTCTATCTTAACTGGATGCAGGAAGCGGCGATGGCGGCCTCGGCGGCGGCCGGGTTCGACCTGGCCCGGTACGCGCAGTTGAAACGCGCCTGGCATATCCACCAAACCGAGATCGAATACCTGAGCCCGCTGACCTACGGAGAAGCGGTGGCGGCGACGACGTGGGTGGCGGATTTCAGCGGCGTTCGCTCGCGGCGCATGTACGAATTCCACCGGGCGAGCAACAACGAATTGGTGGCGCGCGCGCATTCGGACTGGGCCTTCATCGACACCACGACCGGGCGCCCCGCGCCGATTCCACCCGATCTGCAATCGGCCTTCGTCCCGGAAGATGAGCCGCATGTCCCCATCACACGCGAGCCGTTTCCCGAGCCACCGCCCGCCCCGCCCGGCACCTTCCGCGGGCGTCGCCGCGTCGAGTGGCGCGACCTGGATGCGGCCGGACATGTGAACAACGCCACCTACCTGGCCTTTATCGGCGAGAGCGCGTTTCAGGCCGCAGCCCACCTCGGCTGGACGGCGGAGCGCACCTGGGCCGAGGGATTCGGCATCCTGGCCCGCAAGCATCGTGCTCAATATCACCAGCCGGCGCTGTACGGAGACGAGTTGGAGGTCAGCACCTTTTTGTTCGATCTCGGCGCGGCCACGGCCACGCGCCACTTCCGCCTCACCCGCGTGAGCGACAGCGCGTTGATCGCGCGAGTCAACTCGCTCTACGTCTGGGTGGATCGGGCGACGCTGCGCCCCGTCCGCATCCCGGCCCACATCCGCGCCGATCTGCAAGCCAATCTCGCCGGGCCGGCGAAAGGGACAGAGCCATGATCGAGGCAGTGTGGGAGGCGCTGCTGTCGGAGGAGCCGCCGCGCATTCGGCGCGCGTGGCTCGACCTCCCGGACGATGAGGCCAGCGCGGTGCTCGAACATTTGAAGCGGATGGCCACCGAGCCCGGCTGGGCGGAGGGGCAACGCCAATCGGCGGCGACGGCGCTGCGCGTCATTCGGGGCCTGGCGGAGTGATCGGTGCCCCGGCCAAAATCAAAACGGCGCTCGGGCGGAGGTCTCCGTTCAAGCGCCGTAGCGTCACCGGTTCCGCCGGTCATCCATCGAGAGTCGTTAAAATCGGAATAATCAAACGCGCCGGATCGGCGATCCGGCGCGTTGTTCCAGAGTTCGTGGGCTGCTGTCCGCCGCCGAGGGAGTCGAACCCTCGGCCTCCGGCAGGACGGTGATCCGTCCATACATCCCGCCCAGCGGACGGCAGCCCGCGAGTCGCTATCGGCGGCGTTTGCGGCCGGCCTGCTCGCGGCCCCACCGGTCGCGGCGCTCAGCAGCCTGGCAGGCGTAATCCCACAAAGCCTCATCCACCCACGCCGGCTGTTCGGCAATCGCCAGGCCGAAATGCTCGAGGTGTTTCACCTGGCGCAGATAGAACTGAACGGCATTGACCAGGACCTGATCGGGCGTGGCGGCGTC
The DNA here is from genome assembly GCA_964608265.1 of uncultured Anaerolineales bacterium. Classification (GTDB taxonomy): domain Bacteria; phylum Chloroflexota; class Anaerolineae; order Anaerolineales; family UBA6663; genus JANWXR01. The sequence goes on along the minus strand of CAZSNP010000068.1, from coordinate 8,204 downwards.
GGGATACATATCCATCTCCATTGTTTCAGCATACTGGCGCGATTCGCGGCCGTCAGTAAAGGCCAGCCAAAGCGCGCGTAAAGTTCCTGTGAAAGCTGGAGAAGCAAGTTGTGTGCCAGAATCAAAAAAGCCCCTCGCGCTGTGCGAGGGGCTTCAGTTTGCGACCGAGGCGCTTATTTCCCCAACCGTCGTTTGAACTCGGCCGTTAACGCCGGCACATATTTGAACAGGTCGCCGACGATGCCGTAACGCGCGAGTTTGAAGATGGGCGCGTCGGCGTCTTTGTTGACGGCCACGATGACTTTGGACGACCGCATGCCGGCCTGATGTTGAATGGAGCCGGAGATGCCGCAGGCGATGTACAGATCGGGGGCCACGGTCTTCCCGGTCTGCCCGACCTGGTGCGCATACGGTATCCAGCCCGCATCCACCGCCGCGCGGCTCGCGCCCATCGCACCGCCCAGCGTCTGCGCCAGCTCGCGCACCGGCGCAAAACCCTCCGGCCCGCCCACGCCACGCCCGCCGCTGACGATGATCTTCGCATCGGTCAGGCTCACCTGCCCCTGCTCGATCACGTAATCCATCACCTTCACCCCGATGGCGTCCTCGGTCAGCACCGGCGCGACTGCGGTGATCGTGCCGCTGCGCGCGGCATCCGGCTCGGGCTTGGGGAAGGCACGCGGGCGCAGGCTGACGAGTTGCGGCTTGCCGCCGTCGGCGAACATGACCTCGGCCAGCAGCTTGCCGGCGTAAACGGGCCTCGTGGCCTGCACCACGCCGTCCTTCAAGGACAGCGCGATCACATCGGCGAGGCAGCCGGTCTCCAAATCGACAGCCGCCGCGCCCAACAGGTCGCGCCCGACCGTCGTCGCGCCGGCGAGGATGACGGAGGGTTGATGTTCACGAGCGAGTTTGACCAGCAGCGCCGCGTACGGCTCCACGCGGAAGTCGGCCAGCGTGGCGTCGTCGGCCAGCAGCACCTCATCCGCGCCGCCGGCGATGAGGGCCGGCGCTGCGTCGCTGATGTCGTGGCCAAAGAGCAGAGCGGTGATCGGCCCGGCGTTCAACGCTCGCGCCGCGCCCAACGTCTCGAGCGAGGCGGGCTGGAGGTTGCCCTTGAATTGTTCGATGAAGACCCAGTGTTTGGATGGCATTTTGGCTGATATCTGAGGGCTGATAGCCGATGGCGGATTGCGCTGCCATTCGCCGTCGGCGATCGGCCATGCGCTAAATCACTTTGTCGGCGATCAACTTTTCGGCCAGCCTGGCGGCTGCTTCCTCCGGGCCGCCGTCAACCAACTCCACCGCGCCCTCGCGCGCCGGCGGCGGATGGATGCCCGGCCATTTCACCATCGAGATCAACCTGGCCGGATCAACGCCCGCATCGGCCGCGCTCCACACGGGGATATTGGCCTTGCCCGCTTTGCGGATGCCCATGAACGAGGGATACCGCGGCTCGTTGATCTCCTTCACCGTGCCGATGACGGCGGGGAGTTTGGCCGTGACCACTTGCTTGCCCTGTTCGAGCAATCGCGTAGCCCTGATCGTCCCGGTCGCCGGGTCGGCTTCGACCTGCATCGTATACGTGAGCGGCGCCCAACCCAGCCGGCGCGCCACGGCCATCGGCACCAGGCCGGTGTCGCCGTCGATGGCCTGTTTGCCGAAGACGACGATATCAACGCTGCCGATCTTTTGAATAGCCCGCCCCAGCACCGCCGAGATGGCCAGCGCATCGGCGTTCTCGAGGGCCGGGTCGGAGATAAGGATGGCCTCATCGCAGCCCATGGCGATGCAGGTCTTGAGCGCTTCCCTGGCGCTTTCGGGGCCGAGGCACAACGCGGTGGCCTTGCCGCCATGTTTTTCCTTGAGCCGGATGGCTTCCTCGACCGCATACTCATCCCATGGATTGAGCACCAGGCCGGTATCCCAATTGACCCTGCCGGCCTCCACGCTTATCCTGGCAGCCGAGTCCGGCGTTTGCTTTACGCAGACGACGACGTTCAACGTGACCTCCGCAGAAAAGAATCGAGCGCGATCCCGGTGGATCGCGCTCGGATTATAACATCGTGATGTCGTGCAAATCTGCAATTCACCTCCGGACAGATTCCGGCTGAAGATTGACGGCCAGTTCCCTTTGCAGCTCGACCTGGTGGGCGCGGCATCGATCAACCGGTACGCGACTGACGCGCCAACCCGCACTCGCCGTGGCTGCGCATAAACGGTTACGGGCGAGGTTCATTTTTCCCCGACTATAGTTCGGCCACTCACCGCCGGGACTGTTACAGCAAACTATTGCCCACGCCGATTGATGGCTTTGTATCTCGACCCAATCGGGGAGCCATCACCCCGCCGAACCAGCTGGCGGTGCGCTCCCCGCTCGGTTGAGAGTGACCTGCTCACTCATCCTTCGCTCTGCGCCGTCGCACCAGCGTCGCGCGCTTCACCGCGTCCCAGCCGTACTTCTCGCGGATGGCGTCCACCGCCCTGGCCACCTTCGCCGCGCGGTTCTGCTTCGGCTCGGTGAACAACTCCATCTGTCGCGCCGCCTCGGTCAGCCCGCTCACGCCCACGCCGATGAGGCGCACGCGCTTGCCCGGCCCCCACACCTTGTTGAACAACGCCCACGCCGCCGCAAAGATCTCGTTGTCGAGGTCGGTCGGCTGCGCCAGCGTCATCTGCCGGGTGATCGTCTCGAACGGCGGCCAGCGCACCTTGATCTTCACCGTGCGCGCGGCCAGGCCATCCTGGCGGAGATTGGCGGCAACTTCTTCCGAGAACTGGAGGATGCGTTTGCGCAACGTCTCGCCGTCAGTCACATCGCGGGCGAAGGTGGTCTCGCTCGAGATGGATTTGGCTTCGTAGTCGTTGGTCACCGGGCGTTCATCCATGCCCTTCGCGTGGCGGGCCAGCGCGCGGCCCGGCTCCCCGAAGCGGCGCACCAGGTCAGCCTCCGGCCACGCGGCCAGGTCGCCGATCACCTTCATCCCCAGCGATTCGAGATTGGCCCGCGTCTTCGGGCCGACGCCCCACAGCTCCGCCAGGGGCAGCGGCGCGAGGAAGGCCGCCTCCTCACCGGGCGGCACCACCATCAACCCGTGCGGCTTGCCGAGGTTGGTCGCGATCTTCGCCACCAGCTTGTTGGTCGCCACGCCAAACGACGAGGGCAGGCCCAACTCGGCCTCGATCCGCCCCTGCAACTTCGCCGCGATCGCCCCGCCCGGCCGCGGGTCGCCGGTCAAATCCACAAAGGCCTCGTCAATCGAAATCTGCTCCACGACCGGGCTGACCTCGGCCAGCAGCGCCATCACCTTGCGCGAATACTCGCCGTACAGCCGGCGGTTGCCGGGGAGCAGGTTCAGGTGCGGGCACAGCCGCAGCGCCTGCGCGGTGGGCATGGCCGAGCGCACCCCGAACTTGCGCGCCTCATACGAGGCGGTGGAGAGCACGCCGCGCTCATCGGCCCGCCCGCCGACCGCGAAGGCCGTGCCCTTGAGCGCCGGGTTGACGAGTTCCTCCACCGAGCAGAAGAACGCATCCAAATCCATGTGCATGACCGTGCGAGGCATAGCGTGAATTATCAACCGGTGTTATCCTCCGTGCAATCTCGCTCAAGGTCAGAAACAAATCTCTCGCTAAGCTCGCCAAGACCGCAAAGTCTCTTGGCGTGCCTTGCGAGAGAGATCCTTCGGAGGGCATATGCGAATCGTGCTTGGGATACTCGGGGGCCTGCTGGCGTTGATCGTTGTCGCGGTGCTGGCGCTTGGCATGTGGCCGGTCGCGCCGGATGTGCCGCAGGTCGGCGCGGGCGGCAAGGCCGGCGACCCCACCCCGCCGACCAGCCCCGACCGGCGCGGCAGCGGGCGCGTCATCGTCGTCGAGGCCGGCGGTTCGATTCAGGCCGCGATTGATTCGGCGCAGCCCGGCGACACGATTCGGGTGATGCCGGGCACCTACCGCGAGGCGTTGATGGTGCAGACCGAGAGCCTGACGCTCGAAGGCGTGGTGGACGGCGAGCAGCGCGCGGTGATTGATGGGCAGGGCAAGGATGCCAACGGCCTGCTCGGCGTGGCGGACTATCTCACCGTCACCGGCTTCAAAACCGTCAACCACACCTCGAACGGCATGACGACTCAGGGCGTCACCGGCCAGATTTTCCGCGACGTCATCACCGAACAGCCCGGCGACTACGGTTTCTTCCCCGTGCTCTCGACCGACGTCCTCATCGAAGACAGCGTGACGACGGGCGCGATTGACACCGGCATCTACGTCGGGCAGTCAAAGGACATCGTCGTGCGCAATAACGAGGTGTACGGCAACGTGTCGGGGATCGAGATCGAGAACTCGGTGGATGCGCTCGTGGAGGGCAACTACGCCCACGACAACACCGCCGGCATCCTCGTCTTTCTGCTGCCGGGCAAGACGGCCACCGAGGGCGCGCGCACCCGCATCGTCAACAACCGCATCGAGAACAACAACCTGGCCAACTTCGCGCGGCCCGAGATGATCGTCAGCGTGGTGCCGCCCGGCTCGGGCATCCTCATCATCGCCGCCGACGAGACCGAGATCACCGGCAACACCATCAAAGGCAACAAATCGCTGGCCGTCGCCATCGTCGCGCTCACCGACTTTGGGCAGTTCTTCAAAGATGCGGTGGCCAATGGCTGGGATGTGCCGGTGTTGCCGGAGAACAATTGGATTCACGGCAACACCTACGAGAACAACGCCTACGACCCCGACCCGTTTCTGAAAGAGGCCGGCTTCGGGCCGGGACAACTGTTGTGGTCCACCGCCGGCGCCGGCAATCGCTGGGATGATGCCGGCATCGCCGGCTTCCCGTCGCCGTTGCCGTCGTCAAGCTGGCCCGGGTTTTTGCGGAACGCCTATCAGCGCGTGCTCAACTTCGCCGCGAACAATCTATGACTCACGCGCCTTCACCGGTTTGAGAATGATGCTGAAATCCCGTTACCTGCGCGCGGCCCTGCTGTGGGGGCTGCTCTTCCTCGTTTCGCTGGCCGCGTTCCTGTATTCGTTGCGCGGCTGGAATCCGCTGCGTCCGCCCGACACCGGCTCCGGCCCCACACCCGGCGAACCGGCCGGCGTGGATTGGGCGCTGTGGAGCAGCGCGCTGGGCACCCTCGCCTCCTGCCTCACCGCCGGCGCCACGCTCGGCGGGCTGGCGTGGACGGTGGCGGTGGGCTGGCGGCGCGAGCAGCGCGACGAGAAGCTCAGCGACCTCGAACAGCGCCGGCTGGAGAACGAGTTGGAGAAGCAGCGGATAGAATTGGACAGGCTGAAAGGCGACCCGGGCCGTCATGAGGAAAGTTGAGGCAAATGGAAACGCCGCTCACCCAACAAAAATGCACCGCCTGCCGCAAAGACTCGCCGCGCGTCACCGAGGCCGAGGTCGCCGAACTCAGGCCGCAAATCCCCGAGTGGGCGCTGATCGCCCGCGACGACATCCCCCGGCTGGAGCGCACCTTCAAGTTCGCCAACTTCGCCGAGGCGGTAGCGTTCACCAACAAGGTCGCCGCCATTGCGGAAGACGAGGGCCACCACCCCGCCCTGCTCACCGAGTGGGGCCGGGTGACGGTGACGTGGTGGACGCACAAGATCCGTGGCCTGCACCGCAACGACTTCATCATGGCCGCCAGGACCGATACGCTGTACACACCCCAATCAGCCGGGCCGGCACATTGATGAATTCGGACGCCCGCGGCTCATGCCAGCTCCGGGCCCTCGGCCCCGTAAGCGGGCGGAGTCATTGCGCCATTCTTCCTCTATAATCTGGCCATCAACACGAACGCCCGCGGCTTTCGCGGCGCCCGGGCGCTGACCTGGACGAATCACCGCGACTCGATTTCGATTGGAAAGATCACCGGCATCGCAACTGGGCCGGGTGCGACCGTCATTGTCAATCAGGCCGCGCCGGACGTAAGCCGGGCGGCGCGCCGCGCGCGCCGCATTGAACATATACGAACAGGTTGAAGACCCAAACACAGACAGGGTCCGCCGGCAACGGGCGGAGTGGCAGGGCAAACAGCCGTAGCCCAGGCAACGGCCGTTCACGTCGTCATCCGCCACCCCGCCGGCGACACGGAGTTTGCCATGCGTCCCGCTGAATTTGGTTGTGCCGTCATCGCCCAGGCCTTTGACAAAGACACACGGGCCTGTGTCTGGCGCAGGCTGGATGCGGAGTTTGGCGCGGCCCCCTCACTCGCCGCACACCTGCAGCGAATGACCGAGGGCGAGTTGAACGCCATCGCCGGCCTCTTCTATGCTGAACTCGCCCGGCAACGGCGCATCTGGCGCTGGACTCCCGGCACACGGCGCGAAAGGAAGTTCAGCCTGAGCCAGGCACGCTGGCTGGGCTAGGAGCCGGCCGCCCCCGACCAGGCGGCCCGATCGAAACCCGATCGCCCTGTGCGCGTCCATGACACGTGGCGGGGTGGACGCGGAAAATCAAAGGCTTGCGCCGCAACGACTTCATCATGGCGGCCAAGGCCGCTGAGGCGTTTGCGAGTCGATGAACAAAAGACCCGGCCATTAGCCGGGTCTTGTTGATTCATCTTCGATTGCTGCCGCTGCTGTTCGAGGCCTCGTACAGCGAGCGGAAGCCGCCCGGTTTGGCCTTCGGGCGACGCCGGTTCTGGCCCGGGCCGTGGCCGTATGCTGACGACAGCGTCGGCGCAGCCGCCGGTTGCCGCCGCGCGCCGGGGTTCGTTGGTCGGCGCGAACCGTTACGCTGGGCCTGCCCGTTCGCCTGCGGCTGGCGCTCGGGCGCGGGCGCAACGTAGTTGAAGCCCTCGATCCGCCGCCGTTCGATCTGCGCGCCGAGGACTTTTTCAATCGCCCGCACCATCCCCGCATCTTCCTCGGTCGTCAGCGTGAAGGCGTCCCCGGTCTTGGCCGCGCGGCCGGTGCGCCCGATGCGGTGCGTGTACGCCTCCGCCGTGCTGGGCATATCGTAATTGATGACGTGCGAGATGCGGCTGACGTCAATGCCGCGCGCGGCGATATCGGTCGCCACCAGAATCTGCACCTTGCCCTCGCGGAAGCCCTCCATCGCCGCCTGCCGCCGGTTCTGCGACAGGTTGCCCTGCAACGACGCAGCGGCATAGCCCTCCTTCTTCAACTGTCTGGCCAGCCGTTCGGTGCGATGTTTGGTGCGGGTGAAGATGAGGACCGACTCGGTGTCGGTGAGTTTGAGGAGTTCAAGCAGCAGCGCGGTCTTGAGATGCTGCGGCACGGGGTAGAGCGCGTGCGCGACCGTGCCGACCGGGGCCTGTTCGCCGATCTGAACCGTGACCGGATGGTGCAGCACGTCGCGCGCAAGCGTGCGAATCTCATCGGGCATCGTCGCCGAAAACATCAACGTCTGCCGGCGCTGCGGCACGTGTTTGAGGATGCGCCGGATGTCGGGCAGGAAGCCCATGTCAAACATCTGATCGGCCTCGTCGAGCACGAGCGTTTCGACGTGCGCGAGATCAATCTCGCGCTGGTTGATGAGGTCGAGCAAACGGCCGGGGCATGCCACCGCCACCTCGACCCCGGCGCGCAGCGCGTTGGTCTGCGGACGCTGGCTCACACCGCCGTACAGAGTCACGGTGCGGGTGCGCGTGTGCTGGCCCAGCTCGTGGAAGTTGTCGTTGATCTGCTCGGCCAGTTCGCGTGTGGGGCAGATGATAAGGGCGCGGACTTTGCCGCGCGCGCCTTCGGCGAGGCGATGGAGGATCGGCAGGGCGAAAGCCGCCGTCTTGCCGGTGCCGGTTTGAGCGAGGCCCATCACATCTTTGCCGGCCAGGATTTGGGGGATGGCCTGGTGTTGAATGGGGGTCGGCTCGGTGTACCCGGCCGATTGCACACCGGCGGCCACGCGCGGGTGCAGGTTGAACGAATCGAAATTCACTGAGTGTCTTTCCTGGCTAAACGAACAGCCAAGTTACGACACTCAGCCCGTCTGCCACTAACAAAACAGGCTGAGAGTGTACCACACCTCAAAAAGTACGCCTGCCGGTGCGGAACCCTACCCCAGGGTGTGGGCCAAGTCACCGCGCTCGCCCTCATCCCCCAACCCCGTAAGCGCAGCGACTCTCCCGCTGGGAGAAGGGGGGTCGGCACACATCATTTGGAGCAGCCTTCCAATGACACAACCCACTCCCTCTCCCAGCGGGAGAGGGCCGGGGTGAGGGCGAAAATCGGCACTC
>CAZSNP010000067.1:0-27242 GCA_964608265.1 uncultured Anaerolineales bacterium | reverse complement strand
TCTTCCGCGAGATCGGCGGGCACGGTTACGGCGCGGTGTACAGCGGCCCCATCGGCTCGGTGGTCTCGCCCGCCCTCTTCGGCCCGGAGTTCAACGAACTGGCGAACGCCAGCACGCTGTGCGGGGCGTGCCAGGAGATCTGTCCGGTGCGGATTGACATCCCGACAATGCTGCTGGCGGTGCGGGCGCGGCACGTGAAAGACGGGCAACCGCCCGCGTGGCTGAAGGCGGGGATGAAGGCCTGGGCGCTGGCGATGAGTTCGCAGGCGCTGTACGAGTCGGGGCAGTTCTTCGCCGGGCTGGGCAGCGGCTTGATTGCGCGCGACGGCCGCATCCGCCAACTGCCGCCCCCACTCAACGCGTGGACCGACCGCCGCGACTTCCCCGCCTTCCCGCGCGAGAGTTTTCGAGCGTGGTGGCGTGCCCGGAACGCCCGGCGATGAGTTCGCCGGGCTGCGAACCGCCACCCATGGATCCGCTGCGCATCCGTTGACGTGGACGCCACATGAAACTCAAACACATCGCCCGCTGCCTCCTCGCCGTTGCCCTGTGCGCGCTGCCCGCCTCCCTCGCCGTCGCGCAGGAGGGCGAGGCCGAAAACGCGCCGCTGCTCCGCCTCCATCGCGGCGCGCTTGACGCGGGGGCGAGTGCTCTGCTTGTGCCCGCGCCCGGCCCGTACGCCATCCTGCAACTGCGCGGGCCGGTCGCCGTCGCGGACCGCGCGGCGCTCGAAAGCACCGGCCTCGAGCTGCTCGAATACGTTCCCGACTACGCCTTCATCGTGCGCGGCGACGAGGCGCAGATCAGCGCGGCGGCGAGCCTGCCGCAGGTGTTCGGCCGCGCGCCGTTCACGCCGGCCGACAAGCTCGCGCCGCCGCTGCTGCGCGCGCTCGAGCGCGGGGCGAGCGATTTGGGCCGCGTGCGCGTCATCGCCTGGGCGGGGCGCGAGAGTGAATTGGCTGCGGCCCTGCCCGCGCAGGCGCTCGACCTCGACGCCGCCACCGCCGCGCAAACGCTCAGCGTGGCCGGCCTCGAAGCGGTGCGCTGGATCGAGCCTGCCATCGCGCCGCGAGTGCTCAACGACGTGGCGCGCGGCATCATGCGCGTCAACGAGACGTGGGCGGCGCGCAACAGATTCGGCGCGGGCCAGATCGTCGCCATCGCGGATTCGGGATTGGACACCGGCAACCTCGGCACCCTCAGCCCGGACTTCTCCGGGCGGCTGGCGGCGACGCATTCGCTCGTGGCGGGCCAGAATTGGGATGACGGCTTCGGGCATGGCACGCACGTCGCCGGCTCGCTCCTCGGCGCGGGCGTGCAGAGCGGGGCGAACCCGGCCACGCATTCGTACACCACTTCGTTCGCCGGGGTCGCCCCCGAGGCCAGCGCGGTGATTCAGGCCTTCGAGGTCGGCGCGAGCGGAGAGATTACGGGCCTGCCCGATGATTACGCCGTGCTGTTCGGGCAGGCGTACGCCGACGGCGCGCGGCTGCACTCGGATAGTTGGGGCGGCAACACCGGCCCCATCACCGACACCGAGGCCGCGTTCGGCGGCTACGACTACGGCACACAGCGCACCGATCAATTCATCTACGAACACCCCGATATGAGCATCGTCGTCGCGGCGGGCAACTCCGGGGTAGACGGCACGCCCATCGAAATCCTCCCCGGCTTCCCCATCTGCCTCGATGGCGATGGCGTGGTGGACCCGGATTCGCTGCTCGCGCCGGGCACGGCTAAAAACGTGATCACGGTGGGCGCGAGCGAAAACCTGCGCAGCAGCGGCGGGATCGCGGGCAGCGGGTGGAGCGTGCTCAGTCTGTGTTTCCTCGCCAACCCCATCGCGAGCGATCTCACCTCCAACAACGCCAACGGGTTGGCGGCCTTCTCGTCGCGCGGCCCGACGGATGATGGCCGCCTCAAGCCTGACCTCGTCGCGCCGGGGACGAACCTCATCAGCAACCGCTCGCACGCGCCGGGCGCGAACACGCTGTGGGGCGAACACAACGCCGATTACGTGTACTCGGGCGGCACCTCGATGGCGACGCCGCTGGCCGCCGGGCTGGCGACGCTGGCGCGCGAATGGCTGATCGAAAAAGGCGCGCCGAATCCAAGCGCCGCGCTGGTCAAGGCGACGTTGCTCAACACCACTTTCGACATCGCCCCCGGGCAATACGGCCTCGGCGCCACGCAGGAGATCACCTTCACGCGCCCGAACCCGGCGGCGGGGTGGGGGCGCGCGGATGGCGGCTTTATGGTTGCGCCTGCACCTTACATCGTATGGATGGATGACCGGCTGGCCGGGTTGAACACCGGGCAATATGTGGATTACGCGCACAGCGGCGCGACACCGCTCACCGTCATCACGACCACGCAGCCCCTGCGCGTGATGCTGGTGTGGACCGACCCGCCCGCCTCGCTCTCGGCGGCGAAGCAACTGGTGAACGATTTGGATTTGACCGTGACCGGGCCGGACGGCACAGTGTATCGGGGCAACGGCGCAGCGAGCGCCGACCGCACGAACAATGTCGAAGGCGTCGTCGTCAACGCGCCAGCGCCTGGCGCGTACACGGTGCGGGTGAGCGCGTTCAACGTCCCGCTCGGCCCGCAACGCTACGCCCTCGTCGTCGCCGGGCCGTTGAGCGGCGTCATCCCGCCCACCGGCAGCGCCAAACTCTATCTGCCCCTTCTCGTGCGATGACCGACTCACGCGCCTCCATCCTCGCCAACATCCGTCGCTCGCTGGCCACGGCGCGATTGCCCGCGCCGCCGAACGTCACACCCTCGTCAACCAACGCCAATGTTGCGCCCAACGAACTGGCCGAACGCTTCGCTGCCGAACTCGCCGCGCTGAGCGGCGCGTTTCAGCGCGTGGCCCGCGCCGACCTCACCAACTTCATCGTGCAGGTGTTGCGCGAGCGCGAAGCCGGCGAGCTTCTCACCTGGCGGGCCGATCAACTGCCCGCGCCCGAGGTGTTGATCGGATTGCGGACGGCGGGCGTGAGCGTTTGCGAGGCCGACCTGCCGCGCGACGAGTCGCGGGCCGCCGGGGTCGCCGACCTCGCCCGCCTCATGGTTGGCCTCACCGGCGCCGATGCGGCTTTCGCGGATACGGGCACGCTCGCGCTGCTCTCCGGGGCGGGCCGCCCGCGCCTGGCGTCTATGTCCGTCCGTACGCACATCGCCCTGCTCACACCCGAGCAGTTGTATCCGTCGCTGGGCGCGTGGCTGGCGAGCCGCAAGGAACTGCGCGACGAGTTGCGGACGCGCGCCGCGCTCACCTTCATCACCGGCCCGAGCCGCACCGCCGATATCGAGATGACGCTGACCGTCGGCGTGCACGGCCCGGCGGAGGTGCTGGTAGTGTTGGTTGGAAATTGAACCACGGAGATCGCGGAGCACGCGGCGAAAGTAATTTCTCCGCGCTCTCGGCGCGCTCTGCGGTGGATGAATGCCGACGTATTATCTTTCCAACGAAATGGGCCGGGTGTTGCTCGGCGCGCTGCGCAAGGAGCTGGGCAACTCCTTCAACGACGTCATCCGCGCCTCGGGCCAGTTTCAATTCGGAACCAGCTCGTTGCAGACCGTGGACGCCGACAAGCGCTACCCGTTCGAGGCCGTCAGCGCGTTGCAGAGTGGCGTCGAGCAGGTGCATGGCCTGAACGCGCCCGGGCTGCTGCGGCGCGTGGGTCGCAGCGCCTTCGTTATCGGTCTGAGCGAGATGGAGCCCGTCGTCAACATCGCCGACCTGCCGCTGCGCCAGATCCCGCTCAACCTCAAGTTCAGCGTGGGGCTGGAAGTGTTCGCCCGTGTCCTCAACAAATACACGGACCAAACCGTGACGGTGGCCGAGTTGAGCGACCGTTATCAATGGGTGGTGCAGGGGTGCCCGATCTGCTGGGAGCGGCGGGCCGAGTCGCCCAGTTGCCACCTCGTCTGCGGCCTGCTCGAGGAGGCGTTTGCCTGGGCCTCCGGCGGCGGGCGTTACGCGGTGGCCGAGACGAAATGCGTCGCGCGCGGTGATGCGACGTGTACGTTTGAGATTGGCAAGGAACCTTACCCCCGTCCCCTCTGCTGAGCGCGAAGACGTGCGCTCAGGAGAGGGGGCCGGGGGACGAGGCAGGAGCACACCATGTCCGATGAACAAAAGAAGGATGACAAACCCATCGAGGCCAAAGACAACCTGGTGGAGACCAAGCACACCGTCGTGATCGGTGGCCAGCCGGTGGCGTACACCGTGACGACCGGGACGATGGTGCTCAAAGAGGAGGCCGAGGGCAAGGGTGAGAAAGCGGGCGCGGCCGAGGGCGAAAAGCCGAAGGCCTCCGTCTTCTTCATCGCCTACACGCGCGACGACGGGCGCGACGGCGTGCCCGACAAAGCCAAACGCCCGGTGACGTTCTCGTTCAATGGCGGGCCAGGGTCGTCCTCGGTGTGGCTGCACCTCGGCCTGCTCGGGCCGCGCCGCGCGCCCATGACGGAGAGCGGCGACCTGCCGCCGCCGCCGTTCACGCTGACGGATAACGAATACTCGCTGCTCGATGTCACCGACCTGGTCTTCATTGACCCGGTGAGCACCGGCTTCAGCCGCCCGGTCGTCGGCGAGAAGGCCAAAGACTTTCACGGATTCAAAAAGGACATCGAGTCGGTCGGCGACTTCATCCGCCTGTACACCACGCGTTACGGGCGCTGGCTCTCGCCCAAGTTCCTCATCGGCGAGAGCTACGGCACCATGCGCGCCGGCGGCCTCTCCGGTTACCTGCAGGAGCGGCATGGGCTGTATCTCAACGGGTTGATGCTGGTCTCGGTGGTGTTGAACTTTCAGACGTTGGATTTCAACCCCGGGAACGAGCTGCCCTTCGCGCTGTTCCTGCCGACGTACACCGCCACGGCGTGGTATCACCGCCGGCTGGCGCCCGAGTTGCAGGCCGACCTGCGCGCGGCCATCGCCGAGGCGGAGCGCTTCGCGGCCAATGACTACACACTGGCGCTGATGCGGGGCGACGCGCTGCCCGCCGAGGAGTTCAGCCGCATCGCGGCGCAGCTCGCCCGCCTCACCGGCCTCTCCGCCGACTATGTCGAGCGCACCGACCTCCGCATCCACATCATGCGTTTCGTGAAGGAGTTGTTGCGCGACCAGCGGCGCACGGTGGGCCGGCTCGACAGCCGCTTCACCGGCATTGATCGCGACGCGGCGGGCGAGGGCGTCGAGACCGACCCGAGCTTGACCAACATCATCGGCCCGTATACGGCGGCGTTCAATCACTACGTCCGCGAGGAGTTGAAGTTCGAGAGCGACCTGCCGTATGAGATTTTGAGCTTCGCCGTCAACCAGGGCTGGAGCTACGCGCAGCACGAGAACCAGTACGTCAACGTCGCCGACACGCTGCGCCGCGCGATGACGAGCAACCCCCACCTCAAGGTCTTCGTCGCCAACGGCTACTTCGATTTAGCCACGCCGCACTTCGCCACCGAGTATACGTTCAACCACCTCGGCCTCGACCCCGGCCTGCGCGGCAACGTCGCGATGGCGTATTACGAGGCCGGGCACATGATGTACATCCACCTACCGTCGCTGGCGCGGATGAAGGACGATCTGGCCGCGTTTGTCCGCAACGCAACGCCGTAGCGCCACGGCCGGTGGGGCACGGCATGCCGTGTCCCTACGGCAACCCCTCAAACAAGTCGCTCTCCCTCACCGCGCCGTCCGCCGGGGGATGGGCGCGCATGTACCTTTCCGCCTGCGAGAAACGATTGAACAGCCAGCGCAACGGGCCGCGCGGCGGGCCGCCCGCGAGCTGGCTCTTGTGCTGCGCCGAAGCGCGTTCCTTCATCTCCAACGCCTTCGGGCTGATGGGCACCCTGGCGTGGATGGGGAACTCCTCCATCAACTGCGTCACGTCAATATCCTTGTTGCGCCCAAAGCGTTTGGGGTCTTGCCCGAACAGCGGCATGACGCGCACCGCCAGTTTGAACAACCCTTTGGGGAAGACGCTGAAGTACAACTTCTGCGGATGATAGCCGCCATCGGCGGCGGCGTGAAAGGCGCGCACGGTGGCCCGGTGGATGGCGATGTGGTCGGGGTGGCGGTAGCCGCCGATGGGGTCGAAGGTGATGACGACCTGCGGCCTGTGATCGCGCAACACGCGCACCACGCGCTCGGTCACCTCTTCCAGCGGGGCGGCGGCCAGGGCTTCGGGGTGAACGTTGTCGGGCGAACCCGCCATCCCGCTATCACGATAGCCGAGGTGGATGACGTCCGCCAGGCCCAGTTCCGCCGCCGCCGCCGTCAACTCCGCCCAGCGCATATCGCCCGGCGTCGCATAACCCCGCAGATGTTCCTCATCCGCCGCGCCCACCTCGCCGCGCGTGGCGCAGGCATAGATCACGCGCACGCCGCGCAGCGCGTATTCGGCCAGCGTGCCGCCGGGGCCGAACGACTCATCATCCGGGTGCGCGCCGACGAACACCAGGGTGCGTGAGGAGGTGGGCATTCGGGAGTATCCTTGTCGAAACGATGACTGGTGATGGATGACTATCATATTGTAACGCGCCAACACGCACCAACATTTGTCTCCAGGCCTGCGTGATAGAATGACCGCCATGCTCGGCACAAAACCGTTGGGCACCCGGCCGCTCACTCGACCGACCGCGCCCGTTCAACGCGAGGCGGCCTCCCTCATCGTCAAGCTCACCGCCAGCGTCGAGCGCGCGGCGGTTGTGGATCACGGCAAGCTGCGCCTCATCCTGGCCGCCCTCATCGCCGGCGAGCATGTGCTGCTCGAAGATGTGCCCGGCGTCGGCAAGACGCTGGTGGCGAAGGCGCTGGCGCTCTCGCTGCGGGCTGATTTCAAGCGCGTGCAGTGTACGCCGGATTTGCTGCCGAGCGACATCACCGGTTCCAGCCTGTACGACCAGCGACAGCAGGAGTTCGTCTTTGTGCCCGGCCCGGTGTTCGCCAATGTGCTGCTGATCGACGAAATCAACCGCGCCACCCCGCGCACACAATCGAGTTTGCTCGAGGCGCTGGCCGAGGGGCAGGTGACGACCGACGGCGTGACGCGACCGCTGCCGCACCCGTTCTTCGTGATGGCGACGCAGAACCCGGTGGAGACCGCCGGCACCTACCCGTTGCCCGAGGCCCAGCTCGACCGATTCCTGTTTTCGTTGTCCCTCGGCTATCCCTCCGCCGCCGCCGAACTCCGCATCCTCGAACAGGAAGAACATCGCAACCCGCTCGACGATGTGCAGCCGGTGCTGGCGCTCGACGACGTGCTGCACTTGCAGGATGAGGTGTTGAAGGTGAACGTGGTGCGGCCGGTGAAGGAATACATCGTGCGGCTGGTCACCGCCACGCGCGGCCATGCCGAGGTGGTGCTCGGCGTCAGCCCGCGCGGGGGCGTGGCCGTGCAACGCGCCGCGCAGGCGATGGCGCTGCTCAATGGCCGCGACTTCGTCACGCCCGATGATGTGAAAGCCGTGGCCTCGGCGGCGATGGCGCACCGCATGCTCACCCGCCAACGCGGCCTGGTCGGCGGGCAGGCCGTGGTCGAGGCGTTGCTCGCCAGTATCCCTGTTCCGGTTTGATCGAATGCGCCGCTCACCGTGCGCATTCTGAGGTGTGCGTTGTGGATTGATTCATGAAGCCCATCCAAAACAGAAACAACCGCTACGCTCGCTGGCTCCGCAGCTGGTGGGGGCGTTCACTCTTTGGCGCCTTCATCGGCGCGTTGCTCGTGGCCTTCTCCGGCATCGAGAATCCCATGGCCTTCCTCATCGGCATCGTCGCCGGCGCGCTCGTGCTCTTCGTCCTCGGCCGGCTGGAATGAGAGAAGGCAGTCTGCAGCCGGCAAACGGCGGGCGGCTGCCTTCCGCTTTCCGCCCCTTGTCTTCGGCGCCGACTCGTCGCGGCTGGGCCGTCCTCGGCCTCGCCGCCCTCCTCTACCTCTTCGCCAATCAAACGCAGGTCAGTTGGCTGTACGTCTTCACCGCCCTCATCCTTGGCGTGTGGATTGTCTCGGCGTGGCTGCCCGGTCGCATGGTGGGCGGCTTGAGCCGGCAGACTGCGCCGGATTCGGAGGCGGATGAGTATCGCGTCGGTGACCCGATCACCCTCACGCTGACGCTGAGCAATGCGGGTCGCCTGCCCGCCTGGCACGTTCGCGGCGAAGAACGCTGCGAGTTCGCGCCGGCCGCCGACCGGGCGTTGCCGTTCTTCGTTTCGATCCCCCCGCGCGACGCAGTGGAACTGCGCTGCGAAACCGTCTGCGCGCGGCGCGGCTGGTTCGACTTCGCGCCGCTTACGGTGACGACGCGCGCGCCGTTCGGTTTCTTCTCCGCCCGCCGCCCGTTGCCGGCGACCGGCGGCGTCCTCATCTTCCCCGAGTACCGCGTACTCGAACGATTCCCGTTGCTCGACCGGCGGCCCGCGACGCAGCACCAGTTCGCTCGCGCGGGGCAGGGCGCGGAATTCCTCGGCGTGCGCGAATACCGGCCCGGCGATTCGCCGCGCCACGTTCACTGGCGCAGCACGGCGCGCGTGGGGCGGCTGGTGGTGAAGGAGTTTGCGGAGGAGACGCAACCGGGCCTGACCATCGCCCTCGACACGCGCGGGTCATCCGTCATCGGTCAGCCCGATGACAACACGCTCGAACGCGCGCTCAAGGTGGCGGCCACACTCGTGCACTACGCCGACGGACGCGGCCTTGCGCTGACACTCCCGCCCCTCGGCGGCGCCGTCAGCCGGTGGGCGGCGATGAACTACCTCGCCCGCCTGCAGCCGGACGACGGGCCGCCTTTCGCCGATTGCCTGCGGAGTCTGCGCGGCGCGCCGTTTGTCGCTGTGTTGCTCCCCGCGCCCGATGCGGAAGTCCTCGCGCCACTCCTCGAATTGCATCACAGCGGCGCGACCGTGCTGGCCGTGCTCTTCGATTGGCGCTCCGAGGCGCGCGTTGCGGTGTTGGCCGCGTCGTTGAAGGCCGCCGGCCTCAGCGTGCGCGTCATCGGCGATGAGGCCGATTGGGAGCGAACGCTGGTGGAAGATGAGCGGGTGGCGATGCGATGGTGATAGGCGAGCCGCGAAGCCGCAAACAGCGCGAAGCAAACAAAAGCCTTTCGCTTTCTTCGCGTCCTTTGCGTCTTTGCGGTAAATCTTCCGCCCTGAAATGAAAGCCGTCAGGCGATTCCTCGACTCGCGCAAACGCGCCGCTGCCCCCGAGCGTTCGCCCGCGCTGCGCCGCTGGGCCTGCCTCGCCGCGCTGCCCCCGGTGCTGGCCGCCGCATGGAACGGGCAGTTGTGGCTCCCGGCGCTGCTCTCGACCACGGTGCTCGCCGCCGGCCATTATTACAGCCACCGCGCCGCCGCCCGCGAGAAAGCCGATGGGCGCGTGCGGCTGGCCGTCTTCGTCGGGCTGCATGCGTTGGCGGCGTACCTGTTCGTCGGTTTGTTCGCCGGGTTCAACCTGCCGCAGGTGCAGTTCGCGCTGTTCGCCCAGGCCGTCACCGCCTTCGATCTGCGTTCGCGCCTCAACTTATTCTCCTCGCTCGGGATGAGCGTGCTCGTGCTGTACGCCGCCGCCACCGTCAGCCGCGACTACTCGCTCCTGATCTTCCTCGTCGCCTTCGTCGCCCTCGCGCTGATGGTCTTTATGCAGGCCGAAATCGAAGATGGAAAGCAAGGGACGAATGACAAGTGGCAGGTGGCAGGTTCCGCATCACGTTTCACGTTTCACGCTGTACGCCTCGCACTTCTCTCCTCCCTCCTCTCCCTGCTCGCTTTCGCCCTCCTGCCTCAGTTCAGCAGCCGCCCCCTCATCCCGCCGTTCTCGCTCAACCTGCGGGTGCGCGGCGGGCCGACGGCGCAGATCCTCAACCCGGCCGTGCCGCTGGTGCAGCTCAACGGCATCCGCGAGCCGAACGAGAACTACTACTACGGCTTTGACTCGAATCTCGATCTGCGTTATCGCGGCGGATTGAGCGAGGCGGTGGTGATGTATGTGCGCTCGCCGGCGTGGAGCTATTGGCGCAGCCACAGTTACGACACCTACGACGGCACGTTCTGGAGCCAGCGCGATGACGGGCTGCGGCCCGCGCGCCATTTCCCCGGCACCATCGCGTTTGACTTGCCGGTTGAGGGTCAGGCCCCGGGCGAGGAAGTGGTGCAGACGTTTTATATCGTGCAGCCGCAGCCCAACCTGCTCTTCGCCGCATACCGGCCGGTGCAGGTCTTCATGCGCTCGGATGGGATGGCGCTCGATGCCGGTGACGGCATCCGCCTGGGCGAACCGCTGCGCGCCGAGATGCTGTACACCGTCCTCTCGCGCCGCCCGAACTTCGATCCACACCAACTGCGCGCCGCGAGCACAATCTATCCCACCGCCATCACCGCCCGCTATCTGCAACTGCCGCCGACCATCACGCCGCGCACCCGCGCTCTCGCGCGCCAGTTCCTGCGCGACAACGCTTACGACACGGCCTCGGCCATCCGCGACTACTTACTCACCCTCCCGTACGATTTCTTCCCGCCGCCGCACAAGCCGGGCAGCGAGGTGGTGGATACGTTTCTGTTCGAGGATCGGCGCGGCATCTGCGAGATGTTCGCCAGCGCGCACGTCGTCATGCTGCGCAGCCTGGGCATACCGGCGCGGCTGGCGGCGGGCTACGGCGCGGGCGAATACAACGCGCTCAGCGGTTATTACACCGTGCGGATGAACAACGCGCACGCGTGGGTCGAAGTGTACTTCCCTGAGTTTGGCTGGGTGCCGTTCGATCCCACTCCGGGGTGGACGCCGTCGCCGTACACCGCGCCGGTGCAGCGGTGGATTTTCTCCGGCGCGTTCGAGGGCGTGCGCGTGCCGATCGGGGAGGCGGCTGCGGCGGGGATGGCGCTGCTCGGGGCGGTGATGACGCCGTTGGTGGTGGTGATTGGGATTGCGGCGGCGATTGCGGGTCTGCTATGGTTATACCCGCGCGTGCGGCGATGGTGGATGAAACGGCCGCCGCCCGCCGCGCTGGATGCCGACCCGAATCGGAAACTGATTCTTGCCGCCTATCGCGCCGCGCAGAAACGGCTGCGGCGCTACCGCGCCCCCGCCGAGACGCCGCGCGAGTTCGCTGCACGCAATGGTGGTGTGAGCGAACTCGTTGAGGCCACCGATGCGGTGGAAGTCGCCGCCTATTCGCCGCAACCGCCCGCGCCGAAGTTAGTGGAGCGGGCGAGGGCGCTGCTCGGCAAAGTCAGACCGGCGTAGCCAAACCGGGTTGTGCCCTCATACTCCTCGTTTCCCTCAGTCCCCGCTTTCCACCTTCCCCAACCCCTCCGCCGTGCCCACCGCCACGCCGGTCGCGTTCGCGTCAATGCGCTTGAGCAGCCCGGTGAGCACATCCTTCGAGCCGAGCTCGATGAAGGTAGTCACGCCCTGCGCGATGAGGTAGCGCACACTGTCCGTCCAGCGCACTTGCGTAAGCAGTTGCGCCGGCAGCTCCGCGCGGATGGCGGCCACATCGGGCAAGGGCTGCGCGGTGAGGTTGCTGATGACGGGCACGCGCGGCATCGAGATGGCGATGGACTCAACGGCCCGCGCGTACTGCTCGACGCCCGATTGCATGAGCGGTGAGTGCGCGGCGATGGACACGGCAAGCCGCAGCGCCCGCTTCGCGCCGTTCGCTTTCGCCAGCTCCATCGCCTTCTCCAGCGCGGTCACCTCCCCGGAGATGACGACCTGGCCGGGGCAGTTATCGTTCGCCACCTGCACCACGCCGCCGGTCGCCGCCGCGGCCTCCGCGCAGATCTCGGCCAGGGGCGCGGCATCGAGGTTGAGGATGGCGGCCATGCCTCCCGGCGCGCGTTCGCCCGCCGCCGCCATCGCCTCGCCGCGCGCACGCACCAATCGCGCCCCATCCGCAAACGCAATTGAGCCGGCAGCCACCAGCGCCGTCACCTCACCGACTGAATGCCCGGCCATAAAGGCTGGATCCGCCTCGCCGACTTTTTCGCGCAGCGCGCGCAACGCCGCGATGGAGGTGACGAGCAGGGCGGGCTGAGTGTTGAGCGTAGCGTTGAGCTCGGCCTCCGGCCCCTCCCAGCACAACTTCGAGAGCGCGAAGCCGAGCGCGTCGTCGGCCTCGGCGAAGGTCTGCCGGGCGGCGGGGGAACCCTCGGCAAGTTCCTTGCCCATGCCCACGGCCTGCGAGCCCTGGCCGGGGAAGACGAACGCGGTAGATTGGGGGTTGAACATTGGCATGCCGGGATTCTACCCGCGAAGATGCGAAGCCCGCAAAGACTCCGCGCTCGTTGCGGCTGCGGGGTGAAAAACAAAAGGCCGCTTTGCGCGGCCTCTTTTTACTTGCTGTCTTTTTTCTTGGCAACCACTTCCCTGCCGTCGTAGAACCCGCAGTTCGGGCAGACGGTGTGGGGCAGGTGCGTCTCGCCGCAATTGGGGCAGGCGACGAGCGCAGGGGCTGCCAGGGCGTCGTGCGCGCGGCGGCGGTCACGGCGGCCCTTGGAGTGTTTGCGTTTTGGATGTGGGGGCATGGCGATCTTCTTTCGTTGGCGCGGGCGCAAGGCCCGCTCCTACAACTTGGCGGCTATCAGGTCCGCCGGTAACTTGCAAAATAATGCCTGCCACGTGGGCAGGCAACTGGGCGGCATTATACGGATGGACTTCGGAGGTGTCAAGGCGCGGCCGTCGGCTCGCCGTACTGAATGGGCGCCTGGCCCTTATCCGCCCGCAACTTGTTGATGCCGTTGCGGATGGTGTTGAGCGAGCGGGCCGTCTCGGTCTCGAGCTTTTCGAGCACATCGAGCACGTAATCATCGGCCTCGGCGCGGATGGCCTCCGCGTCGGCCTCGGCCTGTTTGATGATCTCACCCGCGCGCAGCCGGGCCTGCTCCACCAGCGTCTCGCGCTCCACCTGCTGCACCGCGCGCTCCTGCGCCAGTTGCACCGTGCGCTGCGCCTCCTCCTGCGCCTGCGCCAGAATCTTGTCGCGCTGGTTGAGGATTTGCTGCGCCTTCTTCACCTCATCGGGGATCGACACCCGCATCTGATCAATCAACTCAAGGATGCGATCCTCATCCACCGCCAGTTTGCGGGTGAGGGGGATGGGGCGGCCATCGTTGAAGACTTCTTCCAGCCGGTCCACGAGATGCAGAATGTCCATACGGTTCTCTCAGACGGAGTGCAGGTTGCCGTAAAGATACACTGATTGGGGAGTCATTGCAATCGAGATGCCAGCCGCTCACAGGGTGTGTGCAAAGTCTCGTCGTTCGCCCTCATCCCCCAGCCCCGTAAGCGCAGCGACTCTCCCGCTGGGAGAAGGGGAGTCGGTGCTGACGCTTTGCAGCAGCCCTCCAATGACACGGCCCACTCCCTCTCCCAGCGGGAGAGGGCAGGGGCGAGGGCGAAATGACGGCGTAGATTGGACTTTGCACACGCCCTACAGCCGCTCAGTCGCGGAGTTGCGTCAGAGGCACGACCTTGGCGCTGCCGTCCTCGCCCAACTCATGAAAGCGGCGCTTGAGGGCGGCCTCGACATGGGCCGGCACCATCGTGCTCACATCCCCGCCCAGCGAGGCGATCTCGCGCACGGTGGTGCTGCTCAGGAAGGTGTGCTGTTCGGCGGTGATCAGCGTCACGGTTTGCACATCCGGCACCATGCGCTGATTGGCGAGTGCCATGCGGAACTCGAACTCAAAATCCGAGAACACCCGCAACCCACGGATGATGACGTGCGCGTCAACCTTCCTGCAGAAATCAACCGTCAGCCCGTTGTAGCCGATGACCTTCACGTTCGGCAGACCGATCTCCCGCACGGCCTGTTGCACCAGCGCCACGCGATCCTCGAACGAAAACACCAGCGACTTGAGTGGCTTGTCGTAGATGGCGACCAGCACCTCGCTGAACAACCGTCCGCTGCGCTCGATGATGTCCATGTGCCCGAAGTGGATCGGGTCGAACGTTCCAGGGTAGACGGCTTTGATATTCAAGGCGATTCTCCCGCTCACCACAGGAGGAAAGTGGGGAAACCGTCCGCCTGTGGTTTCCTTCGTTTCCTGCGTTTCAGCTTACGTCCCCGGCACCCATTGACCAGAACCTCTGAACCAGCGTGGCGATGCCGGTGTGCTCGGGCGCCTGCAGTTCCGGGTCACGGTCGAACAGCGCAATTGCTTCGCGGCGCGCCTTCTCGATTGTCTTCACATCGCTCAGCCGCGCGGTGTGCAGCCCGGCGAAGCCGCTCTGCCGCGTGCCGAGGAAATCGCCGGGGCCGCGCAACTGCAAATCCACCTCGGCCAGCCTGAAGCCGTCCTGCGTCGCCTCCATCGCCTTGAGCCGTTCATCCGGTTCGGGGTTGGGCGAGTCGGAGACGAGCAGGCAGTACGAGGCGTGCTCGCCGCGCCCGACCCGGCCACGGAACTGATGGAGTTGTGACAGCCCGAACCGGTTCGCGCCGTCGATGAGGGTCACCGTGGCGTTCGGCACATCCACGCCGACTTCGACCACCGAGGTCGAGACGAGGAGGTGATACTCGCCAGCGCGGAACTTCTCCATCACCTCTTCCTTCTCATCCGGCTTCATCCGCCCGTGCAGCAGGCCGAGCTTAAGGTCGGGGAAGATTTCCTTCTGCAAACGGGCATGCTCTTCGACGGCGGCTTTGGCCTCGCTCTTCTCGGATTCTTCGACGAGCGGAAAGATGAGGAAGCCCTGCCGGCCCTTCTGAGCTTCGCGGCGCACGAAGGCGTAACCGCGCTCGCGTTCGTTGGCGTGCAGGATGTAAGTGGTAATCGGCTGGCGGCCCGGCGGCATCTCATCCAGGATCGAGAGGTCGAGGTCGCCATACACGCTAAGGGCCAGAGTGCGCGGGATGGGGGTCGCCGTCATCACGAGCAGATGCGGATTGCCGCCGCGCGATTCCGCGCCGCGCGATTCCGCGCCTTTGCCCCGCAGCGCCGCGCGCTGCGACACGCCGAAGCGGTGCTGCTCATCGATCACCACCACGCCGAGGTTGGCGAACTCAACCGGCGACTCGATGAGCGCGTGCGTGCCGACGACGACCTTCACCGCGCCGGTGCGCAGGCCGTCGTAGATTTCGGCTTTCTCACTCGCCGGCGTCGCGCCCTGCAAGAGTCGAATTGCTGACCGCTGACCGCCGACTGCTGACTGCATCAACTGCGAGATCGTGCTGAAGTGCTGCTCGGCGAGGATGCTGGTCGGGGCCATCAGCGCGGCCTGTGCGCCGGCCTGCGTCGCAATCGCCATCGCGGCGGCGGCCACCGCCGTCTTGCCCGAGCCGACGTCACCCTGCAGCAACCGGTTCATCGGCACGGGGCGGGCGAGGTCGGCGCGGATGTCGCCGAGGGCGCGGGTCTG
The DNA here is from genome assembly GCA_964608265.1 of uncultured Anaerolineales bacterium. GTDB lineage: Bacteria > Chloroflexota > Anaerolineae > Anaerolineales > UBA6663 > JANWXR01. Next base: position 11,874 of record CAZSNP010000067.1, on the reverse strand, counting down.
CGCTCCCGTGAGCGCATACGGCAGCCCGCGGACAAAGGCCTCCAGCGCGGAGTCTTCGATCCGCAGCACCTGGCCGCTGGCCGATTGCCATTGCCGCCGCTGCCTGAGCACGCCGAGTTGCAGCGCCAGCAGTTCATCGAAGGCCAGGCGGTGCTGCGCCTCGGCCAGTTTGTCTTCGCTGTCGGGGAAGTGAATCTGCGCCAGCGCCTCGCCGTAGCCGATCAGCCCGGCGCGGCTGAGCATATCGGCGGGCAGCGGGTCGGGCTGCTTGCGCGCCCAATAGTTCACGACCTGCGCGGTCAGGTTGCGCATCGCGCGCTGATAGATGCCCTCGGTCAGAGCGTACACCGGGACGATACGCCCCGTGTTCAGCAACTCAACATCGAGCTTCTCCCACTCGCGCGGCACGATCGTCAGCCGCCCCAGGTATTGATCCACCCGGCCGCTGACCACGATCTGCCGCCCCTGCACGAGGAGCTGTTTGCGGTAGGGATTGAACTCGGTGACCTCGATCATGCCGGTGCCATCCGCGAGCACGACCTTGAGCATCGTTCGGTTGGCGCGGAACTTGCGCTCGCGCACCTCCCAGACCGTCGCGATCAGCGTGCACTCCTCGCCATACTCCAGACGGTTGATCGTCTTCATCCTGGAGTAGTTGTCGTAGCGGCGCGGGAAGTGGAGCAGCATGTCGCGCAGCGTGTGCAGGCCGAGGCGCTCGTAATCCTTCGCCGTCTCCGGCCCCACGCCGCGCAGCACCGTCAGCGGGGCGTCGAGGCCAGCCAGCGGATCAACCGGGTCTTGCGATTTGAGGGGCTTGGGCGCGAGCCGGCGCGGGCGCGGGTCGAGCGGCTCGACGTTGAACGAAGACCGCTCCGGGCGATGATGTTGTTTGCCCTCGCCTTCCCTCTTTGATTCGACCACCTGCCCGGCCGGCGGCGCTTCCTGGGTGAAGGCCGATGAGGCTGTGGCCGGTTGCGGCGGGCGCGCTTTGGGTGGATTGGGCTGTGGGCGTGGGGCCGGCTCCCGCTTTTCGGGCGGGGGCGGTGTCGCTGCCGCGGCCCTGGGAGCGGCCGCGACGGGCGGCGCGGGTTTTGGCTGCGCGGGCGGCGGCGCGGCAGGCTTTGGCTCGGCGCGTGCCGGCGCCGGCGTCGCGGCGGGTTGACGCTTCGCCATCTCGCGCGTATTCGTCTCTTTGATCAAATCGAGCAGTTCGGCAACCGCCCCGGCACGTTTTTCCGGCGGCAGATCGGGATACCCGTTGATGCGGGCGACGATGCCGCCGATGGCGTCGGCGTCCAGCCCATCGCGCTTGGCGTTAGGCTCCCAGAAGGCCAGCATCTTCGGCAACCCGCCGATGACGGCCCGGTTCTCGTATTTTCCGTTGATTTCCGTATTCAGAATTTTTTGCAGTTGTGCAAGCGAGGCAAGCATGCCGAGGATTGTACCTTTGAGGGATGATTTTAGAAACCACCGCTTGCGCGGATTCCACCGAGTGGCAGGCCAATCCGTGTCGGCACGGAAATCTCTGGCCTTACTCCACCGACTCGCCCTCGTGCACGATGATGCCCATGGCGTTCGGGCCGAGCAGCGCCGCCAGCGAGGGGGGGTAGGTGATGATCGGCCATTTCTGCCCCGGCACCTCGGCGGCGAGTTGTTCGAGCAGCGCGCGCGTGTCCTCGTTCGGCTTGGGCGTCGCCTGCAGAATCGCACAGCGCTCGATCTTCGGGAACTCGATCGCGTATTCCACCAGGTGCTCGATGGCCTGCGCCCGGGTGCGGGCTTTTTCGATCGGGATCAGGTCGCCCTCCTCGAGCGCCAGCACCGGCTTGATCTCCAGCATCTCACCCAGCAGGGCATGGGCCTGGCCGACGTGCTGCAGTTGCGCCGAATACGCCATCGTCTCGCAAAAGAAGACGCCGTACAACCTGTGGACGCCGGCGCGCACCGCCTTCACGATCTCGTCCGCGTCTGCGCCACGCTCGGCCTGGCGGGCCGCGATCTCCACCAGCGACCCCAGGCCCAACGAGGTGGATTGCGAGTCGATGATGTGGATTTTGCAGCGCCCGAGCAACGCCTCCGCGCCGAGGCGGGCGTTGTGCGGTGCGCGGCTGAGCTTTTCAGACATGAGGATGGCGACGAGGCTGCCGCTCTCGCGGGCCAGTTCCTCAAAGATCGCGGCGAACTGCTCCGGTGACGGCGGCTCGAGGGCTGGCACGCTCCCGGCCTCGGCCACGCGCTGGAGCAATGCCTCCGTGGTCAGCTCGGGTTCGCTGTAGCGCCTCTCGCCGATGCGCAGGGTGAACGGCGCGACGCGGATGCCGTGCTTGCGGGCGAAGTCAGGCTCGAAGAAGAAGGCGTTGCTGTCGGTGACGAGGCGAACCATTGCACTTGATCAGTGTAAGGTTGCGGGTTGACGGTTGAACCTGCCAGCCTTCAACCTGCAATCGCTCACTCTACGGAAATGATGTAATAGTAATGCGGCTGGCCGCCGTAGTGGAACTCAACGGCGTGATCGGGATACTTCTCGCGCAGCGTCGCGGCGATCTTCTCGGCCTCGGCCTCGGTCGTCTCTGCGCCGTAGTACAACGAGATGACTTCGGCGTTGCCGGTGTTCATCGCCTCGAGCAATCGGAACAGGGCCGAGTTCAGTTCATTGTCGGCGACTTTGAGCTGGCCGTTGTGCAGGGCGATGAAGTGGCCTTCATTGACCTGCACGCCGTTGAGCTCGACGGTGCGCGTGGCCGTGGTCACCTCGCCGGTTTGCACGTTGCCCAGCCCGCGCTCCATCGCCGCCTGCACGTCCTCGAGTTCGCCGGTCGGCGTGAACTGCATCAGCGCCGCGATGCCCTGCGGCACCGAGCGGCTGCCAACCACCCGCACCTGCTTGCCCGAATGCTCCGCCGCCTGTTGCGCCGCCATGATGATGTTCTTGTTGTTGGGCAACACGATGACGCGTTCGGTGGGCAGGGCTGTGATGGCGTCAAGGATTTCCTCAGTGGACGGATTCTGGCTTTGCCCGCCGCCGACGATGGCCGCCGCGCCCAGTGAAGCCAACACGCGCGAAAGCCCGTCGCCCGGCGAGACCGCGACGACGGCGATCTGCCCGGCCTCCGCCCGGGCTAACGGCAGCGGCTCACCGCCCTCGATGCCCTCCACTTGCGCCAGCAGGTTCTCCATGTGCACGTTGGAGATCGTGCCCAGCTCCTCGGCCAGATCGAGCGGCTCGTGGCGGCGGGCCTTGAGCAAGTGGATGTGGACGCGATACATCCCCTCGCCCTCGCCGACCTGGATCGCGGTGCCCATAACCTCGAGCCGCTTGTACAGGGTGGGGAGGTGCACCGCGCCCTTCGGCCTGAAATCCACGATCACCTCCCATTCCTGACCCGGCTCGACGTTGTTCATCGCCGCGCCGACCGCCTCGAGGTTGAGCGGTTTGATCACGGCCTCGAGCGGTTCATCGAGGGATTGCCCGCGCAAAAATCGCAGCATGCCTTCGAGCAGGATGGTCAATCCCTTTCCGCCCGAATCGACCACGCCGGCCTGCTTGAGCACCGGCAGCAGGTCGGGCGTGCGGTTGACCGAGGCGTTGGCGGCGTGCACGATGCGTTCGAGCAGCGAGCGCAATTCGTGATGGCGCAGGGCGGCGTCCTCGGCGGCGACGGCGCAATCGCGAGCCACGGTGAGGATGGTGCCCTCGACCGGGCGCACCGCGCCGCGATACGCCGTGTCGGCGGCCTCGCGCAGCGCGCGCGCGAACAAGGCCGCATCGAACGTCTCGTGCTTTTCGAGCGTCCGCGCCAACCCACGCCAGATCTGCGAGAGGATGACGCCGGAATTGCCGCGCGCCCCCATCAACGCGCCGTGGGCGATGGCGTGCGCCATCTGCCCGACGTGTTTCTCGGTGCGGCTGGCGACTTCGCGGTAGGCGGCCTGCATCGTCATCAGCATGTTGGTGCCGGTGTCGCCATCCGGGATCGGGAAGACGTTGAGGGCGTTGACGATTTCTTTGTTCGTCGTCAGCCAGGTGATGGCGGCCTCGGTCAGTTGTTTCAATTCCTGTCCGTTGCAGGTGTACAGGTCGCGATAGGTGCGCGGGGCGGGCGTCGGTTCAGGCGTCGTCATGGGCGGGTTCAAGCTTCAGGCCTGCGGGTCGCTGATGCGCAGGCCCTGCACATGCACATTGACCTCTTTCACATTCAGGCCGAGGGACTTTTCGATGTTGAATTGCACCGCGCTGGCCAGGCTGGCCGCCACCGTGCTGATGCGGGTGCCGTATTCAACGATGACGAAGAGATTGATGCTGACCCCGTCGGGGTGAAAGATCACATCCACGCCGTGACGCGGGTCGCGGCTGATCATATTGGTGATGCCGTCCACCACGTTCTTCGCCGCCATGCCGACCACGCCGTAGGATTGCAGCGCGGCCTGGCTGGCGACGGTGGCGACGGCGATAGGGGAGATGTTGATGCGACCGAGCAAATTGTGTTCTTCAGCAGACATAGGCCCACACGCGCCTTCCGGGTTGAGCGATCGGCCCCGGGTTGATGGAGTTTGGCGTCTGTGATAATATCCCGCCCGCTCGATTTTGGGAATGTTCTTGTTGAGACGACCCGCGCAGCGCAGTCGTCTCTTTTGTTGACTGAAAGGGTTTACGCGTATGGCTCACTGTGCCTCGTGTGGCAAGACCACTACCTTTGGCCGCAACGTCTCGTTTTCCAAGCGCTCCACCGCGCGCACCTTTCGCCCGAATCTGCAAAAGACCCGGGTGCTCGAAGGCGGCAAGCTGGTGCAGAAGACGCTGTGCGCCAAGTGCATCAAAGCGTTGGGCAAACTCAAGTAACCGGTCTCGCTCAGCCTCGGGCCGGCCCTCATTACGAGGGCCGGCCCTTTTTTGTCACTGGCTTGAGTGGAGGCTGCGTTTCAGCGCCGCGACCGCCTCGGCAATGGAAGCGCCCGCTTTGAATACCGAATTGCCCGCGACGAAGACCGTGGCCCCCGCGCGCGCGGCCTCGGCGAGGGTGGCCGCATCAATTCCCCCATCCACCTCGATCTCCGTCTGCAAACCGCGCTCGGTCAGCGCGCGCCGCAGTTGCTGTATCTTGGGCAAAGTAGTGCGGATGAACTTCTGCCCACCGAAGCCGGGGTTGACCGTCATCGCCAACACCAAATCCACCTCGGCCAGCACCTCGCCGACCGCGCCCGCCGGCGTGGCCGGGTTGAGCGCCACCCCGGCGCGCTTGCCCAGTTCCTTGATCTGCTGAATCGTCCGGTGCAGGTGCGGGCAGGCCTCGACGTGGACGATGATCGAGTCCGCCCCGGCCTGCGCGAAGTCGGCCAGATAGCGCTCGGGTTGCGCGATCATCAGGTGCACGTCGACGGGCAGCGTCGTCGCGCGGCGCGCCGCCGCCACCACCAACGGCCCCATGGTGATGTTGGGGACAAAGTGCCCATCCATCACATCCACGTGAATCCAATCTGCACCGGCGGCCTGGCACTCGGCGATTTGTTGACCCAGTTGTGTGAAGTCAGCGGAGAGGATGGACGGCGCAATCTTCATCGCGCGCGAATGATACCCGACTCACGGGGCAGTGAACAGTCAACAGTCAGTAGCGCCTCCCGGCTTCGCCGCTCGCGGTTGACTGCCCGCGGTTCACTGCCCCCGGTCATTTGCCTTGAAAGCGCCGGAACCACTGGCCGAGCACGATCTCGGCGGGCTTGCCGCGCACCGAGATGGACTTATCGCGCAGCGCGGCGACAGGGTTGTAGCCGAACGAATACACGCCGGTGATCCACGTGCGGATGTAGGCGGCGCCGAGCACGGCATTGTACGCATCAGCCTGTTCGTTGAAGTCGAAGCCGTAGCGCAACACGTCGGGCGACTCGGGGTTGAAATCGCGAAAGTCGTGGCACAACTCCGGCCTGTCCGCCGGCTTGAGGCACTGGGTGGCCGCGCCCTCGGCGGCGTAGTAGGCCATGTGCAAGTGAACTTGTTTGCCGGGGAAGCGCTGCACGACCGGCTGGATGCGCTCATCCATGATTTGGCCGGCGCGCGCCGTCATCTCGGCCAGCGGCGTGCTCGAGTTCGCGGCCAGCGGCGACCACCAGTGGAGGCGGATGATATCGAGCAGCTCGACGAACTGCGGCGGATTCGGCCAGACGGTATCCGAGCCGATTTGAAACTCGAAGGCCAGTTGGCCGCCGAAGCGCTGCTCGACTTTGGCGATCAGCGCCCGCCAGCGCGCATCGGCGTCGGCCGGGGCGCCCGGCTCACCGGGCAAGGCCGGCTGCAACTTATAGTCGCCGATCACCAGCGCATCCACGCCAGCGAGCCTGGCCACATCCGCCTGAGACAGCAGCCAGCGCTCGTAGGCGTTGAACCACTCATTCCACTGGTTGGGGTTGATGGGCCAGTACTCACACGGGCCGTAGGGCGTATACGCACAGGTCACCGGGTGCAGCACGACGGTGCTGAGGCCGGCGGTGTGTGCCTGCTCGACCAGCGTCCTGAGTTCCGAGGGCGGCATGGTCGCGAACAGGCTGTCGGCGAAGACGGGCGGCGACACATTCGTCAGCGCTCCGCGGCGATAGACGGTGAGCGCGTTGGCCGCGGTCTCCTGAGCGCCCCGGAAGGCGTCGGCGTAGTACGGTTGCGCGTTCGGCTGCCACGGCTCGGTGAAACTCAGACCGGCGTGGAAGCCCGGATGCTCCAGCGGTGTCAGCGTGTTGACGACCGGCAGCGCGAACTCATCCGTCCAGCGCCACTTATCCACGGTGGCTTTTTCGTCGCCGCGCAGCACCTGCGGCGTGAACGAGCGGCTGAGGGGCGGGGCGCTGTCATCGGCGGCGCCACAGGCCAGGTTGCGGCAAAAGCGATAGTGCCAGTTTCCGTTGAAGGTGAGGGGATACGACAACGTGTAGCGCCACTGATTGACGTTCACCCGCCACATGGGCAGCGGTGCGCCCCACTCGGTGGTGTTGAACTGAATGGCGATCGTATCGTACGGCGGCGTGTTCGAAGGCACGGTGACCTCGAACGTCACCGGGGCCGACGGGCCGGCATGCCATGTGGCCACCGTGTCCTGCACGCTGGCGTTGCCGAATGGCACCATGTACCGGCGGAGCAGCCTCTGGCCACCGCTGTCAAGCTCGGTGTTCCATCGCCCATCACCGAGGGTGTAGGCGTAACGCAACACGCTGCCTTCATACAACTGCACGTTGCCGGCATAACTGCCGTCGGCCTGTCGGGCGAGCACCGGCGCGCGGCCCACCGCGATGGCCGAGCCGCCCAGCCCCGGGATGAAGTTATCCCCGAGTTGCGCCGCGTTCCCGACCACGCGCACCACCGCCGCCGGGTCGGTGCCGTTGGGCACGCGCACCGAAAAGGTGATGGTGACGATGTTCGGGTCGGGCGAGCTGAGATCAACGCTGGCGAAGTCGCTCACCGGAACCAGCGCCGTGGTCTGCGTCGGGCGCAGCGACCCATCGGGCGCTATGACGGTAACGCGCTGGCTGCCGGCCGGGATGTTGTACAGGGTGAAGCTGCCATCGAACGCCGTCAGGGTGACCTGCCCGCCCGCGGCCACGATGGCGCCGAGCACACCCTGCCCGGTGTTGCTGTTGCGGACGATGCCGCGCAGCCCGCCCTGATCGCCCCGGAACTCGGTATCGCTCCACGTCGCAATCACATCCGCCGCGGCGGAGTTTTGATCGGTGATTGAAAACAGCCGAAACGGCACCGCTTGTCGCAGCGGCGTGAACTCCTCGGCGAAGGAGGGCGCGGTGCGGACGTACTTGTACCGCACGACTTCGCCAAACGTCACCGCGGTGCTGCCTGTCCACACGTTGTCGCCGGCGCTCTGCAGCAACACCTCGGTGTAATCGCCGTTGACCTCGTTGAACACCCGCGCCACTACCACGGCCCCGGCGGGTGTGTTGGCCGGCGCCCTGGCCGTGAACGTCATCATCGCGCTGGGGATGGGGGTGAGCGTCGGCTGCGGCGGCGGCGCCGGGGTGGGCGTCACGACCACGATCTGCGGCAAGGCATTGCAACCCGCCGTCGCGAGCAGGAGCAGGCAGGACAGTATGCGATTGTGATGAAGCTTGAGCATGGCGCAATTGTAGTGCACATTCCGAGGCGCGCAATTCATCCGGCTGCCCGGCGCGCGGGGTTGGGGCAAAGTCAATCCTGAGGCTGGCATTGCGCCCTCACCCCGGCCCTCCCCCGCTGGGAGAGGGAGCGGCGTCGCGTCTATTCGGGACCCCCCTTCTCCCGGCGGGCGAAGGGGGCAGAGCTTATAATTGCGTTGTGCCCGCAGAGCAAACCGAATCGATTGAAACCGAAATTGGCCGGCGGCTCACCGAGCGCGCGCTCACCGTCGCCGTCGCCGAGTCGTGTACCGGCGGCCTCATCGGCCACCGGCTGACTAACGTCGCCGGGTCTTCGGCCTACTTCCTCGGCGGCATCATTGCTTATGCCTACGACGCCAAGGAGCACCTGCTCGGCGTGCGGCACAACACTTTGTACGAGCACGGCGCGGTGAGCGAAGCCACCGTGCGTGAGATGGCGCGCGGCGCGCGGCAAGCCCTGCGCACCGACATCGGTCTGGCCGTCACCGGCATCGCCGGGCCGGGCGGCGGTCTGCCCGGCAAGCCGGTGGGCACGGTGTGGGTTGGTCTGAGCGCCCGCGACACTGAGCTGGCGCAGCAGTTTCTGTGGAAGGGCGACCGCGCCGGCAACAAGGAACTGTCGGCGCAGGCCGCCCTGGAAATTTTGCTGGCCTACTTGAAGCGGTAGTCACCCACCCGAATCGATGAACACATCACAGCCGACGCCGCTGCGTTTTGCGCGCGGGGTATTGCTCATCGCCCTGGCCTTTGTGGCCCTGCTCATCGCGCTGCTGGCGTTTGATTTCGCCGCCGCCGGCATCGGGTTGAGCACGCTGTTCACCGCCGACATCAGCCAGGCCCGGCACGTCAACAACCTTCTCAACCGGAATCTGAATCAACTCGTAGCCGTGGTCTTCACCAGCGTCGCCATCGCCGTGCCGCTCACCGCCAACATGTACTCGTTGAAGTTCCTCGAGTTTTTCATCAAAGATCGGGTGAACGCGGCGGTGTTGTTGCTCGTGGTCTTTGCGGATCTGGCGAACACGTGGGCCGGCTATTGGATCCGGCCCGACTTTTTGCCGCTGAACGCCCTGGCCTTCCTGTTCGGGCTGACAGTGCTGTGTTTCGCGCTGCAATTCCCGTATCTTTATCACGTCTTTCGCTTTCTGCACCCCAGCTTCCTGCTCGACCGCCTGGAGGCGGAGGTGCGGGACGGGATGGCGTTGGCGGCCCGTTACCCCGGCCACGCCGAACGCTATCAGCGCCAGGTCGCCGAAGGCATCGAACACATCGCCAATGTCGCGGTGCGGAGCATTGACCGGCTCGATCGCAACACCGCCATCGAATGCGTGTTGACGCTGGAGAATCTCTTGCGCCATTACTGGACGCTCAAAGGGCAGTTGCCCGGCGCCTGGTTGATCGCCGACCCGAATCACTTCCTCGGCTTCTCGTCGCGGGCCATCGATGAATTCAGCGAGACGCGCTGCTGGGTGGAGATGAAGCTGTTCTCGCAACTGCGCCAGGTGCTGAGCGCGGCGGTCGGTCGCGTGCACGATGTCGTCAGCGCCATCGCCAAAAGCGTGCGCCGCCTCGGGCAGGGCGAAGCTGCGGTGCGCGACCCCGCCGTGCGCGAGTTGGTGATGCAATACTTCAACACCTTTCTGCGCCTCACCATCACCCGCCGCGACACGCGCTCCGTTTACATCGTGCTCGATCAATATCGCACCTGGGCTGAATCGCTCAACGCGCAGTACCCCGACCTGGTGCAGGAGATCGCCTTTTACTTCACGACCTACGGCGACATCGCCCATGACAACCAGCTCCCCTTCATCGTCGAATCGGTGGCGTACGATTTGGGCGCCCTGGTGCAACAGGCCTGGACGACCGACGCGCCCAACAAACAGCGGCTGCTCGAACGCTTTCTGCTGTACGACGAGCACGCCGGCGGCCGCGCGCTCGACGGGGTGAAGAAGGCGCAGGCCATCCTGGCCAGCTATTTCATGGTCACCGGCCAGGCCGAGGCCGTGCAGCGCATCCGCCAGTCGTTTGCCCGGATGGAGGCTCCGCTGCTGCGCGAGATCGCCGACGACTTGCTGCATGTGAAGCGCGCCAAGTACTGGGAGGTGAGCGAGCGGCGGCTGAACATGGATTACGTGCCCGATGAGCAGCGCGAGCGGTTGCGCGAGTTCTTCGCCGGCCTCGGGGTGACGCTGCCCGCATGAAGGCCATCGTCACCGGCGGGCATGCCGCCCGCAAACGCGAAAGGCTGCGCATTTCGCAGTGCCGCTTCCCCCAATCCAAATCATGAAAGCCTTTGTCACCGGCGGCACCGGCTTCATCGGCAGTTCCCTCATCCGCGAGCTGCTGGCGCACGGGCACACCGTCACCGCCCTCGTGCGCACCTTCGAGCGCGCCCGGCAGTTGCCGCGCGGCGTGCGCGCCCTCCCGGCCGACATCACCCAACCGGGTTCATTCACCCATGCCCTGCGCGGGCACGACATCGTCTTTCATCTGGCCGGCGTCGTGCAGATCGGCGTCAAGCCGAAAGACCGCGCCCGTGTGCAGCGCATCAACGTTGACGGCGCGCGGACGGTGCTGGAGGCGGCATGGGAGGCGCGGGTTCCGAAAATCGTCTATGCCTCGTCGAACGTCGTGTACGGCGACACGCACGGCGCGGTGGTGGACGAAGGCTATCGCCCGGCGCTGACAGAGTTCGAGTCGCACTATCAGCGCACCAAGCACCTCGCCCACTGCGGGGTGGCGGCGCCGCTGCAACAGCGCGGCGCGCCGCTCGTCATCGCCATGCCGGGCGCGGTGTACGGCCCGGGCGACCTCTCGCCGATGCGGCGCGTGTTGCGGCGGCTGGCGCGCGGGCGGCTGCCGGTGATGATCGGGCCGGACAACGCGCGCTCGTGGACGTATGTGGAGGATGCGGCCACCGGTCTGCGGCTGTGCGCGGAGCGTGGCCGTAACGGCGAGACGTACAACCTCACCGGCCCGGCGCACACCTTCCGCGAGTTCTTCGAGGCGTGTGCGGCGGCCAGTGGCGCGCGCGCGCCATGGGTGTGGGTGCCCTCGGCGTGGGCGCGAGTCGGGGCGCGCTTGCTCGGCCGCCCGCTGCCCGCGCTGGCCGAGCGGCTGCGGGTGCTGGGCGGCGTTACCTACCTCGCCCGCGCCGACAAGGCCGCGAACGAACTCGGCTGGCGCCCGCGATCATTGGCCGAGGGGCTGCGGGCGACGTTCGCGGCGCTCACCAACTGATTTGGCCGGGAACAGCACTACTTGATCGCAATGGGCAAGAAGAGCCGATAGATTGAGCTATCGTACGATGGCCAGGCAGGGCTTTGTGCCGTGAAGAGCAGCAGCCCACCGGGTGTGATCACACCCAAATCCAAACTAAGAATGATTCGATTGCTGGCCGGCGATGAACCCGGCGTGATGATATTGAAGGTGGCGAGTTGCGAACTGCCCGGGTTCAGACCGCAGAGACTGCCAACAGGCACCAGCCCGTTGCCGATGACGGTGCCGGTGGCCGTCTGCCACTGGTAAGAAACACGTACGGTTTCTCCCGGCTGACAAGTCCAACTCGATGTGCCTGTATTTTGAAATCGTATGGTCACACTGCGTGCAGTGTTGCCGGGTATGAGGGGAGGAATATTGCCAGTCGTCCCCCAGTTAACATCGAGTGGGTTCCAGCGGTAGGTCGGCGAGAGTATCAGTAGATCACGAAAAGGGCTTGGGCATGGCAAACTTGGTTCCTAGCAAGGA
>CAZSNP010000066.1:0-27413 GCA_964608265.1 uncultured Anaerolineales bacterium | reverse complement strand
CGTCGCTCCGCTCCTCGGCATGACATTCGACCTCCTTGATTTCAATTAAGAGCGTTTGGTTATTGGGGATTTCTCCAATAACCGGTTATTGCCTCGCCAAAGTCGAAAGATACCTGAAGCTTTCTTCCACTGCCGTGAACATATCCGTCGCGCAGCGGTCGAGTTCGACGATGAGCCATTCGGCGCGGCCGCGCGCCGCCCGCACGACGGCGGGCACATCCATCACGCCGCCGCCGAGCGCCGTCATCGGCGCGTCGCGCACCGCCGGGCCGTCCTTGATGTGCAGCAGCGGGGCGCGCGGGCCGTAATCCCGCACCACCTGGGCCGGGTCGCCGCCGGCGGTCCGCACCCAGTACGTGTCAATCTCGAAGAAGAGGCTCGGCGCGCACCGCCGCGCCATCAGCGCGTGCGCGCTCTCACCGTCAATGCGATTCTCGAACTCGAACCAGTGATTGTGATAGCCGAGCGCGAGGCCGTTGGCCTGCGCAACGGCATTGGCCTCGTTGAGTTCCGCGCATACCGCCTCGACACCGGCGCGGGTCGTGAATCTCTCCGGCGCTTGCCAGGCCAGGATCAGCCGCCGGCACCGCAGGGCCTGCATCGTCTCGAGCACGCGGTTGCGCTCAGCGCCGAGCGGCAGCCGGTCGTGCACGCCGCACACCGCCAGCCCGAGATCGGCAAACAGGCGCGCGGCCGCCTCGGGCGTGATGCCGGGGAAGCCGGCGGTTTCGACGCCGGTGTAGCCCAGCGCGGCGACGCGTTCGGCGGTGCGGGCGAAGTCCTTCTGCGCCGCCTCGCGCACGGTGTAGAGTTGAAGGGCGATGGGGATGGTCATAGCTTTGTTTGGGATGCGTGGTGGGGAGTGGCCCGCATTGTCGCAGAGTTGCGGATTCCGCTGGCTTAACTTTTCTGCGAGCCCGGTTGCGCGCCGGACGACGCGCCCAGACCTCACGGCCCCCAGCGCGGCTGATACTCCGAGCGGCGGTGGTTCGTCAGCCGGTACACATCGCTGCCATCCGGCCGCATCAGGTAGATTTCGTTGTTGCCGTCGCGGAACGAGCCGAAGGTGATCCAATTCCCGTCCGGCGAGAAGTCGGGGCCGAGGTTGTCGCCGCCGTCGGTGAGCTGGCGCGCGCCGCTGCCGTCGGCGCCGATGACGAAGATGTTGCGCCCATTGAACGGCCCGCGATAGAACGCCAGCGTCGCCGCGTCCGCCGAAAACGCGTTGCGCCCGCCCATCTCCGGCAGGTCGGTCACCTGCCGCAGGTCGCTGCCATCGGCCGCCATCGTCCACAGTTGGCGCTGCCCGCTCCGGTTGCTCGCAAACGCGATGCGGCTCCCATCCGGCGACCACGTCGGGTCAATGCTCTCCGCGCCGGTGGTGAGGGCGCGCGGGTTGCCGCCGCCCGCCTCCATCACCCACACCTGCTGCGCGCCGCCCGCGCTCGAGGTGTACACGATCTGCGCCCCGTCGGGCGAAAGCTCGGGCGCGTAATTCTGCGCGCCGTTCCGTGTCAGTTGCACGACCTCGCTTCCATCGGTCCGCATCCGCATGATCTCGTAATTGCTGCCGCTGATCTGCCGCGCAAACAACACGCCCGCCCCGTCGGGCGTCAGCGACGCATACCAATCGCCCACGCTGTTGTTCGTCAGTTGCGCGATGGTCATGTCGGCCAGGTTGAGCAGACAGATTTCATCGTCGCCGTCGAAACAGGTAAAGACGATTTTGCCGACCGGCGGATTGGGCAATTCGTTGAGCGGCCGCAGCGCGGGCGTGAGCGTCGCCGGCAGCGGCGCGGTGGGCCGGGAAGTGGGGGGCGAGGCGGGCAGCGTGGAGGTGCCCTCGGGCGGCCGCCCAGTGGGGAGCGGCGTGGCTTCGGCGACCGGAACCGGCCGAGGCCGGGCCGGGTACAACAGCGGGCCGATGACGAAGACAGCGATCACCCCCACCACCACGACGCCCAGGCCGAGGCCGATGAGGACGGATTGTGTTGTGCGCGACATCGTTCTCTTTCGTTTTCTCTTTCTCTTTCGACGGCTTTATTCTATACTGCCCCTGCCTCGCCACTCGCATTCAGGAGCTCACTCGATGCCCAGCCCCACGCCGACCGGAATGGACCCGAACGCCACGCCTGACCTCACGCCCGAGGAAGTGAGCCGATTGTTCCCCGATCAGCCTTCGCCGAACCTCACTGCCGCCGATGAGGCCACGCTGCGGCCGTTCGCCACCATGCCCGAGACCGACGACGCCGACCCGATGGCGGGCGCGGGGCGCGACACCGCTTTTGCCGGGGCCGAGACGGGCGCGCCACAAGAAGAGCCGCCGGGCACCATCGGCGACGGCGGCCAGCCGGCGGCCACGGCGATGAAGGGCGACGACACCTTCGTCATCCCCGAGACCTTCGGGCCGATGGCCGAGGCGCGCGGCGACATCCGCAAAGAGCTGGCCCCCAGCCCCGAACTGGTGGGCATGTACGTCACCGACGAGCACATCAAGTCCGTGTTCACCGAGATTGACACGCTCGAGAAGAGCATCGCCACCTTGCCCGGGGTGAGCCTGGGGATGGCGCGGGAGATGTTCGACCGGTTGGCGCAGGCCCGCACCTTCATGCTCGCCGACCGCGGCTACATCGAGGAGGCGCAGCGCGAGCTGGCCGAGGCGCGCTATCGCTTCGCCCGCGTGCAGCGCATGTCGTGGTTCGAGGCCCCGCGCGCGATCTTTGGCTATCTCCTCTCAGTCTTTGTCATCCTGGTCGTTGTATTGGCAGCTACGGGCTGGATCGGGCTAATTGTGGAGGCGCTCATCGCCGGCGCTTTGGCATTGCAAAACGATGCGCCGCTATTGCCGAGCGTGCTTGGGCTAGGTGTCCTGAGCGGCGGATTGGGCGGGGTAGTGGGCGGGCTATATACTCTCTGGCAGCACGTGGCCGACAAAAAAGACTTCGACCCGGAATTTGCGATGTGGTATTACGCCTACCCGCTTATCGGTTTCGCCTTTGGCTTGGTCATGTATGTCATCGCCCGGACCAATATCATCACCTGGTTTACCGACAATCAGTTCGTCATCTACATCGTCGCCTTCATCTTCGGTTTTTACCAAAACCTGATGGTGCGGCTTTTCAATCAGATCCTCGGCCGGCTTTTTCCGAAGGAGAAAGAGGGCGTGACGGTGGCCGTGAGCAAGTAGTCGTCCCCGCGCGCCGTCACCACCAGCCGCGCCGTCTGGCCCACAGCGCAAACAACCCCGTCAACAGGCCGATGGCGGTGATCACGGCGATGACGTGGCGGCGACCTGTTCGGCCCGCAGGGCTTCGAGGCCGTCCGACGAAACCCGGTGGAGGTGCATGGCCACACACACAACCGGCGGCCCGCGCGCCGTGGTTCGCTCAGCCGGGCGAGTCCTCGGTCAGATTCATCCCCACGGTGTTGAAACCGGCATCCACGTAATGAATCTCGCCGGTGACGCCCGCCGCCAGATCCGAGCACAGATAGGCCGCCGCGTTGCCGACGTCGTCAATGGTGATGGCGCGCTTGAGCAGACTCTGTTTGGCGAACTCGCTGATCATCCCGCGCGAGCCGGCGATGCCGGCCACCGCCAGCGTGCGGATGGGGCCAGCCGAGATCGAGTTGACGCGGATGCGCTTCTCGTGCGCGCCCATATCCATCGCCAGGTAACGGACGCTGGCTTCGAGCGCGGCCTTGGCGACGCCCATCACGTTGTAGTGGGTCACGCTCCGCACCGAGCCGATGTACGTCATGGTCAGCAGCGCGCCGTTGGGCTTGATGATCGGCAGGAAGGCGCGCGCCATGGCCGTGAACGAATACACGCTGATGTCCATCGCCAGCGCAAAGCCCGCGCGGCTGACGTTGTAGTAAGGCCCGCTCAGATCGTCCCGACCGGCAAAGGCAATCGAGTGGATGAGGATGTCGATCTCGCCAAAAGCGGCCCGGGTCTTTTCGACGATGGCGGCGAGGTCGTCGTCTTTCGTCACATCGCACGGCTCGACGAACGTCGAACCGAGTGACGCGGCCAGCGGGCGCACGCGGCGCTCGAGCTTCTCGCCCGCGTAGCTGAAGCCCAACCGCGCGCCCTCGCGGTGCAGCGCCTGCGCGATGCCCCAGGCGATGCTGTGATCGTTGGCCACACCGAAGATCAGGGCGGTTTTGCCGGAGAGGATGCCCATGCTGGCTGCTCCTTTGCGAAGGGTGACGACACTATCCCGTCAGCCACTTGAAATTCCATCTGACCGAGCGCCACGGCTCGGGCACGCCATCAATGCCCACGCGCCGGGCGGCGATGATGCGGGCGGGCGGCGGGCTGGCCGCGCGCTCGATGTACAGCTCGGCGGTGCGGGCACACAGGTCGGCGCCATTCAAAGCGCCATTCACGCTCAACGCCTGCGTCAGCTTGCCGGGGCCGTTCGCCAGACTCCGGTCGGGCTGGCCGCTGCGATGGCGCCGCATGACCTCGATCCCGCGCACCGGCGCCAGCCCGCGAATGAGCACCGCCGCCGGGTAACCGGCCCGCTCGGTGACGATGTTCAGCAGCCAGTGCAGGCCGTAATTGAAATAGATGTAGGCATGGCCCGGCGGGCCGTACATCACCTCGGTGCGCGCTGTGCGGCCCGCGCGCGCGTGACAGGCCAGATCATCCTCGCCGACATAGGCCTCGGTCTCGGTGATTAACCCCGCCAAGGGCTGAGCGTTGCACACCCGCACCAGACGCTGGCCGAGCAGTTCGCGCGCGACGACGACGGCGTCACGGGCGAAGAATTTTCGGGACAGGCGGGGCACGGCGCAATTGTAGCGTAGTCGTGGCACACTTTGCACTGCGGTTGAAATCCGGGTGCACGCAAAAGTTGACACCGAGTGTGAACGATTTGCGCGGCGGGCGCGTCATAAACCGAAGTTCGGGAAAGGATATGGGTTATACTCGCCGCATGAGCACGTCGCCGCAACCGGAATCTTCGCCGGAGGACAAGCCGGAGGCCCCCGCACCAACCCCCGCGCCCGACCCGCTCGCCGAGGAGTTGCGCCATCCCACCGGTGACCCCGAGGCGACGGGCGGCTGGTTCGCCCCCGATCTCCCCGCCGCGCTGCCGCGCAAAATCGAGGTCGATGAGGATGGGATGCCGATTCTGAGCCGGCGCGACCCGGGCGCCACGACGGCCAAACGCCCGGCGCCGACCTTCAGCGAGCCGCCGCCGGTCAACGAGCCGGTGGACATCGTGCCCTATTACACCGGCTTCGGCGCGGCCACCACCGTCGCCAGGAAGAGACGCGACCCGCGCGCGATGCTGGGTTGCCTCGGCAATGCCCTGCAGTGGGGGCTGATCGCCGCGCTGGCCGTCATCGCCGTCGTCGTCGTCGGCCTGGTCGGTGGATATGCTTATCTCTCGCGTGACCTGCCCTCGGTCGGCGAGCTGCGCGTTTCGCAATTCGAGACCGCGCGCATTTACGACTCGAAGGGCAACGTCCTCTACGAACTCAACGACCCGCGCGCCGGGCGACGGACGTATGTGCCGCTGGCGAAAATCTCGCCGGTGCTCATCGCCGCCACCATCGCCACCGAGGACAAAGACTTCTTCAACAACCCCGGCTTCGACCCGTTCGGCATCGCCCGCGCGATCTGGCAGAACGTGCAGGCCGGGGATGCAGTCTCGGGCGCGTCCACCATCACCCAGCAACTGGTGCGCGCGCTGGTGCTCTCGCCGGAGGAGGCCGCCCAGCGCACCAACTCGCGCAAAATCCGCGAGATCATCCTGGCCGCCGAGATGACGCGCCGCTATTCGAAAGACGAAATCCTCGAGCTGTACCTCAACGAGATTTACTACGGCAACCTCGCCTACGGCATCGAAGCCGCCGCGCAGACGTACTTCAACAAGAGCGCCAGCGATTTGAACCTGGCCGAGGCCTCCTTCCTCGCCGGGCTGCCGCAAGCCCCGGCCGTGTACGATGTGTTCTCCAACAAAGAAGTGGTGCTCAACCGCCAACGACAAGTCCTGTTGCTGATGTTGACCGAGACGGTCGAACGAGGCGGGATCACTCTGAAACTCAATGGGCAACCGGAACAGACCATCGCCCTGCAAGCGAATCAAGTCGAGGACTCGCTCGGCGAGATTGATGCCCGCACCATCACGCCGCCGCGCAACGATGCGCGCTTCCCGCACTGGGTCAATTACGTGCGCCGCGTCATCGAGCAGCAGCCGTACGGCGCGGGGCTGTACCGGCAGAGCCTGAGCATTTACACCACTCTCGATCCCGAGTTGCAGACGCTGGCCGAGCGGGCGGTGGCCGAACAAGTCGCCGGGCTTGCGGATCGGAACGTGACCAACGGCGCGGTCGTCGCGATGCGCCCGACGACGGGCGAGATCGTCGTGATGGTCGGCTCGGATGATTACGGCGACCCGGTGGATGGGCAGATCAACATGGCCCTCGTGCCGCGCCAGCCCGGCTCCTCGATCAAACCGCTGACGTATGCGCTGGCCTTCGAGCGCGGCTGGGCCCCGGCCACCGTGCTGTGGGATGTGCCGACCGAGTTCCCCGACGGCGCGAACCCGCCGTACGTGCCGCGCAACTACGACGGCAACTTTCACGGCCCGGTGTCGGTGCGGCTGGCGCTGGCGAACTCTTACAACATCCCGGCGGTCAAGGCGCTGCAATTCGTCGGGATTTACGACACGCTCGATGGCAACGGCAACGTGGCCAGCCCGGGCTTCATCTCCTGGGCGCGCACGCTCGGCGTGGATACGCTGACGCGCAACGATTACGGCCTGTCGCTCACGCTCGGCGGCGGCGAAGTGCCGCTGCTCGAAATGGTCGAGGCCTATGGCGCGCTGGCGAACAACGGCTGGCGCGCGTATCCGTACGCCGTGGCCCGCATCACCGACCGCAACGGCAACGTCATCTGCCAGCACCCGGCCACACCGGAGGAGGCCGCCGCCACGCCCCCGTGCGAGGCCCCGCCGGAGAACTGGGGCGCGCAGATCATCACCGCCGAGACGGCCTACCTCATCGCCGACATCATGAGCGACAACGCCGCGCGCTCACCGGCCTTTGGCTTCACCACACCGCTGCGCCTGTCGTTCCCGGCCGCGGTGAAGACCGGCACGACGAATGACAACCGCGACAACTGGACGATCGGCTTCACGCCCGACCTCGTCACCGGGGTATGGGTCGGCAACGCCGACTTCACCGCGATGAAGGGCACCACCGGCGTCACCGGCGCGGCCCCGATCTGGAACGTCTTCATGGAGACCGCCCTGGCCGGCAAAGCCACGTGGTATCAGCGCCCGCCGACCGTCGTCGATGCCGAAATCTGCGCGGCCTCGGGCGCGCGGCCCAGCGAGTTCTGCCCCGGCGACCTGCGCTTCGTCGAACGCTTTGCGCAGAACGAACGCTTCGCGCAAGGGGTGCAGCCGCCCGGCCCCGAGCAGGATTTGTGGCGCTCCGTCTTCGTCGATCCCTTCACCGGACTGACGATGACGGCCGATTGCGCCAGCAGCTATCAACTCGAAGTGCTCGAGAAGCTGGGGAAGCAGGTCGTCAACCTGAAGGATCCGTGGGCGCGCAAGTGGCTGCTCGAAAACCCTGAGGGTCAGGGATGGGCGGCGCGCCTCGGTCTGTTCACCCCCATCGTCTGGGCGCCGGAGGGCGATTGCACCGCCGACTCGCCGCGCCCGATCATGTCCATCGTCAACCCGGTGGAGGGCGCGACGCTCGAGCCGGGGCAGATTCAGATCACCGGGCGCGCCGCCGCCACGCGCGATTTCGACCGCTTCCGGGTTGAGTTCGGATTGAGCCACGACCCGGAAGGCTGGGGCGTGATCGTGGAAAGCAATCCGAGCGCGGTGCCCGACGTGGGCACGCTGGCGAATTGGGATGGCAGCGGCCTGCCCGACGGCCCGGTGACGGTGCGCGTCATCGTCTTCAACAGGGCCGGCGGCAGCGCGGAGTACCGCGTCAAATTCACCATCACCCGCCCCACGCCGACGCCCGCGCCGACCGAAACCGCCACGGCCACGCCCACGATCACGCCGACGCCGACCATCACAGCCACGCCCACCGACACGCCGTCGCCGACCGAAACCACCGTGCCGCCGACCGACACGCCGCCGCCCACCGAGACGCAAACACCGACGCCATGACCCTGCCCTCCTCCAGCGGGAGAGGGGGCGGGGGAATGGGCGAGCCGCTGGCATTCGATCTCCTGCGCCGCTGGCTCCCGGCGCTCTTCGTTTTACTCTTCCTCGTTGCCTATCTCGCTCTGAGTCTTCTTCGCAATAACGGCGATGTGGGCGAGATGGCGCGGCTTGGCCTGCGGCACATGGCCGGTGAGCCGGGCGCGCGCGAGGGCTACGACGGGCAATACGTGTACGTGCTCGCCGTCAACCCCGACCCGGCCTGGGCGGCGCAACAACCGCCGGGCATCCTCGACACGCCGGCCTATCGCTATCAACGTCTCCTGCTTTCACTCATCGCCCGCACCCTCGCGCTGGCGCAACCGGCGGTCGTGCCGTGGGTGCTGCTCGCCGTCAACGTCGTCGCGGGATCGGTCGGGACCGCCATCGTCGGCGAACTGCTGGCGGCCTCGGGTGTGAGCCGATGGTATGCGTTGGCTTACGGATTGTGGGTGGGCTTTGCATACGCGGTGCGCCTAGCGATGACGGAGCCGCTCGCGTATGCCCTCGTCGCCGGCGCGCTGCTTGCCAGCCGGCGCGGGCGAGAGGGATGGGCGGCGGCGCTCTACGGGCTGGCGCTGTTCACAAAGGAGGTGACGGTGCTGTTTGTCGCCGCGCATCTGGCGTGGCTGGCCCTGCATCGGCGCGGGGCGAGCGCCATTCGTCTCATCGTGTTCAGCCTGTTGCCATTTGGCCTCTTCCAGCTTTTCATCTTTCATTACTTCGGCCGGTTCGGCCTCGGCTCGGGCGGCTTTCACGGCTCGGGCTTCGAGGTCATCCCATACATGGGCTTGTGGCGCATCGGGCAGTACGGCTGGCAGGTGTTGTTGCTCTTTGTTTTGCTGTACTTTCCCATCGCCGTGCTGCCGAGCGGGTGGGGCGTGGCGGCCTCCGTCCGCCGGTTGGCGCACCGCGACTGGTCGTTGCCGGTGCTGGCGCTGCTGCCCAACGCCGCCGTCTTCGCCGTCACGCCGTTCTCGACTTACGCCGAGCCGCTCGGTCTTGTAAGATTGGTGTGCGGCCTCGTGCTGGCCGTGCTGCTCTTCGGCGCGCACACCGGCAACCGGCGCGTCCTCAATTATTCGCTGCTGTGGCCGGTGATGCTGGTGATGCTGGCCAATGAAACGTGATGAAGGGCAGCCGGCTTTGTCACCTCGAACGATGACGTCTTCTCGCAACGCTCAGGTCCGGCGGGTGCTGTGGATTGTGCTGGCGCTCAACCTCGCGGTGACGCTCGTCAAGCTCGTGGTCGGTCTGGCCTCGGGCGCGCTGGCCGTTGTGGCCGACGCCTTTCACTCGCTGGTCGACTCGTCGTCGAACATCATCGGCCTGCTTGGGGTGTGGGCGGCCGCCCGGCCCGCCGACGACAACCACCCGTATGGGCATTTCAAATATGAAACGCTGGCAGCCGGCGCCATTGGCGCGCTGCTGCTGGTGGCTGCGTACGAAATCGGCATCAACGTCGTGCAGCGCCTGCTCACCGGCGGCGCGCCGGCCAGCGTCACGCCGCTGACAATTGGGTTGATGGCCGTCACCTTCGCCGTCAACGTCCTCATCGTGTGGTACGAGACGGGCGCGGGCCGCCGCCTGAACAGCGCGGTGCTGCTCGCCGACGCCACCCACACCCGCACCGATCTGTTCGTCACCCTCTCCGTATTCGCCTCGCTCGCCGGGACCGCGCTCGGCTGGGGCTGGCTCGATGCCGTCGTCGCCGGCGGGGTGGTGGTGTTGCTCGTGCGCGCCGCGTTCAGCATCCTGTGGTCTACGTCACAAACGCTCACCGATGTCGCCGTGATCGATCCAACCGAAGTGGAGCGCATCGCCCGGGCGGTGCCGGGGGTGATAGCGGCCAGCGAGGTGCGCTCGCGCGGGCGCGCCGATGCTGCGTACGTGGACCTGCACGTCGCGGTCGAACCGGCGATGACGACGACCCAGGCCCACAACGTCGCCTCCGAGATCGAGCGCCGGGTGGCGGATGAACTGCCCGGCGTCGTGGAGACATTGGTGCACATCGAGCCGCGCGCCCTGGCCGGCACGCGGTGGGAGTCCTTCGCGCACACGTTGCGCGCCCTGGCCGATGGGCTGGGCCTCGGCCTGCACGATCTGCACGCCCATGCCGAGAAGGGCGGCGGCTTTTCGCTGGAGATGCATCTGGAAATGGATTCGGCGCTGACGCTGGGCGACGCGCACGCGCGGGCCGATGAATTCGAGCGCCGGGTGCGGGCCGCCTTGCCCGAGGTGCGCGGCCTCGTCACCCACATCGAGCCGCTGCCCGCCGAGCTGCCCGACGAGTTGGGCGCCATCGCGCGCCGCGCCGAACTGCGCCAGCGCATTGTCCGCGCCGCCGATGCGGTGGCCGGCGAGGGCGCGTGCCACGACGTTCACCTGCACAACGTCGGCGGGCACCTCACCGCCACGCTGCACGTCACCCAACCGGCCGATCAACCCCTCACCTGGGCGCACGCCCTGGCCGAAGACATCGAGCAACGCCTGCACGCCGACTTCGCCGGGCTGCATCGCGTCGTCGTGCATGTCGAGCCGCCGGAGTAGCACAAATCACATCCAGCCCTCGGGCAGCTTCGGGTTCCTTCGTGCAACTTCGCGGATTCAAGAGGCCCGTTGCAGCGGCTTCAACCACCCGCGCTGGGATTGGGCCTGCACCGATCACCTGCCACTGTGTGCACGCACGAGTTGTCAGTGACGGCCGCATCCTGAGCGGGTCGCAACGGAAAAGCGTTGCGCGCGGGCCGCTTTCACCCGCGCAGTCGAAGGAACGGCTGACAACCTTTGCGTACACACCGGGCGAGCGCAAAGTCCAAACGATGCCGTCATTTCGCCCTCACCCCGGCCCTCTCCCGCTGGGAGAGGGAGTGGATCGCACCAGTGGAACGCCACTCCCAATTGTCACGGCCGGCTCCTCTTCTCCCAGCGGGCGAAGGGGCCGGGGGATGAGGGCGGGCTCGGCGACTTTGCGCACGCCCTTTGCGTACACACCCTGCCACTTGACACCGCCCACCGGCCCCATGAAACTTGCCCCATGCCATCTTTCAACTCCATCGCGCGCATCGAAAAAACTGATCGAACGTTGACGGCGTGGGCGGCGAACGGCGCTGCCCTGGCCGTTTCGGCGCTGACGCCGCGCCTCTTCCGCGTGCGGTTCGCGCCGGCGGGCGAGTTCGCGCCGCGCCGCTCGTGGGATGTAGCCGCCGCCGACGAGTCCTTCGCCGTGACGCCGTTCAGCGTGACCGAGGCGGACGAGGCCGTGGAGGTGCGCACCGCAGCGGTGCGTGTTCGCATCGAACGCAGCACGGGCCGGGCGTCGTTCGCGGATTCGGCCGGCCGGGCCTTCGCCGCCGATGCCGAGCCGGTGACGGTCGGCGATAAAGGCCCGCGCGTCGTCAAAGCCATCGCCGAGGGCGAACACTTCTACGGCTTTGGCGAACGTGGGGGATTGCTCGAAAAGACCGGCCGGCGCTTCACCCATTGGGCCGTGGACCCGCCGTTCGGCCACCACGCCGGCACCGACCCGATGTACATCGCCATCCCCGTCTACATTTCGGTTCGCCCCCAACTGGCGTACGGCGTCTTCTTTCACAACACCTTCCGCAGCGCGTTCGATGTCGGGTTCACCCGGGCCGAGGCTTTGGCGATGGAGGCCGAGGGCGGTGAGGCCGATTACTACGTGGCCTACGGTCCGCGACCCGCCGACGTGCTGCGCGAGTTGACGGCGTTGCTGGGCCGGATGCCGCTGCCGCCGCGCTGGGCGCTCGGCCATCATCAAAGCCGCTGGGGTTACAAATCCGCCGCGGAGATTCTGGCGCTGGCCGAGGAGTATCGAAAGCGCGACCTGCCGTGCGACGTCTTTCATCTCGATATTGACTACATGCGCGGCTATCGCGTCTTCACATGGAACACCGACGGCTTCCCCAAACCCGCCGAGTTCACGGCCCGCCTGTGGAAGCAGGGGTTCCGCACGGTCACGATCGTTGATCCCGGCGTGAAGGCCGACCCGGAGTACCCGGTCTATCAACAAGGGATCGAACACGACTACTTCATCCGCCGCGCCGATGGCGAGGTCGCGCACGGATTCGTTTGGCCGGATGATTCGGTCTTTGCCGATTTCATGCGGCCGGAGGTGCGGGCGTGGTGGGGCGAGTGGCAGCGCGAACTCGTCGGTCAGGGCGTGTGCGGCATCTGGAACGACATGAATGAGCCGGTGGTGTTCAACAAGCCCTTCAGTCAGGGCGGGGGCGGCGCGGGCACGTTGCCGCTCGACGCGGTGCAAGGCCCGGCGGATGAGCGCACGACGCACGCCGAGGTGCACAACCTGTACGCCTACCACATGAGCCGCGCGGCCTACGAAGGCCTGCGCGCGCTGCTCGGCGATGAGCGCCCGTTCACCCTCACCCGCTCGGCCTTTGCCGGCATCCAAAAGTGGAGCGCATGCTGGATGGGCGACAACAGTTCGTGGTGGGAACACCTCGAGATGAGCCTGCCGCAATTGATGAACATGGGGCTGAGCGGCGTGGCCTTCGTCGGGGTTGATATCGGCGGGTTCTTCGACCGTTGCTCACCCGAGTTGCTGGCGCGCTGGGCGCAGATCGGCGCGCTGTACCCGTTCTGCCGCAACCACGCCTGCAACGGCACGCCCGATCAGGAGCCGTGGCGCTTCGGGCCGCAGGTCGAAGGGATATACCGCGCGGCGATGAAGCTGCGCTACCGGTTGCTGCCGTACCTGTATTCGCTCTTCTGGGAGGCGGCGCAAACCGGCGCGCCGGTGTGGCGTCCGCTGCTGTATGAATTCCCCGACGATGCCGCGACCTATCACTTGCACGATCAGGTCATGGTCGGCCCGGCGCTGATGGCCGCGCCCAGCCTGCGGCCGGGGCAGACGCACCGCGCCGTGTATCTGCCGGCGGGCGATTGGTTCGACTGGCACACCGGCGAGCGACACACCGGCCCGGCGCACCGCCTCGCGCCGGCGCCGCTCGACCGGATGCCGTTGTACGCGCGCGCCGGCAGCATCGTGCCGATGGGGCCGGAGCTGCGTTACGCCGACGAGAAGCCGCTGGACGCGCTTACGTTGCGCGTCTTCCCCGGCGAGGGTGAGTTCGCGCTGTACGAAGATGATGGGCATTCGTTGGCCTACGAGCGCGGCGAGTGGTGCGTGACGCGCTTCAAGCTGGAGCGGGCCGGCGAGGGCTGGACGCTGCGGATGCGGCGCGAGGGAGCGCGGCGCGAGGGAGCGCGGCGCGAGGGCGCGTATGCGCCCCACCAGCGGCAGGTGTCGGTCGAGGCGGTCGGCGGCGAGAGGGTGGAGGTGGTTGAGGCTTAATCCGCCGCGCGCTGCCGCACCGCCTCGTACAGCAGCAGCGCCGCCGAGGCCGCGACGTTGAGCGAGTTGACTTTGCCCGCCATCGGGATGCGGACCTGCACGTCGGCGCGCCGCAGCCACTCGTCGCTCAGCCCGGCGTCCTCCGCGCCCACCACAAGCGCCACCGGCCCGCGCAAATCCACAGCGGTGTAACTCAGCGTGGCGCCGGGCGTGGCGGCGACGGTCTGAATCCTCAGCGACTTCAGCCGATCGAGCGCTGCGGTGGATTCGGCCAGCGCCACCGGGACGGTGAAGAGAGAGCCGCGGCTGGCCCGCACCACGTTCGGGTTGCCGAGGTCGGTGGCCGGGTCGCAAACGATCAGCGCGTCCACGCCGGCCGCGTCCGCCGTGCGCAGCATCGCCCCGAGGTTGCCCGGCTTTTCCACCCCCTCCACCACAAGCACGAGCGCCGGGTGAGCGCGACCGAGAACAAGCTCAATGTCCGCCAGCGAGCGCCGGGGCGCCGGTGCGATTGCCAGCCAGCCGTCGGGGTTATGGCGGTAGGCCATTTTCTCGAAGACGGCGCGTGAGACTTCGATGAGTTCGGTTTGAGGGGTGAAGCGGAGCGCGTCGCGCGTCGTTCGGAGCAGCTCTGGGCATTTGAAGACAGTCGCCGGCTGAACCCCCGCTGCCAGGGCCAGCGCCAGTTCGTCGCCGCCCTCGATCAACATCACGCCCTCGGCCTCGCGGCGCCGGCGGTCGCGCAGACGCACGACATGTTTGACGCGTGGGTTTTGCAGGCTGGCGATCATCACAAACACTATGCCTCGGGCGGCCGATGTTGCGCGCCCCGGCTTCAACGGCCCGGTGAGGCGTTCGGCTCGGGCAGACCCTGCTCGAAGGCCGAGCACATCCCGTCGTACATCGCCTGCCAGAAGTCGCGCGCCGCGGCCCACTTGTCGGCGCGAAAGCGGGCCAGCCATTCGAGCAACGCCGGCTCCTTCAGCCCGTCGCGCTCCCAGTTTTCGAGGAAGCCCAGCACCATATCCACCACCCGCTCCCCCTCCCACGGCCCGCTGCGCGCCGATTGATGAGCGTGGATGGCTTTGGCGAGGTTGAAATTCATCCGCCAGTAGTCGAGATCGGGCAGGAGGAAGTGCGCGGTCACGATCTCGTCAATGATCGCCTCGGTCCACTTGCGATGGAAGCGACAGGCGCCGGTGTTCTCCGAGTACAACTCGTACACAAAGCGCTCGACGTTCTTGCGGCCCAGCTCGAACGGCGGCAGGAATTTGTTTTCGTAGAATGAGAAGTATTTGCCCATCAACGGCATGGGCGCAAGCATGCCCGGGGTCCAGTATTGATTGGGCACCATGCAACCCTCGACGCCGTGCGCGGTGAACACGGCGCGGTCGAGCGAGCGGATGCCGTAACGCTGGTCTATTTCCCTGGCCGCTGCCCGCAGCCCTTTGCGAAAGACCGCGCCGCGCTCGTCGAACAGCAGCATCTTCACCACCGCCATCGCGTACGCGGCGTTGTGGGCGGAGTCGGCGACGAGGTCGAAGTCGTTCGTGGTGGGCAGGTGGCCCTCACCCCCGGCCCCTCTCCCAATGGGAGAAGGGGCAGGGGTCAGGGGAAAGCCGCGCGGCCCCTCGCTCGGCAGCCCGAAATCCGCCGGCGGGATCAGGCCCTCCGCCGCCAGTTCCATGATCCACGCCACAGTGCCGCCGGTCTGGATGGAGTCGAGGCCCATGGCATCCACAAACTTGTTCAGGCGCTCGGCTGCGCGTTGATCGAACACCCCGCACAGCGGGCCGAGCGCGGCATACGGCTCGTAATCCTTCTTGTACTCGCCGATGAATTTCTTGCACGCCACCGCGCACGGCTCACCGCAGTGATCGAAATTCCTGGGTTTGATGGTCTCTTCGTTGAACTGTTTGAGATAGTGGTCGAGGATGAAGCTGTCGTGCTGGTCGAGGCGCGCCTGCTCGCTGGCGTAGATCGAGCCGTAGTTGAAACTGAGCAGCCGGTCGTCGGCGGTGTGCATGTTCACGCCAAAGGTGCCGCCGGTCATGAACCTGGGCACGTAGCGATACTTCTCGCTCAGCATCAAATCGGCCTGGATGGCTTTCAACTGATAACGCTCGAGGAAATACTGATCGAGTTCCTTGCCCTCCTTCAGCGCGGGATCCTGCCAGTCGCCGCCGAAGACGATGGCGGCAAGGCGATGGTGTTGCAGCAGCCGCGAGCCGAGGCCGCCGCGCCCGGCCCAGTCGTCGATGTGGCTGAGTTTCCCGCGCTTGACCTGATTGCTGCCGATGACGCCCTCCTTCGTCAGCCGCGCCGCCGGGCCGACCGCGAGCACACGCAGCCAATCCCCGTCGTATTCGGATTTGTACTTGTCGAAGACGGCTTGCTGCAAGGCGTAGAAGCCCTCCCAGGTGCGGCCCGCCGCGTCGGTGTAGCCGCGCCAGAGCCTATCGGCGTCGATCGGCTCGAGGCGGGCGCTGTACTCGCCGCCCTTCAGGTTGAGGATCAGCACTGAGTCGACCGGCGCACGGCCGCGCAGCCACACGTAGTTCACGCCGAGGCGGTGCATGACGTACATCGCCCCGCCCAGGGCGGAGACGTAGAAATCCTCCCACTGCGGCGAGTAACCGCAGAAGACCATGCGCCGCGTGCCGGGGAGGGGACTGCCCGCCAGCAGCCCGCCGCCAAAGGTGAATGACTCGGGATCCTTCGTGAACCGATCCCACCCATACGCCACCGGGCCGATCAACGACTGATCCAGCGGGACGCTGACGCCCCACTGGCCGGTATCGAGTTGTACGTTGAGTTCGTAGAGGACGGAACGATTGGGCATAAGGTGGGCAGGTGATGGGAGGCTGGCGCGAGTATAGCATTGACCTCCTTCCGCCCGCTTTTGCATTTTTCTTGCAACGGCCTACAATCGCAGGCTTGTTCCAGGCAGCAGAACGGCTGCGCAACAGCGGAGGTTCTCATGAAAAAGCGATCGATTTGGTTGAGTGGCGTGCTGGTGGTGTCGTTGCTGCTGAGCGCGCTGGCCGCCGCGCAGGCCGCATCGCCGGCGCAAGAATCGGGCCAGTTCATCACCGTGACGGTGAAGGCCGGCGAGAGCCTGGCCACCTATTCACGCTGGTTTGGGGTGCGCGGCGAAACGATCCTGGCCGCCAATCCCTCCATCAAAGACGGTAACAAGATCTTCCCCGGGCAGGTGATCGTGATCCCGGTGGTGAAGACCAGCGCGCCCAGCCTGACGACGCCGTGGTATTACACGGCGGTCGCGGGCGATACGCTCGGCGCGATCTCGCGTAAGTACGAGCTGGAGCCGAACGCCATCGTGGCGGCCAACGGCGGGCAGGTGGGCCTGACGGCGGGCAAGGAGTACCTCATGCCGGCCGGCCCGCATATCTATTTTCTGAAGAAGGGTGACACGCTCAAATCGGTCGCCGACCGCTACGGCACCACCGTCGCCTTTCTGCTGACCGGCAACAACCTCCCCAACCCGGATCGTGTCTTCGATGGCCAGCCAATCTTCATCCCCATCCAGTTTGACGCCAAACCGATCGCGTTCACCGAAGCGCCCGCGCCGCAGCCCACGGCCACCGGCTCACCGGCCCCCACGACGGTCGCGCCGGCGGGCTTCATAGTTATCACGGTGCAAAAGGGCGAGAACCTCGCCACCTTCGTCAATCGCTACAAGGTGCCGGCCTCCGCCATCATCGCCGCCAACCCGGCCATTCAGGCCAACCCGGCATTGATCTTCGAGGGGCAGCAGTTGCTCATCCCGGTCGGGGCAGCCACCGCCGCCCCCACCGCCATCACCGGGCCCGTCATCGAGATCACGGTGCAGGCGGGCGAGACGTTGCTCACCTACGTCAACCGGTACGGTGTCACGGCCTCGGCCATCATCAACCTGAACCCGAGTCTGTGGGCCAACCCGGCGCTCATCCGCCCGGGGCAGAAGCTCCTCATCCCGGCCAGCGGGCCGCTCGCGCCCACGGCCACGCCCGGCCCGACCTCGACCCCCGCCCCGTTCGTGCCGTCGGCCACGCCCGGCCCGACCTCGACGCCGAACCTCACGCCGGTGCCGAACAACTTCATCCAGATTGTGGTGAAGCTCGGCGAGAGCCTGACGACGTACACGACGCGCTTCGGCGTGCGCGGCGCGGCGTTGCTGGCCGCCAACCCGCAACTGGATGGCAAGCCCAACCTCATCTTCCCCGGCCAGACGATCACGGTCCCGGTGCCGGTGTCGTTCACCCCCAGCCGCACGACGCCGTTCTTCCACGTGGTCGGGGCGGGCGAGACGGCGGCCATCATCGGCGCGCGGTATGAAATGGCGGCGGATGTGCTGACGGCGGCCAACCCCGGCGTCAAGTTCAACGCAGGCACGACGATCCTGGTGCCGGCCGGGCCGCATGTGTACACGGTGAAGGCGGGCGATGAGTTGCGGACGATCGCGCCGAAGTACGGCACGACGGTGGAGTTCCTGCTCACCGGCAACAACCTGCCCAACCCGGACCGCATCTACATCGGGCAGTTGATCTTCATCCCGGTGCAGTATCAGGTCGCGCCAATAGCGTTCGATTGAGTCTGGGTGACGTGAACAGGCCCGGCCTCGTGGGAGGCCGGGCCTTTTTGAATCCGCGATGGCCGGCGAATGTGCCTGAAGACGGTGAGGCTGCGCCGGGGTTGATTCAGGTTGTTTGCACCGCCAGTTGCCCGCAGCCAGCCTCGACATCAATGCCGCGCCGCACGCGCACGGTGCACGGGATGCCGTGCTGTTCGAGGATGGATTTGAACCTGGCCACGCGCTCGCGAGTCGAGGTCTGCCCGCCGTAGCCGGGCGTGGGGTTGAGGGGGATGACGTTGACGTGGCAGTCGAGGCCGTGCGCCAACTTCACGAAGGCGCGGGCCTGCTCGGGCGTGTCGTTCCTGCCGGCGATGAGGGCCCACTCGAACGTGACGCGGCGATGGGTCTGCTCGAAGTAGCGCCGGGCCGCGCCGAAGACCTCGGCCAGCGGGTAACGTCTGTTGATCGGCAGCAGTTCGGCCCGCAACTCATCGGTGGCGGCGTGGAGCGAGATGGCGAGGTTGACCTGGCGCTTCTCGCTGGCGAAGCGGTCAATCATCGGCGCCAGGCCGACGGTCGAAAGCGTGATGCGGCGCGCGCCGAAGTTGAAGCCGTCGCGGTCGGTGAGGATATCCACGGCTTTTAGCGTGCCGTCGTAGTTGTGGAACGGCTCACCCATCCCCATCACCACGATGTTTGTCAGCCGGTCGCCCTGTGCCTTCAATTCACGCGCGAACCAGAGGACCTGCTCGACGATCTCGCCCGCCGAGAGGTGGCGTTGAAAACCCATCTGGCCGGTGGCGCAGAACACGCAGCCCATGGCGCAGCCGGCCTGCGTGCTGATGCAGGCCGTGCGCCGCTGCGCGTAACCCATCAGCACCGACTCAATCGCGCGGCCATCGGCCAGTTGAAACAGAACCTTGCGCGTCTGCCCGTCGGAGGATTTGAGCTCGCGCGCGGGCGTCAACGTGCCGAATTGGAATTCGGCCGCCAGCCGTGACCGCATTGATTGCGGCAGGGTGGAGATGTCGGTCGGTGAGGGGGCCAGGTCGCGGTAGACCGCGGCCCACACCTGCGCCGCGCGGTACGCCGGTTCCCCCCAGGCCGCCAGCGTCGCGCGGAGTTGATCCGGGCTCAGATCACAGAAGTTCATGGCGACGATTGGCCGAGTGTTTCTCTGCGCGCTGCGTGATCTCGGCGGCGCGGTTTGCGTTACCCTTCCCCCAACTCTCGCAACCGCTGCTCGGCCTTCTTGCGCAGTTCGGCGCTCGGGCTGAGTTGGACCACTTGCCGCAGGTCGGCCAGCGCCTCGCGCACCCGCCGGAGTTCGACGAACAACAACGCGCGTTTGTACAGCAGGCGTGGCGAGCGCGGCTCGTGCTTGAGGGCTTCGTTGATGTCGGCCAGCGCGCCCTCGGTGCTGCCGACGGCCCGCAACACTTCGGCGCGGTTCATGCGCGCCGTCACCGCCTCGGGGTGATCGTCGACGACCGAGGTGTACTCGCGCAGCGCCTGCGAGTAATCGTTGGCCTGTTGATAGATGTCGCCGCGCAGCACGACGAGCGTGTCGTCGAGCGGGGCGAGTTGGATGGCGTGATCGAGGGCCGCCAGCGCCTGCTCGTACTCCTGCAACTTCGCGTACAGCCGGGCCTGATACGCGTAGCAGCGGTCGGCGGAACTCGGCACCCGCTCGGCGATCAGGCCCAACTCCTGAATCAATTTGCGCACGCGCGGGCGATCGGCCTCGGCGAAGTCGGCGATGACGCGTTCGATGTCGGTGAAGAAGGAATCGGTGGGGAGCATGTTTGTGTCAGGGCGCAGCGGGGCCGGGGGGCAGGGTAAATCCTCCCTTGCTCCCTTTCTCCGCCGCTCCCTTTCGCAACTGCTCAGTGATCTCTTGAAGATCCCGCTTCACCCACGTCGGCTTGAAGTCGGAGCGGGCCACATCGTCGGGCGTGCTGACGCCGGAGAGCACAAGGATGCTGCGCAGCCCGGCCCGCACCGCGCCGAGGATGTCCGTATCCAGCCGGTCACCGATGGCGACGGTGTGCTCGGCCTTCACCCCCAAACGCTGCATGGCAATCTGATACATCGTCGGCTCGGGCTTGCCGATGATGGCGGGCGCGACCCCGGTGGCTGCTTGCAGCGCGGCCAGGATGGCGCCATTGCCGTGGGTCAGGCCGCGTTCGGTGGGCAGCGTGCGGTCGGGGTTGGTGCCGATGAAGCGCGCCCCGGCGCGGATGTTGAGCGTGGCGGTGGCGAGCTTGTCCCACGAAATTGCCCGATCCATCCCGACGACGACGTACTGCGCGCTCACGTCGTACAAATCGGTCAAGGTGAAGCCCTGCTCGGTGAAAGCCCGTTGCACGCCGGCCTCACCGATAGCGAAGACGCGTTTCCCGTTGCTCGCCGCCTGAGCGAGATGCAGCGCGGCAGCCTGGGCCGAACTCAACACTTCTGCGCGCGCAATCGTCACGCCGAAGCCGGCCAGCCTGGCCACGTACTGCTCGGGCGTCTGGCTGGCGTTGTTCGTCGCCAGCACGAACCTGATCTGTAACTCGCGCAGGGCGGCGAAGAATTCAACCAGCCCGGGGAGAGGGCGGTTGCCCTCCCACAACACGCCGTCCATATCAATGATGAGGGCGCGCACATCGGTCACGGACATGATGGGGCGAATTATAAACGGATGTCGCGCGAGCAACGCGCTTCTGCCGGGACAAAAAAGCGGATCGCCCGCCCTGGAGCGATCCGCTGGCCTGCAACCTGCAACGCGCAACCGGCTACTGCTTCCCATTCACCGCCGCCGCAGCGCGACTGGGAAACTCGATCACCTGATCGATCAGCCCCAGCTCGGAGGCGAGTTCCGGCGTCATCCAGAAATCGCGGTCGGTGTAGTCTTTGATCTGCTCGTCCGTCATCCGGGTGTGCTTCTTGATAATGCCGTTGAGCAGATCGCGATTGCGGAGGATTTCCTTGGCGGCGATTTCGATATCGGTAGCCTGGCCCTGCGCGCCGCCGAGCGGCTGGTGCAGGTGGATGGTGGCGTTGGGCAGCGCGTAGCGTTTGGCCGTGCCCGCCATGAGCAGGATGGTGCCAAAGCTGGCCGTGAGGCCCACCGCCGTTGTGGAAACCGGCGCCGAGATCATCTGCATCGTGTCGTAGATCGCCAGCCCGGCGTAGATGATGCCGCCCGGCGAGTTGATGAACATCTGTATCTCTTTCTGCGGGTCCTCGCGGTCGAGGAACAATAGTTGCGCCACGATGACGTTGGCGACCTGATCATTGATCGGGGTGCCGACGAAGACGATGCGCTCTTTGAGCAGCAACGAATAGATGTCGTAGGCGCGTTCACCCCGGCCACTGCTTTCGATGACCATGGGGATGAGGGAGGACGGAAGGGAACTCATGTTTACC
Organism: uncultured Anaerolineales bacterium; assembly: GCA_964608265.1. Lineage (GTDB taxonomy): Bacteria > Chloroflexota > Anaerolineae > Anaerolineales > UBA6663 > JANWXR01. The sequence goes on along the minus strand of CAZSNP010000066.1, from coordinate 5,908 downwards.
TCGCTTGGTTGAGCCGGGGTCGCAGCGGCCTTACGCCGCCGGGGCCGCGACGGGTTTCTCTTCGCTGGTTTCGAGGGCTGGCACGGCCTCACCGCGGGCGATGGCCGTGAGGCGGGCGATGGCCTTGGTGGTGAGCATATCCACCACCAGCGACTGCCGGCCTTTGTCGGAAGTGAGAAACTCGCGCACACGCCCGGCCTGTTCGCCCCACAGGCCGCTGCTCTGCTCGATTTGCTCGACCACTTCCTCGGGCTGCACGTCCAGCTTCTCGGCCTCGACGAGGCGGCCCAGGATGAGGGCGCGTTTGAGCCGCTGCTCGGCGCGCGGCTTGAAGTCCTCGCGCGCCTGTTCAAGGCTCTTGCCTTCGATCTTCAAATAGTCTTCGAGCGTCAGCCGTTGCTCGCGCAGCCGGCTGTCGAGGTCTTCAATCAAATCATCCACCTCGGTCTCCAGCAGGGCGGGCGGATATTGCACCGTGGCCTGCTCGACAAGCTGGTTGAGGACCTTGTCCTGATACTCGCGCAGGGTCGAGCGCTCGGCCTGCTTCTGCAAGTCCTCACGCACCCGCACCTTCAACTCATCCAGCGTCTGAAAATCGCCGATCTCTTTGGCCAGGTCGTCGTTCCATTCGGGCAGGGTGCGCTGCTTCACCTCCCTGCAGGTCACCTCGAAATGCGCGACCTGCCCGCGCAGCGACTCGTTGGCATAGTCGGTCGGAAAGGTGAGGTCGAATTTGCGCTCGTCGTTGGCCGCCATCCCCACCACCTGCGGCACAAAGCCCGGCATGGGCCAGTCGGCGTTCTCATCCAATTGCAGGGCCACATCTTTGTCCGTCATCAGAAAGTCGGACGGGTTGAGGCCGTCGTTGATGAACGAGTTGATGTCGAGCGTCGCCACATCGCCCAGCGCGGCGGCGCGCTCGACTGGTTCGAGCACAGCCTGCCGGTCGCGGAGCGATTCGAGCACGCGCTCGAATTCTTCCTCCGGAACCGCTGGCGTGTCGTAGGGCACGCGCAGCGCGCGGTAGTCGCCCATCTCCACGATAGGTTTGAGCGGCACGGTGAACTTCAGCACCATCGGCTTCAACTCAAATTCGTTGAGCGAGGCCGCGCCGTAGGCTTCGATCTTCTCCTGATCGAGCGCTTCCTGATACACGCTCTGGCTCAGGTCGTCCATCGCCACTTCGTACACGGCGCGCTCGCCGAACTGGCGCACGACATGCTCGTAGGGCGCTTTGCCCGGGCGAAAGCCGGGCAATGGATAGCGTTTGGAAAGTTCGCGGGCAGCCTTTTTCAGAGCCGGTTGCACACGTTCTTCGGGCACTTCGACCGTCATGTGCAGCGTGCGATCTTCGTGGGTGTGGGTGTCGATCTTCAGCACAAGTTCCTTCCGATGCCCGCCGGTGCGGGCGAGTGTAGCATCGCCAGTATTGGCGCAATGTTAGCGCGGGCGGCGCGGCGGCTGCCCGTTCGGTCAGGTGCGGAAGGAGGGATTTGAACCCTCACGGGTTGCCCCGATGGATCCTAAGTCCATTCTGTCTGCCAATTCCAGCACTTCCGCCTGCGTGCGCAACGCGGGCGAAATTATACCGCAGCGGATGGTCGCTTATGACGCATTTTCAGCGCCGCAATGATCTCCCGCCCGAAACAGGGCCACGCCCCCGCGACGGCGGGCAAGGAAAGGGATAAAGTGAAGCAGCCTAAATCAAATTCAGGGATAGCTGAACCCGGAGTATTGACCTGTAAAGGTGCGCTGCGTCGGCAGCGTGCCCACGCATCCCCGCGCCTTGCCGAACGGTTCGCATTGTCGGCGAAATAGCCAAGCCAGTTGCAAGGCAAGGGCTTTGTCCCGGATTCGTTCCGGGGTCTGTTGTGCCTGGTACTTCACTGGCCCATGTTCCGTGACCGCGCCCCTGGGGAACTTGACGTTGACTTTGTTGTCTTTGGTCTTGTGTTCGCCACCATCGCCGGGCGGGGCAGGTGTGGCGGTCGGCGTTACTTTCACGGTGATGTCTTGAGTTGGAGTGACAGCGACCGTCGCCGTCAGGGTAGGCGCGACGGTGCGTGTGAAGGCGGGGTAGAAGTCAGATCAAGCGTTGGCGTGAATGCAGGCGTTGCCGTAAGGTCGGGTATGGGGATATCAGATGATGCGAGATTACGCAGGCGGACTGCTCCCCGGGTTTGATTTGTTTGACCGTGATGATCAGAATTGCGCGGGTAACACCGGCGCCAGCTCAGGTAACGCCATGGGTCGAGAGTCCCAGGCTGAGTGTGGGGATGAAACTGGTTCCAGGTTGTACGGAGGTGGAGGTTGTGAACCGGCGCGCTGCGGGTTATCGCGCCGGCGCGAGTTTCAGGAGCGCGCGATCGCCAGCGCGCCGGGGTTGCCGCGCATGAAGTATTCGAGCGTCGGGCCGCTGAGCGCCAGCGGCGTGCGCCGCGCCGGGTCGTGGACGGTGAACGCGCCAGTGCGGGGGTCGTAGCCGGTGACGGTGACGAAGTGCCCGGTCGCGCCACCCGGCGCGCCGGCGTTGTCCGGGCCGCGATCACCCGTCCACGGCAGGGGGGATTTGCCGCTGAAGGTTCCGAGCACGACGACGCTCGACCCGCGCAGCAGCGCCTGCCGGATGCTCTCGGCGTTTGGCGCGAGTTGTTGCGCAACCGCCCCGGAGAGTTGCGCGCCGCGTTGCACTTCGCCCAGGTTCGTGAAGGTGTTGCGCTCGGCGTCGGCGATGCCGCCCGAGGCGTCCAGGCCGTCGCGATTGCGATCAGTCACCATCGCCGCGCGCGCCAAACGGATGGCGTCGCCATCGCTCGTGCCCGGCGCGCCGCCGGCGACGTTCAGCCCGATGGCTCGCAGCGCCATGACCAGCGCCGTCGGCCCGCAGTCGGCGTTGCGGCCATCACCGCCGCTTGCCCGCTCGGCATCGAATTGGTTGATGTGTTTGAAGACCGCGGCGCCCAGGGCGGCGCCGGCCGCGGCCATTCCCTCCGGCAGCCGATCCACCAGTTGCTCGAGAAGCCCAAACATGAAGATCGACATCACCCCGTTCAGCCCGCTCTCGCCCCCGAGGGCATTCATGGGCGAGGCCACCAATGAGCTGAGGAGTTGATCAAAGCTCGCGTCCCCCGAGGCGTTGCCGGCGGCCTGCATCGCGGGCGGGAGAGTCGCGGGGCCGAGGGGCGGGATCACCGAGTCCATCGCCCGTTGAGTGTAGCGACTTGAACGGCCGGTGTCAGTAAAGCGGGGATAAAGTTGCGCGCCTCATCCTACGCGGGCGTACAGCTCCAGCGTCGCGCGCGCCGTCGTCTCCCATTGGAAGTGTTGCACGCGGTCTGCGCCGCGCGCCGCCAGCGTGGCCCGCAACGTCGAGTCGCCCAGGACTCGTTCAAGGGCGTCGGCCAACGAAGCCTCGTCCTCCGGGTTGACCCGCAGCGCAGCCTCCCCGGCGATCTCGGGCAGCGAGGCGCGGTCGGCGATGATGACGGGCGTGCCGCAACCCATCGCCTCCAGCACCGGCAAGCCGAAGCCTTCGAAAAGCGACGGCAACGCCAGCACCGCCGCGCCGCTGTACAGCGCTGGCAACTCCTCGGCAGGGACGTTTTCGAGCACGCGCACCCGACGTTCGAGATTCAGCGCCGCGATGGCCCTGGCGGTTTCCTCGAACAGCCAGCCGGTGTTGCCGACGAGCACGAGCGGCGGCGCGTCGCGGAGTTGGGCATAGGCCCGCACCAGGGCCGGCACGTTTTTGCGCGGCTCGAAGGTGCCGACGAAGAGCACGTAGCCGCGCGGCAGGCCGTGACGGGCCAGCACCCGGCTGACGACGTCCTCGGGCTGCGGGCAGAACGCCGGGTCGAGGCCGAGGGGGATGACGGTGATCTTCTCCGGGGGGACGCGCAAGCGCTCGATAAGGTCGAGCCGGGTGGCGTGTGAGTCAGCCGAGATGGCGGCGGCGCGCCTCACCGCGTCTTCGATCTGCCCGTTGTAATAGCGCCGGCTCTCGGCGGTGAGGAACTGCGGGTAACGCAGAAAGGCCAGGTCGTGCACAGTGATGACCGAGCGGCGATAGCCGAAGCGCGGCGGGATGAAGTCGGGTGAATGCAGGAGGTCGAGCGCGTGGGGCAGCAATTCGAGGCCAAGGGCCACCGTCTCGAAGCGGTGATGGGCCGGCGTCCAGCAATCCACCCGGCGCGCGGCGGGGTTGAGCGTTTCGTGGTGGCCGCGGCGATGGAAGTGGAGGTGCGCGTGTTGGGGCGCGAGGCGCGGCAGCCACTCGGCGAGGCGGCGAATGTATGTGGAGATGCCGCCATGTTGATAGTAGGTGAGCCGCACGTCGAGGCCGAGACGCATGGCGAAATTCTACGGGAAAGCGCGGAAAGACGGAAATGCGGGAAAGGCAACCGGCCTGTCGTTTCCGCCTTTGACGCGGCTTTTGTATAATCCTCGGCATTCAGGAGGCCCCGGTATGGATTTGGCACAACTGGAGAAACAGGTCGAGTGGCTCGACGGCGAACGGCGCAAGGATCGGCAGGAGATCACGGCGCTGCAGGAGCGGCTGGCGGCGGTGACGACCGAGAACGGCGGGCTGGTGCGCCGGATCCAGCAACTGGAGTCGAACCTCTCGGCGGCGAACGCGCAACTGCAACGGCTCAACAAAATCGACGAAGTCCTCGATCAGTATCGCAAAGAGATGGCCCGCCAGGTGGAGGAATTGGAGAAGCGCCGCCTCGAAGCGGCCCGCGAGGACGAGCGTTTGCGCAAGGTCGACCGCGAGAGCCAGAACAAATCCCTCGGCGATGTGCGCAAGAGCATGGAAATCATCGGCCGGCTGGAACGCGAGATCGAAATCCGCAAAGAGGAGGAGGGGCGGGTGGCCCGGCTGGTGGCCGAGTTGCAGAAGCGGGTGCTCGACTTCAACAAAATGGTTGACGACCGCAACCGCGCCGTCACCCTGGTGGAGGAGGGCCGCCGCACCGACACCAAACGCCTGACGGATGTGATCGGCGAGGTGGGCGAGGTGCGCCGGCGCATCGACGAGGCGCGGGCCAAGCTGGAGATCATCGAGGACATCGCGCGCCGGGGCGAGGTCCGCATCGGCGAGGTCGTCAACGCCGAGACCGACCGGCGCGGCGCGCAGACGCAATGGATGGAGGCGCAGTCCATCCGCTTCAACGAACAGGAGCGCGCCTGGGTGGAATTGAAAGCCAGGGTTGATGCCTCCCTCGAAGGGATGGAGGATTACGCCCGCCGCGTCAACCAATACGCCGAGACCAACCGCGAACTGTTGCGCGCCTCGGGCGACCTGCGCCAGGCCAGCGAGTTGATCGAGCGGCGCATGGGTGAAATCTCCGAGATGCAGCGTCTGTCCGAGGATCGCATGCGCCAGGATTGGAATGCCTTCCTGGCCGACGACCAGAAGCGCTGGACGACGCACATGCTCCTGCGCGACGAGCAATGGCGCGAGCATGACCGCACCAACGAGAAGCAGGTCGAGCGGGTGGATTCGCTTGAGGAGCAGGTGGCCGAGATGCTCGACTCGCTCACCCACCTCAAAGAGCTGGATGCCAACCGGATGCAGACGCTGCTGAACGTCATCCGCGAAATGGCGGCCGAGTACGACCAGCAGTTTACGAAAGTAAGGTAGAAATCAGGGAGGAGGGAAGAGGGAGGACGGAAGAGGGAAGAGGGAGGACGGAAGACGGAAGACGGAAGAGGGAAGAGGGAAGACGGAAGAGGGAAGACGGAAGAGGGAAGACGGAAGAGGGAAGAGGGATTTTTCCTCCTCCCTCGTCCCTTGTCCCTCCTCCCTCCTCCCTCCTCCCTCCTCCCTCCTCCCTCCTCCCTCCTCCCTCGTCCCACTTTGATGCCATGCGCGTCATCGGCACTGCCGGCCACGTGGATCACGGCA
>CAZSNP010000065.1:0-27444 GCA_964608265.1 uncultured Anaerolineales bacterium | reverse complement strand
GTCGAAGATGCGCTCGACGACGATGGTGGCCAGGCTGGCGCTGACCGGCACGCCGTGTTTGCGGCGCAGGATAAAGGCCCGCAGCACCTCGCCCGCTCGGGCCGGGTAGATGTTGTTGCCCATGTAGCCGATGGTCACAATCGGGAACATGGCGTTGGTCGGGATGTTCTTGAGCGGCCTGAGCAAATAGTGCCAGCGCCACGCCCGCGCCCACACCCCGACGAAGTAGACGGCCACGCCCGGGATGAGCCACCACAGGTTCGCCGTCTTGAGCGACTCCCACACCTCGCCCAAATGCAGGCCATTCAGCGCCAGCCACAAAAAGGCCACGCTGATGAGCACCCCAACCCAAAACTGCCAACGCTTCATTCCAACTCCAACAGCCGTAGAGACACAAACGGCGGGGGGTACCCGCCGACCGACGCGAGATTATACCAGCCGCTTAAATGCAACGCGGGCGACGGCTCGTCCGTCGCCCGCGCCAGCGGTATGCAATTGTCGTGCGTCAGGCCGTCATCGGCTCCGGCTGCGGGATCATCTTATCCAGCAGCTGTTCGAGGGCCATCGTGTGGCTGCAGCGGCCGCGCAACACAAAATACTCGCAATCGCAGTGGAAGATCCCGCGCTCGCACGAGACGCGGTGATCGTTGTTGTCGCCGTGGAAGGTCACTTCAAAGCGGTCAAAGCGGAAGCGCTCGCGTTCCTGCGCGTAGCGTTTGGCCTTTTCGATTTTCCCGATCATCCCGTAATCCATGAGAGTCTCCTTTCGTTTCACTGGCGGTGAACAAAAAAGCACGCCGGCGCCGGGGCGCGTGCGTGCTCAAGGTGTCGAACTGATATTGAGTTGCGGAACCGCTTCTCGGCGCATAGGCCGCTGAACCTCCGCTCGAATAACTGGGGCAAGTATAAGACCGAGTCGGGCCGGGAGTCAACCACCGGAATCCCTACGCCTCGATAAGCCTCACATGAGTGAATGGCCCCGCCTTATGCCGGCCATAAGCGAAAATTCTCCAAAATGGAACCGCCGGCGAATTCCCGCAGGATGCTGTTGTTTGGAATCGCATCCATCGGCGCGGGGCGGAACCAGCGCAGGAAGGCCAGCAGGCGTTTGGCCTCCAGATATTCCGGGGTTTCGGGCCGCACCTGTAGCAGCAGCGGCTCGGCCAGCGGGCGCAGCACCGCCAATTCGTGCGCCAACGCCGAGTTGAAAATCGCGTCACAGTTTTCCTGATACGGGAAGATGTGCAGCCGTTCGCCGTGCATCACCGACTCCCAGCGCCGCAGGGTGTCGGTGGCGGTGTACCCCCGGCTGGCGGCGTCGCGCACCAGGCGCCGGACAAGGCGCGTATCGGTCGTGCTCACCCGGTTGTGCCGGTCGAGGTTGAGCTGGGTCAGCGCCGAGACGTAGATCCGAAAGACGCTCTCCGGCGGCAGCCCCGGCACCAGCGCCGGGTTCAACCCGTGGATGCCTTCGATGATGATGAGGTGGCCCGGCCCCAGCGTCACCTCCATCCCGGCTTCGCGTACGCCGCGTTTGAAGTTGTAATGCGGCAACCGCAGCGTTTGCCCGCTCATCAGCGCCAGCAACTGCTCGTTGAACAGCGCCACATCCACCGCGCGCAGGCTCTCGAAATCGGGCTGGCCGCGCTCGTCGAGCGGAGTCTGGCTGCGGTCGAGGAAGTAATCGTCAATGCCGAGCGGGAATGGGCGCAGGCCGTTCGCCAGCAATTGCACCGAGAGCCGTTTGGAAAACGTCGTCTTGCCGGAGGCCGAGGGGCCGGCGATGAGCACCACGCGCACCCGGTCGCGCCGCTCGCCGATCTGCGCGGCGATGGCGGCGACGCGCGCCTCGTGCAACGCCTCCGACACCAGCGAGATCTCGGGCAGGCGCCCGGCGGCGATATCGTCGTTGAGCGCGCCCGCACTGCGCAGCCCCAGCCGGTCGAGCCAGTTGCCGGCCTGCTCGAACGTCTCGAACAGGGTGGGATACGGCGCGAGGGGAGTGAGTTGATCGGGCTGGTCGGGCCTGGGCATTTGCAACACGAAACCCGACGTCAAGGCGCGCAGGCCGAAGACGCGCAGGTAGCCGGAGGACGGGGTGACGTAGCCGTGCGCGAAATCCACCCGGCCGCGCAGCGAATACAGCGCGATCTTTTCCTGTGAGCGGTGGCTCAGCAGGCTGGCGGTGTCGTGCTGGCCGCGCGCGCGGAAGAGCGCGATGGCCTCGGCCAGCGGCAGCTCGCTGCGGATGAAGCGATCATTGCGCGCCACGATCTCGCGCATGCGGGCTTCGACTTGATCGAGCTCGACCTGCGTGAACGCCACCGGTTGCTGGTGGCCGCGCCCGCGCACCTCGCAGAAGTAGCCGCCGGCGTGCGCGGCCGAGTGCTCGACGAATATCTCCGCCTCGGGGAAGAGTTCGGCGGCGGCGACGGTGAGCAGGAAGACGAGCGAGCGCCGATAGATCCGCATGCCGTCGAGGTGGCCGGCCGTCACCGGCTGCACCTCGGCATCGGCCAGCAACGGCTTGGTCAGCTCGGTGAGCTTGTGGCCGATGATGGCGGCGACGATGGGGACGTTGGCCGTGCCGTTGGCCACGCGCAGGATGTCTTCGAGCGGCGTGCCGGGCGGGGCTTCGAAGATGCGGCCATCGGGCAGCCTGGCCTGCACGGTGACGCGCGGCGCGCCGGGGTGGATGGGATTGGGGGTGTCGCTCACAACCCGACTCTATGCCATTGTGCGCCGCGTGAAAAGGGGGAGGTGGGTTGGGGCTATAGGCTGGCAGACGGTCGGGCTATAATTCAGGCAGATCGAAGTTGAAGGAGGCTGGTATGTTGACTGCTGAGAAACTGGTCACCGCCGATGAACTGCTGGCGATGCCGAACTCGAAACACCTACTGCTGGTGAAAGGGGTCTTGCGCAAAATGTCTCCTGTCGGTTGGACACACGGCAAACATGCCTCACGCATTGACACGGAATTGCGTAGTTTTGTGGAGGCTACCGATCTCGGTGAGGTGGGGGTGGAGATCGGCTTCCGCCTCTCATCCGATCCGGATACAGTGCTGGCTCCCGATGTGGCCTTTGTGGCGAAGGCCCGCATCCCCGCCGAGGCCGAGTTGAGCGGCTACTTCCCCGGTGCACCCGATATCGCCGTCGAGGTGATCTCGCCCGGCGAAACGGATGAGGAAGTGCAGGAGAAAGTTGCGCTGTATCTGCAAGCCGGGGCAAGGCAAGTGTGGGCGGTGCGTCCCAAGCGCCGCACCGTCACCGTGCACTACCCCGACGGCACCGCGCGCACGCTCACCGAGGCGATGACGCTCTCCGGCGAGGACGTGCTGCCGGGGTTCGGCCTCGCGCTCTCCGAATTATTCGCCTAAACCAACCGCCAGTTCGGCAACACATCCATATCGAGCGCGTCGCGCTGGCCGGCGAGGTAACGGAAATTGGCGGCGGCGGCGATCATGGCCGCGTTGTCGGTGCACAGGCTGAGGGGCGGCACGCGCACCGGCACGGGCGATTGCGCTTCGAATACTTCGCGAAGCGAAGTATTCGCACTGACCCCACCGGCCACAAAAATCTCCGTCGCGCCGAAGTGTTTGGCCGCGGCCACCGTCTTCCCCACCAGCACCTCGACCGCGTTGGCCTGAAAGCTCGCCGCGAGGTTGCGCACCTCAATCGGGTCGAGCATCACCTCTGACGGTGACAGCGGTTTGCCGTACGGTTGCTTCCGCACCTCGTACAGCACCGCCGTCTTCAACCCGCTGAAAGAAAAGTCCCACGTGCCCTCGAGCCACGCCCGGCCGAATTTGTACGCCGCCGGGTTGCCCTCGCGGGCAGCGGCCTCAATGGCCGGCCCGCCCGGATAGCCCAATCCCAATAGCCGCGCCACTTTGTCGAAGGCCTCGCCCGCCGCATCATCCAGCGTGCCGCCGAGCCGCTCGTACTGCCCGTGCCCGCGCATCAGCACCAGCTCGGTGTGCCCGCCCGAGACGATGAGGACGAGAACCGGGAACTCCACCTCTTTTGCATCCTCGACCAGCCACAGCGAATACACGTGCCCCTCGAGGTGATTGACGCCGATGAGGGGCAGGCCGCGGCCCAGTGCGAGTCCTTTGGCCACGTTCATCCCCACGACCAGCGAACCCGCCAGGCCCGGCCCGCGCGTCGCCGCAATCGCGTCAATGTCGCTCAGGCCCACGTGCGCGTCCTCGAGCGCGCGCTGCATCACCGGATAGATCACCTCGATGTGCCTGCGCGAGGCGACTTCGGGGAAGACGCCGCCGTACGGCGCGTGCTGCGCGGCCTGCGAGGCGATGATGCTCGACAGGATCGTGCGCCCGTCGGCCACGACCGCCGCCGCGGTTTCATCGCAGGAGGTTTCGAGGGCGAGGATGCGGGGCATGGCGAGAAGGCAGAAAGCAGAAGGCAGAAGGCAGAAGGCGGTAGGCAGAAGGCTGCTTTCGGCCTACCGCCTTCTGCCTGCTTGCTTCACCGGTAACACCAAATCAAACGGGTATTTTGCCAGCACCTCGAACCTGAGTGTTTTGGGATTGAGCCACACGCTGTCTTCGATGCGGACGCCGTAGCCGCGCTCGGGATAGTACAGCCCCGGCTCCACCGACATCACCACGCCCGGGTCGAGTTTGGCGTCGTTGCCGGCGCGGTCGCTGAGCGCCGGGCCTTCGTGCACCTGCAACCCGATGCCATGACCGAGCGAGTGCACATAGCCCTCGGTGGTTTCGGGATTCTTGCGCAGCGTGGCATGGCCGCGCGCTTCGAAGTAATCGTTCATCAGCGTCTGATACTCGCTGCACGGCGCGCCGGGTTTGAGAGCCTTCATCGCCACGCGGTAGGCGCCCAGCACGGTCTCATAGGTTTCGAGCACTTCATCGGTCGCGTGGCCCACGCACCAGGTGCGGGTGAAATCGTAGACGTAGCCGCCGCCCGGCTCGGCGGGGAAGATGTCGAAGACGATGGTCTTGCCGAGCGCGATGGGGTCGCGCGGGTTGCCCCTCGAATGCGGCACGCCGGCGTCGCGCCCGATGGCGAAGATCGTCGCGCCCTCCACGTCCACGATCCCCTGCGCCATCAGCAGCCGCCGCAGGTGCAGCTTCACATCGCCGACGGTCAGCCGCGCGCCGTCTCTCTTCACCAGGTAGCCCTGGTGCGCGCGGTGCGAGGTGAGGAATTCCTGCACGCCGCCGACCACCGCCACCGTGCCTTTGGCCACCGCGCGGATGCGCTTCACCTCGGCGGCGTCCTTCGTCATTCGGGCGAGGTTGAGCACCGTCTGGCCGTACTCGCCGACGATGCGCACCTGCGGATTGAGTTCCTCGATGGCGCTGAGCAGGGCATAGCCCTCGCCCTGATCGCCGTGCCCGAAGGCGGCGACGTTGCCGCGCACCCCCAGCTCGGCGAAGATCTTGCCGAACAGCCGCGCCCGCGCCCGCAGCGCGTTGCCGTTTTCCTCTTTCAGGATATCGGCCAGCCGGTACTTGGAGAGGTCAATCAGCCGCAGGCCGGATTTCCCGGCCTCGTCGCGCTCCATCGAGTTGACGATGAGCACCGGCGGGTGGTCGCGCGGCTTGACCAGAATCGTGTGTTCGCCGACGTGCACGCCGTTGGCGAGATAGTACATGGGTGGGTTGTTGGCGGCGCCGCCGGTGACGAGCAGCGCGGCGTAGTTGCGTTCGGTCATCAGCCGGTCGAGGTCGGATTTCACGGGCGCTCCCTGGCGGGTGGCGATTGGCAGATGGCCGCCGCCATCCGCCAACAGCTATCTGCCATCGGCTATAAGCGTTTCTTCAGCTCATCTCTCTGCTTCAACAGCCGTTGCAGCATTTCGTGCTCGCCGGCCCACTCGCTGTACTCGATGCGCTCGTCCAGTTCGGCGTTGTGCAGCTTGCTGAAGAAGACTTCCGAGTCCATGCCGAATTCATCTTCGAAGCGCTTGAGCCGCCGCTTGACGACGGCGATGTTGTCCTCGATCCGGCGCAGGTAAGCGCTGAGCGCCTTCGCGTCGAGGTCGTCGGGTAATTCGCTCATTGTTCATCCCGCATCGAATTGCGCGAAGCTCTCGGTCCGAATTCGCGCTCATTCGCGAAATTCAGGGCCGAGTTTCCTGTTTCGATGATGCCCAATACTTCGCCATGGCCGAGACCCGCGTTTCACGCCTCACGTATTGCGTTCCTCAATTCGTCCAACATCACGGCGTCTTCATCCACCGCCACCGTGCGCGGGTCGAGCAGCACCTGCCCCTCGGCCACGCGGGCGATGATGGGCGTGGGCTGCGCCCGCAACCGCGCCGCGAAGGCGTTGGGTGATTTCACCTCGAGGGCGAGCAGCGTCGTCGGCAGCGTCTCGCCGGGCAGGCTGCCGCCGCCCACCGTCGAATCGCCCGCGATGACGGCGCCGCTGCCCAACGCAGCCCGCCACGCGTTCGCCCGCCGCTCGATCTCGTGCAGCGGCATCGCCATCATCCGCCATACCGGGATCTCGCGCACGGCCTCATCCTTGAGATAATGCAACAGCGTGGCCTCGAGCGCGGCCAGCGTGATCTTGTCGGCGCGGATGGCACGGGCGAGTGGATGGCGTTTGATGCGCGCGAGATACTCGGCCTTGCCGACGATGAGGCCGGCCTGCGGGCCGCCGAGCAACTTGTCACCGGAGAAGGCCGCGACCGCGACGCCCGCCGCCACCGACTCCTGCGGCCTCGGTTCGTGCGCCAGGCCGAACTGCGCCGTGTCGAGCAACGCGCCCGAGCCGAGGTCATCCACCACCGGCAGGCCGAGGCTGCACAGTTCGGCGAGGCCGGGTTCGGTGGTGAAGCCGATGATCTTGAAATTGGAATGATGCGCGCGCAGCACCAGCGCGGTCGTCGCCTCCAGCGCCTCTTTGAAGTCGCGCAGGTGCGTCCGATTGGTCGTGCCCACCTCCACCAGCTTACAGCCGGATAGTTTCATCACCTCCGGCACGCGAAAGCCGCCGCCGATTTCGACCAGTTGCCCGCGCGAGACGAGCACGCCCTTGCCCCTGGCCAGGGCGCTGAGGATGAGCAGCAGCGCCGAGGCGCAGTTGTTGACGACCAGCGCGGCCTCCGCGCCGGTGAGCCGGGTGAGCAATCGCTCGACGTGCGCGGTCCGCGAGCCGCGCTCGCCTTTGTTCAAATCAAACTCGAGGGTCGAATAGCTCTGCGCCGCAGCTTGCATCGCGGCGATGGCGGCGCGGGAGAGCGGCGCGCGCCCGAGGTTGGTGTGCAGGATGACGCCGCTGGCATTGATGACGGGCCGCAAACTCGGCGCGGCCAGCCCGGCCAGCGTTTCGCCGGCCCGATTGATCAGCGCCTCCGGTGCGGCGGCCGGCGTCCCGTTATTCCGCCATTCGGCTCGCGTGCGGTCGAGGGTTTCACGCAGCACTTCGGTCGTCAGCGGGCGACCGTAGGCCGCGATCAATTCCGCCGACTGCGCCAGCAGTTTTTCGATTGAGGGGAGGTCACGTAATGACATTGCAGCGTCCGGCCCCCATCCCCAACCCTTCCCCTGTTTCGTGGGAAGGGAGCAATCTCTCCCCCTTCCCTATCAGGCAAGGGGGCTGGGGGGTTAGGTCATTCATCGTCGTCCGGCTCCCAGCGGCTGCGGTCGCGCAGGCGCAGGAACCATTCCACGCCGATGAGGGCGATGAGCAGCAGCGCGGCGGTGGCGGAGTTGAGCAGCCGGCTGAGTTGCAGCCAGGCGCATGTGGCGAAGAAAAACCCCACCCACAGCGAAGTGCGCAGAATGGCGCCGGGGGGCGCGCCGCCGGCAAAGCGTTTACTTAGGTAGCGGACGAAGGGCACAGCGGTGCCGGTGGCCGCCATCAGCCACAACACGTAAAACGCCCACAGCGGCAGCGGGCCGATGCGCGGGTCGTTGCTGAGGACGACGCTCGCCAGGCCGCCCCAGCCCACAATGGCCAGGAGCCATGCCGCCAGAGTCACGCTCAGATCGTTGGCCGTCTCGTCACGCACGCGCGCGATTATAGCCCAAAGGCTTTCGGGTCGCATTGGTATAATCATGCCTCATCACCGCAGAGACGCAGAGAACGCGGAGAGTTTCATCTTTCTGGCCTCTGCGTCTCTGCGGTTACGCTACGATGCCGTTACTCGCCGGTTCACAACTCGCCAAGGCGTTTGGCGCGCAGGATATCTTCGCCGACGTCAACGTCAGCCTGCCGCACGGCGCGCGCGTCGCCCTGGTCGGGCCGAACGGCGCGGGCAAGACCACGCTGTTGCGCGTGCTCGCCGGCCTCGAGGAGCCCTCGGCGGGCGCCGTGAAAGTGGCGAAGGGCGTGCGCCTCGGCTATCTCCCGCAGGAAGCGTACTCCGTGTTGCAGGGCCCACCCGAGGCGCGCCACCCGCACCCCGAGTCCGGCCGCACGTTGTGGGAGGAGATGCTCACCGCCTTTGCGGCGCTGCGCGAAACCGAGGCTGAGCTGCGCGACCTCGAAGCGGCCATGGCCGACCCCGCCCGGCACGACGCGGCGATGGAGCGCTACGGCCCGCTGCAACATCAGTTCGAACTCGACGGCGGCTACGCGTACGAGACCCGCATCAGACAGGTGCTGGCCGGCCTCAACTTCGAGGCGGGCGACTACGGCAAGCGGCTGAGGCTTTTCTCCGGCGGGCAGAAGACGCGGGCGCTGCTCGCGCGCCTGTTGCTCGAAAGCCCCGACCTGCTCATCCTCGACGAGCCGACCAATCACCTCGACCTGCACGCCATCGAATGGCTCGAAACGTGGCTCGGCGAGTGGCGCGGGGCGGTGCTCATCGTCAGCCACGACCGCTACTTCATGGATCGGGTCGCGCAGCATATCTGGGCGCTCGAGGCCGGGCGGTTGACGGAGTATCGCGGCAACTACTCGGCGTACGTCGTGCAACGCGCAGAGCGGCAGACGCGCCGGCAAACCGAGTTCGAAAGCCGGCAGGCCTACCTCAACAAAGAGATGGACTTCATCCGCCGCAATATGGCCGGCCAGAACAGCCGCCAGGCCAAAGGCCGATTGCGCCGCCTCGAACGGCTGCTGAAGACGCCGGGGGAGGTGGCGACCAGACCGGCCGAGGTGCAGACCATGAAGTTGCGGATGGAGGCCGAGGCCCGCTCGGGCGATCGCGTGCTCGAAACGCGCGGGCTGGCCGTCGGTTATGCCGAGGATGGACGGGTGCTCTTCCACGTGCCCGATCTGTTGTTGTGGCGCGGCGAGTGCGCGGCCCTCATCGGCCCGAACGGCGCGGGCAAGAGCACGTTCCTCAAAACGGTTCTTGGCCAAACGCCGCCGCTGGCCGGCGCCGCCAAGCTCGGCAGCAGCCTCAGGGTCGGCTACTTCGCCCAGGCGCACGAGGGCCTGAAGCCGGAGCGCACCGTCATCGAAGAGATACAGGCGTCGCAGGAGATGCCGCCGGGCAAGGCGCGCGATTACGCGGCGAAGTTTCTCTTCACCGGTGACGAGGCGGACAAAACGGTGGCCGTGCTCTCGGGCGGCGAGCGCGGGCGGCTGGCGCTGGCCAAGCTCGCGCTCGCCGGCGCGAACCTGCTGCTGCTCGATGAGCCGACCAACCACCTCGATATCCCCTCGCAGGAAATCCTCGAGGCGGTGCTGAGCGAGTTCGACGGCACCATCCTGCTCGTCAGCCATGACCGCTATTTGATAGACGATCTGGCCACGCAAGTGTGGGCGGTGGAAAGCGGGACGTTGGAGGTTTTCAAAGGCAGTTGGAGTGAGTACGCTGCATGGCGCGAGATACAGAAGGCAGAAGGCGAAACGCAGGCTGCACCGAGGGCTGCGCCGGTTGAGCAGGCGCAGCCCATCGCACCCAAACCCCAACTCTCCAAAAACGAGGAGCGCAAACGCGCGGCGCGGGCCGCCGAACTCGAGGCCTTAATCGCCGACCTGGAGCGACAGAAAGCGCAGGTGACGCAGGCGCTCGAAACGGCCGGCACGGATTTTGCAAAATCCAGGGCATTAGGTGAACGTTATGCGCGCCTGGAAAATGAAATTGCGAGCTACGTGGAAGAGTGGGGTGAGTTGGTGGCGTGAGGCCAGTCCGGCAGCCCGCCCTTCGCACAGCGTCTCGACCGAGGTTGGCTATAATACGCGCCGCGTTTTGAGTTTCGTCGGTGAGAGTCTGCTTTTCAACGTCCTGGGCTTGATCATGTCGCAACTGCCACCCATCCGCCCGCGGGCCGCCCGTCGCCGCAAAGAAGCCGCCGTCCCGGGTTGGGGCGTGGCCGGCCTCATCGGCCTGTTCGTCGTGGCCACCGCGCTCACGGCCTACCTCGTCTTCACCGGCGTGCGGGATTTCGTCGCCGGCTGGCAGATCACCGGTGGCGGCGGCGGCCCGGGCCTCAGCGGCCAGAACGGAGCGGGCGGCGACCCGGCCTCCGGCGGATCGGCGGGGCCGGTGCAACCGGGCGGCCTGCCGCAGAAGTGGACGGGCACCGACCGCGTCACCATTCTGCTGCTCGGCATCGACCGCCGCGCCGGCGATGTGGACACACGCGCCTTCCGCTCCGACACGCTCATGATCCTGTCGGTCGACCCGGTGGCGCAGACCGCCGTCATGCTCTCCATCCCGCGCGACCTGTGGGTGGATATCCCGGGTTTCGGCAACGCCAAGATCACCGAGGCCAATTTCAAGGGCGACGCCTTCGAGTACCCCGGCGGCGGCGCGGCGCTGGCGGTGAAGACGGTCGAGAACAACCTCGGCGTTGATATCAATTACTTCGTCCGCATTGACTTCACGGCTTTCGAAACCTTCATTGATGCCATCGGCGGCATCAGCGTGGACAATCCCGAAGTCATTGACGACCCGGACTATCCCGACGGCAACTACGGTTACGACCCTTTCTATCTGGCCGCCGGCACGCAGACCTTGAACGGGCGCGATGCGCTGCGCTATGCCCGCACCCGCCACAACTCGTCCGACGTCGACCGCGCCAAACGCCAGCAGCAGGTCGTCATCGCCGTGCGCGAAAAGGTGCTCAGCGGCGACGGCTTCCTCAAATTGCTGACGCAGGCCCCGGCGCTGTATCAAAAACTGAACGAGAGTGTGTATACCGACCTCTCCCTCGATCAGATGGTGTCGCTGGCGCTGCTGGTCAAAGATGTGCCGCGCGAGAACATCACGCAGGCCGTGTTGGACTATCGCTACGTCATCGAGGGCGAGGTGCCCGGCGACCCGCCGCAATCCGTCCTCATCCCCAACGGCGATGAAATCCGCAGCCTCATCCGCGAGCTGTTCCCCTTCTCCGCGCCGCTCTCGCCCGCCGGCAACCCCGATGACCCGGCGTTGGTGAAAGCCGAGGCGGCTCGGGTGGAGGTGTTGAACGGCGCGGGCAGGCCCGGCCTGGCCGGCGACACCGAAACGTGGCTGACGGCGCAGGGCGTTGTCGCCGTCGTCAGCGTCGGCAACGCCAACCGCGCCGATTACGCCGGCTCGGTCATCGTCACCTACACCAGCAAGCCGTACACCGTGCGCTGGTTGCAGAAGCAATTCAACGTCGCCACCATCCTCCGCAGCACCGAGGCCAACGGCGCGGTGGATGTGCAACTGATCCTCGGGCAGGATTGGCAGGTGCCGGGGACGCCGTAACACAGCCGGGAAGCGAGTGAAAGATAGGAAAACGCAAGCCCCGACCGAAGTGGCCGGGGCTTTTTTGCGTCAACCGTCGCGCATGGGCGCGCCGTTTACCTGATCGTCAGCAGATAG
This sequence comes from uncultured Anaerolineales bacterium, assembly GCA_964608265.1. Classification (GTDB taxonomy): domain Bacteria; phylum Chloroflexota; class Anaerolineae; order Anaerolineales; family UBA6663; genus JANWXR01. The sequence continues at coordinate 15,701 of CAZSNP010000065.1, read as the reverse complement.
GCAATCAAGTCCGCCACATCCTGCTTGAGGAGTTTCGTTCCGTAATCCTGCGGCATCGTGGATGGCCCACCCGCCGGCCAGGTGTCGCCGGTCTGCGGCGGCACGATGTAGGCATTCGGCAGCACGATGGATTCGTACAGGTATTGCTCGGGCGTCGTGGCCGTGCCGGCGTAACCGGCGGCGGTGAATCGTTGGGTGGCATGCGTGCCCACGCCGATGCCGTCCTTGGCTTTGGCCGCCTCCCACGCCGGGCCGACCGGCGCGAGGATGTGACAGGCCGCGCAAGCCCCGGTGGACTCGGCGATGGTCTTGCCGCGCGCCGCATCGCCGGCCGGTAGTTCGATGGTGATGTCGGTGCCGGCGGCGTTCGGGTTGGGCGTCGGCGTCGCCGAGGGGATCTTGCCGCTGGCGTCGCGATACTGCTCACCCCAGTTGATGATGTAGTACACCAGAGCTTCGATCTGATCGGGGCGCAGCGGGCCGCCGTAGGCCTGGCCCCAGGCCGGCATCCGCTCGGCGGCATTGGCGTAGGCCGCCGAGGCGCGCGGGCGGCCGGCGTTGAGGACGCCGCGCAGGTAGGCCTCAAGGCTGCCCTGGTACTCCATCTCCGCCAGCCGCTGGCCGTTGAACAGGTCAATCGTGGAAATCGCCGGGCCGATGCCGCCCTCACCCCGCGAGCCGTGACAACGCTGACAGTTGGCCTCGTACAGCGCCGCGCCGGTCTCGATGCGACGCGAGTCGTACGCCGTCTCGAAGCTCGCCATGCGATCCTGCTCCGTGATGGCGACAAAGCCGAGCACGATGGCGGTGAGGACGATGCTGAAGGTTCCGAGGAGGACACGCCAAATCATGAATGGCTCCTGAGCAAGACTCGCGGGGTCTGAAGCTTATGGCCCCTGCCGATAGTTCGACTCGCGATGGATGTACGTCGTCTGGCAGAACTCATGTTTATTGCCCGGCTGGCACGCAGTGCCCTCCGGCCCGCCCTCCCAGATCACCCGGAAGGTCACCTTCTTGAGGCCGATTTGCCAGTTCTCGATCAGGATGAAACCCTCGGGTTCCTTCAGCGCGCCCTGCTGCTCCGTCAGGCCGCGCTCGGCCTTTTCGCGCGCCTCGTTCAAAGCCTCATTCATTTGATGCAGCAGGTTCTTCAGCGAGGTGGTCGGGGCCGACTCCCACTCGGCGGCGTTGTAGGTTTTCCGGCCGGTCGGGTTATCCGCGCTGGGCGCCCCGGTCTGGAAGTCGCCCCAATCGGATTGGCGGAAGGGGCCGGGGTGCGTCTGCGGGATCAGTTCAGCCACGATCTCCTGATCAACCGAGCTTTGCACCGCGAACTTGGGCGTGCCCATGTAAGACAGCACGGCCAGCAGCGCCACCGCGGCCAGGCCCAGGCTCAGGCCCACGCGCCGGTCGCCGTAGCGGCGGCTCGGGCCGACCTCGAGGTAGGGCAGCACGAACAGGATGCCGAAGGCCACGCCGGGCATGACGAGGCCCCACAGGAATTTGTCGCCGATCTTGAGCATGCCCTGAATCCACAGGAAGTACCACGGCGCGGTGGTGTGCAGCGGCGTGGCCAGCGGGTCGGCATGCGGCTCGAGCGGGGCGTGATAGACAAAGACCGAGGCCAGGATCATGCCCGCCGTCACCAGGCAGAACAGCAGCAGTTCGCGGGTGAGGATGTCGGGCATGAAGTAGGTGCGTTGATCCACCGGCACGCGTTTGGCCGTGTCCTCGCCGACCGGCTCCACCTCGGGCGGCAGGCCGTGGCCGTGCAACACGACTTTGTAATAGTGCACGCCGGTGAAGACGATGCCGATGACGGGCAACAGCAACACATGCAACAAATACCAGCGCAGCAAGCCGCCTTCATTGAACTGCGGGCCGCCGCGCACGATCAGGTTGACGGCATCGCCGACCTGTTGCGGCGGGAGCGCCTCGATCATCGAGGCCCCGATCGTCACCGCCCACAGCGCCAACTGATCCCACGGCAACAGATAGCCGGAGAACGACAGCACCAGCGTCACCAGCAGCAGGATCACGCCGGTGAACCAGGTGAACTGGCGCGGCTTCTTGTAACTACCGGTGACGAAGGTGCGGAACATGTGCAGACAGACGACGATGACCATCATCTCCGCGCCGAGCTTGTGCAGGTCGCGCATCAATCGCCCAAACGGCACGTTGCTCAGGAGGTTGAGCATGTTCTCGTAGGCCACCAGCGGCGAGGGGGTGTAGAACACCATCAGGAACAGGCCGGTGATGATTTCAAAGGCGAAGAAATACGTCGAGAGCCAGCCCATGCGGAACGAGGGATAGATGCCGGCGGTGAGGTTGTGATAGTAAGTGGGCCGCATGTGCAGCCAGAAGCCGTCGGCGTGCGGGCGGACGCGCGGGTTGGGTTTGGGCGCCGGGTCGCCGCGCAGCATCGAGCGGATATCTTCGATGTCGAGGCCGGCGGTGACGCGCTCGACCACTTCGTTGGTTTTGAAGAGCAACGCCGGGCCGAGGCCCCGGGCCTTGACGTCATCGAGAAACGGGCTATGGAACTTGAAGACAGCCATGTGGGTTTACCTCATCAGACTATGCGTTGCCTTCAGACGGGGTCGGGTTGCTCGCGCCGTTGATGCGTTTGCCGGTGTTGATCCGCAGACGCGTCGCGCCTTCGATGCTGATGGAGCGGCCCTCGGTGGTATTGTCCGCCAGCGTGATCACCTCGGTCTTGTCAATCACCGTGCCGGCATCGTCGACGGCCTCCATCTCGAAGACGTCGAGGTTGCGGTTGGCCGGGCCGGCCACGGCGGTGCCGCTGGAGAGATACTTCGAGCCGTGGCACGGGCACTCGAAGCGGTTGTTGGTCGGGATCCACGAGTACAGACAGCCGAGGTGCACACAGATCATGTACAGCGCCTTGGCGCCTTTGGCCGGCCGCCAGGTGGCGGGCTGGCGGGCGTCGCCGACGATGCCATCGCCGATGTTCACCAGCCAGAAGCGGCCGCCCGAAAAGGCCTTGGGCGCGGCATCCACCGGCGGCAATTCGGCGATGTCAATTTCGAAGATGCCGCCGAAGGTGCCGGCCTTGAAGCGCGGGTAGGCGAACCACAACAGCGCCGCGCCGGCCTGGGCTGTGAGCAGCGCCATCGAGCCGAACCAGATGTAATACAAAAATTCTCGCCGCGTCATCGGCGAGACGGTGGATGATGCCGAGGTGGCTTGAGCAGCAGCCATACGAGATGAGGCCTCCTGGGGATGCGAACGCAAATCGTCAGGCCAAATTCAGGCCGGATTTTATCATAGGGCCACGGGCCAACCCTAATAGAATTACTGCATCATTGTCATTCAAGATGACGGGGAAACGCGGGCGCCGGATTTCGGCAGCGCCACCGACTGTAACATGAAGGCCGAGGGGCGTCAACGAAAACGGCGAGGGATTTGCGCTTGGAAAGCCGTTGGCTCTGGCCGATAATGTGGCCCATGCCCGGCGCCCTGCCCCCGCCCAGCCTCATCGAGACCGACGCTCAACTGGCGTTGCTGGTTGAGACGCTGGCCTCCGAGCCGGCGCTGGCGGTGGATACCGAATCGAACAGCCTGTTTGTCTATCGCGAGCGGGTGTGCGTGCTGCAAGTCTCGACGCCGCAGCATGATTACGTCATCGACGCGCTCAAGGTCACGAGCCTGCAACCGCTGGCGCCGCTCTTCGCTAATCCGCGACAACAGAAAATCTTCCACGCCGCCGAGTACGACCTCATCTGCCTCAAGCGCGCCGGCGACTTCGAGTTCGCCGCCCTGTTCGATACGATGGTGGCGGCGCGCACCCTGGGCTACCCGCAGACCGGGCTGGGCGCGCTGCTCGAAAAACACTTCGCGGTGACGACGAACAAGAAACATCAGCGCGCCAACTGGGGCAAGCGCCCGCTCACGGCCGAGCTGCTCGACTATGCGCGGATGGACACCCACTATCTGTTCCAGTTGCGCGACGCGCTGCTGGAGGCCCTGATCGCCGCCGGCTGCCTTGAAGAGGCCCACGAGGAGTTCGCCCGTTTGGCGCGCCTCAAGGTCGAGCCGTTCGCCGCCGACCCGAACGCCTTTTGGCGGATGACCGGCGCGCGCGACCTCAGCCCCCGCCAGGCCGCCGTGTTGCGCGAGTTGCATCTTTATCGCGAGCAGCAGGCTCAGCGCGCCGATGTGCCGCCGTTCAAGGTCATGGGCGACGCCACGCTGATGGCCGTCGCCCGCCGCTCGCCTCAGGCGGCCGCTGAGTTCCAAGGTTTGCCGGGCATGACCGAGCGTCAGATCCAGCGCCACGGGTCGGGCTTGCTCGACGCTGTGCAGCGCGGGCTGAAGGCCGCGCCCCTGCGCCCGCCGCGCCCGGCGCTCGAACCGGATGAGGTGCGCGAACGCTACGAGAAGCTGCGCCAGTGGCGCAAGCAGAAGGCGCAGGCGCGCGGCGTCGAGTCGGATGTGATCCTGCCGCGCGAGGCGCTGTGGGAGATCGCCCGGCGCGCCCCGGCCAGTGCGCACGACCTGCAGCAGCTGGAGCACCTCGGCCCGTGGCGGCGCGCGACCTACGGGGCGGAGTTGTTGCGGGTGCTGGGCAACGGAACGTCAAACGTCAAACTTGAAATGTGAGGGGCCGCGTCGTTGGCAGCGTGAGGGCTTTTGTCCGAATTTTCGTTGGGCCGGGCCTCACGTTTCACGCCTCGCGCTTCACGCATCCATCGGGAGCTACCCATGCAAATCACCTTTCACGGCGCGGCGCAGACCGTCACCGGCTCGCAGCACCTGCTCGGCATCAACGGCCATCACGTCCTGCTCGATTGCGGGTTGTATCAGGGCGCGCGCGCCGAGGCGATGGTCCGCAACCGCACGTTTTTGTTCGACCCGGCGCGCGTCAACGCCGTGGTGCTCTCGCACGCGCACATCGACCACTCCGGCAACCTGCCGTCGCTGGTGAAGAAGGGCTATCGCGGCCCGATCTACGCCACGCCGGCCACGCGCGACCTGTGCGAGCACATGCTCCGCGACTCGGCCCGCATCCAGGAATCGGATGTGGCGTTTTACAACAAGAAGGCGGCCCAACGCGGCGAGCCGGCCAGCGCCGAGGCGTTGTACACCGAGGAAGACGCCGCGCAGACGCTCACTCAGTTCCGCGCCCAGCCGCTCGCTCACTCCTTCGAGGTCGCGCCCGGCGTGATCGCCACGTTTTACGAGGCCGGGCACATCCTCGGCTCGGCGATGGTGGTGCTGGAGGTCGAGGAACGTGGCCGCAGGTTCCGCTTTGCCTTCTCGGGGGATATTGGCCGCTTCGGCCTGCCGATCCTGCGTGACCCGACCTTTCTGCGCGAGGTGGACTACGTGATCATGGAGTCGACGTACGGCACAAAATCTCACCGCCCGCCGAGTGAGGCGGCGACCGAGCTGCGCCGGCTGGTGCAGGAGACAGTGGCGCGCGGCGGCAAGATCATCGTGCCGGCCTTTGCGGTCGGCCGGACGCAGGAGATCGTGTACGAGTTGCACCGCATGATCGCCGCGCGCCTCATCCCCGCCATCCCGGTGTTCGTGGATAGCCCGCTGGCCGTGAACGCCTCCGACGTGTTCAAAGAGCACGCCGAACTGTTCGACGAGGAGACGCAGCGCCTGATCCGGGACAACGGCGACGCGTTCGGCTTCAAATCGCTGACGTATACGCGCTCGGTCGAAGAAAGCAAAGCCATCAACGAGCACCGCGGCCCGCTCGTCATCATCAGCGCCTCGGGCATGGCCGAAACCGGGCGCATCCTCCATCACCTCAAGCACAACATCGAGAACCCGAAGAACACCATCCTTATCGTGAGCTGGCAGGCCCCGCACACGCTGGGCCGCCGGCTGGCCGAGCGCGAGCCGGAGGTGAAGATCTTCGGCGAGTGGTACAAGCTGCGGGCGCAGGTGGCGACGATCAACGGCCTCTCGGGCCACGCCGGGCGCGACCTGCTGATCGAATGGGCCAACGCCCTGAAGCCGCGCGTGAAAAATATCTTCCTCGTCCACGGCGAGCCGGAGTCATCGGCCGCGCTGGCCGAGGCGCTCAAGGCCGAGGGCCTGCCGGGCGTGTACGCGCCCAAGCTGCACGAGACGGTGGAGGTGGGCGGATAGCGACTCGCCGCCAGCCGCTGGAAACGGGCGGCTGGGCGAGCAACAGGCAGTGTCCCTGTAACTGGGGGGCGCTTCGAAATCCACGCAGAAGCCAGCGAATTTTCCCGATCATCCCCTTGACAGGGACGCCACCCGATTATTCAACACCGAGCAAAAGGCCCAAGGAGAAGGCATGCCCAATCGTCCCCGCGCCCGCGATCTTGGAATCACAATCGGCACGCTGTCCACTGGCCTGCACAACGCCATCACCGATGTGCCCGGCGTGCGCGTCGGCCACGTCACGCTCATCGAGGGCGAGGGGCCGCTTGTGCCGGGCATTGGCCCGGTGCGCACCGGCGTCACCGCCATTCATCCGCACGCAGGCGATGTATTCCGCGAGAAAGTCGCGGCGTGCGTTCACTCAATCAACGGCTTCGGCGAAGTGACGAACAGCGAGATGGTCAAGGAGACGGGCGTGCTCGAGTCGCCAATACTGCTGACGGGCACGACCAACGTGCCGCGCGTGGCGGATGGCGCGCTCGACTGGTTTTTCGCGCGCGACCCCGAACTGGGTGTGAGCACGTGGACGCCGGCGGTGGTGGTGGCGGAGTGCAGTGATCAATTTATGAACGACATGCGCGGCCGTCACGTCCGCAGCGAGCATGTCGCCGCCGCGCTCGACAGCGCCACGAGTGGCCCGGTCGCCGAGGGCGGCGTCGGCGGCGGGACGGGGATGAGTTGCTGCGAGTTCAAAGGCGGCATCGGCACCAGTTCGCGCGTCGTGCTCGGCGCGTACACACTGGGCGTGCTGGTGATGAGCAACTTCGGGCGGCGCGAGCAGTTGTGTGTGGATGGGGTGGCGGTGGGGAGAGAACTGACGAGCGCGGCGGGAGGAGGCTGGAGGGACGCCGAGGGAGGTTCGTCCATCATCATCGTCGTGGCGACGGATGCGCCGCTGGATGCGCGGCAGTTGGGGCGCGTGGCGGTGCGCGCGGGCGGCGGGCTGGCGCGCGTCGGCGGCCTGCACTCCACCTCCAGCGGGGATTTTGTGATTGCGTTCTCGAACGCGCAGCGCGTGCCGCATGTGCCCGGCGGCACGCTGATGGAGCACCGCGTCATCGCCGAGGCGCTGCTGGCCGGGGAGCAGTGGCCGGCGGCCCCGGCCATCAATCACTTCTTTCAAGCCGCCATTGAGGCGACCGAGGAAGCGATCCTCAACTCACTCTTCGCCGCCGAGACGATGGTGGGCCGCGACGGGCACACCCTGCCCGCGCTGCCAATTGAGGCGACCGTGCGGATTCTGCGCGCGCATGGAAAGGAAGTGCGCGCGCCGGCGTGAAGGCCTGGCTGGTCGCGCTCACTGAATGACCAGCGTAATCGGCCCGGAGAGGTCATGCCACGCGGCGGGGTTGGCCATGCACTCATCCCGCGTAGACAGCCAGCAGATGGCGAGCCGCACCTGATACGTGCCGCTGTTCGGGATGTTCAGGTGATCCTCGTGGCCGATGACGGTGCCGGCGTACGGATGGGTCCACAAAAAATCTCCCCACGAGGCCTGGGTGCATTGATATGCCGTCGTCGTGCACCAGCGCGCGCCCAACCCGCCAACGTCGTACGGCTGCCCGGTTGTGTTCCTGGCTTCAAAATAGAACCACACATCCTGATTGCGTTGCGCGCAATTGCTCTGCCCCTCTTTCAAACGAAAGAACTGCCCCTGCACGCCGCCGTTGCTGAAGTAGGTCGTCGCCGGCGTGGGGTTGAAGCCGGGGCAGGGGATAGGGGTTGGCCCGGTCGTCGCCGTCGGGGTGACGGTTGCGGTCGGGGTGCTGGTCGGCGTCGGGGTGGGATCGCGGGAGACGATCGGCAGATAAACGAAGAAGGAATCCATCTGGCCGACGAAGGCCATGAGGGTGAGCGCCAGCGCGCCGAGGACGAGTGCGAAGAGTTTTCGTTCCATTGTGCCTCGCCGTGAGCGGCGTCAGGCCGCCGCGGTTCCGTTGCGCCCGACGACGGCGCCCTTGTACCTGGCCCAGTCTTCGTCGCTTTCCAATGTGACCACCCGAAAGGCCTCGGCGTATTCCATTTCTTTGCCTTTGGCACGCTCGGCCGCCCACTGCTTCACCATCGGCTCGGGGTCCCAATCGCGCATCTGGCTTTTGTGCTCGCGCAGCGCGGCGATCTTGAGGTCAATCGTCTCGTCAATCGAGACATACACCGCCGCGTCGCCCCAGCTGTTGGCATAGACCTTGCGGACTTTGTGTGGGGTGAGGCCTTCCTGCGCCAGCTCCTCGAACAGGTTGGGCTGGCCGGAGGCCGGGAAGACGGCGTCAATCGCCACGGTGCCCGCCGCACGGTGATCGGGGTGGTTGATGTAATTGTCGCCGGCCCACACCACGGTCGGGTCCATCACCACCACCACTTCGGGCTTGAAGCGCCTGATCTCGCGCACGACCTTCCTGCGGAGTTCGAGCGTGGGCTGCAACATCCCATCGGGTTCGCGCAGAAAGGTGACGTCGTGCACGCCGATGACGGCGGCGGCCGCGCGCTGCTCGGCCTCGCGAATCTCGCGGGCGCGCTCGCGCGTCATGCCCTCAGCGGCGATGCCCACATCGCCGCTGGTGAGCAGCAGGTAGCCGGCGCGGCAGCCGCCCTTCACCCAGCGGGCGATGGTGCCGGCCGAGCCAAATTCGATATCATCCGGATGAGCGACGACGGCGAGGGCGGATTCGGGGGTGTACACTTTCATGTCAGTTGGGAGCGTGAAACGTGATGCGCCAAACGCAGGGCCTGGTCGTTGAGACGAGCGCCCGGTGACTCGGAATCACGTTTCACGTTTGCGCCTCACGCTGCTAAATTTGTCTCCCCACTCATCAGGATCAACACATCTATATCGCGGCGATAGAACATGCCGTCCTTCGTTTGCTCGGCGTTGGGGACGTTGATGGTGACGAAGCCCACGCCGCGATGCGAGGCCTTGTTAAGCACCATCGGCTCGTCGGTGCGCTTGAGGGTCAGTGTCCAGGTCTTGTCGCTGACCTGCGGCCAGAAGCGGCGCGCCGCCTGCACCTGATCGGGCGTGATGAGTTTGTATTTGCGTGGGGCGTCGGGCATCGTTAGTTGGGTAGTCGAGTGGTCAAATAGCCGCCGACCACTCGACAATGGACTATGGGCTGAGCAATTCTACCGCCTTTGCCAGGGCGGGGTCGGTGGCCTCGGTGAACAGATCCCAGCGGGTGGGCACGAGGTGGTCGGGGACGATGCCGGTCTCTTCCCACACGCCGTTGGTCTCGCCGTTTGGCTCGAAGGTCTCGCTGGCGATCCACGCGCGCGAGCCGTCCTCAAAGTCGGTGCCGTACAGCCGCTCGACGTTGCCGTACGTCGTCTGCCCGACGATGACGGCCCGGCCCGCCACCCGCAGCACGCCGCTCATGATCTCGCCGTAGCTCACCGTATCCACATCCACCAGAATCACCAGTGGCACCGTCTGCGAGCCGCCCACATCCTCAGCCTCCAGCTCCAGCGGGATGCGGTCGGTGCGGTTGAAGAAGTAACCCTGCAAGCCTTCGGTGAACATCCCCATCAGCGGGTCAGCGACCGAGCTCGACCCCCCGCCGTTCTGCCGGTTGTCTATGATGAGGCCAGCGAGCGGGCCGGCGAGCGTCATCTGTTCGAGCGCGGATCGGAAACGATCCACAATCGTCTCGTCGCTCATGCCCGGCAGAAAGATGTATCCGAGGCGGGTGCCCGGCACCAGACAGTAATCAATCGGCATGGGCGATTGGATGCGGCGGCGGGTGAAGGTGATGTCGAACGGCTCGCCGCCGGCGCGCTGAAACGTCAGCGTCACCTCGGTGCCCTCCGGCCCGCGCACCTTGCCGGTCTGCAACACACCGGCTTCATCGAGGATCGGTTCGCCATCCACCCTCAAAATCGCATCGTGCGACCGCACGCCGGCCTCGAGCGCCGGGCTGCCCTCGAAGACGGTGATGACGACGGCGCGGTTCGCCGACGGCACGGCGCTGAGCAGCACCCCGATGCCGACGTAGTCAACCGTCCCGGCCAGTTCCCGGTCATCCTTCGCCGCCTGTTCGGGGTCGATGAAGTGCGAATGGTCGTCGCCCAACTCGTTGATCATGTCGGCCATCGCCAGGTAGAAGTCTTCATCGGTCAGGCCGCCGCGGATGTAGCCTTCGTACCGGTCGCCGATGGCGTTCCAATCGCGCCCGCGGAAATCTTCGTACACATAGGTGTCGTTGACGGTGTCCCACAACTGGCGATAGATGCGGAGCTGGCGGTCGGTGGTGGCCTTGCTCACCGAGGACACCGGCGGCGGGGTGGCGGTCGGCGCGGGCGGCGGCGTGGGCAGGGCGGCCAGGTCGGGCGGCATCTGCGCCGGAACTGAAACGCCCGGCACGTAATCGCACTGCCGCACGCCGTTGGCATCGAACACCGGGCCACTCGACTGTGTGGGCTGTGGCGCAGCGGTGACGCCGAGTTGCGGCGTTGGCGGCGGTGCGTTGGTGGGAAGGGGGACGCGCGTGGGCGGCGGAGGCGGCGGGGGGAGACGTGGTGTCGCCACCGGCCCCATGATCGTCTGGCAGGCTAATGAAGCGAGGAGCAGCGTGCCAATGAAGAGTCTAAATCGCATTGAGAAATCTGTGGCATCGAATGACGCGAATGAGCGCGAATTACGTTTCGCGAAATTCGCGCCCTTCGCGGCAGAGCTAAATCATCACCATCTTGAGCGCGGCGATGTGGCCGGGCGTGGTGCCGCAGCACCCGCCGACGATGCGCGCGCCGAGTTTGAGCCAGCCGGCGGCGAGTTGCGCGTACTCCAGCGGCGTCACATCGGTCGTGTTCGTCCAGCCGGTCACGTCGTTGGTGTGGCCGATGTTGCCGTACAACCCGGCCAGCGGCAGCCCGTGGGTGCGGAACGGCGCCAGCGCCGAATATAACTCGGCAAAGGGCGCGGCGATGGTGGGGGTCGGTGTGCAATTGACCAGCAGCCCCACCGGCCCGAGCGGCGCGATGGCGTTCACCGCCTCGGCCACGCTCTCACCCGAGAACAGCCGGCCGTCGCTGCGACAGACAAAACTGGCCAGCACGGGCAGGCCGGTGGCGCGCGCGGCCTGCGTCGCTGCGGCCGCCTCGCGGATGGTGTTCATCGTCTCGACCAGGATGACATCCACCCCCGCTTCGGCCAGATGCCCCGCCATTTCGGCGTGTTCGGCCTCGACCTCGGGCTGGGGCGGCACGAGTTCGGGCGAGTAGCAATCCTCGAGCGGCGCGGCTGAGCCGGCGACGAAGCGCTCAATCACCGCTCCGTCGGCGGGCTGTGGAAATTCCATCACGGCGCGGCGCGCGATCTCCACCGCCCGGCGCGTCAGCTCGCGCGCGCGGCCCCCCATCCCGCCCTTCGCCAGCGAGCGGCGATGGGTGCGGAAGGTATTGGCGGTGATGATCTCGGCCCCGGCGCGCAGGTAGTCGGTGTGGATCTGAAACAGCACATCCGGCGCATCGAGGATGGCGCGCGCGCTCCACAGCGGCAGCGTGACGTTCACCGCGCGCCGGTCGAGTTCCGAGCCGGTGGCCCCATCGAGCAGGATCGGTCGCGGCTCGGTGAGGCGTTTGAGGAAGTTCATCGTGGGGAGATTACGACAGGCGGCTGAGTGGGGCGTGAAGCGTACCGCGTGACAGGTGAATGGCCGACGGGCGGGGATTATATCAGTGAGATCAGCGCGAACTGAAGACGTGCACGGCGTCGCCGACTTTGGCGAACTCGAACAGCCAGCGCGCATCGCGCGGCGAGAGGTTGACGCAGCCGTGCGACGAGCGCACGCCGAAGTGGTCGTGCCAGTACGCGCCATGCAGCGCGCGGTCGCCGTCGTAATACAAAATCCACGGCACGTCTTCGAGGTAGTAATAATCGCGCCGGTCGGCGAAGTACGCGCCCGTCATGCGCCCGTAGGTGAACTTGGCCCACACCTTGAACGTGCCCGGCCGCGTGGGGAAGGCCCGCGACCCGCTCGACACCAGCGTGGCAAAGATCAAATTGCCGCCGCGATACACGCCCAGGCTCTGCTCGTACGTGTCCACCGCAATCACATCCGTGCCGGTCGGGGGATGCGGCTGCACAAGCGCCAGGTTGCGCTGCTCCACCCACTGGCCCGGCGCGATCTCGTACCAATCCCACTCGCCGACGCGCTGCACGTTGAGCGGCTGAACGGGCTGATAGCGCCCGACGAATACCGCACCGGAGTCAGGCACTGAACCCGGCGCGGCACTGACCTGCACGGTGTTGATCAGCCACCCGACCGGCCCGGCGGGCGGCGCGGCGAAGAACTGGCCGGCGTAGCCCGACGGTCGGGCATCTTCCACATCGGCGGCGCGCATATACTCGCCGGGGTTGATGCGGTAGAACGTCTCGCCCTCCACGGTCGCTGTGCCCAGCACGCTGACGAAGACGTAACCCTTCTCGAAGCGCCGCAGCGGCGGCAACTCCGCCAACGCCTCGAGCGGGTGGCGATATACAGGGGCGGTGCCGGTGATGACCTTGCCGTACGCATGCGGTGTCAGCCGGCGATAGGGCGCAATGGGGGTGACCTCGACCGGTGGCAGCGGGTACGGAATCCCGGCAGTGGCCGCTTGCTCGAGATACGCCCCCGGCCCGGCGTTGGGGCAGGCGAATTGCAACTGTTGCGCCGGTGTGCAGAGGGGAGAAAGGGAATCGAGAGAATCGGAGGGTTGGAGAATTGGGGCGGCGCGCGCGGGCACGGCGGTGGGGCCGGCGGTCAGGTTGACCGCGGCGAGCAGCGCCAGGGTGACGAGCCAGCGGGTCTTCATCTCGAAGGGGGATTGTACTCCCCTGGGATGAGACGCGGGACGTGAAGCGTAATGCGTGAAACGTAGAGTTTCCTCACTCACCCATGCCTCACATATCACGTTTCACGCCTCACGCCTTATGGCCCTTCGGCAGTGTTGGCGCTCGCCTCCGCCTCCGCCTTCACCTCCTGCGACGGGTCGTACACCCACACATACGTGCCCTTGCTGCTCCACTCGTACAGCCAGCGCGCGTCGAGCGGGGCGAGGTTGACGCAGCCGTGCGAGCGTTTGTAGCCGAGCGCGTCGTGCCAGTATTGGCCGTGCAGCGCGCGGTCGCCGTCGAAATACATCACCCACGGCACCGCCTCGAGGAAGTAGTAATCGGATTTGTCGGGGGCGTACGCGCCGCTCATCTTGCCCGCCGGCACCCGCGCGTACACCTGAAACAGGCCCGGCTCGGTCGCCCACTTGTCCAATCCGGATGAGATCAACGTCGCGTACACCGGCTGGCCGCCTTCATACGCGACCATGTTTTGCTCGAACAAATTCACCTGCACCCAGCGGCCCGTCACCCCTTCCGGCGGCGGGTTGAGCTGCACCACCGAGACCGTGCGCTGCTCCACCCACTGCCCCGGCCCGATGAGGTACCACTCCCACGCGCCGGCGCGCACCGCGCCGAAGATCTCGATCAACTCACCCCGGAAGCGGCGCTGCCCGACCTTCGGGGTCGGCGCGCCGGGCAAGGCGCTGGGCCGCACCGTCTTCACCATCCACCCGAACGGTCGCTCGGGCCGCGCGCTCAGCGCCAGGCCCTGCCACGTGCTCGGCTCCACCGGGGCCACATCGCCGGCGCGGATGTATTGACCGGCGCGCGTGCGGTACAGAGTCAACTCGCCGGCCTGCACCGATTGCGTGAGGTTGACGAAGACGAAGCCGGTGCCGAGCGTGCGCGCGACGGTCCCGGCGGCGGCCTCCTCCGGCGTGGCGAAGACCGGGGCTTCGGGCACGGTGACGCGCGCGTACGTCAGATCGAGCACCTTCTCCGGTCGCGGCAACCGTTCGGCGGGGAGCGGCGCAATGTCTTTGGGGATGAAGGCGGAGGCAAGCTCGGCGGCGTAGGTTCCGGGGCCGCCCGGTGCGCAACGGTCTGGCTGCGTCAATTGCGCGCTCGGCACACACAGTGCCTCCAGGCCGTCGCGCAGCGCGGGGGGTTCGGCGGCGCGGGTCATCGTTGGGCGCGTCATGCCAATGAGTGCGAATGCGAGGAGGAGACACAACCAGCGCATAGGACGAATTATGACTGATGACTGATGTGTGACGCAAGTACCGCAACCCTAAAGGCAGGGTGTGCCAAGTCGCCGAGTCCGCCCTCATCCCCCGGCCCCGTAAGCGCAGCGATCTCCCGCTGGGAGAAGGGGAGCCGGCACTCATGATTTGGAGCGGCCTCCCAATGACACGCTCCACTCCCTCTCCCAGCGGGAGAGGGCGGCGATGGCTTCGGTGCAACGCGCCGAAGCTATCGCGGGTGAGGCCGAAAATCCGGCGTGGATTGGACTTTGCACTCGCCCTGACCGAAAAGGTCCTAAAGACCTTTAGGGTCTCTTGCCGGTCTATAATTCCTCCCACCATCCGGAGGCCCGCATGCCATCATCCACCACCCGCATCGAACATGATCTGCTCGGCGAACGCGAGGTGCCGGCCGAAGCGTACTACGGCATCCACACCCTGCGCGCGCTCGAGAACTTCCCCATCAGCGGGCAGCCCATCAGCACCATCCCCGAACTGATCAAGGCGCTGGCGTGTGTCAAGCAGGCTGCCGCGCTCACCAACCACGAACTGCACAGCCTCGACAGCGCCCGCACCGACGCCATCGTGCGCGCCTGCGAGGAGATTCGCGCAGGCCGGTGGCATGAGCACTTTGTGGTGGATGTGATCCAGGGCGGCGCGGGCACGTCGTCGAACATGAACGCCAACGAGGTCATCGCCAACCGCGGGCTGGAGTTGCTGGGCTACGCGCGCGGCGAGTATCAACATCTGCATCCGCTGGAGCACGTCAACGCCAGCCAGAGCACCAACGATGTTTATCCGACCGCCTTGCGCGTGGCGCTCCGGTTCGAGATTGACCGGCTGCGCGGCGCGATGGCCTATCTGCGCGCCGAGTTCGAGGCCAGGGCCCGCGAGTTCGCCGACGTGCTGAAGATGGGCCGCACCCAGTTGCAGGACGCGGTGCCGATGACGCTCGGGCAGGAGTTCAGCGCGTACGCTGTGATGTTGAACGAGGACGAGGAGCGGCTGCGCGAGGCCGGGCAATTGATTCAGGAGATCAACCTCGGCGCGACCGCCATCGGCACCGGGCTGAACGCGCCGCCCGAGTACGCCCAGCTCGCCTGCCGCCGCCTCGGCGAGATCACCGGGCTGCCGCTCATCACGGCCGGCAACCTGGTCGAGGCCACGCAGGATGCGGGCGCGTTTGTGCAACTCTCCGGCGTGCTCAAGCGCGTGGCGGTGAAACTGAGCAAGACGTGCAACGACCTGCGGCTGCTCGCCTCCGGCCCGCGCGCCGGGCTGGGCGAGATCAACCTGCCGCCGGTGCAGGCCGGTTCGTCCATCATGCCGGGCAAGGTCAATCCCGTCATCCCCGAGGTCGTCAATCAAATTGCGTTTGAAGTCATCGGCAACGATGTGACGGTGAGCTTCGCCGCCGAGGCCGGGCAATTGCAGCTCAACGCCTTCGAGCCCATCATCGCCCACAACCTGTTCAACAGCCTGATCTA
>CAZSNP010000064.1:19146-27501 GCA_964608265.1 uncultured Anaerolineales bacterium | reverse complement strand
ACCAAGGACGCCGGCAAGATCGCCGGCCTCGACGTGCTGCGCATCATCAACGAGCCGACCGCCGCCGCGCTCGCTTACGGCCTCGACAAGAAAACCAACGAGACCATCCTCGTCTTCGACCTCGGCGGCGGCACCTTCGACGTGTCGTTGCTCGAAGTTGGCGAAGGCGTGGTGGAAGTGAAGGCCACCAACGGCGACACTCACCTTGGCGGCGACGATTGGGATCAGCGGCTCGTCGCCTGGGCAGCCGACGAGTTCAAGAAAGAGCAGGGCATAGACTTGCGCCAGGATCGGCAGGCGTTGCAACGTCTGCGCGAGGCGGCGGAAAAGGCCAAGATCGAACTCTCGACGCTGAGCGAGACCGAGATCAACCTGCCCTTCATCACCGCCGATGCGAGCGGACCGAAGCACCTCACCCTGCGCCTCACCCGCGCCCGGTTCGAGCAGATGACGGCCGACTTGCTCGCGCGCTGCCGCGCCCCGTTCGAGGCCGTGCTGCGCGATGGCGGGCTGAGCGCGGCGCAGGTCGACGAGGTCGTGCTCGTCGGCGGCTCGACGCGCATGCCGATGGTGCAGGAGTTGGTGCGCATGCTGACCAATGGCAAGGAGCCGAACAAGAGCGTCAATCCCGATGAGGTCGTCGCCGTCGGCGCGGCCATTCAGGCCGGCGTGCTGGGCGGCGAGGTGAAGGATGTGCTGCTGCTCGACGTGACGCCGCTCTCGCTCGGCCTCGAGACGCTCGGCGGCGTGATGACGACGCTCATCGAACGCAACACCACCATCCCGGCCCGCAAGTCGCAGGTGTTCTCGACCGCCGAGGACAGCCAGACGGCGGTGGACATC
Organism: uncultured Anaerolineales bacterium; assembly: GCA_964608265.1. Lineage (GTDB taxonomy): Bacteria > Chloroflexota > Anaerolineae > Anaerolineales > UBA6663 > JANWXR01. Next base: position 26,658 of record CAZSNP010000064.1, on the reverse strand, counting down.
CACATCCTGCAGGGCGAGCGCCCGCTGGCGGCGGATAACATGACCCTCGGCCACTTCCGGCTGGAGGGGATTCCCCCGGCGCCGCGCGGCATCCCGCAGGTGGAGGTGACGTTCGATATCGACGCGAACGGCATCCTCAACGTGAGCGCGAAGGACAAAGCCACCGGCAAAGAGCAGACGGTAAAGATCACGGCCTCCACCAACCTCAACAAGACCGATGTGGAGCGGATGGTGAACGAGGCCAGGCGGCACGAGGCCGAAGACCGCCGGCGCCGCGACCTGATCGAGGCGCGCAACAACGGCGACTCACTCGCGTATACAGCCGAGAAAGCGCTGCGCGACCTGGGCGACAAGGTGCCGGCGGGCGACCGCGAGCGCATCGAGAAGTCCATCGCTGAGTTGCGCGAAGCAATCCGGAGCGAGGACGCAGCGCGGATCAGGCAACTGACCGAGGCGGTGCAGCAGGCGAGCTACGCGCTGAGCCAGCAGATGTATGCCAGCGGCTCGCAGAGCGGCCACAGCGGCGGCAGCACCGGCCCGCGCCGCGATGAGGGCGATGTCGTCGAGGGTGAGTTCCGCAACGCGTAAGACGCCGACAAACAAACGACCGACTGTGTTCAGTCGGTCGTTTTTCTTTTTCACAACGGTCTGGCCGCGCGATCAGTTGTTCAACAGCAGGCTCAGCACCAGCGCCACACCGAACCAGACGATGACGGCGCCGAAGCTCACCACGCCCGTGATGGCGTACTTCAACACACCGTTCAGCCCGGTGCGAAAGATGCGGCCATTGACGACCATCGCCAGCGCGCCCAACACGCCGCCGAGCGCCCCACCCACGGCCAGCAGCACCAAGGGCGCCCCGGCCCACACCCACTGATACCACTTCAGCGGCGCGGCAGCCTGATGCGGTTTTCCATCCACCACCACCTGCGGCACCGGATCGATGAAGAGGGGATTGCGCAATTCGGCGACGGCCTGGGTGCCGTCATTGCGCCGCAACGCAAACTGGCCGCGCTTCGGGCCGGGCGGCGCGGGCTGGCCATCGAGCAGCAGTTTGGGGCCGGAGAAGAAGCCGGCGGTTTGCAGGCTCAGTTGCCGGCCTTCAAAACCGGGCAGGTTGAGGGGGTATTCCATGGCAGCCTCCTGTCATGCTCGGAGGATAAGGGCATCGGCCCGGCCTGTATAGCGAGTTTCGGTGAGCCGATGGTTGGCTGGCGGCACAATCAAAATACAACCGATTTGAAAGCTTGCCGGCCCGGGGCGTGCATTACAATCCCCGTGACGAGCAGGAAGACAGGCACGATGGTCACGCCCCACCCGCCGGCCGGCCCTCAAAACCAGGCTGCGCTGCCCACGGATTGGGCGGTGCAATTACTGACCGCGCGCTACATCATCGAAGGGGCGTTGCCCATCCCGGAGACGCGGCTGGTCGGGCACCTCAACAACAGCGTTCACGCCACGCTCACGCTCCACAATGTGCAATTACTCTCGCTCGGGGCGCAGGCCACGCACTTCCGCAAGCCGCTGCTCGAAGTCACCATCCCCAAACCCAGCCTCATCGTCCTCATCCCGCGCGATGCGGCGGGCGTGCGGTCGGCGCTCTCCCAAATCCCCGAACGCACCGAACGCGCCATCATTCACGCCGGGCCGTTTCTGGTGCGCGGCGCCTTTCACCTGCCGGGCAATATGCCGCTGCACCATCTGTTCAACGTCGGCGGCGGCGATATGCTGCCGCTCACCGAGGTGGAGATCCGCTGCCAACTGCTCGGCGCGCGCATCACGACGCTGCACGCCGAGGTCGTGGTGCTGAACAAATCCATCGTCCACCTCTATCACCCGGGCGACGCCTTCGAGTCATAAGGCGGTCCGCCGCTGCCATGACCTTTTGCGGGGAAGGCCGGCGCGCCCTCCGCGTTTTGTTTCCGGTACAATGCTGGCGAGATGGCGTTTGACCGCAAGCGCGTCCGGGCGGTGCTGTTCGATGTGGACGGCACCATCGCCGACACCGACGACGAATACATCCTGCGTTTCGAAAAACTGCTCGGCCCGTTGCGGTCGCTCTTCCCGCGCCGCGACCCGAAGCCTTTTTTGCGTTGGGGGTTGACGACGGCCATCGCGCCCATGAACACCCTCATGGGCTTCCCGGATGTGCTGCACCTCGACGACGAATTGGTGAAGGCTGCCAACTGGCTGTCGGATCGCTTCGATCAACAATCGAAGGGGCATTTTGTTTTGATGGAGGGGGTCGAGCCGGTGCTGGCCCGCTTGGCGCAACGCTACCCGCTCGGCATCGTCAGCGCGCGACCGCAGCGCGGCACGCACCTCTTCCTGGCGCAGTTCAATCTGCACGCCTACTTCGCCGCGGTCGCCCACGCGCAGACGGCCGAGCACACCAAGCCTTACCCCGACCCGGTGGAGTGGTGCGCGGCGCAGCTCGGCGTGCAACCGCATGAGTGCGTGATGGTGGGCGACACAGCGGTGGATATGTACTCGGGGCGGCGGGCCGGCGCGCAGACCATCGGCGTGTTGTGCGGTTTTGGCTCGCTGCGCGAACTGGAGCGGGCGCGGGCCGACCGCATCGTGCCGCACACCGGGCGCGTGGCCGGCGTGTTACTGGGGGAAGGAGGCAAGGATGATGGCTGAAGCAGTCAAACCCATCGCGACGCGCAAAACGCATCCGCAGGCCATCCGCCACGTGCTGGAGGAGTTCCTCGAGTCGTCGCCCTACATCCGCGCCGTGGCGGTGGTGCGGGTGAGCGGGCTGGCGGTGGAGGCCATCATGCCGCCGACCATCGAGGAGGAGCGCGCCTCGGCGATGGCGGCGGTGATGTTGCTGCTCGGCGAGCGCATCACCGACTCGATGCAGACGGGCGAACTTGAGAAGGTCTACATCAAAGGCAAAGACGGCCACATCATCCTGATGGCCGTCGGCCACCAGGCCGTGCTCACGGTGATGGCCGCCGAGAAGGCGCCGCTGGGGATGTTGTTTGTGGAGATGCGGGCCGCGGCGCGCAAGTTGAAGCGCCACGTGTAGGTCGTGGGCGCGTTGAAAATTGACCCCGGCTCGTCTACAATATCGCGCAGGTGAGGCGCACGCCCCGTCTTTCGCGCCTCAACCCAATCCGCAGAGGAGAAAAGAATATGAAACGCCTACGCTTCGTGAACCTGTTGGCGCTGGCCGCGTTGGTGCTGGCGGCCTGCGCGCCCGCCGCTGCCCCGACAGCGGCCCCCGCCGATGACAAGCTCGCCCAGATCAAGGCCCGCGGCACGCTCATCGTCTCCACCGACCCGGCCTACCCGCCTCAATCCGCGCTGAAGGCGGAGCCGAAACGCACCGAGGGCAGCAAGTGCGCGGCGGATCAAAAGACAGTCGGCGAGCTGGAGGGCTTCGACATCGACGTGGCGGTGGCCATTGCGAAGGGCCTCGGTGTAGAAGCGTGCTTCGTCACGCCGGATTGGACGCTGATCACCGCCGGCGGCTGGTCGGATCGCTGGGACATCAGCGTCGGCTCGATGACGATCACGCCTGAGCGCGCCAAGTCGCTGTTCTTCGCGCAACCGTACTACACCACCCCGGCCGCCATCTTCGTGCACAAAGACAACACCACCCTCACCAGCGCCGCCGACCTGGCCGGCAAAAAGGTGGGTGTGTGCGGCGGCTGCACGTACGAGAACTACCTCAACGCCTCGCTCGTCATCCCGGGCGAAACCATCAATTTCGCCATCAGCGGCGCGGAGGTGAAGACCTACGACACCGACAGCACCGCGCTCGAGGATTTGTCCATCGGCGACGGGGCGCGGCTCGACGCCGTGATCACCGCGCAGCCCACCGGGCAGGAGGCGATCAAGAATGGCCGGCCCCTCAAGCAACTCGGCGACCCGATTTACTTCGAATACCTGGCGCCGGCCATCGATCGCAGCGCGGGCAAAGATCCCCAGAGCTTCATCGCCGAAGTCAGCAAAATCGTCTCCGGTCTGCATGGCGACGGCACACTGAAGAGCCTGTCCGAGAAGTATTACGGCACCGACCTGGCCGGGGCCGCCGGCAAGTTTGATCTCGCCAAGCTCGGACAGTAAACGAGTTTCCATCATCGGGTGGGGCTTGTCGCAAGCCCCACTCTTTTTTTAGGCCCAGCCACCGATGAGTGCGGACACGCTGAGCACCCCCCTCACCCCTGAGCCGGACCCCGACCGCGCGATGGGGCACAGGCTGTTGGCCGCCGAGCGCCGCGAACGCTGGATTCAGACGGTGCAGGTGGCCGCGGTGTGGGGGGCGCTGGTGGCGCTGCTCATCGGCGGGCTGTTGCTGCTGCGCATCGAGCCGGGCTACATCCTCCAGAACTACGGCGTCATCCTGCAAGGGGCAGGCACGACCATCGCCGTGTCGCTGGCCTCCATCCTCATCGCCACCGTGGTGGCGCTGTTCGGCGCCATCGCGCGCTTGTCAGCCAACCCCATCGCGCAGGGCATCGCCGGTTTCTATGTGTCCTTCATCCGCGGCACGCCGCTGCTGATTCAGATTTTCCTCATCTACCTCGGGCTGCCGCAGGTCGGCCAGCAGCTCACCGCCTTTGGCCTGCCGCAGGTCGGGCGGTGGTTCATCCTCGACGCCATCCCGGCCGGCATCCTCGCCCTCAGCCTCAACTATGGGGCCTACATGACCGAGATCTTTCGCGCCGGCCTGCAATCCATCCACCACGGCCAATGGGAAGCCGCGCACGCCCTGGGGATGACGCGCTGGCAGGTGTTGCGCCGCATCATCCTGCCGCAGGCCATCCGCATTATCATCCCCGATGTCGGCAACCAGTTCATCGCCATGCAAAAGGATTCGGCGCTGGTCTCGGTGATGGGCGTGTGGGAGATCACCTTCCTCGCCAATCGTTTCGCCCGGCGCGAGAGCAAATACATCGAGATGTTCCTGGTCGCGGCGGCGGCGTATTGGATTTTGACCATCATTTCGAGCTGGCTCCAGAGCCGCCTGGAGAAACGCCTCGCGCAAGCCTATGAACGTTGAGCCTGCTGCCTCGACAGCCATCGTCCGCGTCGCCAACCTGCACAAGTGGTTTGGGATGTTTCACGTGCTGCGCGGGGTTTCGCTCACGGTCGCCCCGCGCGAGGTGGTGGTGCTGATCGGGCGCAGCGGCTCGGGCAAGAGCACGTTTCTGCGCTGCCTCAACTTCCTCGAGTCGCCCTCGGCGGGCACGCTCTCGATTGACGGCTGCACGGTGGAGATCGCGCCGGGTGTGCCGCCCGCCTTGCAGGCGGTGGCCGCGTTGCGCGCGCGCACCGGCATGGTCTTTCAGGAGTTCAACCTCTTCCCGCACATGACGGCCATCGAAAACGTGATCGAGGGGCTGGTGACGGTGAAGGGCCTGCCCAAAGCGCAGGCCATCCCCATCGGCGAGCGGTTTCTGGAGAAGGTCGGGCTGCTGGATAAAAAGAACGTCCACCCCATCCGCCTCTCGGGCGGGCAGAAGCAACGGGTGGCGATTGCGCGCGCGCTGGCGATGGAGCCGAGGGTGATGCTCTTCGACGAGCCGACCTCGGCCCTCGACCCGGAACTGATCGGCGAGGTGCTGGAGGTGATGAAGCAACTGGCGCGCGAAGGCACGACGATGCTCATCGTCACGCACGAGATGGCCTTCGCGCGCGAGGTCGCCGATCGCGTCATCTACATCGAAGGCGGCGTCTTTGTCGAGGAGGCCAAACCGGACGACATCTTCACCAATCCGCGTGACCCGCGCACCCAGCAGTTCCTCGACCGCGTGCTGGTCAAGGACACGCTGTTGTTGCTGCACGACAAAACACCATGACGCTCATCACCCTCACCACCGATTTCGGCCTGCGCGACGGCGATGTGAGCGTTTGCAAGGGCGTGATCAAAACCATCGCGCCGCAGGCTGACCTCATTGACGTGACCCACCTCATCAGCCCGCAGAACGTGCGCGAGGCTTCAGTGGTGTTGAGCCGCACCTGGTCTTATTTCCCGGCGGGGACTATTCATATGTTCGTCGTGGACCCGGGCGTGGGCACAGCACGGCGCGGCATGGCGGCCAGGATCGGCGACCACTATTGCGTCGGGCCGGACAACGGCGCGCTGACGTTGGTGTTGCAGCAAGCGGAGGCGCGCGGCTGGCCGCTGGCGTTCGTGCACCTCACCGAGCGAAAATACTGGCGGCCCAATGTGAGCGCCATCTTTCACGGGCGCGACATCTTCGCGCCGGTCTGCGCGCACCTGGCCAACGGCGTGCCGCTGGCCGACTTCGGGCCGGCATTCGCCGATCCGGCCCGGTTGCCGATTGCGCCCGTTCAACGTACGCCAAACGGGTTGCGCGGCGAGATCATCTTCACCGACCACTTCGGCAATTGTTCGTCCAACATCCGCGCCGAGGATTTGAACGGGGTCGGCGACGTGCAAGTGCGGGTGCGCGGCGCGACGATCTACGGGCTGGCACGCACCTTCGGCGAGCGGCGACCCGGCGAGCTGATTGCCCTCATTAACCACGTTGGCGAGTTGGAAGTGGCCGTCGTCAACGGCAACGCGCAGCAACGCCTGGGCGTGCAGGTGGGGGATGAGATTGAAGTGACTCAAAGATAAACCCGCATCGAATTTCGCGAATTGACGCGAATTCTTTCTGCGTGAAATTCGCGCAATTCGAGGCCACTGGATCATATGACCTCCATCATCACCCTCCTCACCGACTTCGGCGGCGCCGGCGTGGCCGTCAGCGAGATGAAGGCCGTCATCCTCGGCCTCGCGCCGGATGCGCAGATGGTGGATATCTCGCACACTATCAGCCCGCAGGATATCCGCGACGGCGCGCGCATCCTCAGCCGCTCGCCGTTCTACTTTCCCGACGGCACCGTGCATATCTTCGTCGTCGACCCGGGCGTGGGCACGGCCCGCCGCCCGATGGCGGCCCGCCTCGGCGCGCATACCTTCGTCGGGCCGGATAACGGCACGCTGACTCTGGCGATGCGTCGCGCTGCCGAGGAGGGCTGGCCGATGGAGTTTTTTCATCTCGACCAGCCGCGCTACTGGCGTCCGAAGATCAGCAACATCTTCCACGGGCGCGACATCTTCGCGCCGGTGGCTACACATCTGGCGCTGGGCGTGCCGATTGAGAGTGTGGGCACACATATCACCGACCCGGTGACCCTGCCGCTGCCCACCGTCCAGCGCGGCGATCAGGCCGTGCGTGGCGAGGTGGCGGTAGTAGTCAAGCACTTCGGCAACCTCATCACCAACATCCAGGCACGAGATTTGGCCGATTTGGGTGAAGTCAGTGTGCGCGTCCGCGATGTACAAATCAACGGCCTGGTGCGCACCTTCGGCGACCGGCCCGCGGGCGAACTGGTCGCCCTCATCGGCAGCGACGATGAACTGGTGATCGCGGAGGTCAACGGGCACGCCGGCAACCGCCTCGGCGCGCAGGTCGGCGATTCGGTGGAGGTGGTCAGCGGATTGGGGTAGCGGATGAGCGGATTTCGATTGACACGGTGCGCACTATC
>CAZSNP010000064.1:0-19046 GCA_964608265.1 uncultured Anaerolineales bacterium | reverse complement strand
CGATCGATGCGCACTATCCGCTAATCCGTTCTCCTAATCCGCTGACGGGAGAGGTTATTCAGCGGATTGGGGTAGCGGATGAGCGGATTTCGATCGATGCGCACTATCCGCTAATCCGTTCTCCTAATCCGCTGGCGGGAGGGGTCTGATGTCACTCGATCCAAAGGTTCCGCATCACGACCTGACCTATCAGATCATCGGTGCGGCGATGCGGGTCCATACACGGTTACGCCCGGGGTTGAAGGAACGCCACTATCAACGTGCGCTCACCGCCGAGATGATCGAGGCCGGCCTGCATGTCACGGAGGAGTACCATCTCGAAATCTATGACGGTGAGACGTGGCTGGGCCGCTTGTACATTGATCAGTGGGTCGAAGAGAAAGTTGTGGTTGAAGTCAAAGCCTTTCCACATCTGCTCACGAATGCTGAAGTGGCTCAAGTCATCGGGTATCTCGCTGCCACAGGAGCATCGGTCGGTTTGCTCATTAATTTTGGCCGCCAGAGTTTAGAATACAAACGCATCCTGCCACCCAGGAAACTGGAGGGCTGGCAAAGGCGCATCGAGCGTTTCCTATGGAAACCCAAGTCACAAGCCAACGCGGAATCTCGATGGGCGGTTTGCACAACGCAGCAACTGAAGTTCGGCTGCCTGGACAGCGCCTAATCTGCTCATCCACTATCCCAATCCGCTGACATGCCACACCTCATCGTCACCCCGCTGGCCGAGGAGCGCGATGGCTTCTTACGCCGCTGCCGGCAACTGGGCTTGCAAATTCACGCCGCGCAATTAGGCCGGCTGCCGGTGACCGTGCTGCCCGAACTCGGCGTGACGCTGGCGGTCGGCGGGGTGGGCAAAGCGCAGTACGCGCTGCAGACGCAGCACTTGCTCGACGCGGGCGAGGGCTGGGAGGCCGTCATCTGTGCGGGCACGGCGGGCGCGCTGGCCGATGAACTCTCGGTGGGAGATGTGGTAGTGGCGACGACGACGCTGGAGCACGATTACGCCAACCGCATGGTGCAGGTGCCGCGCCCGCGATTTGATTCCGACCGCGCGCTGCTGGCCTCGCTGCGCCGCGTGCCGGTCAACGGCCACGGCTTCGACGTGCATTTCGGGTTGATCGCCAGCGGGGATGAGGACATCGCCAGCGCCGAGCGCCGCGCCGAGTTGCGGCGCGACACGCACGCCCTCGCGGCGGCGTGGGAGGGCGCGGGCGGGGCGCGGGCCTGCGCCTTTTGTCGCGTGCCCTACGTCGAGGTGCGCGGCATCTCCGACTCCGCCAACGCCGACGCGGCCAGACACTTCTTTGCGCATCTGGCTACGGCCATGCAGAACGTGGCGCAGTTGGTCGTGAATTGGCTGCCCCACTTGCGAAGAACGACGGCTTGATTCAGAATAGCTTCACCCATGCCTGAACCCGCACCGCTCATCATCGAAGGCCTGACATTTCAATACCTCGCTCGGCCCGATCCGGCGCTGCGTAACCTCTCATTGGAATTGCAGCCGGGTGAGATGCTGCTGGTGGCCGGGGCCAGCGGCAGCGGCAAGACCACGCTCATGCGCTGCATCAACGGGCTGATTCCACGCGCGTATCGCGGTGAACTGACCGGCTCGGTGCGACTGAAGGGCGAGGAAGTACGCAACTTCTCGCTGGCGAAACTGTCGCAGACCGTTGGCACGTTGCTGCAAGACCCGGAGAAGCAAATCCTCGGTGCGCACGTGCGCTCGGAGGTGGCGTTTGGGCCGGAGAACCTTGGCCTGCCCATCGCCGAGGTCAACGAGCGGGTAGAGGCGGCGCTGGCGCGGCTGGGCCTGCAGCACGTGCGTGACCGCGAGACACACTCACTTTCGGGCGGCGAAAAACAAAAGGTGGCGCTGGCCGGTTTGCTGGCGATGCAGCCGCCGATCCTGCTGCTCGATGAGCCGCTGGCCTCGCTCGACCCGGCCTCGGCGCGCGAAGCGCTGGCCGCCTTCCGCCAACTGGCCGATGAGGGCACGACCATCGTGCTGGTGGAGCATCGCGTCGAGGATGCGCTGGCCGCGCGGCCCGATCGGGTGTTGTACCTGCAGCAAGGTCAAATTCAGTATCTCGGCGCGCCGGCGGGCCTGGCCGATGTCGTGGACTGGCGGCAGGTGAAGCTGCCCGCACCGCAGATCATGCGGCGAGTCCGTTCCACCCTCACGGCCCGTGCCGTCCCGCCTTCCCGCCCGACCCAACCCGAGGCACCGGCCAACGGCAGGCCGCTTATCCAGTTCGAGTCGGTCTCTTTCCATTACGATGACGGGCCGCCGGTCTTGCGCGACATCAACCTGAAAATCCACGCCGGCGAGCGGGTGGCCCTGCTCGGGCCGAACGGTGCGGGCAAGAGCACGCTGGTGAAACATGCCATCGGGCTGGTCAAGCCACGCTCGGGGCGTGTGCTGGTGGAAGGCCGCGACACCCGCGAACTGTCGGTGGCGCAGGTGGCGCGCACGCTGGGGTATTGCTTCCAAAGCCCCACGCAGATGCTGTTCGCGCAGACGGTGAAAGAGGAATTGGCCTTTGGCCCGCACAACCTGGGTTACAAACAGGCGGAGATCGAACAGTTCTCGGCCAATGCGCTGAAGACGGTCAACCTCACCGGGATGGAACAATACTCGCCGTTGTCGCTTTCCTTCGGGCAGCAAAAACGCGTGACCATCGCCTGTGTCATCGCCATGCGCTCCCGCATTCTGGCGCTGGATGAACCGACCGCCGGACAGGACTACGGCAATTACATCGCCTTCATGGACAGCCTGATGGAACAGGAGGGCGAGCAGGGCCGGGCGGCGGCTTCGCATTTCGACGCGCTGGTTTTCATCACCCATGACCTTGATCTCGCCATCATGTACGCCTCGCGCGTCCTCCTGCTGGCCGACCGCACCATCGCCGCCGACGGCCCGCCCGAGCAGGTGTTGAAGGATTCCGATTTATTGCGTCGCTGCCGCATCGTCCCCACGACTTTGCTGGAGGAAAACTTGAGATTGCTGCCGCAAATCGGCGGCTTCCTGCGGGCCGAGGCACTGGCGGGCCTGGAGCCTGCGACATAAGCCGGGCGCAAGTCACGGCATCTTTGGCGGCGCGGCAGTGTTAATTAACACGGCGGGGGAGGCTGGAAAGGAGAGTGGGTAACCGAAGACGCTTTTGCTTTCATCCATCCGCTGTTTTTCACGCACTCAATCACTCAATCGGAGGACTTCACTATGGCAACCGCAATGTCTATGCCCAGGCGCAGCTTGTGGCAATTTGGCACGCGCGAGATTGTGTACTCCGCGATCGGCGCGGCGCTGTACGGGGTGTTGAGTTGGGTCTTCAACAACATTCAGATCCCGGGCACGCAGTTGGTCTCCGTCCGCCCACCCGTCGCCATCCCGTTCTTTATGGGCATCGTGTTCGGCCCGCTGGTCGGTCTGTTCACCGGTGGCATCGGCAACGTGCTCGGTGACCTGCTCTCAGGTTACGGCTTCTTTTGGGCCTGGGATGTCGGCAACGGCCTGATGGGCCTGATCGCCGGACTGGTGCCGGCGCTGATGGGCAAGGATGAGAAAAACTATGTGTGGGGTGCCATCGCCGCCGTCGTCGCCTCCTTCGTCGGCATGGCCTTTCCGGCGCTGATTGCTGATCCGTTCATTGACCGCACCGCCGAGTTTGGGGCGGCACTGGCTGGCACGTATCCGGCGGTGAGCATCACCAACGCCATCAACGGCGCCATCCTCACACCTATCCTGCTCTACGCGTGGAACGCATACCGTTCCCGCTCGGGGCGTTGACCTGTTTGCACCTCCCGCTCCCCCAGGCCGGCCCTTCGGTTGAGCCTGGGGGAGCGGCCTTTGGATGTTCGCTACTTTCAAATTCCTCCCCGGCACCAGCCTGATCCACCGGCTCGACCCGCGCACGAAATTCATCGTCATCGTGCTGATCCTGTTCAGCACCATCATCCCCGATGATGTGCGCGTGCTGGTGGCGCTGGTGGCGCTGACGCAGGTGTATTACCAACTGGCGCGCCTGCCGTGGCGCGCCACCGCCAAAGCCTGGGCGGTGGTGCTGTTCTTTTCAATCGCCATCGTCGGGTTGTTCAGTGCCACATTGTTCGGCAGCCTGCCGCCAGGGATCGAGCCGAAGCACCCGATCTTCTCCTTTCCGGCGGTCCCGCTGCCCTGGGGCGGCGAGTGGCAACGGATAGTGACGTGGGAGCACGCTTTCTACGGTTTCGCTCGCATGTTACGGCCCATCGCCATTATGGGCATGGTGCTGCCGTTTACGTTCACGACCAATCCGTACTTGTACGGCGTCGCCTTCCGCCGCCTCGGCCTCTCCGATGGGGTCGCCTTCGCGCTTGATCTGTCGCTGCGTTACGTGCCCACCATTGCGCGGGATTTCTTTGTCACGATGGATGCGCAGCGCGCGCGCGGTTACGAACTGGAGGCGAAACGCGCCGGCTTCATCAACATGATCCGGCGGGCGGCCCCGCTCATCGTGCCGGTCACCATCAACTCCATCGCCAGCGGCGAGGAAGTGGTAGAGGCGATGGAGTTGCGCGCCTTCGGCGTCGGCCCGCGCACCTGGGCGGCCTCCGCTCAGTTGCGGATGATGGGTCTTGACTACCTTGTACTGGGCATCGCCGCCCTCACCCTGCTCACCGTCCTGCTCCTCACCAACTTCACCTCCATCGGCCCCTACTGGTTCCCCGGTGAGTGGTTTGAATAGTCGCCGGGTTTTCATCCACGTCCAAGTCAAAAAAACTCTCCTTGCCTCGCGCTCCCGAACTTTGATACAGTTGCGGCGTGAACTATTACGAATTGCTCGACGTTGCGCCGTCGGCCTCGGCGGAGGAGATCAGATCGGCCTACCGTATTCAGGCGCAGCTCCATCACCCCGACCGGCTGCACGGCGCGAACGACAAGGTGCGCCAGTACGCCGAGGAGCGGTTGAAGAAGATCAACGCCGCCTACACGGTGCTGAGCGATACGGCCAAGCGGCGCGATTACGACGCGCGGCTGCGCCAGAATGCACGGGCCGCACCCGAGGAACCGCCACCCGATTACGGCGCGCGCCCACGGCGGGGTCGCCAGCGCAGCGAGCGTGATGCCGCCGCCGAATGGATGCGGCAGGAGGCCGAGTTCCGCAAGGCCGAGGAGTTCGTGCGCCGCCAGGAGAAAGCGGCTGCCGAGGAAGCCCGCCGCCGCCGCGAGGCCGAGGAGGCCGCCTACCGCGCCGCGCGCACCCGCTTCCCGCGCACGCAACTGCAAGAGAATCACCTGATCGTCACCCTCCAGCCGGGATTATTGATGACTTGCCTGCGCATCCCGGCGGGTGAGTTCCGCATGGGCAGCGACCCGCTGCGCGACCCGCGCGCGCTGGCCGCCGAACGCCCGCAGCACGTCATCCGGCTGAGCGAGTATTACATCAGCCAGTTCCCCGTCACCAACGAAGGCTATCAGGCCTACCTGCAGGCCGCCCAGCCCGATCTGCACCATCGCTTCGAACTCAATCAGGCGCAACATCCGGTCGTAAATGTGTCGTGGGATGATGCGCTGGCGTTTTGCAACTGGCTCACCGGGCCGGGGTGGAGGTTCAGCCTGCCGACCGAGGCGCAATGGGAGAAGGCAGCGCGCGGCGCCGACGGGCGCGTGTACCCGTGGGGCGACGAGTGGGACATCTCGCGCGCCAATGCGGATGATCTGGCCGGCACCACCACACCGGTCGGGCTGTTCTCACCCGGCGGTGATAGTCCCTTCGGCGTGGCGGAGATGAGCGGGAACGTGTGGGAGTGGTGCGCGGATTGGTATGACGCCGCCGAGTACGCCAACCGGCAAGTGATCGCCGACCCGGTCGGCCCGCTGCAGGGCGAGGGCGCGGTGATTCGCGGCGGGGCCTTCGACTCGACGGCGAAGCACGCGCGCGGCGCGCATCGCAACTGGCACTACCCCTTCAAGCGCCGCGCCAACATCGGCTTCCGCGTGGTGGCCGTGCCCGTAGAAACGTAGAGACGCCCCGGTGGAGCGTCTCTTTTTTCGCTCTTCAATTGAACTGCGCGACCGTTACGGGATGATGAACTCCTGCCCCGGTTTGATCTTGTTCGGGTTGTCGCCGATGACGTCTTTGTTGACGTCGTAGATCTGCTGCCAGGCATTGGCCCTGCCGTAATACTTGAGCGCGATGTCGCTCAACGTCTCACCGGCGGCCACAGTGTGCTTCTTCGCGCCGGCCAGCGCCGCCTGCAGCGCATCTTCGGCCTCTTTCAACTTTTTGTTGTACTGCACCGCCATCGCATCGGCCATCGAGGCCTCGCCCTCGGCGGCGGCCCTGGCGCCGGCATCTTTCGCGGCGCGGGCCTTATCCAGCGCGGCCTCTTTCCTGGCTCTGGCCTCGGCCGCCTGCGCCTCGAGTTTGGCCTTGGCTTCCATGGCTTCTTTCAATGTGGACATTTAGAGTCTCCCTCGTACAGTGTGAGCGGCGCGACGATTGCGCCGCGGGCAAGTGTATCAACTTCCGCTGAGTCGTTCAACTGGCGCTGGCGACGGCTCAACTCAACTCATCCAGTTTGCGCCAGTGTTTGAGGATCGTCGCGCCGTCGGTGGTGAGCACGCCGGGCAGGTCAATGGGCACGAAGGCGCCGAGGCCGAGCGCGACGAAGTTGTAGAAGGCCGTGAAGCCCAGCACCCACACCAGCGGGGTATCCGCAAGCGCGAAGAACCGCAGCGCGGCGAGCGCCAGCAAGCCAATCAGCACATTCACCCAGAATCCACCCAGCGCGCGGCGGATGTGGACGCGGCCCGGCAGCTTCGGCTCGCGGCGTGGATACTCGGAGGTGGCCAGCACGGAGAAGAAGTTGATCCCGACCATCGGGTAGCCGGTGCGCCGCGCCGCCCAGGCATGCCCCATCTGATGCAGCCAATCGCTCACCGCCATCACCAGCGCGCAAACCGTCCCCACCAGCCAGCCAGCCACAAAACTCAAGCCCGATTGCGACGAGGCCAGCCAGGCCAGGGCGATGGCGCTCAACGCAAACGCGCCCAGGCTGACGAGGGTGATGCGCGTCGTCACGCCGTACACGGTGAAAAGCGGGTTGGCCTGCATGGCTGGGGGAGCGCGGACCCGGGCGGGCTATTTGTCCGGTCGCACGCGGCGGGTCTCGGCGGTGGGGCCTTTCCATTCGCCGGGAAACAGCTCCAGCGCGACGGCGGCCAGCTTCACGATCTGCGGATCTTTGTCGTACCGGCACTGTTGCACCGCGCGGTGCGCTTCGGGCGTGTGCCACTCTACCAGGCCGCCGAGGGCGACGCGGCGCGTGCGGTCGTTATTGCTCTGCACCGACTGGCCGTTCTCACCGGTGACGTAGCCGCTGCGTGGGTTCTGGAGTATCTCGATGAAGACGGCGATGACGTGAGGGTCGTCGACATGCCGCAGCCGTTTCACGGAGTTGTGGGCGATATCCAACTCGGCCGCCCGCAGCGCGCGGATGCGGTGCAACTGAATGAAGGTGTGGGTCATGATTTCGCGCGTCAGCGGGTCGGGGTGATTGAGCGAGGCCTCGAGTTCGGCCAGCGCCTCCTCGTTGTTGATCATGCCCGGCCGGTTGGCGAACTCGATAGCCGCGGCGCGCCGGGGCCTGGGGTCCACCCCGCGCAGGTCGAACTCCTTGCCGGCGCGTTCGATCAGGCGGCCCACCGGCGTGGTGGGCGCGATGTCGCGCGCGGCCACCTGCGAGACCAGTTTGGCCAGTTCCTCCTCGGGCGCGTCCATCACGAACAGCACGCGCTCGGCCGCCTCCTGCACGAACAAATCCTCGGTGGCCTTCATCTCGGCCAGATAAGCGCGCAGGGCCGTCTCGTCGGCCTGGCGCAACGTCGCCCGCGCGCGGTCGCGCCATACGTTGACGAGATCGGCCAGCGTATGTTGCTGCTCCTGCAGGTTGGCCATCTCGCTGATGAGCTGTTCGCGCGTCTCGGGGTTGATCTCGTCGGTGATGCGGCGCGGGTACGGGCGGAGCTGCTCACTGACGGTGATGAACTCGCGCTGGTACAGGTCGGCTTTGTTGTTGAGCGTCTCCTGCAACTTGCGCAGTGATTGGGCAAACATGGCGGCTATTTTAGCAGGGGTGCGAAAGTGCCGTGGGGCCCGGGAGCCGGGGGGACGGGGAAAGGCGCCCTTGCCCCCTGCGCCCGTTCACTTCAAAATCTCGCGCGCCAGCGGCAGGGCCAGCCGCGCCCACTCGGCGTACATCGCGCCGGAGGGGTGCAGCCCGTCAGCGGCGATGAGGGCCGGGTCAGTCGCAGCCCGCCGCGAGATCGGCGTGACATCAACGTAGCGCGCGCCGGCGGCCTCGGCGGCCTCGCGATTGATCGCGTTGAAGGCATCGATCGCGGCGGCGATTTGGGCGCGCTCACGACCGTTCGCAAACGGCGTCACGCCCCAGTCGGGGATGGAGAGGACGATGACGGCGGACGGCTCCCCGCCGGCAAAGGCAATGGCGCGGGTCAACAAGCGCGCGAACTCGGCGCGGTATTGCTCCGGGTCGTGCCCGCGATACTGGTTGTTGACGCCGATGAGGAGCGAGACGAGGTCGAACGGGCCGCGCACGTCGGCGGCATCAATGCCCGCGGCGAGTTCATCCGTCGTCCAGCCGGTGGCGGCGATGATGAGCGGGGCGCTTACCTCGACGCCGGCGGCGTTGAGGAGCGCAGCCAGTTGGGCCGGCCAGCGCTCCTCCGCCGCCACACTCTCGCCAATCGTATATGAATCGCCAAGCGCGAGAAATCGCATAGGGGCCTCATGGGTCGGAGTGGATTTCATCCGCGACTGTTGCAAAACACAAGCCGCCAGGGCGAGAACGAGTAAAAAGTGGACGCTCTTAATTGGAATCAAGGAGGTCGAATGTCATGCCGAGGAGCGGAGCGACGGACGATGCGGCGTTACTTCGTAACGACGGCATCGCGGCATCTCTGGCTGGCCGCAAATCGCCCTAGGCTTGGGTAGAGACCGTGCGTTCTGCGAACGCCCGCTTCGCTCGGGGTGACACGTACCTCCTTGAAACCAATTAAGAGCGAAAGTGGAAAGTAGCAGCCCGCCGCATTTACGCTTCGCCGTCCCCGCGCCTCCGCTCGCTCAGATAAAAATGCCACAACATGCGGGCCGCCACCGCCCGCCACGGTTTCCATTGCGCCGCCATCTCGTTCAACGCATCATAGCTCGGTCGTTCGGCGAGGCCCCTGACCTTTTGCACCGCCGCCGCCAGCGCGAGGTCACCGTGCGGCCACACATCGGGCCGCCCCAAACACATCAAAAGATAATTGTCCGCCGTCCAGCGGCCAACGCCCTTCAGCGCCATCAACGCCTCGCGGGCCGCGTCATCGGACAATGCGCCGAGCGCGTGTGGGTCGAATTGTCGCTTGAGGATGGCGCGGGACAACTCGCGCGTGTAACCCATCTTCTGCCGGCTGAAGCCGAGGCGCTTCATCTGCCCATCGCCGAAGGCCAGCACGCGGCGCGGGGTGATGGGGCCGCGACAGGCGCTACGCAATCGGTCAAACGCCGCCCGCGCGGAGGCCAGCGACACCTGCTGCTCGAGGATGAGGTGGATGAGGGTGGGGAAGCCCGGCTCGCGCGCCCACAGCGGCGGGTCGCCGTACTCGCGGCGGATGCGGGCCAGGTCGGGGTCGCGCCGGGCCAGCAGCCGCGCGCCGCGTTTCAGTTCAGGCTCGGTCAAGGGCAGCACAGCTCTTCAGCCGCGAATTGACGCGAAGGCGCACGAATGGCGTTTCATTCGTGTCAATTCGCGCCAAGTCGTGGCGCTTTGCGGGCGAGCAATGCCGCACGCTCGTCATCGGCGAGGAACGCAATCTCAAGCGCGTTGCGCTGCGCCTGCCGGATTTGCTCGCGGGTCAGCCCGGCCTGCGGCGCGGCGACGCTGTACTCGTGCGGCAGATCAATGGCGCTGATCGCGGGGTCGTCGGTGTTGATCGTCGCCAGCAGCCCGCGCTCGAGGAACCGCCGCAGCGGGTGGCTGGCGTAATCGCGCACGGTGCTGGTCTGCACGTTGCTGGTGAGGTTGGCCTCGATGCCGATGCCGTGCTCGGCCAGGTAGTCGAGCAGGGCCGGGTCTTCGGCGGCGCGGGCTGCGTGGCCGATGCGCGTCGCGCCCAACTCGCGGATCGCCTGCCACACGCTCTCCGGCCCGGCCCCCTCGCCCGCGTGCACCGTAATCCGCAAGCCCGCCTCGCGCGCCTGGCGGAAGTGATTGGCGAAGAGTTGCCCCGGCCAGTTGCCCTCATCCCCGGCCAGGTCGAGCGCCACCAGCGAGCGCCGGTGCTGCAACAGCGCCGCCAGTTCCTGATAAGCGACCACCGGCCCGTAGTGCCGGCTGAGGACGCCGATGAGGTTGACGCGCACGCCGAAATCGCGCCGGCCCGCCGCGACGCCGTCGGCCAGGGCCTCGACCACGCCCGCCGGGCTGAGGCGGTGCGGCTCGGCCATGAACCACGGGCTGAAGCGCAGCTCGAGGTAATCAATGCCCTCGCGTTGGGCATCCTCGACGTTTTCGTAGGCGATGCGGCGGCAGGCGTCGAGGTCCACCAGCACGGCCGTCATCCATTTGAAGCGGGCGAGGAAGGCCATCAGCCCCGGCTGCGGCTCGGTGACCTGCACATGCGGGCGCAGCCCGTCGAGGTCGCGCGCGGGCAGGGGCACGTTGTGTTTCAATCCGAGGTCGAGGATGGTTTCGAGCCGCACGCTGCCATCGAGGTGGCGGTGCAGGTCGAGCAGAGGGAGTTGCGGGTCAATCATGCGGGCGGATTATACCGGCCGGGACTTCGAGTCCAGCGCTGAACACGGCGGCACACGAATGGGTCTCTCGCCGTGTTCGTTCCGATGACTCAACACGCCGCGAACACATCCCGCAACGCGGCGGCGGCCAGGGTCTGCGGGCGCGGGCGGCGCTGGTCATCGGGCCAGCGCACCAATCGAATCTCGCCCTCGGCCAGTTCGAGGCCGGTGATGTCGCCGTCGAGGTAGCAGCAGCAGCCGGTGTTGAAGTAGCACGGCTTCTCCATCGGCACGGCCTCGCCCTCGCTGCCCGGCGAGAAGAGATCCTGCGCCCGCGACCATTCCAACTCGGCGGCCTTCGTGGCCGTCACCGTGCGCAGGCGCGCATCCTCGGGCGCGGTCACGGCTTTGGTGCGGAGCGAATCGAGCACCTGCCGCAGTTGCTCGGTCTCGGTTTGCGAACGGAACACCGGGCGGTGCGTGTGCCCGGCGACGAGGACGGTTTTGGCGCGCGCCGCTGCCCAGCGATAGAGCGCGATGTTGTGACGTTCGCGCAGGTGCCAATCCCTGGCCGGGGTGTTGAGCGAGATGCGGGTGAGGCGTTGGATCGGCCGCCAGATCAACCGCACGATCCAGCGTGACAGCCAGGCCCAGTTGTCGCTGGCGGTGTCGCCCTGATGCCCGTGCACGAGGAAGAGCACGCCGAGGCCGGCCTCGCCGTCCTTCACCTGCACGCGCACGCTTTCGTGGATGGGCAACGGCCCGCCGAAGATCGGGCGCAGAAACATCTGCACGTTGTCGGGGAACGACCAATCATCGTCGTGGTTGCCCCACACGCGCAGATAGCGGCCCTCGGCCTGAAAGCGCGCTTCGAGGCCGAGGGTGTGCGGATACGCCCGCGTCACCGCCCACGGGAATTCCTCCCACAACTCCTCCGCATCGCCCAGCACCACAAGGGTGTGGCCCTGCGCGTGGTAATACGCCAGGGCCGCGTTGTAGGCGCGCTCACTGCGCAGGAAGTCGTCGGCCCCGTTGCGCGCCCCGCGATGCTGGTCGGAGAAGATGATGAGCCGGTCGGCCCGGAGGTCGAACGGCAGCGTGTGGGTCGAGCGCGCCAGGGCGGCGTCGAGCGCCTCGGCCACGCGGCGTTGATAGTCGGAGTCGTCACTCATCGGAAGATCACCGGGGCCTGCACCGAGTCGGTTGACTCGGAGACCTGCATACTACCACCGGAGAGGGTGAGGTGCGAGCCACAGGCCCTCACCGCCCGGCCCCCTCTCCCGATGGGAGAGGGGGAGGCTCCGCGCAGGAAGAACGTTCTGAGGCGCGTGAATCCGTTGTGCATCGTTCGCATATTGCCAGCAGCATCCACGTAGTCCACATCCACTTGCGCGGTGGGGGTGAGGCGTTGGGCGACGACGGGGAATGGCAGGTCGAGGTAGTGCTCGAGCACGCGCCGCCAGCTGGCGTCGGTGTGCTGCGCGCCGATCTGCAAACTGCGTCCGCCCCACGCCTGCTGCCCCGAGTCAAAGCCGGCGAATTTGAGCACCCAGTGGTCTTTGGATTGAGCGAGGGAGTGGAGATCGGAGGATTGGAGGAGCTGCGTCTCGGGGAGGTGGTAATCGAGGACGGCGAGCACATCCCGGGGCAGCGCGGCGCGCACGGAGGCAAGGCCGGCTGAGGCCATGAGGGCTTTGCTCTCCCAAAAGAAGTTTGGCGGGTTGAGGAAGGTCGCGCCGCTGTGCGCCCACTGCTGAAGGTGCGCCAGCGCTTCGGGCACGAAATCGCCGAGGTAGCCGAAGCGAAAGATCACGGCGTCGCCCACCTCAGCCGGCCATACATCGGTGGAGAATTGCAGCACGCCGCGCGCGCGCAGCCGCGCAATCAAATCGCCGTCCCACTCGCGAGGCTTGGCCGCGACTCCGAACATCGGCGGCTGCCAGCGCGCGCCGGCGCGGAACTCGCGCGCCATCACCCCGAGCGGCGCATCGTACAGCACGCGCGCCTGCGCGCCGCGCTCGGCCAGCGCCCGGCAGAAGGCCAGTTGCTCGATGAGGAACTCACTCCACTTCTCCGTGCCGGCGAACAACAGCTCGCGCCCGTCGAGGCAGCGCGCAAAAGCGTCGGCCAAATCCGTGTCGAGGCCGTACGCGGTCTGCATTGCATGCGCCCAGCCGTGCGCCGAGGGGCACATCTCCAATTCAGTGACCGCGATACGCAGGCTGCCATCGTCCAGAGGGACGAGTTGAAAATCGGGCCGCAGCGAGAGCACGGGCTGAGGGTGAACGGTGGTCGGGAAGTGCGGCGGGAGGCGGTGGTGAAGCAGCTGCCGTAACGCCTCGTCGTGCGGGTACAGCGCGGCGACCGTATCGAGGAAGGTGAACAGCGCCTCGCCGAACCGAGCCAGTTGATCCGCCACGCTGCGCGGCAGCGCAAACGGCTGCGCGGCGGGCAGCCACCACGCGCCCTCAATCCCCGCAAAGCCGATGCCAGTGGCGGCGAGGCGTTCACGCAGGGAGTTCACGAGGGTCTTTTACGCGCAGGAAAAAACTCTGCGTCCTTTGCGTCTTTGCGTTAAGCAGTTGCGGTTGAAGTCTGTCGCAGCCTGGTGATGCCCATCGCGAAGCCGGCGGCCACGAAGCCGAGCACCGCCGCCGAGGCAGGCCGAAGCGCCCGACCAGCGTGCCCGAGAGCGGCGCGCTCAACCCGAACCAGATGATACTGGCAGCGACGGCGAGTGAGATGCTGGCCCGGTCCCAACCAAACTCCGCCTCGAGCGGTTTGATGAGCACTTGCGGCACGGTGCGCACGCCGGCGGCGGCCAGCAGCACCAGGCCGGTGACCAGCGCCACCGCCCACGCGTAATGGAGACTGAAAGATTTGGTGAGGGAGGGATTGGGTGATTGGAACATTGAGCTAGTCGCTTGAATGAGCATCGGAAAAAACGATACCGCTCCCCTCTCCCAGCGGGAGAGGGGCTGGGGGTGAGGGCGAAGTGTTACCCCCCACTCCACTCGGGTTGATACTTCACCACGCCGGCGCGGTTCGCCAACGCGCCCGGCATTAGTTCGAGGGCCATGAACGCCGGGTCGGGCACCTCCCATTCGCAACGCAGGCCGAACGCGCTGGCCCGCACAAAGCCGAAGCGCGGATAGTAACCCGAGTGGCCGAGCACGACGACGAACTCGCCGCCCAGCGCACGGCACGCCTCCAGCCCGGCGCGAGCCAGTTGCGAGCCGAGGCCGCGCCGTTGAAACTCGGGCAGCACGGCCAATGGCGCGAGGCCCAGCCCGGCAAGTGCGCCGTGTGCCATCTCCAGCGTCACCGGGCTGAAGAAAATGTGACCGACCACGTGCCCTTCGACTTCGGCAATGAGCGAGATCGTCGCCTGCCCGCGCGCCCGCAACTTCTCGATGGCGTTTGCCTCGCCCGCGCCGCCAAAGGCACGCTCGTTCACCGCGCGGATGGCGGCCATATCTCCCGGCGCCTCGGCGCGGATGAGGGCGTTCACTTGTCGGCCGGGCCGTGACCGCCGGGCCACAACCTCAGCATCTGCCGCAGGCTGGCCAACTCACCGACGTGATAGGCGTTGTGGTCGGCGATGACGAGGATTTCGCGCAGCACGGTGTACGGCTCGCCGTGCGGCAGCGGCGCGTGCAGGTCGGTGGCCGGGTTCTGCACGAGGGCGACCAGCGCGGCGCGGTCGGTAAGGAACGATTGGATCGTCATCTCCCAAATCGCCGCATCCGCTTTGGCCTCCGGCTTCGGCCACAGGTCGTCGGGGAACCTGAGCCACACGTAATCCTGCGGCGGCAACACGCAGAAGTCGAGGATGTCGCGCTGGCAGATGCGGATGTGTTCGAGCAAATGCCAGAATGTGTACGGCACGTTGGGCGGTTGCGTGTTGAAATGCGCGGGCGGGTAATTCGCGACCGCGTTCTCAAAGCTCATATGCGCCTGCTCGCCCGCCAGCAGCGCAACGAGTTGTTGGCGGAGCAGCGAGTCGGTTGTCATCGAGTCTCCGGCAGAGAGCTCAACGGATTGGGCCGTGCACAGCCGAGTTCACTCGGCGCCGCTCACAGCCCGGATATTCATTTCCGGGCGTTCGATGCCGACATTTCGCCCTCACCCCTGCCCTCTCCCGCTGGGAGAGGGAGTGGATCGCACCAGTGGACCGCCACTCCCAATGGTCAGGGCCGGCTCCCCTTCTCCCAGCGGGAGAAGGGGCCGGGGGATGAGGGCGGACTCGGCGACTTTGCACACGCCCTGCTATGAGCTGCGCCCCATGATCGAAATTCATCCTCACTCCTTTTTCAGCCCGGCGCCGTTCAACGCCTCCACATCGCGGGCGATCTCATCGTTGGCGAGGGTGAGGTGGATGTGGGAGCCATCCGCCGCGAGCCGGCCCGTGACGCCGGCCACATAATCCGAGTCGCGGATGAACTGCGCGGCCAGCAGCGGCGCGCCGAGCAGCGCGCGACCAAAAATCGGCAGCAGTAGGATGCGCGCGAGCAGCTCGAACACGAAGCCTCCGGCGAAACCGGCCAGCAATCCGGCCAGCCCGCCGAGCACCCACGACGGCAGCGGCGTGCCCGCCTGCGTGGGGCCTTCATCCAACCCCGACACGCTCACACCGGCGAATACGGCCAGAAAAGCCGCCAGCCCGGCGACGACAAAGCCCAGCGCGAACGGGATGCAGCCGGCCAGAAAGACGTTCTTCGTGGTGCGGGCGCAGCGCGCGCAGTGCGGGATGGGCAGGTTGAGGATGACGGTCTCCTGGCGTTGCCCGCGCATCACGTTGCGGCTGAGGGCGAGCGTGGACTCGGCCTCCTTCGGCGCGCCGCAACTGAGGCAGCGCTCGGGGAAGACGAGCGGGCTCGAGCCGCCGGGCGCGTACGCGACGCGGAGGGTGGTGGGCATCCTGTACCGTATGCTACTTGTCTGTGGATCCTTATGGCTTCAGCTCGCTCGGGGCGCGGCCCTGGCAGTGATGGTCGAGCGTGTAGCGCGAGCACGAATGCCACAGGTTGGCGGTGACGAATTGGCGCTCACACTTCGGGCAGGTCCACAGAGGTTTGAGGAGGGTATCCCTCGCACTTCTTTTACTCACAGCGCGCAGCCTCCAAACGGGATGACTTGTTGATACGCACTGCGTGCGTGGACGAGGAAGCCAATGTTGAAGGGTATTCAGTTCTTGGTTGAAACAGCCAGGGCATGTGAGATGCGAAGCTGGATCGCTTGCCAATCACGCTCAGTGCAGCGCCCGATGCGTTCGCCAATGGCTGCGGCCGGCAGCGTGGCGAGGAATGTTCGGAAGGCGGAGGGACGATGAAGGCCTGCCGCTTCCCAATCCTGCAAGGCGTAATCGAAGGGGGTGATAGCGGCGGAGATCTGGGAAGTGATCAGGCCCACAATCACATCCGGGCGGTGAGCGTGATACTCCGTGGTGGACACAATCACGACCGGGCGACGCTTGATGCCCGTCGCGCCTGGAAAATCCACAGTCACGATCTCACCCGGTTTTGCCATCTTTTTCCCCGTTCAGTAGTCGTGCGGAAGCATAAGCCAGCGAGGCCTGACTCAGGTCATTCAAATCTTCATCACTCCAGACGTCGCCTGCCTCGACGGTCCAGCGTGCGGTGGATCGAGCCAGGTCCTGCATAATCAACTGCATCAACTCCAGCCGCTCAGAGACGGAAAGCGGCTTGACCTGTCTTTCGTAGAGATCGTGTACCGTGTCCATCGTCAGCCTCCGCGGTCAATCGTCTCATAGTTCACCCGCACCATCAATACCTCCCCCGCGCCGTCACCGCCTCGGGGTTGGGCAGCTCGGCCTCGCTGGCGATGAGGATGTTGACGGCGCAGGCTTTGAACTCGGGGATTTTGGCCTGCGCGTCGAGCACGTCAATGGTGAGGAGGTTCCCGGCCGCCTCGGCGAAGTGCATGGGGATGAAGACCACGCCCGGCGTCGTCTTCTCGGTGACGCGCGCACGCAGCACCACCGACCCGCGCCGCGACGAGACGCGCACCACGTCGCCGCTGTTCAGGCTGAGTTGCGCGGCGTCAATCGGGTGCACCTCCACCAGCGCTTCGGGATAAAGCGCATCGAGCTGCGAATTGCGCGTCAGCGTGCCGCCGTGCCAGTGTTCGAGTAGGCGGCCCGTGGTGAGGATGAACGGGAACTCGTCGTCGGGCGGCTCGGCGATGGGGATGTATTCGAGCGGGAAGAATTTGCCGCGCCCGGAAGGAAACGACTCGGCGAAGAGGAACGGCGTGCCGGGGTGGCTCTCGTCCGGCACCGGATATTGCAGGCCGGTCTTCTCGATGCGGGCGTAATTCACACCCTTGAGCATCGTCGCCACGCTCGCCATCTCGCGGAACACCTCCTCCGGCTCCTCATAATTCCAGCGCGCGCTGTTCGGGCGGCCAAGCCGCTGCTCGATCCGCTGTGCCAGATCGCAGATGATGTCCCAATCTGGCCGCGCTTTCCCCCTCGGCTCAATCGCTTTGCGAACGCGCTGCACGCGCCGGTCGGTGTTGGTGAACGTCCCTTCCTTCTCGGCCCAAGAGGTGGCCGGCAGGAACACATCCGCGAACGCGCCCGACTCGTTGATGAAGACATCCTGCGCCACGAGGAACTCCAACTGCTCCATGTGATGGCGGGTGACGTTGAGATTGGGCTCGGTCATCATCGGGTTCTCGCCCATGATGTACAGCGCGCGCACGCCGCCCGGCCTGGCGTTGGTGAGGATTTCGGTGGTGGTCAGGCCGCGTTTGCGCGACAGCCCGCCCGGCTCGACGTTCCACGCCCGCTCCCACTTCTCCGCGTTCTCGTCCTTCACCACCTCCATGTAACCGGGATAGTGGAAGGGCATCGCGCCCGCATCCGACGCGCCCTGCACGTTGTTCTGCCCGCGCAACGGGTTCAACCCGGTGCCCTCCCGCCCGATGTGGCCGGTGAGCAGCGCCAGATGGATGAGGCCCATCGCGCTGGCCGTGCCCTGCGAGAGTTGCGAGATGCCCATGCCCCAATAGATCGCCCCGTTCTTCGCCGTTGCATACAGCCGCGCCGCTTCGATGATGAGGTTGCGATCCACGCCGGAGATGGCCTCGGCGTACTCGGGTGTGAACGGCTCGATGGAGCTGACGTACTCGTCGAAACCTTGCGTGCGCTCATCAATGAACTGGCGATTGATCAGATTCTCTTTGAGGATGACGTGCGCCATCGCACTGAAGACGACGACGTTGGTGCCCGGCTTGAGCGGCAGCCAGAGGGTGGCGAAGTCGCACAACTCGATGCGGCGCGGGTCAATGACGATGAGCTTCGCGCCGTGTTCGATCACGGCCTTCTTCATTTGCAGGGCGATGATGGGGTGGTTCTCGGTGGTGTTGGTGCCGGTGCAGATGAAGACATCGTTGTGGATGACCTCGGCGGCGGTGTTGCTCATGGCCGAGGTGCCCAGCGATTTGAGCAGCGCCGTCACCGAGCCGGCGTGGCACAGCCGGGTGCAATGATCCACGTTGTTCGTGCGGAAGAGCGCGCGGTACAGCTTCTGCAGCAGATAGTTGTCCTCGTTGGTGGCCTTGGCGCAGCAATAGGCCGCCATCGCGTCGGAACCGTCGCGCCGGTAAATCTCCACCAGCCGGTCGGCGACGTGGTTGAGCGCCTCATCCCACGACACCTCGCGCCATTCATTTAGATCGAAGGCCTGCGTGCGCCGGCCCGGTGTCTGCGGCGTTTTGCGCAGCATCGGCGCTGTGACGCGCTTCGGGCTGTAGATGAAGTCGTAGCCGAAGCGGCCCTTGACGCACAGGTTGCCGTGATTGACGACGCTGTCGAACGGCGAGGTGACGCGAAAAACAAAATCATCCTTGAGGTGCAGTTCGAGCGTGCAGCCGACGCCGCAATACGGGCAGGTGGTTTTGGTGATACGGTCTGCGGTGAGCATAGTTACCTCCAGGGCCGGCCCCACCCCCGGCCCCTCCCCGAAGCGGGGAGGGGGAGGGCCTGGGAACTTTAGGTGGACTGCTGGCGTGCGAGCGTGATTGCTGCGAGCACTTCTCTCAGGTTGTGCCGGATTTGGTCATTGCGAAAACGCAGTATTTTTAACCCACGCGCCGCAATTACGGCATCACGTTCCCGGTCATACTCAACATTCGCTTCGTGAATTGGGCCATCCACTTCGACCACCAGCCCGGCAGCGTGACAATAGAGCAAATTCCATGTTGATTTACGGCAAGGCGTAGCCACAATGAGCGAACCAG
>CAZSNP010000063.1:0-27708 GCA_964608265.1 uncultured Anaerolineales bacterium | reverse complement strand
CTTCACTCCCCCGCCAACTCGTCCGCCGTCGCGATCCACTCCAGTTTGCCCTTGAGGTGCTTTTTGTCCGGCTCCTTCACCTTCACATGCGCGACGGTGCCCTCTTTGAACTTGGCCGCGTGGCCGGTGAGGGAGGCGACCACCTCGCCCATATCCGGCGCGTGGCCGACGAACATGAGGCGCGCAGCGCTCTCATGCTCGCGTAACAGATCGCGCAACGCTTTGGGATTGAAGCCGGGTTCGAGCAGACGGTGTTCGCGCAGCCGCTCGGAGCAGTCGAGCGCTTCGGCGATGATCTCGGCGGTCTGCCGCGCGCGCAGCAGCGGGCTGTGCAGAATCAACTCGGGCCGCACGGCGCGGCGGCTGAGGCCCTGCGCGGCGGCCTCCATGATCAGTTGGCCGTCACGGTTGAGCGGGCGCTCGGCGTCGTTGCCGGGCCACGCGGGCCAGTGGGCGAGGCCGTGTCGGACGAAGTATAAGTGCATGAAGGATTTCTGACTTTTGATTTGTGATTGCCGATGACGTACACGCCCTCTCGATCAGCAATCACAAATCAGCCATTGCAAATCTACGGTCGAAAGTACACTTGCCCCACGCCCATCTTCTCCAGCCCGGCGTCGGCCCAGTGCTCGACCAAATGCGACTCGTCGTCGAGGGCGCGGAAGAGGGCGGGGATGGCGCGGGCGTCGGCGATGAGGGCCAGCGCGCGCGCGAGGTTGACGCGCACGCGCGGCTCGACTTCGTGATCGAGCGCTTCGATGAGGGGCAACACGGCCGGTTCACCGATCTGAATCAGCGCGTCGGCGGCGAGGCGGGCGAGATAGGGGCTGCGGTCGCTGAGGGCGAACAGCAATGGGGTGACGGCCTCAGCGGCGCGCTGCTGACCGAGCGCGTGAAAGGCGGCGGCGCGCACGGTGGCGTCCGCGTCGGCGGAGAGGGGGAGGAGCGCGGCCAACGCGTCTTCACTTTTTATGGCCCCCAGCGCGGTAGCGGCCAACGCGCGGGTCTCCGGTTCGCGGGAGGCAGCGGCCTCCCTCAGGGCCGGCAGGTCAGCTTCCGTTATCCTCCCCAGCGCCGCCGTCATCCGCGCATCATCACCCGAAAACCAATCGTCAAGCGCAGGCATCGGCGGGCGGCGGAACTTGCAGGTCCTCGATCTTTGTGTTGCGGTACACGTCGCCCCGTTCGATCAGCATCACCGGGATGTCGTCGCAGATGGGGTACTTGCGGTCGCACTGTTTGCAGATCAGCCATGTGTCTTGGTGATAGATCAATTGGCCGGGGTCGTCGCCGGGCTGGCGGGTCTGATGGCTGACGCAGTGTGGGCAGCGCAGAATCTCGAGCAGGTCTTGGGCAATCATGGGGTCTCCTAACGCGGCGATTTTACCTCAAGGCCCCCTCACCCCCAGCCCCTCTCCCGAACGGAAAAGCACGTTCGGGAGAGGGGTGCCTTCCATTGTCAAACTCCTCCAATGCGGGTCTCCCCCTTGCCTGAAGACCGCTTTTGTCTCCAGGAGAGGGGGCCGGCGGGTGAGGTCATCCGTGCCATCCACAGCTTCACCCACTCAATCCGGGCGCGCTGCCATTGCATCTGCACCCGCTCCACCTCGCGCGGGGCGGGCGATTGTTCGCCGTACTCGGCGCGCTCGTACACCTGCGTGGCCTCGGCGAGGGCGGAGCGCAACGGCGGCGCGAGCGCGGCGGCGTGCGCGCGCAGATATTCGTGCGGCGTGGTGCTGGCGGCGGCGCGCAGCCCGGCGCGGCTCAGCGCGCGGCGCATTTGCCAGTACAACGCCCGCACCCGCTCCGAGGCCGGCGGCGCGCGCACAAAGAGCGGGCGCGCCAGCCAGGCAAGTACGAGCAGGATGATGACCGCCGCAGCGATGAGACGCGCCACCTCTCCAAATGTAATTGAGGCCTCCGCTGGCGCGGGCTGCGGCTCCGCCATCGGCGCGGCGCCCGGCGCGCCGGGATAATCGGGTGGGGCGAAGGCCGCCGTCGGCTCGAACTCCACCCAGCCGTAGCCGGGGAAATACACCTCGACCCAGGCATGCGCCGCACTCGCGGGCACGCGCCATGCGTTGCGCTCGTAATCGTAGCGGCCCATCGCAAAGCCGGTGACGACGCGCGCCGGCACCTCCACGGCCCGCAACAGCACGGCCATCGCCGACGCGTAATGGCTGCAAAATCCACCCGGGGCCTCGAAGAGGAAGTAATCAACCGCATCGCGGCCCGCCGGTGTTGCGGGCGCATCGAGCCGGTAGGGATAGTTCGCGCGCAAGTAGTTTTGGATGCGAACGGCTTTGGCGTACGGCGTCGTCGCGCCGTCGCTGAGGCGCGCGGCCAACTCGCGCACTCGCGCGGGTAACGCCTCGGGCAATTGCCGATATACGGTCGCGATCGCGGCGGGATAGTCGGTCGAGGCCGTGATGAGTTCAGTCGCGGTGACGCGCGTGGCCAGCGAGGTCACGGTGTAGCTCGACACGCCGCCCTGCGCGAATCCATCGGCGCTGAGGGTGACGCTGGCGCTGACGGGGTGATTGACCGCGAACAGCGCGCGGCTGTGTGGAGCGACGATGTCGAAACGCTGCTGCAACGGATAGCGGCCCGCAACGCTCAGCGGCAGCGCCTCCGCCGGGGCTGCGGGTCGCCATCCCGCTCCGGTGTATGCGCCAAACGCGGCGTTGCGCCAGTAGTGAATCGGCACAGCAACGCCGGGCCCGCCGGATTGCGGCGACGGGGGCGGCGCATCGCTGATCCGCACCCACATCACCGCCTCATCACTTTGCGGGATGGGCGCGCCGATGCGGCTGAGGTCGGGCGTCTGCGCGAAGGCGGCGCTGGCGGCGTCGGGCGGCGCGTTGACGCCGGGGAAGAGCTGCGACGCCGTGCGGGCCGCCGGTTGCTCGAAGAACTTCGCCACCGCCCGCCAGCCCTCCGGCGTGGCGAGGAAGGGCGCGGCCGCGATGGCCAGGGCGATGACGAGCGTAGCCACGGCCGCGCCGGCGCCCCACTCCAGCGCCAACTCATCGGCGTAATCCACCCGCCGCCGATCCCAATCGCGCCGCAGTTCGGCGAAGCCGAGGCAGGCCACCAGCAACAGCACGCACACCAGCAGCGCGATGAAGCTCGCCGCCGGCTGCCGGCTGAGGTGATTGTTGAGGGCGAGCAACGCCAGCAACGGGAGCGCACTCACGAGGGGCCGCCGCTCGCGGATGAGCCACCACGCCAGCCATGCCATTGCGCTCCAGGTCGTCACGGCCAGCAACGCGACGAAGAGGCCCGTATCGTCCACCGGCGCACCGGCGAGGAGCGCCGCGATCCAACCGGTCACCCGCTCCGCGCCGATGAAGAGCCGCACGTTGAGGCCGCGCAACACATCCGTCGCCAGCGCGGGGGTGACGACGACGCGGGCCACGATCTCGAAGGCGACGATGAGCGAGGCGACCAGGCTGTACGCGGTGGCGCTCCGGCCTCGCCAGCGGGTGAGGGCCAGCGCCGCGCCGCACAGCAACCCCAGCCACACGGCGGGCAGATGCGCGCCGGCGTTCGCCGTCCAACGCGCCTGCGCGACGCTGTAGCCCGCGAGGCCGGCGAGCGCAACGGCCAGCCCGATGGCGAGGCCCGTCGTCCCCGGGATGCGGGGCAGGCGGAGGGTCATTCACCCCCTCCCCGGGCCGCGCCGCGCGGGGTCTGCCGCACGACGACGCGGCCCGTGCCGAGGGTCATAAACTCCCAGCGGCGCAGCGCGCCGTACGCGCCGAGCACCGGCGTCACCTCGCCGCGCCGCACCACGCGCGTCGGCAGGCCGTGGCTCACGAGGAAACGCGCGGCGTTGTCGGCGCGGCCCGTCGCCTCCCCGCTGAAGGCATCGCGGTCGAGCAGCATCAACTCCGCGCCGCCGTTCTTATGCCGGAAGCGATGCAGCGCCGCCAGCCAATCGGCGTCGAGCGCGGGGCTGAGCACCACCGCCATCGAGCGCGGTGAGAGCAGCGGCGCGACCTCGACCAGCGTCTGCGCGATGGGGCGCGGATGCGGATGCAGCGGCGCGAGCGCGCGCAGGATGGGCCACAGATGGGCCGTGCCGGGCTGCGGGCGCACGAACGTCATCGTCTCGGTCAGCGCCAACAGCCCCACGCGCAGATGTTGCCGCAACAACTGCGCGGCCAGCGCCGCCGTGAGCAACACCAGGGCCTCTTCGGTGTTGTCATCGCCGTCACCGGTATGCGCGGCGGAGTCCAAATCGGGGATGAGCCAGAAGGTGGAGGTGGCCTCCGGCTCGAACACCTTGACGAACGGCGCGCCGTGGCGCGCGGTGGTGCGCCAATGGAGGTGGCGCAGCGGGTCGCCGGGGACGTAGCCGCGCGCGCTGACGGCGTTGATGGTCTCGGCCCGCAACGGCTGGCGCAACCTGCGCTGGTCGCCGAGCGTCGCGCTGCGCGGCTGCAACACGTCTGGCAATTGCGCCAGCGGCGGGTAGACGATCAATTCCTCGTGTTGCGCATACGTCTGCCGCACGGCAAACACGCGGAACGGGTCGGCCATCCGCAACTCCCACGGCCCGAGGGCGAACACGCCGCGCCGGGCGCAGATGCCCTTCACCCGCCAGCGCTGCTCGGCCTGCGGGTCGGCGCCGCGCACGCTGGCGAGCGTGTAACCGGGCAGGTTGCCCTCGTCCACCAACTCGGCCCACGCCGGCAGCCAACTGCCGTTGACGAGGGTCAGTTGCTCTTCGACCTCATCGCCGACCTGCACGGCGGCGTAGCGGAGCCTGCGCGTGGCGGAAACACCGTGCGCCAGCGCCCGCGCCCACAGCCAGGCCGCGAGCAGCAGCCCGGCCAGCGCGGCCACCAGCATCGCCGTCTCCGCCACCGGCCACACGAGGTAGGCCAGCAGCGCAACGATCAACGCCCCCGCCACGAGCGGCTGGCGCAGTTCGATGACGGTGTGACCATCGGCGCGTGCGTAGCGGCGCACCACGAATGGCCGGCGCAGGCTGATGAGTTGGCGAAGGCGTTGGAGCACGCGACCATTTTACGCCGTCGCGCCGCAATGCGATGGAAACGGACGCCGGAAAAGCAAAGGCCCGCGTCGCGGGCCTTTTGCATTTGGGGTGAGGGGCCGGGTCATTCCGGATTTGCTTCAGGGGCGCAGGTGAGGTCACGGCGTCGGCGTTGGCTCGGGCGTCGGGGCGGGGGTGGGGATGTTCGGCGTGCCGGGGCCGTACTGAAAGATCGCGCGCCAGGGCTGATACTTGGTGCGCAGCGGGCGCTCACCGGTGTTGATCTGCACGCCATCGCGGGTGACGACGCGCGTCACCGTCACATCCGCGCCGATGGCGGCGAAATCCACCTGCTTGATCTCGCCGCTGGCCAATTCGGGGTTCTCCTCGTACAGCGGCTCGGGCGCGGGGATTTCGTTCTCGACCACCGGCCCGCTGGTTTGCACCGTGCGCCCGTCGCTGGTCGAATAGAACTTCCACTGCAATTGCTGCACGCCTGGATAGAAGTACGTCTCCATCAGCAGCCAGTACGGCGTGTCGTTTTGAAATTTGAGGTCCACCAGCGGCGTGAACACCGCCGCGTCCAGGCCCGGCCCCTGCCACGTGCCGGTGTTCTGCTCGTAGTAGCCGACGCGATAGGCGTGCGAGTTGCGCTCGACGATCGGGTAGCCGCCGAACCACACCGCGCGGAAGAGCGTGGTGCTCACCTGGCACACCCCGCCGCCCACCCCGCGAATCGTCCGCCCGCCGTAGATGATGAGGGCCTCGGCGAAACCGCTGTCGAGGCTGATGTCGCCGATGTTCTCGGCGAACGAGAACGTGCCGCCCGGCGGGATGAGCAGGCCGTGAAAGCGCGCAGCCGCGGTTTGGATGTTCTGCATCCGTTCCGGGCCGGAGCCTTTGAACGACGTGTATTGCGAACTCACCAACTCGCGGATGCCGAGCTGCTCGCCCGTCGCCTCGCTGCTCACCTCCGGCTGCTGCGTGTCGAAGACCAGCGGCACATTGTGTTCGCCCCTGGGCAGCGCCAGGTTGATGGCCGCGATGGTGGCCTCCACGTTCAGCACACGCGCCTCGGTCGAGGGCTGGATGACTTCGAGCAAGCGGGTTTCGTCGTTGAAGATGAAGCGCGCATTCCTCGCCTCGCGCTTGAGCGGCTCGGCCAGCGGCTCGAGGATCGCCCGCAGCGCGCCGGCATCGAGCGCGACGGTGAAGCGCGCGCCGTTGCCCTCGGCCACGCGCTCGATGCGGAGCATCGTCGCCAGTTGCGCCGGATCAACACTCACCAGCGCGGGGTCGCCGTCGGCGGGATTGGGGATCGTCAGCGTGAGCGGCGCGCTGAGGATGGCCCGCGCGGTCTGCGCCTGCGGCGAGGCATCCAGCACCAGCGGCGCGGTTTCGATGAAGGGTAGTTGGATCGCCGCGCGTTCGACGCGGCTGAGGTGGCCGAGCAGCGTTTGCTTGAGCGCCGCCGTTGCCAGCCGCCGCCCGATGCGGCCCGGCGTGGCGGTGACATTCAGGCCGTCAGCCTGCAGCGAGGCCTCCACCGGCTCGAGGAACGTTTCGAGCGCGAGCCGGTCGAGGTAGACCTGCATCCGCGCCTCGTCCACCACCATCACCGGCGCGACCTGCGCGCCGCCGTGCCACGTTTCGTATTGGGCGCGCCAATCGCGCAGCCAGTTGCCGCTGCGCCCCACGTCGAAGGCCGCACTCACCGTCGCCGCCAGGTCGAACGTCGCACCCACCTCGCCCGGGGTGATTGTGCGCTGGCGCTGCTCATCGGCCAGCAGAAACGCCGGCTCGTTCGGGTACGCGAACGCCCCGCTCAGCGCGAACGAGGCCTCCTCCGGCGTCATCCCCGAAAGATCAACCCCCCACGCGTGCACGCCGGGATAGATGCGGTCGCGATACGACCACTCGAACACCGCCGCCGCCGAGGCCGTCGCCGCCGCGAACAGCACGCCGACGATGGCGCAGGCGGCCAGCACCCGCAGCAACGTGAGGTTGAAATTAGCCGAACGGAGCGGGCGAACGGGGGCGGTGGTCTGCATCGCGGGCGGATTATAGCGTGAGTGAATATCAAAGGCCCGGCCAGGACGAAACGGGAACCAGACCGGTTCCCGTTTCGATGCAAGAAACAGACCTCCGTAGTGGCACGGCATGCCGTGCCACTACAGATCAATCATCGTCGTCATCATCCCCCCCGCCGCCGCCATCGCCCGCGCACGGGCCGAGCGTATCGCCGTGGCCGAGGTGGCCGCCGAGCGCTGCTTGCGGGATCGTCATCGTCTTGCCGCCGTTCTTCTTGTCCGGCTTATGGCAGATGGTGACGGAGCCGTTCGGGTCAACGGTCGGCGTGCCGGCGGGCGTCGGCGAGACGGATGGGGTCGGGGTCGCTGTCGGCAATCCTTCCAATTGGAAGATGACGATGACGGTGATGACGGCCGCGCTGCCATCCTCGCCCGCGCAGGTTTGCACGATGATGACGCTGGCCAAACTGAGTTGCCCGGTCACCTCGATGGAGTCATCGAGGGTGAGCGTCTGGCCGTCGCTCAGCGTGAGCGTGTTGCCGTTGATGGCGACGACGATGACGGTCAGCGACGTGCAGCCCGGGCCGGCCTCGACGCGCGTGATCTTCTTTGCGATCACGGCGCCATCCGGCAGCAGGTTGCCCTTCACCGTCACCCAATCGCCCAACTCAATGTCGTCATCGATTTTGGTTTTGCTATCCACCGTCACCGTCACGCCGCCGACCACCCACGGCTCGATGCTCTGGACTCGCGCCGTGAACTGAATCGCATGTCGCGCGCCGTTATCGACTCGCTCGATCGCGGTGGCGAGGTAGGCGCCGTCGGCGAGGACGTGACCCTCCACCCGCACCCGGTTGCCGATGCGGAGGCCGTCGTCAATCTCGGTGTCGCCATCGGTCGCCAGCGGCACGCCGCTCACATTCCACGGGTCGAGGCTGATGATGATGCCGGTGAACTCGAACTCGCCGGCCACGCCGTCAGCGAGCTTCGCAATCGAACGCGCGAGCCGCGTGCCATCCGCCAGCACCACACCCTGCACCTCCACCATATCGCTCACCACGATGCCGGCCTCGATCGTCGTGCTCACCTCCACCGTGACCGTGACGCCCGACACCGACCAGGCCGTAGCGGCGATGGACTGCACCACGCCGGTCAGGCTGAATGGCTCAAGCTCCGGCTCGAGGCGGTCGAGGCGGGTCGCCACGAGCACGCCGTCGGCGGCGATCTCCCCGCTGGCCTCGACCGTATCGCTCACCGCAATGCCCGGCTCGATCACCGTCGCCGCATCCACCCGCACCGTGCGGCCCGAAATCGTCCACGCCTCCGCGCCGATGGCCTCGACCGTGCCGATGAAACGGAAGGTGTTGGTGAGGCGGCGGCTGAGGAGGGTGAGGCGGTCGGCGATCTTGCTGCCGTCCGGCTGGAGGCGGCCCTCGAACAACACGCGGTCGCCGACCTGCGGCTGCCCGAGGATGAGCGTGCCGGCGTTGACGAGCACCGTCTGCCCGGCGATGCGCCAGGCGGCTTCATTGATCTCTTGCACCTCGCCCTCGCCGCTGAAGCGTGGCAGCGGCGGCGCGGGCGGCTGGCCGATGACGACGACGGTCGAGTGCCCGGCGATGACGACGACGGTGACGTTGACGTTGCTCACGTCCACCGCGCCCTCGCTCACATCGAACCGGATCGCCAGCGCCGTGACCGAGACGTGGAACTGCGTGCCCTTCGCGCGGCCCGCTCCCGACGGCGTATTGACTTCGTAAACCGAATTCGCCTCGGCTGATTTCGCAACGTCGTGATCTGAGTCGCCGCTGACCTGCGTGAGTTGAATCACGCGCGCGCCGGCCCTCTGCGCGTCGAGCGCATCCACTGCGATTTCGCTGTTCGGCCCGAGGCGCGCGCGGCTGCCATCGTAGAAGGTCAGCGTCACGCTCGACAGTGCGCCAGTGCGCACGCGCTGCCCGGCCTCCACCACCGCGCCGCTGCTGGCCGTCGCCCACGTCCCATCACCCGCCTGCACCTCGACCAGGCCGCGCGCTGCGTTCAGCGTGGCCACACGCGGATTGCTCGGGGCGGCAGCGATGGGTGTGGAGGTGGCAACGCGGGTTGGGTTTTGCGCGACCGAGTCGCCGCCGCGAGAATTCCACCACCACAGCGCGCCCAGCGCGGCCAACGATAGAACCGCAGCGAACGCCACGGCGAGGAAGGCCCCCGAAATCGCAACCGGCAACACCCACGCCGGGCGGGCGGGGGTGAGCGGCGGGCGATTGGCCTGCGCGCTGCGGAGCAACGCCTGGCGTTGCGCCCGCACCGCACCGGCGGCGCGCGGGGATTGAATCGCGCGCATGGCCGAGGCCAGCTCCAACAGCTCGGCGTCCTCGGCGGGCAGGGTGGCCGTAACGGCCTCCAGCGGCTCTCCGGCTTCAAGGCGGGTCAGGGCTGCCTGCAGCCCATCTGAAGGGTTGGTCATGATTGCACCGGTTCTTCCATCAATAATCCCCGCAGCGCGGCCAGCCCGCGATGTTGCAGGGCTTTGATCGCGGCTTCGGTCTTGTCGAGCGCGGCGGCGGTTTCCTGCAACGACAGGCCGGAGAGGAAACGCAGCGCCACCACCTCGCGCTGGGCCTCTTCGAGTTGGGCCAGTGCGCGATGCAGCCGCTCGATCGTCAGCGTGTGTTCGGCCAGCGTTATCGGGTCGGCCTCGGCCGTCTTCACTTCGGCATGTGTCAGCGGCAGCGGCGACTGCGCGCGGCGGCGATAGTGGTCTATGAGGCGGTTGCGGGCGATGCGATACAGCCACGCCCGAAACGGCGCGCTCGGGCGATAGTTGGGCAACGCGCCGATCATCCGCATAAAGACATCCCCGGTGAGGTCCTCAGCGGCCTGGCGTTCGCCGAGCCGCGCCCACAGGTAACGGAAGATGGCCTCTTGATGCTGGTCGTACAGCGCGCCGATCGCGTCCACCTCACCTCGCTGGGCGCGCGTCACGACCGTGCTCAGTTCACGGTCACTCATCGTGCGGCGCCCATCTGTGTGGAATAACGGGAGGCGGGGGAAAAGGATTCATTGACCGGCAGTATGGGCCGCCCGCGCGAAAAACGGTAGGGCCCCGCAGGTATAAACGCGTGAGGCTGAGAAAGGATTCGCAACCCGGCGAACATGAGCAGGGCATCAGTAATTTTCCGGAGCCGGCGCGACGCGGAAAGTGCCGCGCGCCCGGCGTTCATGTTCATAGATCATCATCACCGAAAGGGGATCCGTATGCACACTGTTCATTCACCGCCCGCCCTGTAGTTGTGCACGCTGAGCGATCGCAGTGAGGCGTGGCCCGGCTGAGGAGCATCCGCTCTTCGGCGCCGGCTATGTTTTCACACGCCTGCGGAAAGGCAGGTCACTATGGCTCGAAAGGCAACCACTCGTCGTACTCGCAAACCCACCCGTTCGACCCGCAAAGGAGAATCCACCATGGCTACGAATGAAACCAGGATGCAATTGGCCGAGGCGCAAGCCGCCGAACTCGCCGGGGCGCAAGCCGCCGCCGCCGAGGAATTGCTCGATGCCGCCAGGCCGCGCTCTAATGTGCGCGGGGTCGGCGTCGGCGTGAAGTGGAGCAACGGCCAACCCACCGGCGAGCCGGCGCTCGTCGTGTTGGTCAACCAGAAACTGCCGAAGAGCGCAGTCGCCAAAGCCGACCTCATCCCGGCCAAGCTGGGCGGCGCGCAAACCGACGTGCTGAGCATCGGTGAGGTGTTCGCCGGCGGCGGTCAGGCGCATGAGGCGGGCGCGCAGCTGCTGGCGCGCCGGCAGCGCCCGGCGGAAGGCGGCTACAGCGTCGGCCACTTCGCCATCACCGCTGGCACCATTGCCACCGCCGTCTACGATATGCTGCCCGGAGGCACCGTCACACCGCCGGTGAACGGCAGCGGCGTCCCGCCGCGCTTCTACATCCTCTCCAACAATCACGTGCTGGCCAACAGCAACGCCGCTGCCATTGGCGATCCCATCCTGCAA
Organism: uncultured Anaerolineales bacterium; assembly: GCA_964608265.1. GTDB lineage: Bacteria > Chloroflexota > Anaerolineae > Anaerolineales > UBA6663 > JANWXR01. The sequence continues at coordinate 16,668 of CAZSNP010000063.1, read as the reverse complement.
CCCGGCCCGTTCGACGGCGGCGCCGACCCGACCGACCGCATCGCGCGGCTCAGCCGCTTCGTGCCCATCACCTTCGCCCCGGCCGTGCCGCTGGCCCTGCACAACAACCTGGTGGACGCCGCGGTGGCGGAGGGTCAGTTCCATGACCTCGACCGCGAAGTTTACTGGCAGGGTTACGTGCGCGCCTGGCGGCCCAAGGCCATCGTCCTGCCGGGCACGCTGGTGAAGAAGACCGGGCGCACCACCAATCACACGGTGGGCCGCATCACCGTCATCAGCGCCACGGTGGATGTGGGTTACGGCGGCGGGCGCGTGGCACGCTTCCGCGATCAGATCATCACCACCAACATGTCGCAGGGCGGGGACTCGGGCTCGCTGTTGATGACGCTCGACAACGTCGCCGTCGGCTTGCTGTACGCCGGCTCCTCGGTCGCCACCATTCACAATCAGATTGAGAACGTGCGCGCGCTGCTGCGCATCGAGGTGGCCGAGCAAATCGGGTAACGCCCGGCTCCCCCTCCGAAGGAACAGCGCAGGCCAGGCCGGCCTGCGCTGTTTTGTCGTCAGCGCCGGAGGGCCAGGTGAAATCGGACAAACTCAAGACGTGACAAGCATCCTGTGAACTTGTGGACAAACGCCCCTACAGCCGGCCCGCGACAGGCGTACGCTCAACAGGTTGGATTCAGACTTACGGAGGGTCTATGCCGGCCTCTTATCATTGGCAGGGCAAACGGGGGGTGGATTTGCTGCACGACCCCGTGTTGAACAAAGGCACGTCGTTCACTCAGGCCGAGCGCGCGGCGCTGGGCCTGCGCGGCCTGTTGCCTTCGCGCCCGGCCACCCTCGAGGAGCAGGTGTGCCGCGCTCTCGAAAACGTGCGCCGTAAACCGAGCGACATCGAGAAATACCTCGCGCTGATTTCGCTGCAAGACCGCAACGAGACGCTGTTCTATCGCGTCGTCGTTGACCACCTCGAAGAGATGATGCCGCTGATCTACACGCCGACGGTCGGGCAGGCGTGTCAGGAGTACGGCCATATCTTCCGCCGCCCGCGCGGGCTGTACCTCTCCGCGCACGATCGCGGCAGCTTCAAAGCGCTCCTTCAGAATTGGCCGTACTCGGATGTCGGCATCATCGTCGTCACCGATGGCGAGCGCATCCTCGGCCTGGGCGACCTCGGCGCGAGCGGCATGGGCATCCCGGTCGGCAAGCTCTCGCTGTACACCGCCTGCGCCGGCCTCCCGCCGACCCGCTGCCTGCCCGTCATGCTCGATGTCGGGACGAACAACCCGACCCTGCTCAACGATCCCCTGTATCTCGGCTGGCGCGAGGCGCGGCTGCGCGGGCCGGCCTACGATGAGTTGGTGGATGAGTTCATGACGGCGGCGCAGGCGCTCTTTCCGCATGCCTGCGTGCAGTTCGAGGACTTCGGCAATACCAACGCCTTCCGCCTGTTGCGGCGCTATCGTGATCGGGCCTGTACGTTCAACGATGACATTCAAGGCACAGCCAGCGTTGCCCTGGCGGGGATCTATTCAGCGCTGAGGCTCACCGGCGGCAAGCTGGCCGAGCAGCGGTTTCTCTTCCTCGGCGCGGGCGAGGCCGGGGTGGGTATCGGGGATCTGATCGTCGAAGCGCTGCGGGCCGAGGGCCTGCCGGAGGCCGAGGCGCGCGCGGCCTGCTGGTTCGTCGACTCCACCGGCCTGGTCGTGAAGAGCCGCGCTGACCTGGCCGAACACAAATTGCCCTACGCCCACGACCACGCACCGGTGGCCGGCCTGCTCCGCGCGGTCGAGGCCCTGCGCCCGACCGCCCTCATCGGTGTGTCGGGGATGCCGCGCACGTTCACTCAACCTGTCGTCGAGGCGATGACGCAGCTCAACCCGCGCCCCATCGTCTTCGCCCTCTCGAACCCCACCTCGAAAGCCGAGTGCAGTGCTGAAGAGGCGTATCGCTGGTCGCAGGGCCGCGCCATCTTCGCCAGCGGCAGCCCGTTCAGGCCGGTGGTGTACAACGGCCAGACCTTTGTGCCCGGTCAGGGCAACAACGCATACATCTTCCCCGGCGTCGGGCTGGGCGTGCTGGCCAGCCGCGCGCGCCGCGTTACGGATGAGATGTTCTTCGTCGCGGCGCGCACCCTGGCTGATCTGGTGACCGAGGCCGATCTCGCGCAGGGCCGCATCTATCCGGCGCTGACCCGCATCCGCGAGGTGTCCGCGGCCATCGCCGTCGCGGTCGCCGAGGTGGCCTTTGCGCGCGGCCTGACCGATATGCCGCGCCCGGCGGATCTGCTCACGCACGTGCGCGCGCAAATGTATGAGCCGGTCTACGCCGACTATGTGTGAGTGAATGTGGGCCGACATTGAAATCCGGTCGGCCGTCAGGTTGAACAAACGTAACCGCTCAGGTCTTTGCCTGAGCCGTTGCGTTTATGAACGCCTCCGAGTCGTGTTACGGCGCGGCCAGCGGCGCGGCGGCAAACGGCACGCGGAAGGGCTGGCACCAAATGACGACTGACTTGAATCGGCTGAGGTCGAGGTCGGCGGGCAGCGCGTAGTTCTGATCGCCGATGTTGCCTTTCAATTCGCCCAGGTCAAAGTAACCGGCAATCTCCACGCCGAAGCTATTGGGCACCGGGTCAACGGGCACCAGCCACACATGCAGGTCGGGGCCGTTGAGCACCTCGAAGTTCTCGAAACGCAACAGGCGCTCGCCCGTGGCCAATCGGTAGATCGTCGCCGTGCCCCGCCCCTCGTGGGCAATGGGGTACACCTGGCCATGCGCCACGACCGTCATCGTCTCGGGCGCGGCGGTCGGCATCGGTTCGGCTACAACCTGAGTGGGTTCGACCGTGGCTGTCTCCATCGCCTCGGTGGCCTGGGCCGGGGCAGGTGTGACCACCTGCGCGGCCGCGGGCGTGCGGGTCGGGGCTGCGGTGGGCAAGGCCTCGGCCACCGTTTTATTGGTGAACAGAGGTGAGATCAACCACCACGCCACGGGCAGGGCGATCAATCCGACAACAATGGCAAGGCCAACGAAGACGGTGCGCGTGTGCATGCCGGGAACTCCTTGTGAGATGCAATGCTGCGGAGTAGACCGGGCGCGAGGCGTGGCGTTACGCGGGAAAGATTAGGAGCTTTGGAGAGCAGGCATGGCCATCGCAACCGACGAGCCGGGCACTCATCCGCTGTGGCCTTGCCAGTGGTTGGTCATATGGATGGGCAGTGACTCCTGCCGTGGCCACTCAGGGCAACCCGAGCTTCCGACGCATGAAAGTGCGCACGCCGATCAGAGTGCGCAGCGCTATCCGAGCATCATCCTTGTTTGCAGAATCGCCAGGGTAGCGAATCTCAACCGCATACTTGCTCAAGTCTTTCAACAAATCACGCTGCAATTCAAACTCGGCATCGAATGGCAGGCATAGCTCGAGAAGCTGGTTGAGATTGTGAACGCGAGGAAGTTTTGTCGCTGCTCTTGTAGAAAAGCCTTGAGGTATTTCTCGGCTGATTGTTGGCAGTGGAAGCAGACGGCGTCGTAGTTGGGCGCTTGGCGTACCCTGGCTTCGCGGCGGGCCGTGTGAAAATCGCCTTCGGCTTTAGCCACCCATTCGCGAGTCAGGGCGCGCATACAGGACTTTGCCTTTAGAGACGACCTCTTGCAGAAAGTAATCACCCAGCGCCAGGCGTTCGGCCAATTGTTGAGGGGTTCGCACTAACAAATCCAGCCCGAAATGATAGTCGAGGGCGCGAGCAATCTGAGCCGCCTGCTCGCGGTTGCGAAGCGGTGTCTCCATGACGACCAGCAAGTCCACGTCACTCCATGGCTCGGGCTTCCCATAGGCGTGTGAGCCAAAGAGGATGATTTTCTCAGGCTGGAACTGTTGGGCAATTTGAGCCGCCAGGGCGCGAATGGCGCCTGACGGAATACGCACTGGCGACTTGGTGCGTGGCTTTCGCCCCGCTCGGACGGGTATCGCGCGAGTGGCCATGCGGCGATTATAGCATTCGGAGCGATGGGATACCGGCTATTGTCCGCGCATTCGGTCAATTTTCGTAGACGGTTTCACTCCCACGCCGGCGTCGCCGCGCCGCTCGCCTCTCGCCAGTACGGCGCCCAGGCCAGCGCCACCAGTTGCACGGCGATGTTGGACTTCTTTGGTCTGAGGCTGAGCGTTTCGAGTTGCTCGCTTTGCGCGGCCAGCGTTGACTCGAGCGCGGCGCTTTCGGTTTTGAATTGCTCGTCGAGGCCGGCCAGTTGCTGCTGCACGGCCTCCACCGTCTCCCGGGCGCGGCCGATGTCGCCGCCCTCCTTCATCGCCTTGCCCACGCCTTTGGCCGCCGTGCCGGCCTTGCTCAGCGCCGAGCCTTTGCCGCCGATGAAGGCGCTGAGCAGCGACGCGCCCACCGACACGGCGGTGCTGAACTGCGCCTGCTTGGCCTGCGCCTCCTGCACCTCCACCGCCTGTTGCGCCTTGCGCAATCGTTCCTGCAGCACGGCCAGCCTCGGCGCGTACTTCTGCTTGAGCTTCTCCACCGCCGCATCGCGCCCCTCGCGCGCCGACTGTTGCGTGCGGGCGCGGAAGTCGCGCTCGCTCTCGCCGGGCCGCGAAATCTCTTTCGTGCCCGGGCTGCGGAAGAGCTCGAGCGTCTGCGCGCCGTACAGATACGTCACGAAATCCTTGCCCCACGCGGCGTAACTCTTCGCCTTGCCGCCCGCCGCCGGCAGTTCCGCGAAGGTCGCGCCCTCGGCTGGATCGCGCTCCAGATCACTCGCGGCCACATCCACCGCTTGCGCCTCATCCCAGTTCACCGGCACAGCCGCCTCGGTGATGGGCGTCACGAAGATCGCGTCCCGCGTCACATCCACCTTCGTCTTGCTATCCACAAAGTTCACCCTGGCCGCGCCGAACAGCATCGGGCGATACAGCAGCGGCGCGTCCTTCCTGCCACGCAACGGGATGAAGAACTGTGGGATGTCGGGCGGCAGCGAGGGGCGGGATTGTTGACCGCTCATGGTTGTTTGCGGTCTGTTGTCGGTCGTCTGTTGTCGGTCGTCTGCCTCAGGAGCAGCGGCCTTCCGCCCCGCCATCAGCGTCTTGATTTGCTCGCGCGTCAGCGGCCCGCGCAGATAGCTCATCGCCCAGCGCGTCTCGAACACCGTCGGCCCATCGTCGTGGACGTTGTTCATCAGGAAGATGCGATTGCCGAGGCCGGACAGGATGACGTCGAGTTTGGCGCGGTCGAACGCGGCCCCGGCGGTGGCGTTCGCGCCTTCGAGGCCGTCGAGAACGCGTTGCTTGTCGCGGTCGGTCTGCAAGCGGCCGATGAACCACGTGCCCGCATTGCTCAAGCCTTTGTAGTCGAGGTCAACCGGATTCTGCGTGGCAAGCACAACGCCCAGGCCGAAGGCGCGCGCCTGCTTCATCAGCGTGAGCAGCGGCTGTTTGCTCGGCGGGTTGGCCGTGGGCGGGAAGTAGCCGAAGATTTCGTCCATGTACAAAATCGCACGCAGCGAGGTCGTGCCGCTCTGCGCCCGCATCCACCCCAGCACCTGATTGAGCAGCAACGCCACGAAGAACATGCGCTCGGCGTCGTTGAGGTGCGCGATCGAAACGATGCTGACGCGCGGCTTGCCCTGCGGCGTGTACAGCATGGCCTGGATGTCGAGCGGCTCGCCCTCCATCCACGCGCTGAAGCCCGGCGCGGCCAGCATGTTGTTGAGGGCCATCACCAGGCCGAAGCGATCTTTGCCCGGATAGAACGACTCGAGGTCGAGCACGCCGATTTTGCTCACCGGCGGATTCTGGATGTGGCCGATGAGGGCGGCCAGGTCGAGGTCTTGGCCCTGCGCCCACGACCAGTTGAGGATGGTCGCAAGCAAAATGTGCTCGCGACTCTGGATCGGGTCGGCGTCGATGTTCAGCAGGCCGAGCAAGCTGGTGGCCGTGCTGCCCACGCGCTCGCGCAGCAGCTCGCCGTCCTCCATCACCGCCTTGTCCGGCACGGCGAACGATTTGACGATGGAGACGGGGATCCCGGCGTTCGAGCCGGGCGTGTACACGACCACCTCGGCCGCGTCGCGCAGCCGCTGGAGGCGGGCCGCGTCCTGTCCCCAACTCGCCAGGCCATTTGTCCATGTCTCGGCCTGTTTGGCTGCATAGTCAGCGACGCTCATCCCCTTCCTGGCGGCGTCGTCGGCGTTGACCCACGGCGCGAAGTCGTCGGCGCGCAACTGAGGGAAGGTGAGGAGCAGATTGCCGAGGTCGCCCTTCGGGTCAATGGCGAGCACGGGCACGTTATCGAGCGCGGCTTCTTCGATGAGGCTGAGGCACAGCCCGGTCTTGCCCGAGCCCGTCATGCCCACGCACACCGCGTGGGTCACCAGGTCTTTCGAGTCGTACAGCAGCAACTCGCCGGCGGGCCGCCGCGCTGCCAGGTCATACGGGCGGCCGAGGTAAAACGCGCCGAGTTTTTCGTAGTCGGTGGAGGTGGGGGGCATAAGTGTCCTGTGAACGGTAACGGCGATGGCGGAATTATAGATGAAGCGAGGACGACGGCCCCCACCCTAACCCTCCACCGCGACGCAAAGAGCACGGGTCGTAGCGGTGAGGCCGAGGGTGGGGTGCATTTATGGCTCGGCCAGCGTCCACACCTTTTGCCATTCGGCGGTGTACGCGGCGGCGATCTCGGGATCGTGGATGATCAGCACGTTCTCGTTGTTGAACTCCTCCGCGTTGCGGCTGAAGTTGTATGAACCGACGACGACGATCTGCTCATCCACGATGAAGACCTTGCTGTGCAGGTTGTACGGGTTGCCGTCGCGCCGCACGTCGAGGCCCGCCCGGCGCAGCGTATTCCACGCCCCATCGGCCCCGGCTTCGAGCTGGCGCCGCTCGAAGACGCCCTGCACCGTCACCCCACGCCCGACCTTCTCGATCAGCACCTCGGCGAAATCGTTGCGGGTAAAGGCGAAGGCCATAAAGCGCACGCTGCGGCGCGCCGAACGCAGCACGTCGAGGATGTGCCCGGCCACGCCGCCGTTGGGCGAGAAGTAGTTCTCGACCAGCGCGCCGCCGAGGCTGATGGCCGGGCTGGGCGCCGCCCCGGCCTGCTCGAAGTTCTGCTGCTCGAAGAGCCGCTCGAACTGCGCGCTGTAGTTCTCGGCCAGCGTCGCCGACTCGATCAGCAGCATGCTGTTGTTGTTGCGATATGAGTCGCTGAAGGTGAAATTCATCGAGCCAGACCAGACGCGCGCACCGTCGAGCACGGCGAACTTGTGGTGCATAAACGCGTCACGCTTATCTTCGGCCACCGGGATGCCGGCGCGGGCGATGGCCTTCACCGGCTTCTCGTCGCGATAGTCGCTGTCGGTGACCACCCGCACCGCCACCCCGCGCTCGTGGGCGGCAATCAGCGCCTCGGCGAAAGGTTGATAATCAATCTCGTAGATGGCGACGTCGATCGAACGCTGCGCTTCATCGAAGCTGCGGATGATGGCGGCGGGGATGCCGCCGGTCGGATTGTCGGCGTTGGCTGTCGTGGCCGGGTCGGTGAAGTGGAGTTGATACCAGCGGCCCGCCGGTTGCGTCGGCTCGACGACGGGCGTGGGCGAAGCGCCGCCGCCGAGGCCGAGGAAATTCGCGACGACGAACAACAACAGGATGAGGAGGCCGAGCACGCCGCCGGCCAATCCGCCGAGTTGCTTCTTGCTCATGCCGGCCACTCCGTATCAATCGAAGCAATGACGTCGATCAGCGCCTGCGCGGCGCGATGCGCGCCCATGATCTTCACCGATTGCCCGGCGGTCACGTTGAGTTCCCTGGTGGTGATGGCTTGCATGAGGTTGAGCTTCTTCCGCAGCACGCGCTGCCACGCGGCCAGCGGCCCCTCGAGCGTGATCTCCGAAGCGCGCTCGGTCGCTGATTTCAGCCGCGCGACCTCGAGGCACTCGCCGTAGCGCAGATCGAAGAAAATGCAGATCGGTTGCGCCGCGCCGGTCACCGACCACACCCACTCGCTGCGCCAGTTGCGGGCCGCATCGCGAAAGCTCAGGCTTCGCCCGAGGGCGTTCTTCGCTGCGCGCAGCCATTCATCGCCTGCAAATTGAATCGCCACATGGTCTCCTGTTGGGTGAGCGTGCCGACGGGCACGGTGACTTTAACGCAAAGACGCAAGGATGCAAGGCCGCAAAGGTGTCCCGCTTTGCGTCTTTGCTTCTTCGCGCCCTTGCGTTAAGCATTTCGCCCCCACGCCAATGTTGAAACCAGCTCAGCGTGCAGCACACGATTGCTCGCCACGACCTGCCCGGCCCCCAGCCGCCACTCGCCGCCGTCCGGCAAAGTCAGGCGCCCACCGGCCTCGATCACAAGCAACGCCCCGGCGGCCACATCCCACGGTTGCAGCGCGAGATGATACAGCCCGTCGAAGCGGCCACCGGCCACGTACGCGAAGCCGAGCGCCGCGCTGCCCGTAGCCCGCAGAGTCTGGCAGACGGCGCCCACCCGCGCCGTGGCCTCGTTCACCCGTTGACGGAGATCAGGGTCGCGCGGCCAGCCCATGCCGATGGCGGCTTCCGCGAACACAGCGAGGGGGCTGACCCGCAGGCGCGCCGCGCGGCCCCGCGCCGTCTGCCGGAACGCGCCGCCGCCCCGCTCGGCGAAGAAGGTCTCGCCGCGCACCGGGTCGTGGATCACGCCCAACTCGATGACGCCCGCCCGCACCAGGCCGATGGAGACGGCGAACAACGGAATCTGCCGGGCGAAGTTGCTCGTTCCGTCGAGCGGATCGATGACCCACGTTGGCGTCGGGTCGGCCCAATCCACCGCGCGCGGGTCCTCCTCGGCCAGGATGCGGTCGTGCGGAAAGGCGCGGCTGAGGTGGCCAACGATGGCCTCCTGCGCGGCCAGGTCGGCGTCGGTGACGATGTCGCGGAAGCCCTTGCTGCGCGCGGTCGAGGGGCGGGTGAGTTGGCGACGCAGCACGGCCCCGGCGAGCCGCGCGGCGCTGAGGGCAACGTTCAATGTCGAATGGTTAGCGGAGGCCATGCACAAAGTTGAAAGGTTTTCAATTTCTCGCAACGCCTGGGGGCGAGGCGTGTTTCATCTGTCAGAATAACCCGGATTCCCGAAGTTCGTCACACAACTGCACATCGCCTGCGCGCATTTTTGCCACTCGACCGAACGAGCATGAGTCACGAGCGCCTTGAACTACTCGCCCGCGTCGCCAGCCTCTACTACGAGGAGGGCCTGAACCAGGAGCGTATCGCCTCGCAGATGGGCTACTCGCGCTCGATGGTATCACGCTTGCTGGCCGAGGCGCACCAGCAACACGTCGTCGAGATCCGGGTTCATCACCCCCTCGAGCGCCACCCCCAACTGGAAAATGAACTGCAGGAACGGCTGGGGCTGAAAGCCGTCCGCGTCCTCAAGCGCGAACAGGTCAGCCACGCGCAGATGTTACGCCGGCTGGGCGGGTTGGCCGCGCCACTGGTCGAGGGCCTCCTCAATGACCACAGCACCCTCGGCGTGTCGTGGGGCACCGGCGTCTCCGAGATCGCCAACGCCCTGCACACTCGCTCGCGCACCGATATCCACGTCGTGCAACTCATCGGCCTGATTGGCGCAGCCGACTCGCCGGAGATCGACAACCCGGAACTGGCCCAGCGCTTTGCGCGCACGCTCGGCGGTCGCTATTCCATCCTGCCCGCGCCGCTGCTGGTGGATAGCGCGGCCACGCGCGAGGCGATGCTCAACGATTACCGCGTGCAGCGAGTGCTGGCCTGCGCGAAACAAATGGAGCTGGTCGTGGTCGGCATCGGCGCGGTGGAGGCGCAGTATTCGACTCTGGTGCGCGCGGGCTGCATCAGCCCGGCCCAGGCCGATGAGCTGGCGCGGGCGGGCGCGGTCGGCGACGTGAGCGCCATTTACTTCGACGCCGCCGGGCGTGTGATCGACTCGCCGCTCACCCGGCGCGTCATCGGCATCTCGGCTGAGGCGCTGGCCGCCGTGCCCAACAAACTCGGCATCGCCGGCGGGCAGGCCAAGCCGCTGCCCATCCTCGGCGCGGTGCGGGCCGGGCTGGTCAACATTCTGGTCACGGACGATGTCGCCGCCAGCGGCATCCTTCGCGAACTCGAAGTTGTGCCTGTCATGGAGAAAGGATAACGCTATGCCTGTCAAACGCATCATCGTCGCCTGTGGATCGGGCGTCGCCACCTCGAACGTCGCCGCCGAGAAGCTGCGCAACCTGCTGGCCGACCGGGGCCTGCGGGGCATTGATGTGCGCGCGGTGGATATCAAGAGCCTCGAGTCGGAGGCGAAGCTGGCCGATTTGCTCGTCACCATCACCCCCGGCTCGCAGCGCGACACCGAGTTGGGCATCCCGGTGCTCAACGGCATCCCGCTGCTCACCGGCATGGGGGCAGCCAAGCTCGCCGATCAAATCGTAGAGATGGCGAGGAAGTGAAACTCGGTTAATTAATGTCGCCTACCGCACATATGCTTAAGTGACAAATACGAGGGGCAGATATTGGGCATTGGCTTCGTTATCAACACTCAACCAAGAACGGAAGATATTCCTGATGGCATGAACTGTTTCTGACGTTAGCATACGTGTTGTGTCCGACGTTCTGTTTTGAAAGGAGACAACACGATGTTCAACTCAAAACGATTTATCCATATAAGCCTGACGCGGATACTCTTTGGCGTACTGGCGTTTGGCGGAGTCGGAAATGTCGCAGCTGATTACAACTGTAATGCCCTGGGTCAAGGGATATTGCACAATCGTTCCAGCAGATACCTTCGCATCTTCTATGACTACCCATCCAATGTATTTCGTGACAACTGGATTGCGCCAGGTCAGTCCAGTAATCTGATGGGGCCTGAATTTTGCGATATTGACGATGTAAGTTACACCCTAAGCAACTTTCTAGTCTGGACATATGGGAATCCGCAACCAGCAGTATACGGCCCGGGTGGGCGCTATCACATTGGATGGGGGACTCTGTCGTGCTATGACAATCCGAGTGGTTCATACGGAGCGCAAATTAGCTGTCGAACCTACTGACAGAGTCATCGTTACCCACACAATAGAATGCTAGTAACTTGAGCGAGCGCCTTTCTACAAAGGCGCTCGCTTTATTGCACACTCACCGAATTGCGGTGACGTAGCAGAAAGGATACTGATGACGTTACCCAATTTATGACATCTGAATCAACTTTTGTCCGCAGTCCAATCGCTTACCAAGGAGACTTCATCATGTTTGATACGCTCGTTCTTGAGTGTAGTAAAGGGACAAAGGAATGTGTCCAATACTTCTTGGGCTACGGCCCTAACATCCTTTTACCGCTCATCATGTTCTTGCTAGGTTTAGCCATCGGCATGAAGCCGGGCCGGGCCTTGGGCGCAGGGCTGCTGCTGGGCGTGGCTTTCACCGGCATGTTCACCTTCTTCGGGCTGGCCTTCGACGCCCTGCCCAAAGCCGGCCAGGCCATCGTGCAGCGCTTCCCCGGCCTCAACTTCACCGCCTACGACTTCGGCTGGGTGGTGGCAGCGACGATTTCGTGGGCCTGGCCGTTTGCAGTGTTCATGTTCCCGCTGCAAATCGTCATCAACATCGTCATGCTCGCCCTCGGCTGGACGAAGTGCCTGAACGTGGATATGTGGAACGTCTGGCACAAAGCCACGCTCGGCGCGTTCACCAGTGCAATTGTGAGTGGAGGGGATTTCTACAATCCGATGGGCCTGGTCATCGGATTCATCGTAGCTAGCGCATGGGTGGTGATGGAGCTGCTGAGCGCCGATTACACCCGCGAGCAGGTGTACAACCTCACCAAGATCCCGGGCATTGCCGTCAGCCACAACATGCTGCTCGATGCGTTGTGGATGACCCCGATCATGGACTTGCTCGACCGCATCCCGGCGCTGCGCAACATCCGCACCAGCCCGGCCGACCTGCGCCGCCGCCTCGGCGTGTTTGGCGAGAACTACATCCTCGGCGGCATCCTCGGGCTGATCTTTGGTGTTATGGCTGGTTATCCGTTGGAAAAAACGGCTACACTCATCGTGCAGTGCGCTGCGGTCGTCACCCTCTTCCCACTCATCGCCGGTCTGTTCGCCCGCGCGCTCGCGCCGGTAGCGGAGGCCGCGCAGGAGTTTATGGCCAGGCGCTTCCCCGGCCGTGAGTTCTACATCGGCCTCGATTGGCCGGTGTTGGCGGGCATCGACGCCATGTGGGTGACGGGCATCATCGTCGCCCCGTTCGCGCTGCTCATCGCCATCGGCATGTCGGCCCTCGGCCTGAACACCACGCTGCCGTTCGCCAGCATCATCGTCGTCTCGCTCATCGTCACCACCACCGTGCTGGCGCAGGGCGACATCGTCAAGTCGTCGGTCCTCGCCATCCTCAGCCTGCCGGTGTACCTGTACGCGGCCTCGTTCTTCGCCCCGTACTTTACGCAACTGGCGCAGGCCACGGGTGTGTTCGATCAACTGTCCATCCCGCCAGAAATCCTCCAATCGTATGCGGGCCTGGCGAATATCACCTGGCTGGAGATGAACGCCGCCGGCTTCCGGTTGATGGTGTTCTCGATCCTGGCGATGTTCCAGGGGCAACTGTTCCCCGGTGTGCTGTCCATCGTCGTCATCCCGCTGTGCTGGTGGTATTACTTCCGCACCATGAAGGCGCGTGAGAATGCCGCGGCCGCGGCGAGCGGCGGCATCGCCGGCAACACCCGCCCGTATCCCGACGCGCCCGCCGGCGTGGTCGCGACCGGCGCGGCGGATTGACCCATAGCCTATCCCTCACCCCCAGCCCCTCTCCCACGCGCAACTGCGCGCGGGAGAGGGGTGCCTCCATAGTGAGTCTCCCCATCTCCCATCGGGAGACGAGGCCGAGGGGTGAGAGATGAACGCCGTCCTCACCGTCACCGCCCACCCCGCTGTTGACCGCGCGCTGCACGTGGCGCGGCTGCATCCGAACGAAACCAATCGCGTGCGGGTGGCGCGGTTGTATGCGGGCGGCAAGGGTAACAACGCCGCGCGGGCCCTGCATCGGCTGGGCGTGGCCGTGACGGCGATGGGATTTCAGGGCGGCTACACTGGCGAGTTCTGCGCCCACAGTTTGGAGGCCGAGGGCATTCAAACGTCGTTCTCCGACTGCCGCGCCCTCACGCGCACCTCCCAACTTGTCTTCGAGGATGAATCCGGGTGCGTGTATCCGCTCTACGAGCCGGGGCAGGCGATCGAGGCCGACGAGGCAGAGTCACTGCTGCGCGCGGTGGGCGGACAACTGAGACCGGGGACGCTGTGCCTGCTGTGCGGCACAGCGCTCCTGCCCGATTTGTATGCCCGGCTCATCGCCCTGGCGAACGAACGCGGCGCGCGGGCGTTGCTCGATAGCTCGGGCGAGGCGCTCAAACGGGGCATCGCGGCGCGGCCTTACCTCGTGAAGGTGAACGTGCACGAGTTGGCGGACTGCGTCGGCGAGCCGTTGCCCGATCGCGCCGCACAACTCCGCGCGCTGCGGTCTGTGTGTACGCAGGGTGTCACTATCGCCGCGGTCAGCCTCGGCGCGGGCGGGCTGCTCGCCACCGATGGCGCGACGGCCTGGCACGGCGAGCTACGGATGAACAACGTCATCAACACCGTCGGCTGCGGCGATTCGCTGCTGGCGGGGATGGCGACGGCGCTGTTGCACAACGAGTCGTTATCTGAGATCGTGCGCTGGGGGGTGGCCGGCGGCGCGGCCAACACGCAAGTCGTCGGCGCCGGCTTTATTGACCAAAACCAGGTTGAAGAATTGTTGCCGCGAGTGACGATTGAACGTCTTTGACTGGCATCGAATTGCGCGAATTCCACGAATGCGCATTCGCGTCAATTTGTAGAATTCGATGCACAGCCTTTCAGCTTGCCCATGACCGACCGCATCAAACTTGTCATCCTCGGCGGCAGCTCGCTCTCCACGCCGCTGCTGCTCGAAGCGCTGGCGCAACGCGGCGCACAGGCCGCGTACGATATCGTGCTCGTCGGCCGTGACGCCGAACGGCTGGCGCTGGTCTTGCAGGTATCATGGGCCGTGCTCGCCCACTTCCCTCACGTTGACTTTCTACTTTCTACCTGCCCCGACGCTGCCTCGGCCCTCACCGGCGCGGACTTCTGCCTCAACCAGATTCGTCCGGGCGGTTTGGAGGGCCGCGCCTTCGATGAATCGTTCCCGCGCGCGTTGGGCATCCCCGGCGAGGAGACAATGGGGCCGGGCGGCTTCAGCAGCGCGTGCCGCAGCGTGCCGGCGGTGCTGGACTACGGCCGGGTGATGGAACGCGTCGCGCCGGGGGTCACCCTGCTCAACCTCACCAACCCGTGCAGCCTGGTGCAATATGCGGTGCGGCGGTACACGCGCGTCAACACCATCGGCCTGTGCGAGTTGCCCATCCTCATCATGGAACGGGTGGCGGCGCTGCTCGCGGCACAGCCCTCCGAACTCGACTTCACGCTCGGTGGGATGAATCATTTCAGTTGGATCACCGGTGTTCGGCACGCAGGCCGCGAGCGGCTGCCCGAGGTGTTGGCCCGCATCGAGCAATTGCCGAAGCTTGGCATTGAGCCGGCCCTGGCGCGCGCCCTCGGCGTCGTCCCGTCGCCCTTCATGCGCTTCTATTTTCACCCCGACCGCGTGTTGAAAGAGACCGAGGGCAAGACGGTGCGGGCGCAGGAACTGACTGCGCTCGGCGATGAGATGCGGCGGGATTTCCAGGGATGGGCGGACGCTGGGGCGACGGTCGCGTCGCCCTTACCGGCCACCCTGCGACAACGCGGCGCGGTGTGGTACGACAAGATCGTCGCGCCGGTGCTGCTGGCGCTGGCCGAGAAGCGCAGCGCTGTGCTGCCGCTCAACGTGGAGAACAACGGCGCCGTGCCGGGCCTGCCCAGTGACGCCATCGTGGAAGTTCTCGCGCCCATCGTCCACGGCGAGGTGCAGCCCGCGCCGCGCGTGGAGTTGCCGCCGGACGTGGCCGCGCTGCTGCGCCGGCACTGTGTCTTTGAAATGCTCGCGGCGGAGGCGATTGTGGAGCGCGACCGCGCCAGGGCGTTGCGGGCGCTGCTCGCCAACCCGATGGTGCATTCGTACGATCAGGCCGAGCAGATTTTGGAACTAACCTTTGATGGCAGACCCTGAGGGTCTGCGGAGGGAGAGGCACGATGCGTGACCCGATTACGGACCTGCGTGAGAAGATGGTGGAGATCGGCCGGGCGATGTATGAACGCCTCCTCACCGACGCTGCCGGTGGCAACATCAGCGCCCGCATCGGCGACCGGCTGGTGATGTCGCCGCGTTACGCCGGCAGCAAGTGGCACTGGCAACTGCGGCCCGAACAGTACCTGATCCTTGACCTCGAGGGCAACAAACTGGAGGGCGACGGCGAAGTGTCGCGCGAGTATCGCGTCCACAAAACCCTGCTCAACGAGTTCTATCCCGAGGGCACGGCCGTCGTTCACGGCCACGCGCGCAACGTCCTCGTCTTCTGCGCGGCGCAGAAACCCATCCCGCCGGTGCTCTATCAAACCGATAAGTTCGGCGTCATCCAGCACGTGCCGGATGCGCCCGCTCACTCGCAAGACCTGGCCGACAACATCGCCGCCGCCATCCGCCCGCAGGCCGAGCGGGTGCGCAAAGGCGCGGCGGCGGTGATGGCCCCGCGCCACGGGCTGTTCGTGCTCGGCAAGGATCTGGAATCGGCCTACGACTCTGCCGACCGGATCGAGAACAATGCGTACTGTGTGCTGATGAGTAAATTGCTGGAGGAATAAACCCGGCCGCGCATTGACACGAATTCTCGCGAATGCGGAGTCGGGTTCATTCGCGTCAGTTCGTGGCGAAAGAAACCCTTATGAACCTGTTGCGCTTTGAAAAAGACGCCACCGAAACCGAGCTGCGCCGGGCGATTGTGGAGTGCGGGCGGATCGCCTACGAGCGCGGGCTGCTGATGAGCAACGACGGCAACCTCTCCGTGCGGCTGGACGAGGCGCGCATCCTCATCACCCCCTCGGGTCTGTGCAAAGGCCGCCTCGCGCCGGAGGACCTGCTGGTGATGGATCTGGATGGGAATGTGTTGCAGCCCGCCACCGACCCGGCGCTGCGGCCCTCCGGCGAGACGGCGATGCACACCGAAGCGATGCGCTTGCGTCCCGACATCCGCGCCGTGCTGCACGCGCACCCGCCCCACGCCGTCGCGCTCACCGTCGCCGGGCTGCGCTTCCGCAGCGACGTGCTGGCCGAAGTGATTTTGGGCCTGGGCGAGGTGCCGATCACCGGCTTCGCGCTGCCCATCTCGGTGGAGAACGCCCGCGCCATCCGGCCCCACATCCGCGCTCACAATGCGCTGCTGTTGCGCAACCACGGCTCGCTCACCGTCGGCGCGCACCTCGACGAGGCCTTGATCCACCTCGAGCGTGTGGAAGCGGTGGCGCAGATCCTGCTGAGGGCGAAGATGGCGGGCAAGGTGACGCCGCTGCCAAAGGCGATGCTGCCCAGGCTGCGCGCGCTGCGAGCTGGACTGACGGGCAAAGCAAAAAGCCTTAACGCAACGCCGCAAAGAAGCAAAGGCGCAAAGAACACTTAGCGTCCCCTGCGCCTTTGCGTCAAAGACGCTCCTATGATTGACGAGCAACT
>CAZSNP010000062.1:0-28324 GCA_964608265.1 uncultured Anaerolineales bacterium | reverse complement strand
TCAAAACACAATCACCCCGCGCGCGGTCTCGCCGCTGAGCATGTCGGCGTAGGCTGCGTTGATTTGCGCGAGCGGGTAAGTCTTGGAAACCAGCCGCGCGAGATCGAGCTGGCCGCGCGCGTACAGGCCGGCGATGAGGGGGAAATCGCGGGCCGGGTTGGCCGAGCCGTAGTAGCTGCCGGTGATGGTCTTCTCCTGCCGGGCGATGATGGCGCCGGGAAAATTCGTGCCGCTGCCCATCGGGGAGATGCCGACGAGGACGAGCGTGCCGCCCTTGCGCGTCGCGCCCAGCGCCTGCTCCTGCACCGCCGGGATCCCAATCGCCTCAAAGACGAAATCCGCGCCGCGCCCGTGCGTGAGTGATTTGATCTCACCCACCGCCTCCGGCCCGGCCATCACCACATCGGTCGCGCCGAAGGCTTTGGCGATGTCGAGCTTGCCCTCCGCCTTGTCCACCACGATGAGGCGGCTCGCTCCCGCAAGCTTCGCGCCCATCAGCACGCTCAAGCCCACGCCGCCCGCGCCGTAAATCGCCACGCTGCTGCCCGGCTTGACCTTCACCGTGTTGAGCGCGGCCCCCACACCCGTCGTCACCGCGCAGCCGATGAGGGCCGCAATCGCCAACGGGATCTCTTTCGACATCGGCACGCAGCATTCCTGCGGCACCACGCAATACTCGGCGAAGCAGGCCAGCGCGCTGAAGTGATAGACCGGCCGGCCGTCCTTCGAGAGGCGCGGCGTTCCGTCCATCATCACCCCCTCCCAGATCGGGCCGACGTAGGTCTCGCACAGTGAGGGCCGGTCGTCGAGGCAATAGAAGCACTCGCCGCAGCTCGGCGCCCAACTGAGCGCGACGTGATCGCCCGGCTTGACTCTGCTCACACCCGGCCCGACGGCCTCGACCACGCCCGCGCCCTCGTGGCCGGGCACGACGGGCGTGGCATGTTTGGTCGTGCCCGTCATCAAGTGCCAGTCGCTGTGGCACACGCCGGCGGCGGCGACCTTGATGAGCACCTCGCCCGCGCGCGGCGGTTCGAGGTCGAGCGTTTCAACGACGAAAGGCCTTCCAGGTTCGTAGAAGACGGCGGCTTGGATCTTCATGGCGTGTGCGCTTGTGAGTGCTTGTACAGAAACTGCATGTTCGGCTCGAAGAAATTACCGGGGTCCCACCACGCCTCGAAGGGCGCGGGCTTATGGCTCACACGCCCCTGGCCGATCTGCGCCAGCGCGGTGAACTCGGTGATGTAACGGCGCATCAGCGCGAGGTCTTCGACGCCGCCGATCGGCCCGTGCCCCGGCACCACGCGTTGCACGCCCAGCGCTTCGATCTCATTCAGGATACGCACCCACTCCACCGGGTCTCCATCACCCAGCCACGGGTGGCGCTGCACAAACACCAGATCGGCGACGAAGGCGATTTGCTCAGCGGGCAGATACAGGATCGAGTCGCTGGGCGAGTGCCCGCCGCCGAAGGTGAGGAACTGTGCGGCGCGGCCTGTCCCATGCAGGGTCAATTTGCGCTCGAACGTTAGCGTGGGCAGGCGCAACCGCAACTCCGGTAGCGAGGCGACGATGCCGCGCAGGCTGTTGAGTTCATACGCGATCTTGCGGCGGCGGTCGTCCTCCGTCACGGTCGAGAGCTGTTTTTCGAGCACGCCCACCCGCGCCGCCCCGGTCTGCCGGTGCTGTTCGACGGCGGGCGGGATGCGTTCGGCGATGAGGGCGCGCGTCTGTGGGGTGGCGATGATCGGCGTCTCGGGCGCGAACGCCATGTTGCCGCGGATGTGGTCGTTGTGATAATGGCTGTTGACGACGAGACCTGCGGCCCGCCCGGTCAATTGCTCCGCCGCTGCCCGCAGGTCGCGCGCCGATTGCGGCGTCATGCCCGTATCGAACACAACCGTCTGATCGCCGAGGTCTACGATGCCGGCGTTCGAGCGCGCCGCGCCGGTCTCAGCCGCGTGGGCGACGTACACACCTTCGGCAAGCTCTTCGAAATGGTAGTGAGGGGAGGTGATGGGCATCGAGTGCTTCTCCGCTGAAACGAACATGGGTCATGATTTGGAGTTCGCCCTCACCCCCAACCTCTCTCCCGCCGGGAGAGGGGAGTGGGCCATCAGCCATAAGTCCAACTCGCTCGGCTGCCAGACCGATTGGGTCTTCGTGTCCATATCAAATCGCGGAAGCAGCGAGTCGACCCCCATTCCGGGAAAAGATCGGCGTGATGCGCGCACGTAATCGAACCAGCGGCGGATGAGGGCATCGTGCTCGGCCTCCGCGCCGGGCCGAGGCCGCCACGTCTCGAGTTCGTAAAAGGTCATTCGCCGCCCGCGCCAACGACCGCCTCAGCCTCGATCTCGACCAGATACTCCGGCCCGACCAGCCGCGCCTCGACGAGGGTGTTGGCCGGCCGGATGTCGCCGAAGCGCTCGCCGTGGACGCGCGCCACCGCCTCCCAATGGCGGATGTCGCTGACAAAGACACGCGTGCGCACCACCTCGCGCAGCGAGCCGCCGAGCTTCACAATCGCCGCCTCGATTTTGTCGAGGGCGTAGCGGGCCTGCGCCGCCGGATCGCTCCCGCCCACCAACCCGTCCGGCCCGGTGGCGGTGGTGCCGGAGACGTAAATGTGATCGCCCACCCGCACCGCGCGCGAGTAACCGGCCATCGCTTCCCAATGCGTTCCACTGCTGACACTTTGTCGGGGCATAGATTCCTTTTGCGCAATGCTCAAAGCCGCCAGGTTTTCTCCTGGCGTGCCAAACGGCGTCGCCTTTATCTGAGCAGCGTGCCTTCGTACGGATACAACGAGATCACCACCGGCCCGTCCTTCGTGATCCACACCTCGTCCTCGAGCTTCACCCCGTCCTGCGCGCCGACCTTGCCGGCGTAACACTCCATGCTGACGATCATGTCCTCCTGGAATTCGCCCTCGGGCATGGCGATCAATGTTTCGCTTGAGTATGGGATGGCCGGCGGCTCGTCGTCCATCCCCACGCCATGCAGCAACACCGAGTAACGCTGGGGATAGTAGGCTTCGGGCAGCCTGGGCGCTCGATGCAAGAATTCGTGATAGCTCACGCCCGGCTTGAGTAACTCGATACCGGCCTGCACAAAGTCGTGCGCGATCCGGTAGGCCTCGACTTGTGCGGGCGAGGGCCGGTCACCACACAGAAAGGTGCGCGAGACATCGCAGGCATAGCCCTCCGGGCCGATCATATCGGTGTCTATGGCCACGAGATCGTTGGGCCGCACCAGCTTGCTGCCGGCCTCGTTGAACCACGGGTTCGTTTTGTAGCCCGACACGACTAACCGCGTGAAACAGTGCTCGCCGCCCAGCGCCAGCATGCGGTGCCAAAACGTCGCCAGCAATTCGTTCTCGGTGATGCCCGGGCGGATGGCGGCTTGCAGATCGTACAGGGCTGCCTCGGCCACCGCGCACGACTGGCGCATCAACTCGATCTCATCGGCGGTCTTGATCATTCGCGCGGCCTGCATCGTCTCATCGGCGTCGGTGAGACGCAGGCCCTGTTCGGCCAGCGCGTTGAAGCCATAGAAATCCAGCGGGTCCACGCCGAGCCGGCCGCCGCTCAGCCCCAGTTCCCTGAGCGTGCTCGTGATCTCCGCCGCCCACTTCCCGGATTCCGCGGCGGCTTGCGTGTCCGCGAAGCGTGCTTGCCAGTAACGGGCCGGGCGCACACCGGGCCAGAACGGCTCGACGCGGAAGGCGGCGTTGCCGTATTCGAAGATGACCGGGTCGCCCTGGGCGGGCACGAGCACGTAGTGGGCCAGGTTGGTCGCCATCCACAACGGCATGATGCTGATGCCGGTGCAGTAGCGGATGTTCATCAGGTTCGTCAGCAACAGCGCGCCGATGTCGCGGGCCGCCATCTCGCCTTGCACCTTGGCCAACCGCTCGCGGCGTAATCGGCTGAAATCAACGACCTGCTCGTTGAGCGTGTTCGCTTGTCCCAGAACGCGTTTGTCATGCAGGGCCATAGTGATTCCCGGGTGAGGGTGTGTGTGCCAGCGACCCACCATCGCCTGCCGCTAAATCCTGTCGTACAGACTCTCGTTCGCCAGCTCGCGCTCGCGGCGCGCGGCGTATTCGCGCAGGGCTTCCTCGATGCCGGGGTCGAGCGCCGGCTTCTCGTACTGCGCGAGCAAATCCTTCCACACCGCGTTGGCGCGCTCGGCGGCCTCCTGTGCGCCGGCGATCTCCCAATTCTCCCAACTGCTGCGGTCACCGACAACGAATGATTGGTAGTGTTCGGTGGTGTAGCGGGCCTGCGTGTGCGCGGTGCCGAAATGATGCCCGCCCGGCCCGACTTCCCTGATGTAATCGAGCGCGAGCGTGTCGTCGCTGATCTCGAAGCCGCCGAGGAAGTGCTGGAACATCGCCAGCATCTCGAGGTCGAGGATGAACTTTTCGTATGAGATCGTCAGCCCGCCGTCGAGCCAGCCGGCGGCATGCACAATCTGGTTGGTGTTCGACATCACCGCCGGCCACAGCGTCCACATCGTCTCGTACCCGGCCTGGGCGTCGCTGGCTTTGGCCGTGCACAGCGAGCCGCTGCCGCGATAGGGCAAGTGATAGCGTCGCGCGAGCTGCGCGCCAATGGCCATCGCCCACGCGCCCTCCGGCGTGCCAAAGGCCGGGCTGCCCGACTTCATATCAATGTTGGTTGTGAAGCCGCCATAGATGCACGGCGCGCCGGGCCGCGCGATCTGCAACGTGGCGATGCCGGCCAGGGCTTCGGCGTTCTGCTGCGCGATCGCCGCCGCCATCGAGATCGGGCTCATCGCCCCGGCCAGGATGAAGGGGGTGACGGTGACGATCTGCCCCTCGCGCGCGTAACTCAGCGCGCCGCCGAGCATGCGGCTGTCGTAGCGCAGCGGGCTGCTGGCGTTGATGTTGCTGCTCAGCACCGGCTCGGCGGGCAGCGGGTCGCCGAAGACGATCTTCGCCATCGCGATCGCGTCCTGCGGGATGACGCGCCCGTGCGCGGCCCCGCCGGTCACCTTGTCGGTGTGGGTGTACACCGCGATGGCGCGCCGCAGGTGCCGGATCGAGACCGGTACATCCTGCGGCTCGACGCTCGCGCCGCCCGCCGTGTGAATCACCGGCACAAGCTGTCCGACCTTGATGAAGTCAATCAGATCGTTGAGCGTGCCGGTGCGGCGCGGGAAGTCGCGGCTGGTGACGTAAGCCATGCCCGCCGCCGGGGTGAAGGTGATGGCATTCTCGCCGTAAAAGATCGTGTGCTCGGGGTTACGTGCGTGATGGCGGAACGAAGACGGCGCCTGCGCGACCAGCCCCATCAGCAAGCCGCGATCAATCCACACGCGCCGCAACTCGGCGTCCACCTTCGCGCCGGCCCGCGTCCACAGCTCGATCGTCTCGTCGTCGAGCATATCAATGCCGGTCTCTTCGAGAATCCGCATCGAGGCGGCGTGGATGTGTTCGATCTGATCGGCGGAGAGGATCTCCAGCGGTTTCCACGGGTTGCGCGGCTGCCGGAATGGAAGCTTGAGCAGCGGGTTGTCCGGTCGCTTGCCCCGGCGCGAACTTCGGCGCTCAGTCGCCGAGGGTGCGATCATGATGTTGGCCTCCCGATAGCTTTACCACAGAGATCACAGAGAACACGGAGAAAGGCAGGTCTCCCTGTGCGCTCCGTGTTCTCTGTGGCTAAACTGCGGTCACAACTTGTCATACAGGTTCACATGCTCCAACTCGCGCTCGCGGCGGGCCGCGTACTCCTTCAGCCCGTCGAGGATGCCCGCGTCGAGCGGCGGCTGCTCGTACTGCGCCAGCATCTCCTTCCACACTGCCGTGGCGCGCTGGCGGGCGTCCTGCGAGCCGGCGATCTCCCAATTCTCCCAACTGCTGCGGTCGCCGACGACGAACGACTGATAGTGCTCGGTGGTGTAGCGCGCCTGCGTGTGCGCGGTGCCGAAATGGTGGCCGCCCGGCCCGACCTCCTTGATGAAGTCGAGCGCCAGCGTGTCGTCGCTGATCTCGAAGTTGTTGAGGAAGTGCTGGAACATCGCCAGCATCTCCATATCCAGCACGTACTTTTCGTACGAGGTGGTCAGCCCGCCATCGAGCCAGCCGGCGGAATGGATGATGACGTTGGTGTGCGCCATGATCGCCGGCCACAAGCCCCACATCGTCTCGTACGCGGCCTGCGCGTCGGAGGCCTTGGCCGTGTTGAGGCTGCCGCTGCCGCGATAGGGCAGCTTGTAATGCCGGGCCAGCTGCGCGCCGACCGAGAGCGCCCATGCGCCCTCCGGCGTGCCGAAGGCGGGTGAACCCGAACGCATGTCAATATTGGTCGTGAACCCGCCGTACACGCACGGCGCGCCGGGCTGCGCGATCTGAAGTGTGGCGATGCCGGCGAGCGCCTCGGCGTTGTTCTGCGCGATGGCGGCGGCCATTGAGATCGGCCCCATCGCCCCGGCCAGGATGAAGGGCGTGACGATGACGATCTGCTTCGCGCGCGCATACGTGAGCGCGCCGCCCAGCATCCGGCTGTCGTAGCGCAACGGGCTGCTGCAATTGATCACGCTCCCCAGCACCGGGTCGGCGGGCAGCGGGTCGCCGTAGACGATCTTCGCCATCTCAATCGCATCCGCCGGGATGACGCGGCCATGGAGTGCGCTGCCCATCGCCTTATCGCTGTACTGATAGCCCGTCAGCATCCCGCGCAGATGGCGGTATGAGATCGGAATGTCCTGCGGCTCGACCCAGCCGCCCGAGGCGTGGATGACGGGGCTGACCTGCGAGAGCTTGATCAGGTCGAGCACATGCCCGGAGGTGCTGCTGCGGCGCGGCATCTCGTTGTGCGTCACATAGGCCATGCCCGCCGCCGGCTGCCACATGATGGCGTCGTCGCCGACGTGGATGTTGTGCGCCGGGTTGCGCGCGCGCCACGCGAACGACGATGGCGCTTTGGCAATCAACTCCATCACCAGACCGCGATCGATCCATACATGCCGCGTGGATTGATCGACCTTCGCGCCGGCCCGCGTCCACAGGTCAATCGTTTCATCGTCGAGCATGTGGATGCCGGTCTCCTCGAGGATCCGCATCGAAGCGTCGTGCAGCCGTTCGATCTGCTCCGGCGTGACGATCTCCAGCGGCGCGAACGGGTTGCGCGGCTGCTTGAACGGCAGCTTGAGCAGCGAGAGCTCGGCGCGCTTGCCCCGGCGCGCCGAGCGGCGTTCAGCGGGAGGGGTGGCGATCATGGGCGTTGACCTTTCTGGATGGGCATATCACTAACGCAAAGACGCAGGAGCTGCGCTACCGCGGCGGTTCGCCCTCACCCCGGCCCTCTCCCGCTGGGAGAGGGAGCGGGCCGTGCGGTTTTGGAGCGCCTCCCCTTCTCCCAGCGGGAGAAGGGGGAGGGGATGAGGGAGGGCAAGGGACTTTTCGCAAACCAATCCACAAGTTCCCTCCCCCAGGTGCCCTTGCGGTGAACCCAGGCGCTCAATCATACAGATTCGTCCCCTCCAACTCGCGCTCGCGGCGGGCGACAAATTCATCGAGCGCGTTTTTGATCGCCGGGTCGAGCGGCGGCTGCTCGTAACGCGCGAGCACATCCTTCCATACCGCGTTGGCTCGTTGCGCCGCATCCAGGCCCCCCGCCGCCGCCCAGGTCTCGTAGCCCTGCCGGTCGGCGAGGATCGAATCGTAGAACTCGGTGCTGTAGCGGGCCTGGGTGTGCGCGGTGCCGAAGTGATGGCCGCCCGGCCCCACCTCGCGGATCGAATCGAGCGCCAGCGTCTCGGCGTTGATATCGAACCCGGCGAGGAAATGCTGAAACATCGCCAGCGACTCCACATCGAGGATGATCTTCTCATACGAGACGGTCAGCCCGCCCTCCAGCCAGCCGGCGGCGTGCATGATAAAGTTGGTGTGCGCGAGCACCGCCGGCCACGTCGTCCACAGCGTCTCCCACACCGATTGCGCGTCGGGCGTCTTGCTCGTGTTCAGGCTGCCGCTGCCGCGATAGGGCAGGCCGTAGCGCCGCGCGAGTTGCGCGCCGACCGCCATCGCCCACGCGCCCTCGGGCGTGCCAAAGGCCGGCGAGCCGGACTTCATATCAATGTTCGAAGTGAAGCCGCCATAGATCACCGGCGCGCCGGGCCGCACCAGTTGCGTCAACGCAATCCCGGCCAGCGCCTCGGCGTTTTGCTGCGCCAGCGCCGAGGCAATCGAGATCGGGCTCATCGCCCCGGCGAGGATAAAGGGCGTGATGATGGTGACCTGTCCGGCGCGCGCGTACGTGATCAGGCCGCCGAGCATGCGGTCGTCGTAGCGCAGCGGGCTGCTGGCGTTGATGATGCCGCCCAGATACGGGTGGCCCTCCGGTGGGCCGAAAACCAGCGCCGCCATCGCCAGCGCGTCCCCGGCGATGACGCGCCCGTGCGCGGCTTCCATCAGCGCTTTGTCGGTGAGGGTGATGGCGCGCGGCAGCCGGCGCAAATGGCGCAGCGACGACGGCACTTCGTGCGGGGCGATGAGTTGTTCGCCGGCGTAATGCAGCACGCCGATCATCTGCACCAGCTTGAGGAACTTCTCGTAGTCGGCCAGCGTGCCGCGCCGCCGCCCGTGGTCGAGGTCAGTCACGTAGGCCACGCCGCCCTGCGGCGCGAAGGTGATGTGATCGCCGCCGACGGTGACGTTGTGCGCGGGGTTGCGCGCGCGCCACGTAAAGGATGAAGGCGCTTTCGCCACCGCCTCCATCACCAGCCCGCGATCGAGCCACACATGTTGGGTTGTGCGATCAACTCTTGCGCCGGCGCCTTCCCAGATGTCGAGCGCCTCGGCATCCATCATCATCAGCCCCGTGCGCTCGAGGATCCGCATCGAGGCCTCGTGCAGCTGCTCGAGGTCCTCGGGCGCCAGCAACTCCAGCGGTCGCCACGGGTTGCGGATGGGGCGGAACAGCACCTTGAGCAACGCGGACTCGGAGCGTTGTTGCCGGCGCGCGGCGCGGCGTTCGGTGCGGTCGGAAGTGGTGGTCATTGACTCAATCCTGGTCATGTCACCCTGAGCGCGAATGAGCGGCCTCTACCCTGCCCGATACGTTTCGCGCGAAGGGTCGCGTTGTCAATCACTGGCGTTGTAAGGTTTTCAAGAATGCCCTTCGCGCGATTGTAATTCGGAAATGCACAAGCTATGCGTCAGCGCTCAGGGCGACATTCACAAAGACTCAAAGCACAATCACATTCCGCAACGCCTCGCCGCGCTCCATCGACTCAATGGCTGCGTTGATTTGGTCGAGCGGGTAGCGGTTCGTGATGAGTTCGTCGAGCATCAGCTTGCCGTTCTGGTACAGCGCGACGAGGCGCGGGATGTCCACGCTCAGGCGCGTCGAGCCGACGTTGCTGCCGAGCATGCGATGGCCGAGGTACACGAAGTCGCCGACGGGTAGCGCCGCGGTCGCGCCGGCGGGCGGCATGCCCACCGCCACCACGGTCCCGCCGCGCCGCACGTAGCCGAGCGACTGCGTCACGGCGGCGGCGTTGCCGACCGTGACGAAGGCATAATCCGCGCCGCGCCCGCCGGTGAGGGCGCGCACCTCCGCCGCCACATCCACTTGCTTCGAGTTCAGGCCGTGCGTCGCGCCGAACGTTTTGGCGGCGGCGAGTTTGTTGTCGAGCACATCCACTGCGATGAGCGGATGCGCGCCCGCCAGCCGCGCGCCCTGCACGGCGTTCAGCCCCACGCCGCCCGCGCCGATGACGACGGCGCTGTGCCCGGCCTCCATCTGCGCGGTGTTCAAGACCGCACCGACGCCGGTGATGACGCCGCAGGCCAGCAGACAGGCGCGGTCGAGCGGCATGGCCTCGTTGATCCTGGCCACTTGCGATCCCTCGACGACCACCGCCTCCGCGAACGCGCCGGTGCTGATGCCTTGATTGAGCGGCTGGCCTTTGAGGTTGTGAATGCGCTTCTCGGTCTGCAGCGCGAACTTGCCCTCGCAATAAAACGGCTGGCCGAGCGTGCAGAAATAGCAGCGCCCGCACGAGCGCAGCAGCGAGACGACGACGTGATCGCCGGGCCGCACGTGCGCCACGCCCGCGCCCACCTCGGCGACGACGCCCGCCGCCTCGTGCCCCGCGACACACGGCACATCCACGCTCCACCCCTGCCAGTGGCCGCGAATCAAATTCACATCACTGTGACAGATGGCGACGGCGCTGAGTTTGACCTTGACCTCGCCCGCCCCCGGCGCATCGAGCGTCACCTCCTCGATGACCAGCGGCTGGCCGAACTCGTAACAGACGGCGGCTTTCATTCATGATCCTTTCGGTGTGTCTCTTCCTCTCCCGACCGCGCATCCTGAGCGGAGCGAAGTGAAATCGAAGGATGCGGTTGGGAGAGGGGGCCGGGGGGTGTGCGCCGTGTTCGCACCCGCACCCTCTGCAACCGCTGCGAGGCCAACAGCGCGCTCAACAAGATCAGCGCGCCGCCGAGGCCCTGCAGCCGGGTCAGGCGTTCGCCGAGGAAGAGAAACGACCACGTCACCGTCAGCAACACCTCCAACGGCACCAGCATCGCGGTCTGGCTGCCGCCGATGCCTTTAATGGAGGCGAACCAGAAAATACGCGAGAGGTATGTGCTGACCACGGCCAGCGCGATGATGGCCACCCAGCCACGCCAATCCGGCACGCTGAGGGCAGCACCCTGCCAGGCCCAGTATCCTGCCACCACGATGTTGATGCCGATGACCATGTACAGCGTCACCGTGAGGCCGTCGTATTCCTGCAGATACCATTGGATGAAGACCGATTGCAGCGACGACGCAAAGATCGAGACGACGACGAGCAACACGCCGAGCACATCGACCGCGCCGCCGGGGCCGAGGAGGAGATACACGCCGCCCAGCGCCAGCGCGAGGCGCAGCGCGTGCCGCCATGTGAAACGCTCGCCGCGCAGCGCCAGCAGACCGAGCACGACCAGCGGATACACCGAGAAGATCATGGACGCGATGGAGGTCGCGAGCCGCGTCAGCGACCAGAAGTAGGCCAGCATGCTCACGCCCGTCGCCAGCCCGCCGGCCAGCGTAATCACTAGCCCACGCCGGTCCATCTTCAATTTGCGCGGCGCGCTGAGGACGAGCGTGCCGAACAGCAGTACGATCGTCAGGCAGAACCGCAGAAAGAGCATCGTGTTCGGATTGACGCCGGCGGCGTAGGCTACCTGGGCGAAGATCGGGCCGAGGCTGAAGCCGGCGGTGCCGAGCAGGGCGATGGCCCAACTGCGCCAGGTCACCGACGGCCGGGCTGTCGAAGAAGCCGGCAGGGCGGAATCGGTCACGGGGTCACACCAACCGGTCTGGCCCCGCCCGTTGCATGGCGAGCGACGTGCTGAGCCATGCGCCCAAAAGGAGAAACGACCACAACACGGAAAGCAGAATCTCCAGCGGCATGAGCAGCGCCGGCTGCCCGCCGCCGGGTTCGCGAATGGCGCTGAACCGCGTCAGCCGCCCAGGATAGGTGACGGCGAGCGCCGGCAGCAATCTCGCGGCCCGGCTCGGCCCGTTCGCCGGCGCCATCCCGGCAGCGACATGCAGCATCACTGTCATCGCCTCGTAGCCTTGCGGGCGCCGCTGATTATCCCGCCAAAGGCGAGGCCGGGTTTGATGGGTGAGGTCAGCGTGCGCTCCATTGCGCTACATCCTTCAGGGTCGTCCCGGCCCTCCGGTATTTCATTCCACCGGGGGCTCGGGTGTCAGGGCCGCCGCGCGCACAGCCACCGCATTCGGCTCCCGCCACACAATCGCCAGCCACACGGCCAGGCCGATGAGGGCGATGACGGCCGAGAGCCACATCATCTGCCGGAAACTGTCAACGAAGGCCAGCCGTACGGCGGTATCTACGAATTGAGTCAATTCAGGGCTGAGGCCGGCCGGCGGCTGCGTGGCCCCGAGGTTGCGCGTTTCAGTCATCAGTTGCGCGCGGGCCGCGGCCTCCAGCGGCAATTCCGCCGTGCGTGCGTCGAGCGCGGCGCGGAAACTGGAAACCATCATCACCCCGAAGATCGCGATCGCCAGCATCTGCGCGATGCGGGTGACTGAGGCGTTGAGGCCGGAGGCGATGCCCGACCCCTGCCTCCCCAGCGCATTGATGGCCACGGCGGTCAGCGGCACGACGAGGCAACCCAGCCCCAACCCGAACACAATCTGTGCCGGGAAGAACGTCAACCAGTAACTGCCGTCGAGGCCGGGCAGGCCGTAGAGCACAAAGCCGAGCGCGTTCAACAATACGCCCACCGCGATGATGCGACGCGGATCGATGCGGTCGATCAATCGCCCCATCGGGTTGGACATGAGCACGAGGATGATCGGGATGGGCAACTGCATCAGGCCGGCCTGGAAGGCTGAGAAGCGTTGCGCCTGTTGCAGGTTGAGGGTGAAAAAGAAAAAGACGCTGCTCATTGCGAAGTAGTGGATGAGGGTGAGCGTGTTGACGCCGACGAAGGTGCGGTTGCGCAGCGTCCACAGCGGCAGCAACGGGGCGGGCGCAGGCCCTGCCTGCGCCGGGCTACGGCGCTCCACGATGACAAACATCACCAACCCAGCGACGCCGATGATGAGCGCGGCCACCACCGCCGGATGGCCCCAGCCGAAGTGTCCGCCCTCGATGAGGCCGAAGAGCAAACTGCCCAGGCCGACGAGCAGCGTGAGCACGCCGGGCCAGTCGAGCGGGCCGGTCGCTGAGTCGTCGCGGCTCTCGGGCACAAAACGTGCGGCCAGCGCAGCGATGACGCCGAGCGGCAAATTGAGGAGGAAGACCGCGCGCCACGAAGCGTTATCCACCAGCCAGCCGCCGACCAGCGGGCCGCTGAGGGTGACGAGCGGTGAAAACGCCCCCCAAATCCCCATCGCCCGCCCGCGCCGGTCGGCGGCGAAGCCGGTGTTGATGAGGGCGAAGCTGCCGGGGATGAGCAACGCGCCGCCCAGGCCCTGCACCGCGCGCGCGGCCACCAGCAGTTCAATCGAGGGCGCGAAGGCCCCCAGCGCCGAAGCAACCACAAACAGAATCACGCCGCCGACGTACACGCGCACGCGCCCGTACCGGTCGCCGAGCGCGCCGCCGATCAGCATCGGCGCGGCCAGCGCCAGGATGTAAATATCGCTGACCCATTGCAGCCCGGCGACATCGGTGCGCAGGTCGCGCTGAATAGCCGGCAGGGCCACGTTGAGCGCGGTCTGATCGAGGTACGCCATGCCCGTTCCGAGGATGGTGAGCAACAGCGTCATCAGTTCGCGAAAGTCTGGCGAGGCGGTTTTCATCAATTCACTTCAGAGCCGTCTGGCGGCGAACGATAGCGACGCGCCGCCCATGCAACGCGACCGCGCCGCGACGGGCGTCATTTTTTCAGCTACCAGTCGTTGACGACAGAGTTGACTGGCGTGGCCCGAATTATAGGTGACGGCAAAGGCGTACCGTTCGGGCTGGAGACCAACGTGTGCGGGTGGGCTTTGGGTGAACGTTACAAGCCGGGGCGGCTGGCGGTGCTTCACGCGCTCAAGCGCCCGATACGCCAGACCGTCAGCGCGAAGCAGATGGGGATCAGCAGCAGACGCAGGCCGCTGATCGCCGCCAGGGGGATAAGCCACGTAAACACCTGCGCCAGCCGCGCGCCGAGCACGCTTTCGCTGAACAACGCCGCCTCGCCGTGTCGCGGTACGAAGGCGATAAGCACCCCAATCGTGAGAGCGACCAGAGCACTGGTGACCAGCGCGCTCAACGTCATCACCTCGGCCTGCGAACGCGTGCTGGTCGAGAGCGCCAACCCCAGCGCGCCACCGAACAATACGTGGAGGAGGGGCCGCAGGATAAAGGCGGCATAGGTGACGATCAACACCACCAGCACCAGCCAGGCTGGTTGAGTCGCAGAAAAGGGAAATGGGTCGGTCAGCGTCAGCATCAGCGCGAACAACGGCAGGCTGAGCAGCGTGCCGAACCAGCGGGCCCGGGCCAGGTAGGCCGCGCCCTCCCACACCAGGTCGAGCAGGCCGGCGAGTTTGCTGGCGGCCAGCTCGCGCGCCTCCACCGGGGTCGAACGCAGAATGCTCCACGTGCCGCGCTCGCGCTCGCGGGTGATGAGCAGGCCGGCCGGCAGGGTGATCAACAATCCGAGGACTTCATCGAAGACGGTGTAGGCCACGAGCAACCACGGAAAGACGAGCAGCGCCACCGGCAGCAGGCACAGATTGATCAGCGTGGCGCCGGCGAAATGTTCCTCCAGCCGCCAGCGCCCGCCGAGCCTCCGCCCCCAGTACGTCGTTTCGTGGCGCAGGATTGGATGGCGCGGAGAACCCAAAAGCCTATCGCGCCACAGCGCCCAACGACTGCCGCCGTCCATCGCCGCCGCCGGCCTCATCACCCGGCTCCACCGACGACGGCCCTGGGCCGCTCATCGTCGAGGCGGCTGTCTCTTGCGCGCGCCGTCGCGCCCTCGCCGGCGATGACCGAGGCCAGCAGCGTGCCGCCGAAGTGGCCGACGTGCGCGAGGATTTTGTTGCGCAGCGCGTGGCTGGCATCCGTGCCTTGCACGAGCGCGACCAGCCCCAGCCCGGTGAGCGATTGCCAACACGCCAGAGCGCCCTCGGCCTGCATCAGGTCGAGCACCGACCGCGCCTCGGCGCTGATGGCGAGCGGCGTGCCGGCAGCGGCCAGGGCCGCGCGGTTGAGCTGATCGAGGCGCAACAGCGCCCGCGCGAACAGCGAGAGATCGTCGCGCTCGAAGGCGGGCCAGAAGGACTGATCGAGCACCGCGTCCGTTTCGGCGTTGAGGTGGGGGGCCGCGGCGCGCAGGGCCCGCGCGCGTTCGGCTTCGAGGGTCGCGCTCACGTCCTCGGGCGGCCGCGGCAGATAAAGGACGAACACCCACTCGGCGTCTTCCGCATGCGCGATGGCGGCGCGGCGCAACACGGGCTGATCGCCATCCAGCGCTACCAGCAGCGCGCCCCCGCGCTGAAAGCCGTGGGCCGCCGGGGCCTCGTGCGACTCCAGCGCGAGGCGCTGCGCGAGCGTGCTCGCCTCCACCGCCTCGCCGCGCGTCCATGCCAGCGCGCGCGCCACGCTCAAGCCCAGCATTGAATCCGAACTCAAACCCATGTGGGCAGGGATCGCCCATTCGATTTCGATCTCGGCGAAGTGGTCAGGGCCGAGACGGAGCGCGTGTTCGCGGGCGCGGTTGGCGCGCGGGCCGGTGATCCACAGCGTGTGCGGATGCGGCTGCGCGCGCAACTCCACAATCGGGAACCTGAGCGTCAGGCCCAGCCACGCCGGCGTTCCGGCGTGCCGCGCGAGGCCGAGCGGGAGGAAGCAGGGGGAGGTGAGTTCGAGCAACATGGGTTGGCTGCAATCAATTATAGGCGACCCATAGGCGGAACCGTTGGCCACAGAGACACAGAGCCACAGAGACTGTGCCAACGAACTCTGTGTCTCCGTGGCGCTGTGGCGAGAACCTCTAAATGTGAAAGACAGCCGGGAAGTTCGGATCGGTGATGGCCGGGCGATTGAAGGTGAACGGCGCGATGGGATATGGCGTCTGGCCATCAATCGCCAGCTCGCTCAGAATTTTGCCGAGCAGGCTGGCGAACTTGTACGCGTGGCCCGCGCCACAACACACCAGAATCTGCGGATGGCCGGGCAACGCATCAATCACGAAGTTGCGGTCGCGCGGCATGTCGTACAAACACGTCTTCGTATACAGCTTCGGCCCGAGGAAGCCGGGGATGTGCTCGCGCAGCCAATCTTCGACAACGCGCTCGCGAGCCGGGTCGGGGTCGTAGCTGCGCGTGCGCGCGGTGACGATCGGCCCGGCGGCGTCAATCGCCGCCTTCGTCGCCACCTCGCCGTACACCGGGAAGCCGTACAGCAAGTTGTCGTCGTGCACGATCCAGATCGGGAAGCGCCCGATGGCGAAGTCGCGCAGGTGCGGCGTGGCGTAGTACGTCACCTGTTCCTGCGTCACCGTCACCCGCAGCGTCTGCCCGACCCAGGCGAGCACTTCATCCACCCACGATCCGGCGGTGACGATGAGCTTGCGACAGGTGAACGTTCCACGCTCGGTGTGCACCTCCACCCCGCCGTCGAACGGGCGCAGGCCGGTGACGGGGCATCGGTCGAGGATGGTCGCGCCGTGCAGCCGCGCGGTGGCGATGTGCGCGGCGTTGCCCCTGGCCGCATCGGCCAGGCCGGAATCGGCCTGCCACAGCACCTCCATCTCCTGCTTCACGCGAAACTGCGGATAGCGCCGCATTAACTCATCGCCGCCGAAGCGTTCGTATGGGATCGAGGCCGCATCCATCGCCCCGGCGTAAATCTCGATCTCGCGCACATGCGGGCTGTCTTTCAGCGCCAGTTCGACGCTGCCGGTCTTATGCACGACCTGCACGCCCGACTCCTCTTCGAGTGTGGCCCAGGCGGTGTAGGTGTGCGGGGTGAGGCGGGTGTAGTTTTCGTGATGATAGGTCAACCGGATGATGCGCGAGTGATCCTGCGAGCCGCCGTGGACATGCCCGAGCGGGTATTGCTCGAGGCCGAGCACCTCGACGCTCGCGCGCCGCGCCAGCCAGTACGCGGCCCCGCTCCCGAGGCCGCCGCAGCCCAGGACGATGTAATCGAAATGTGTTTTGGACATGCTATTCCCTTTTTGCCGTCTGTCCCTATAATCGCCGTGTGCCCCAACGCAACTGGCAACGCCCCGTCCTGCTCTCGCTCGCCGCGCTGGCCGGCCTGTTCGCCTGCCTGCTGACCGTCGTCGTCGCCTTTGGCGCACTCACAATCTATCGGGCCGCCGATCACCCCGATGCCGTGCAGATCAGCGACCACAGCCAGTATCGCTGGAGCCCGGTGCTGCACCTCCGGCGCGACACGTCGTATCGGGCGCTGAACGAATTTCCGGAGTTGTACCACTGGTATTCCAGGCGCTTCGAGCTTGGCCCGGAGGCCCGCGCCGAGAGCGCGTGCATCACCATGGAGCGGGCCGAGAAGGTGTTTCTGCTGGAAACCGTGACGACGGTGATGTTGTGTGACACCGGTGAGGCGCGCCGCATCTATGTGACGCGGACGTTCACGCTGCGGTATAGATAACGCTCCGAACCCCCTCGGCCCACGAAGGTCCTACGAGTACGCGATTGGGACACCCCGGGCGCGTAGTCGTCTCCGATGCGATGATATGAACAGCGGGTTTCGTTTCGGCCCGGGCTACGCCGGCTGGGCGCGGGTCTCGCGGATGTCGATCAATTCCTGATCTTCGATGGACTGCAACACCGCGGTCAGTTGCTCTTTCGTGCAATGGCGAACCTTGAGCACCACATCCCACTTGTCGGGATGCTTCGGTGAACGCACGCCGCCGAGGGCCATCAGCCCCCAGTTGTTCTCCGAGATCGCCCGCACCAGTTTGCGATACTGGCCGATCTTGTCCGGCACCCGCATCACCGCCCGCCAGCCCGCGTCCGGCGCGCCGAGCAGATTCTGAAACTCGATCAGCAAGTCGGTCTCGGTGATGATGCCGCAGACCACGCCGCCGGCCTCGATCACCGGCAACCCGCTGATCTTGTACCGGATCAGCATGTCGGCCGCTTCCTCGAGCGTCATCTCGGGCGTCGTCGTGTGCAAATCCGCGCCCGTCACCATCACCTTGCTCACATTCAGGTCGGCCAGAAAGCGGGT
Source organism: uncultured Anaerolineales bacterium (assembly GCA_964608265.1). Classification (GTDB taxonomy): domain Bacteria; phylum Chloroflexota; class Anaerolineae; order Anaerolineales; family UBA6663; genus JANWXR01. Next base: position 10,621 of record CAZSNP010000062.1, on the reverse strand, counting down.
GATCTCCCACACATCCAGGCTGGCCAGCTTCTCCGGTGGGATGGCGAGCCGCTGGCGCGTGACCAGGCCAAGCAAGCGTTTGCCGTCGCTCACGACGGGCAGGTGGCGGATGTTGTTCTCCGACATCACCTTCTGCGCCTCGGTCACCCGCATTTCGGGCGCGACGAGGATCGGATGCGGCGTCATGTAATCTTTGACCAGCATGGCTATTGGCCTTTCGCTGAAGTGGGATGAACAACCGGTTCCATCTGCTGCAGGCGTTCGAGCGGGATGTGGCAGAAGATGCGATGATCTTCGCCGGCCTGCTGCCACGGGGGCGTCTCGACCTCGCAAATCTTGCCGCCGTCGGGCAGCCAGCTGCGGCGCGGGCAGCGCGTGTGGAAGCGGCAGCCGCTCGGCGGGTTGAGCGGGCTGGGCACGCTGCCTTCGAGACGGATGTGTTGCTGCTCGATCTCCGGATCGGGGATGGGAATGGCGGCCAGCAGCGACTCGGTGTACGGATGATACGGCGGCTTGTAGATCGCGTCCGCCGGGCCGATCTCGACGATCTGTCCCAGATACATCACCGCGACGTAATCGGCCATGAAGCGCACCACGCTCAGGTCGTGCGAGATGAAGACCATCGTCGTGCTCTGTTCGCGCTGAATCTCGAGCAGCAGGTTGAGCACGGCGGCCTGCACCGACACATCCAGCGCCGAGACCGGCTCATCGGCCAGCACCAGATCGGGCCGGCCGGCGAAGGCGCGGGCGATGCCGACGCGCTGCTTCTCGCCGCCGCTCAGTTGGCGCGGCAGGCGATTGTAATAGTGCTCATCCAGCTTCACCGCGCGCAGCAGCCGCACCACTTCCGCATGCACCTGATCCGGCGGAACGATTTTGAAGCGGCGCAGCGGCCGCTCGATCTGTTGGCCGACGCTGTAGGTCGGGTTGAGGGTCGAGTCGGGATTCTGAAACACCATCTGCAACTCTTTGATGATGTCGAGGTCGCGCTTGCCCACCCGCCGGCTGATGTCGAAGCCCATGAATTGGGCCTTGCCCCCGGTGGTCTCCTCCAGCCCGATGATGGTCTTGACCAGGGTGCTCTTGCCGCAACCGCTCTCGCCGACGACGCCCAGGGTGAAGCCTTTGGGCACATCGAAGCTCACCCCGTCCACCGCCTTCACGTATTCGCGCCTGCCCAACCCGATGAGGCTGAGGGGTGAACTGTTCGGGTGGCGATAGTACGTCTGCAACTGGTCGGCTTCGAGGATGGGCTTGCCGTCGGCCTCGACCACGGTGGCCGGCTGCGGCAGCCCGGCATCCGCCGGCGGTCGCCAGGCGGCGGGGTCGATCTCCTCCGAGAACAGGCAGCGGGTGAGGTGTTGTCCGGCGAGGTCGCGCAGGGGCGGGCGTTGCTGGCGGCAGGCGTCGCGGGCGTAATCGCAGCGCGGCTCGAACACGCAGCCGGGCGGCAGGTTGCCGGGCGGCGGCACGCGCCCGCGAATGGGGAAGAGGACGCTGCTCTCTTTGCTCCGCCCGAGCTTGGGTAAGCAACGGATGAGGCCCTGCGTGTACGGGTGCTGCGGCCGCGCGAAGATATCGGCCGCCGCCGACATCTCGACCACCTCGCCCGCGTACATCACGCCCACCCGGTCGCTGACGCGGGCGATGACGCCGAGGTTGTGGCTGATGAAGAGGATGGCCGTGTCGAAGTCGCGCCGCAGGTCGGCGACGAGGTCGAGCACCGCCGCTTCCACCGTCACATCCAGCGCCGTCGTCGGCTCATCCATGATGAGCAGCGCCGGGTTGTTGAGCATGGCCATGGCGATGATGACGCGCTGCTGCTGCCCGCCCGAGATTTGGTGCGGAAATCGTTCGAGCACCTTGGCCGGGTCGGGCATGTATACGCGCCGCAACATCTCGACGCAGCGCTGGCGGGCTTCTTCCCTGGGCACGCCGCGATGGACCGTCAGCACCTCGATCATTTGCTCGCCGATGCGGAGCACCGGGTTGAGCGACGTCATCGGGTCCTGATACACCATCGAGATCTGGTCGCCGCGCAGCTTACGCAACTCCTCCGGGGTGCGGCCCACCAGCGATTGGCCCTGAAAGATGATGTCGCCCTTGACGATCTTGCCATTGCGCCCGAGGTAGTTGACGAGCGCATAGGCTACGGTGGTCTTGCCGCAGCCGCTCTCGCCGACGATGCCCAACGTCTCGCCGCGATGAATCTCAAACGAGACATCGCGCACGGCGTTGACGTCGCCGAAGCGCGTCTCGTACGCCACGGCCAGGTCGGTCACCCGAACGACTGGCTGATCCATTTTTCCGGCGGCTCGTGTCATCAGTCAAAGGTGTCGTGTGTCGAGTGTCGGGTGTCCGCCGCGTAGACGGACACCTCGACACGCGACACCCGACACTCGCCTTAGCGATAGCGTTGCAATTCCTCGTTCAACCCATCCGCCATCAAATTGAAACCGACGACGAGCATGGCGGTGGCCAGCGAGCCGGAGAGCGCGCCCCACGGATGGCCGGCCTGAATGAACTGTCGCCCGGTGTTGACGATGCTGCCCCAGTCGGGCGAGGGCGGCGGCAGCCCGAGGCCCAGGAAGCCGAGCGTGCCGATGGCGAAGACTGCGTAACCCACGCGCAACATCGCATCCACCATGATCGGCCCGGTGGCATTCGGCAGGATTTCGCGGAACATGATGTACCACGCGCTCTCGCCCCGGGTCTGCGCAGCGGCCACATAGTCGCGGGTCTTGATATCGAGCGTCAGGCTGCGCACCAGCCGCGCGATGCCCGGCAGGCCGGCGATGGTGATGGCGATGATGATGTTGAAGGCGTTCGGCCCGAGCGCGGCGATGATGACGAGGTAAAGCAGAATGCTGGGGAAGGCCAGCATGGCGTCGAGCACGCGCATGATGGCCTCATCCACCAGCCCGCTGTAGTAGCCGGCCACCACGCCGAGCGTGCCGCCGGTGAGCAGCGCGATGAGCACGGCCAGCGGCGCGAGGGTGAGGATGATGCGCGAGCCTTGCGCCAGCCGCGCCCAGATGTCGCGCAGGTTGCGGTCGGTGCCGAGCCAGTGCGCGGCCGACGGGCCTTGCAGCGGCGGCGCATCGCTGAACTGTTCGGTCGGCGAGTAACGCGCCAGCCATGGCGTTGCTTCGAACCTGGGGTCCTGCATCCAGCAACTCGGCCGGATGATGCAATCGTCGGCGAAGACAGCCACGATAACCCAGAACAGCACCAGGCCGAAGCCGACCAGCGCGGTGCGCGATTTGGCAAAGATCCCCCAGCCGGCCCTGATCCGCGTCCACACGGAGGGCCGCAGCGAGGCGGGCGAGGGGGCGAGGCGGGGGACGGGATTGGTGACGGCCATACGACCTCCGTTGGGGGCGACGGCGTTCGTCGCTCCAGCGTCATGCGTAACGGATGCGCGGGTTCAGGAAGGTGTACACCAGGTCGGCTAACAACTGGCTGACCACGGCGATGACGACCAGCGTCATGGTGATGGCTTCGACCGCGAACACATCCTTGAACAGGGCGGCCTCGAGGGCGAAGCGGCCCAGGCCCGGAAAGCCAAAGACCGACTCGACCACGACGATGCCGCCGATGAGCCAGTTGACGTGCAGCATGATGACGGTGATGGGCGCCATCAGCGCGTTGCGCAGCGCGTGCTTGAAGACGATTTGCAGCCGCGGCAACCCTTTGAGCACCGCCGTGCGGATGTAATTCGTCCGCATCACCTCCACCATGCTCGCGCGCGTGATCCGCAGCACATAACCCAACTCCACCAGCGTCAGCGTGAGGATGGGCAGCACGAGCAGTTGCGGGTTCTCGAAGATCGATGACTCGGTGGTGATCGCGACGACGCCGGGCACGAGTTGCAGCCAGGTGGCAAAGATCAAGATCATAAAAACGCCGCTGGCGAACTCCGGTGTCGCGGTGGCCACCAGGCTCGACACCGACAGGAAGCGGTCGATCCACTTGCCCTCGTTCAGCCCGGCGATCAGCCCAAGCACCAGGGCCAGCGGCATGATGAAGACAAAGGCGATGCCGGCCAGGAAGGCGGTGTTGACCAGCCGGCGCACCAGCGTCTCGGCGACGGGGCGGCGGGTGAGGAAGGAAACTCCCGGGTCGCCGCGCAACAATCCTTGTTGCAACGGAATGTATTGCCGGGGCGCACCGGCTTCAGACGTCCACGTCGCCTTGGTCAGCGTCCACGAGCGTTGATTGTCGCCCTTCACCCACATCGCCGCGCGCCCGGCGCGATCGATGCCCCAGTACACGAGGATGCCCTCGGCGTTCGGCGTCCACACCTCGTTTCCGATGGAGACTTCCTTCACCGTGCCATCGGATTGGCGGACCAACTTGAGCATCTCCTCGGCGTCGGGGGTGGCGCTTTGATAGAGCGAACCGTCAGTATCCACCACCCACCACGTGTAGCGATCCGTGTCCTCGTCGTATTCGCGGATGACGGGCCGCCCGATGAGCTGCGCGGCCTGCCAGTCGCTGCCGGCCATCCAGCGCACATAGCGCGTGAGCGCCGGTTGATCGAGGCCGTTCTGAGCGTTGAAGGATTTTTCCTGATCGGGGGTGATGGTGTTGCCCAGCGTGTTGATGGCGATATTGGCGGGCAGCAGCTCGGAGATGGCAAAGATCGCCACCGACACCATGAACAGGGTGAACAGGAGAAAGATAATGCGTCGAACGAGGAACTTGGCCATCACGCACCTCCAGTTGTCGCACCGACCTCGATTGGTTCAAATAGGGGCAGGTCACTGCCGGTGACCTGCCCCAGTTTACGACGCTCCCGTCGCCAAGGCAATCCGTCGTTTACTTGAACGGATCCTTGTCCGGGTCGTACCACGCGTCCGTCAGCAGGACGTAACCGGTGGGGTGCGCGCCGACGTTTTGGAACGCCGGGTTGTAGGCATCCCACACGTTCATGAAGTAGGCGATGCCGATTGAGCCGCGCTCGGCCTGGATGCGTTGCAGGTCCTTCATCACCGCGCGGCGCGCCTCGTTGTCGGCGACGCCCTGCGCCTTCACGAGCAATTCGGTGAATTCTTTATCCACCCAGCGGCTCTCATTCCACGGCACCGGCTTGCCCTCGGAGTCGGCGATGTAGGCCAGCGGCAGGAGCATGACGGCCAGCGGGCGGTGCGTCCACGGCGTCACGCCGACGGTCGCCTCCGTCCACACATCCCAATAAGCCGAGTTCGGCATGGATTTGAGGATGACGTTGATGCCGGCGGCCTTGGCGTCTTCCTTCAGCGTCTCGATGTACGACACGACGTCCGTCCAGCCGGTGCCGACGGCGATCTCGACATCCAGGCTGTCCATCCCGGCTTTCTGCAGCAGGGCTTTGGCGCCTTCGGGATCGTACGCGGGCGTTTGCATCGGCGCGTAGTCCGGCTGCACCGGGGCGACGTGCGTGTCCTGGCCTTCATCGGCCTGGCCGAAGTAGGCCGTCTGCACGATCTTCTTGCGATCCTGCACCTTCTTCAGCGCCATGCGAACATCGTTGTTGTCGAACGGCGCCTGATCGACCCGCATGCGCAGCACGCGGGTTTGCGCCGTGCGGGCCGGGTAGACCTTGACTTTCGGGTCGTTCGACAGCGTGGCGAAGTCGCCGGGGCCGATGAGGTATTCATGGATCTGGCCGCCCTGCAGACCGGCGATGTACGGCGTGCCCTCAGTGCCGAGGTCAATGAAATCCACCGCGTCGAGGTAGGGCAGCGGCTGGCCGTCCTCACCGTTCTGCCAGTAGCCCTCGCGCTTCTCCACGCGCGCGCCCTCGCCGACCTTGTACTTCACCAGTCGGAACGGCCCGGTGCCGGCGTTTTTGCCGGTCGAGGCATCGCCGTTGAAGCTGGGGTGGACGATCTGCGCCGGATAGTGGAAGAGGTTCTCGGCCACGTCCACTTTCGGCTTGGCCATCTTCAACACCAGCGTGTGGCTATCCTGCACCGTGATGTTGTCGAGCGTGAGGAAACCCTCGAAGAAGCCGGCGATGGACGAGCCGATATCCGGGTTGAGCCACTGCCCAAAGTTGAACTTGACGTGCTCGGCGACCAGTTCCTCGCCGTCGCCCGCGCCGCCGGGGTTGAACCACTTGATGCCCTTCTTCAGCGTGAGCACCCATTCGGTGGCGTCGTCGCTGGCCTTCCAGCTTTCGAGCAGGTAGGGGCTGGTGACGTTGTTGCGGTCGGTAAAAGTCAGGTACTCGAAGTTGGTACGCAGGACGTCGGAGCCCTGCGTCCACGAGAGGCGGGCGGGGTGGTCAACGGCTTGCAGGGCGAAGCCGACCTTCATGGTGCCGCCGCGCTTGATAGTGGCTGCGGCCGGGGCGGAGGTGGCGGCCGGGGGCGCCTGGGTGGCCGGCGCGCCGCAGGCCGCCAGGACCCACGCGGTTCCCCAGCTAACGCCCATCAGCGAGGCCAGGCGCAGGAATTCGCGCCGGCTGATGCGGCCATCGGCGAGCTGCTGCTGGGCCCTGGCTACAAAGGGGTGAATGCTTTCGCTCATGTTTCTTTCCTCTCCTTGCCTTGGGAGCTTCATGGGTTGCTTCACTGCAACTGGGTGAATTCGGAAACGAGACGAGCGGTGTCGGGTGCCTCCTTTCACTGGGCGCGGTCGGCGTGCCCGGGGTGTCGTCCAATCCTCGCTGGGCTCGCGCCAAGGGCAAACGGCATTTCACGACCCTCACTCAACTTGAATGTTGGGTCGGACATGCTGACCAGGGCGCCACGGTGGGTTTTCCGGGCGAGTGACATGACGATGGGCAAAACCAATGGCGTGTGCCCGGTATCATAGACGACGGATTTTTCGATGTCAACAGAAGTTGTCCTAAATATTCATTACGTCTTTGAGGCGTGGGTGACAAGCGATAAGACCGTGGCTCGGGCCGTTAGGCCTAAAAGCCAGCCGCCGCCGTGCTCCACGCCGGGCCGCTGCCCGCCCGCATCAGCCTCGTCTGCGGGTCAATGTGGATGGCGCCCACGCGGCCGAAGTAGGTTGCGTTGGGGCTATCGGTCTGTTCAACGACTGTGTGGCCCATCTCCGCCAGCCGCGCCCGCACGGCCTCGGGCAGCAGGCCGCTCACATACGTGGCCTCGCCCTGGCAGTGCACGCGCGGCGCATCCACTGCCCGCCGCACATCCATCCCGAAGTCGAGCGTGTTCAGCAGCGTGTGCAGCACGCCGGTCTCGATCCGATAACCGCCGGAGCCTGAGGCCCCGAACACGGCGCGACCGTTGTGGCGCGCGGCAATGACGGGCGCGGCGAAGATCGGCATCTTGCCGGGCTGGGCGCAATTGGGATGGTCGGGGCGCGGATCGAAGTTCCTCATCGAGTTGTTGAGCATCACGCCGACCTCGGGCACATACAGGCACGATCCGAACGCGCCGGATAGACTGGTGCAGGTGACGGCGAGGTTGCCCGCGCGGTCGGCGGCGACCATTTGCGTGGTGCCGCTCGGGCCACCGCGCGACGGCCCCGGCGAAATACGTTCCGGCCTGTGCCTCTCATCCTCGAACGGCCACGGATCACCGGCGCGCAGCGGGCGCAGCGCGGCGCGGTCGAGTGAAATCTCTTTCGCGCGAGCCTCGGCATAAGCGCGGCTGGCCAAACCATTGACCGGGCTGCGGGTGTGGTCGGGGTCGCCGTAGTGCACCATGCTATCCATGAAGGCCTGCCCCAACGCCTCCGCCACGAGATGGCGAAACTCGACGCTGTCCGGCCCAAATTGCCGCAGGTCGAAGTGATCGAGGATGTTGAGGGCTTCGTAGCTGACCTGGTCGTAACACGAGACGTAGTCGTAGTCGCGATAGCGCGCGGGCTTCTCGCGCATGATCCGGGGCTGGAAGTCGGCCAGGTCCTGCGCGCTGAGGATGCCGCCGTGCCCGATGAGGTAACGCTCGATAGCTTCGGCCACCGGGCCATGATAAAAGCCGGCCGCGCCGTGCTCGGCGATGCGGCGCAACGTACGCGCCAGCGCGGAGAAGTCAATCACGTCGCCCTCCGTCCACGCATCGCCCGCGCGGGCGGGCCGGTTGTGGGGGATGAGGAGGGCGGCCGTGTCGGGCAGCGCGCGGATATCGTCGTACAGGTTCGCAATCGTCCGCGCCAGGCCGGCGTACACCGGCAGGCCGCGCTCGGCGAGCTCGATGGCGGGCTGCAACACTTCGGCCAGCGGCAGCCTGCCGAACATCGAATGGGCCGCGCACAGACCGGCGACCGCTCCCGGCACCGCGCAGGCCATGTAACCGGTGTTGGCCCTTTGTTCGCGCGTGGCCGGGTAGCCGTAATACGTCAGCGGCGCTTCGTAGTCCGGCTCGAACATATCCGGCGTGGCCCTGCCCGGCGCGCGGACGTACGCGTCAATCGAGATTAGCTCATCGCGCTCCGCCCAATAGATCGAAAGGCGGGCGTAGCCGCCGACGCCGCAATTGCTCGGCTCGACGACGTAGCCGGCGAAGGCGGAAGCGACCAGGGCATCAATCGCGTTGCCGCCCGCCTGCATCACCCGCAACCCGGCTTCGGCCTCGAGTTCGTGCCCCCCGACGACCAATCCATTCTCGGCGACAACTTCCGACTGCGTCGCGATCATGTGGCTGCGAATCACGTTGGCTCCTGTTTGTTCTACGGGACCCGGATTTCACGGACGAATACGGACGGCCGGACGGCATTGAGAGCGAGTTTTTGATGGCGGGATTGTTGTACGCCTCGTAGGCGTAGTTTGAGCGGCGCGACATCAACGTACGCAGGTCGCCGCGCAGTTCTTCGACTGTGGGGCGGCCGACAAAAAACCAGCCGAGGTGAATCTTGTGGATGGTGAGGTCGGGCGAGAGGGTGAAGGTGACGGGGATGGCGCATCCGGGATACTCCCCTTCAGTCTCATCGCGAATGCCCAGCGCATCAATCGCCTCACGCTTCTCGTCGCTGAGGAAGGGGAAGGACGCGTCGAGGCCGTAACGGTACGCCCCGCACACGGCCGGCTCGTCGGCGCTGATGGCGACCACGCGGCAGTAATTGACGGCCAGCTCCTCCTGGTAACGCACCAACTGGCGCATCTGTGCCCCGTCGCGCGGGCAGAAGAAGCCGCGGTAGAACACCACCACCAGCGGGTAGCCGTCGGTGAAGCCCAGCATCATGTCGTAAGTGGTGGGCGCGGTCAGGCGCGAGAGTCTGATCGGCCGCCCACGATGATCGGGCAGTTCGAGGTCGGGGAATTTGTTGCCGGCGCGCAGGTCAGGATTCATTCGGGGATGTTTGCGTCCCGGCACTGACCCTTCAGCCGGTTCGCCATCAACTCTGCGCCCATCGGCGAAGCGTACCGTGTCGGGTGCTCGATATCCGCGCAAACGATCATGGCAGCATCCCGACTTCCACCGTCTTCGCGATCCGGCGGATGTCGTCGTAGTCCGAGTCGGTCACGCGGGCGAAGCGCCGCACCCCGCCGACCTGCAGCACGGCGCGACCGGCTGCGGTGGTGTGCATGCCGAGGAGGGCCTCGGTCAACGCAGCGTGGGTGGGCAGATCGAGGCGGGCGGAGGCGAAGACGGGCGGCATGGTCGCCGGGCCGCAACTCGCGACGACCCGAAACGACTCGCGGCGCGCGGGTCGCTGAAGGAATTCCATCTCCAGCACCACGCTATCAATCGCCGCACAATCCGCCCGGCCGCCTTCCACCCAATCCATCGAATTGGCGTGCGAACCGCTCTTCGCCAGGCCGCCGAAGAAGGTGAGCAAGTCCTCGCCCTGCGTCAGCCAATGGTAGCGCGGCAACACATAGCCCGACATCGAGATGGCTTCGTTGTACGCGAAGGTCGCGCCGCGCAGGTCGCCGAAAGCGTGGCAGCGTGAGTCGGCGCGCACGATGACGTCGGCGAAGTACACGGGCCGGTCGCCGTACCGAGGGGCGGGCATCACCGGCGCGGCCAGCAAGCGCACCAGTGGTTCCGGCTCGGCGGCCTTCCACACATAGGGCAGCCCGCAACCGAATGCGCCCGCCAGCGCACCGCCGGCGAAGAGCGCCTCCATCCCGGCGGAGGTATCGCTCAGCATCTCCGTCGCCAGCCCGGTCGCCGCGCCGAGGTGGGCTACGACCTGCCGGTAGAAGTCAAAGCCGTTGTCGCCGAGGAAGGAGGCGAAGCGCAATGGTGTGGGGATGCTCATGGTTGTTGTCGCGTGGCGGCGTGCGCCCATCATACGCGAGGGACACAGGTTGGCTCTTGCGCGAAAGGCACAAAAAAGAAAAACGTCCTTTGGGCCTCAGCCTAGCATTGGCCGTGCGATATTCAGGTAAGCTGCCGCTCTGCAGGCGGTGCAATGGGGACCTTGCCCGCCCGCACCACGCCGGCCGGGACGAGGGCGCGTCCCGCCGTCACCGGCTCACGGCCCTTGTCGGAGGCATCCGTCAGTTGATCCGGGCCATCGCGCCATGCCAGCAACCGGCCGTCGTCATCCGCACCCTTCCGGCAGGCTCGGGCCGAGATGCCGAGGACTTCGACTTCGTCGTGGCCAATTCGAAGGCCGGGCCAGCGCGGCGATCGGGCGCGCGCGTTGCCGCACATCGGTTCGTAGTGGCCGCTTCAGCGGCGGAGTGGTTCGTAGTGGCCGCTTCAGCGGC
>CAZSNP010000061.1:15035-30859 GCA_964608265.1 uncultured Anaerolineales bacterium | reverse complement strand
GGTTCGTAGTGGCCGCTTCAGCGGCGGAGTGGTTCGTAGTGGCCGCTTCAGCGGCGCTACGGCGGCGGCGCGGCGTTCCGGTTGCGGCACGAGTATCGCGGAAAGGCATTGCGTGATAAGGTCGGGCATAATCTTGAGATCGTCGGCGGGGTGCTGGCGGCAGAGTGCGACGTGCTGGTAAACTGGTAGAGTGCATTTACCACAGAGTCCACTGAGCGTTTCCTCCGTGCTCTCTGTGTTTGCGGTGGCTCAAAACAACAATTGATGAAACAGAAACTGATTTTGGATGTGGACACCGGCTTCGATGACGCGGTGGCGATTTTGCTGGCCGGTTATCACCCGGCGCTGGAATTGGTCGCGGTCTGCGTCTCGCACGGCAACGCCCCGCTGGAGGTCACGCTCGATAACACGCTGCGCGTCATGCGCGCGGGCGGCCTCGAGCATGTGCCGGTGTACGCCGGCGCGGCCAGGGCCCTCGTCGCCGAGCCGCTGCGCACCGACCCGCTGCAACACAAACGCTTCGACCTTCCGCCCGCGCTGACTGAGCCGCAGCCGCAGCGCGCGGTCGATTTCCTCATCGAGCACTACCTCGGCCCGGATGGCCCGGCGACGATCTACGCGCCGATGGGGCCGCAGACCAACCTCGGCCTCGCCCTGCAACTCGAGCCGCGGCTCGCCGCCCGCATCCCGCGCCTCGTCACGATGGCCGGCGCCTACCTCGAAGGCAACACCACGCCGTCCGCCGAGTTCAACGTGCTGGCCGACCCGGAGGCCGCGCACATCGTTTTCACTGCCGGCTGCAACATCACAATGGTGGGCCTGGAGGCGTGCTATCAGGCCCTGATCACGCCCGACGACCTGGTGCAGATGCGGGCCTTCACCACGGCGCGCGCCGCCCTCGCCGCCAACATCATGCAGCCGCATGTGGAGTGGTGGCTGGAGGTGATGCAGTGGGCGGGTGGGCCGGTGTACGACGCGGTGGCCGTGGCCGCCATCGCCGAGCCGGCGCTGCTGCAGACGAAGGCCGCGCATGTCGAGATCGAGCTGCACGGCACGCACACCCGTGGCCGCACCGTCGCCGATATGGCCGGCTGGCATCAGCAACCGCCAAATGTCGAGGTAGCCGTCAAGGTGGATCGCGCCCGGTTCATCGAAGTGCTGTTCGAGGGCCTGCGATGAAGTCGCTGACGTCGTTCGCCGTGGTATTGGGTTGCGCTCGTGCTCGGGGCGGTGATCGGCGCGCCGCTGGCCGTCGCCATCGGCGGTGGCGTGGTGGTGGCCTATCTGCTCAGCCTGACCCGGACGCTGACCGCACTCCGGCCCGTGGCTGGGGGAAGCAGCGGTAGCTACGATAGAGGGGTTGGGCTGAATTCGCGGATGGCGCGCCACGGCCCGCCGTCGGGCAGCGCGTGAACGTAGTCGTAGTATTTGGTGCGGTGCAGCTCAATCTCGGCTGCCGACATGACCGGGCCGGCGATGAGGCCGTTGTGCAGGCGGATGTGCGCGTAGAAGCCCGGCGACATGTTGAAGACCGCATAGGCATGCCGCTGGCTGGCGCGCCAGTGCTCGCGGGCGTCCGCCGAATCCAGCAGCACGAGGTTGCGATAGTTGCCATCGGCGAGTTGTTGCGAGCAGTAGGCCAGCACATACGGATGGCGCGGGAACTCGCCGATCAGCTCGTCATCCATCGCATCCATCGGCACCGGGTCGGCGTTGGGCCGCCGGGTGCCGCAGAAACCGACGACGGTCACCGGGTCGCACCCGAGCAGCCTGGGCACATCGTTGACGACGAGGCGCAGGTTGAGGCCGTGCTCGTCCTTCTGCCACACCACATACGGGCGCGGCGCCTCAGGCAGGCCGCCCGGCGCGCGGAGCAACGCACACAGCCGGTGTCGGGTCTGGCGCAGAATCCCTAAATCAATTTGACTGTTCTCGGGCTGGGTAAACGGGCGATCGGTAAGGTGTTGGGAGGGGGCGAGGGCGATACAGTCGTCCATGGCGATTCTCAAAGTGAATGCTTGCGGCGATTATATGTGCCCGGCGGCGCAATGCTATTGGACTTGCTTCCCAAATCGAGTGTGAAATCGTTAGAATATCTGCACTCATCTCCATGCAGAGCCAACCCACCCATCATCCCGGCGCTTCGGCGCCTTCCCGATCGGGGATACGGGCAGCTGGGGCGGCGGCGCGTGGGGCTGGTGGTATCACACCGACTCGGCGACCGAACGACGTTGGCGCGAGGATCCGCCCGCCCAGTGGGACGCGCACTTTGCCAGGGGCAAGGCGCGCTTCGCCGCCATCGAGCGTGTGCAGAACGAGCCAGCGGCCCGCGTCACCGAAATCTTCCCGCCCACACACCCGCACGAGATCATCGTGCCGATGCTCGAGTCGCTGGCCTGCGATATCCCGCGCGTCCTCATCGGTAATGTGATGAACGGCGGCGGATACGTCGCCGGCCTCCCGCACGACTTTGCGGTGGAGGTGCCGACGCTGGTCAGCGCGCGGCATCCAGCCGGTGCAGACCACGCCGCTGCCCGCCCCGCTTGTGGCCCATGTGCTGAGCGATTATGTGGCCCCGGTCAATATCGAGCTGGAGGCGTATGAGCGCCGCGACCGCAAGCTGCTGCTTGAACTCATTCTCACCGACCCGTTCACTCGCTCACAGGCTCAGGCGCGGGATTTGCTCGACGCCATGCTCGCGCTGCCGTATCATACGGAGGTGCGGGAACACTATCGGTGACGGATGACGAGAGACGAGGGACGAAAGCCGAGCCCATCACTTTCGTCCCACGTCGGTCGTCGGCACAGCATGAACAGACTACAGGGCAAAAGCGCCATCCTCACCGGCGCGGCCTCGGGCATTGGCCTGGGCACGGCGGAGTTGTTCGCCGAGCACGGCGCGCGGCTGCTGCTCGTGGATCGCAATTGCGCCGAATTGGACGCGGTCGCGGCCCGGCTGAAGGCCGGCGGCGCCCACACGGTTGCGGTCTGCGGCGACGTGGCGCAGGCCGCAACCATCGCGCGCGCCGTCGCCACCGCGCTCGATTCGTTCGGGCAGGTGGATGTCGTCTTCAACAACGCCGGCATCATGCCGTACGGCGATCTGCAGACCTTCGATGAGGCGGCGTGGGATGAGGTGCAGTCGGTGAACGTCAAGGCGATGTTTCTGATGGCGAAGGCCGTTATCCCGCACATGCTCGAACGCGGCAAAGGCTCGATCATCAACACCTCGTCGGTGATGGCGACGCTGACCGAGCCGGGCTACGAGGCGTACACGACCTCGAAGGCGGGGGTGATCGGGCTGACGAAGGCGCTGGCCGTGTCGTATGCCGGGCACGGCATCCGCGTCAACGCCGTCTGCCCCGGCTGGGTGGATACACCGATGAACCGCAAAGCGGCCGAAGACGCCGGTGGGCTGGCCAAGCTCCTGCCGCTCATCAAACGCCAGCAGCCGCAGGGCCGCATGGCCTCGACCCGCGAAGTCGCCTACGCCGTGCTCTTCCTCGCCAGCGACGAGGCCAGCGCCGTGACCGGCAGCGCGCTGTATGTGGATGGGGCGTCAACGGCGGCGATAGGAGGGTAATCGAAGCGCGCGAATTACAGGAATACGATTCGCGCCCATGCGCAAAACTCGATGCGCGAAATCAACCGGCTCGTTCCAAATCCCGCATCGCCTCCACGCCCATCGGCGCGATGCCGTACTCGCGGCCGGCCGCCATCACCACCTCCCACAGATACGCGGCCAGCGATTGCGCGCCGATGAGTTGAAAGGCGGGTAGCGCGCCGAAGTCGCGGCGCAGCACCATCTGTCTCGTCTTGGCCACGCCGGTCTGCCTGAGCGTCTGGTCGGGGAATCTCTCCGGCGAGAAGTCGAGGGCGCACAGCTTGCTCAGCACATCGCGCGCACGCGGGCCGAGCAGGCGGAGGTCGGCCAGGCCGTGCGAGACATCGGTGGCGGTAACGAAGAGCGCTGCAGCCCGCGCGGCGACCTCGACCCGCTCGATGACGTTCGCCTCGCCGCTGGGCGGTGTGCTCATGTAGAACACCTCGCGCCGCAGCCGATAGAGGTGGCCGGCGTCCGTCGGCGCGCCGCCCCCAATGGCCTCCGGTGCCGCGCCGAACGCGGCCCGCAGCGCCTCCGCCGCCTGCGCGCCCTCGATCATCACCTTGCCGTGCGGCGAGCTATCGGCCAGCGCCACACCGCTCCGCGCCGCCGCCATCTCAGCGGCAACGGAGGTGAAGCGCCGGGCAAACTTCCATCCGCCGACCTCGATGAACTCCGCGCCGAGGTGTTGGGCGACTGAAACTAAGGGGGAGCGTTTGATCATGATAGCTTTCAGATTTCGCCCTCACCCTAACCCTCTCCCTCCGGGAGAGGGAACAGGCCGCGGAATTTCCGAGCACCCTCCCCTCTCCCAACGGGCGAGGGGCAGGGGGTGAGGGCGAGCCAATGTCAGTTACATTCTCAGTCTCGTTCCTTCCGGGTCAACGAACGGCCCGTGATGCACGCGCGCCTGCTCGAACGCTTTGCCATCGAGCATTCTGATTGTGAACGGCGCGCCGTTTTGTTCGGCGATCTCCCACGGCAGCCAGCACAGGCCGATGGTCTCACCGAGCGTGGGGCTGTGGCGGCTGGAGGTGACGTTGCCGATGATGTGGGCCTTGCCCGCCGCGTCGAGCCGCACGCACTGCAGGCCCTCCTCCGGCACGATGCCGGGCCGCGCCATCTTGAAGCCAACGAGTTTCTGTCGCGGCCCGTCGTGGGCGACGCGCACCAGCGAACGCTTGCCGAGGAAATCCGGCTTATCCCACTTCACCGCCCAGCCCAGGTCGGCGGAGAGCGGGTCGGTGGTGGCGTCGGTGTCCTGGCTGACGATGAGGTGCGCCTTCTCCAGCCGCAGCACGCGTTGGGCCTCCACGCCGAACGGCGCGAGGCCGAACTCGCGGCCCGCCTCGATCAACGCCTCCCACACGTGCAGCGCGTACGCCGACGGCACATGAATCTCGTACGACAGCTCGCCCGTGAATCCAATCCGCATCACCCGGCACGGCGCGCCGGCGATATCGCCCACACGGATGTGCATGTATGGGAACGATTCCTTCGACAACTCCATCCCCGACAATTTCTGTGCCACCTCGCGTGAGCGCGGCCCGGCCAGGTTGAAGGCCGAGTATTGCTCGGTGAGGTCGGCCAGATGCACGCCCTCGCCCCAGCCGCTCTGCATCCACCACTGAATGTTCTCGAACAGCGCGCCGGCGCCCGAGGTGGTCGTGGTCGTGTACCACTCGTTTTCGCTCAGGCGCGCCGTCACCCCGTCGTCGAGCACCACACCCTCATCGGTGCACATCACCCCGTAGCGCACGCGGCCCACGCCGAGGTTTCTCATCGCATTGATGTACAGCTTATCGAGCAGCGCGCCGGCGCCCGGCCCGGTGAAGCGCAGCTTGCCGAGCGTGCTCACGTCAATCAGCCCGACGCGTTCGCGCACCGCTTTCACCTCGGCCACCGGGTCGCCGTAGTGCAGCGGGCGGATCCACAAGCCGGCCAGCATCATCTTCGCGCCGTGCGCCCTGTGCCATTCGTGCAGCGGCGAGATCTGCGCCGGCTCCATGTGCTGCCCGGCGAGCGTCTCCAGCTTCACCGGCACGTACGGCTGGCGCGAGGTGGTCGTGCCGGTCGCGGGCACGCTCACGCCGTTGGCGCGCGAACACAGGTGGATGGTGTTGGCCGCGCACAGCTTGCCCTGACACGGCCCCATCGTTGTGGTCGCGTAGCGCTTCAATAACTCGAGGCTGTCATAGCCTTCGGCAATCGCCGTCTTGATGTCTTTGTCGGTGATGTCTTCGCAGAAGCAGACGAAGCGTTTCTTGCGACCGGGCACGAGCACGCGGGTGGAGGTGCGGGGCGCTTGAGCGCGCGCCTCGGCGGCGTCGTGAAAGTGAGCGTCATCCGGCGCGCCGCGCTTGCGGAGGAAGGACGCCGCCCCGTGCCCCGCTCGGCGTCCGTCCGCCAGTTGAGCGTCTTCGCCGTGGGTTCCCCTCGCCCGCCCGGCCACGAACAGGTTCGGCGGCAGAGTCTGCGGCACGATCTCGCCGCGCGTTTCATCGTATGCCGCCCTGCCGCCAGCCTGATGGACGATATCGAGCACCGGCGTCCAGCCCACGCTGACCGCGATAAAATCGCAATCCACACGCTGCGCCGTGCCGCCGTTCACCGGCATCACATACGCCGCGCGCACGTAATTCTCGCCGCGCGCCTCGCGGATGGTGTGTTTCCAATACACCACCGTCTCGCCCGAGAGCGCGTCGAGATGCGGGCTGTGGCACGCGCCGCGCTCGCGCTCATCCACGATTGCCCCGATTTGTATGCCAGCGGCATGCAAATCGGCAGCGAGCGCCCAGCCGTCGTCGTTTGCCGTCACCACTACGGCGCGCTGGCCGGGCAGCACACCGAACTGTTTGATGAGCCGCTGCACGCCGCTGCCCAGCATCACGCCGGGCAGGTCGTTGTTGTCGAAGACCAGCGGCAGCTCGTACGCGCCGGTCGCCACAATCACCGCCTGCGCCCGAACCTTGTACAGCCGGTTGCCCTTCACCGCCGGCAGCCAGTTATCCTGAAACCAGCCCAGCACCGTCGTGCCGGCGTGCACGGTGATGTTCGGGTGGCGCTCGACCTCAGCCCTCAGCTCGTTCAGCCGTTCGCCCTCCCCCGAGTAACGCAGATGGCCGCCGAGCGCATCGTTCTCGTCAAAGACCATCACCGGCGCGCCGCGTCCCGCCGCCGCCAGCGCCGCGCTCAGCCCCGCCGGCCCGCCTCCGACCACGGCCACTTCGCAGTGCAGGAATTGCTTGCTGCCTTCGTCGTGGTGCGTGTCGGGATTCACCGCCCCAAGGCCCGCCGCGCTGCGCAACACCTTCTCGTACAGCGGCCACGCGCTCTTCGGGTTGATGAAGGTTTTGTAATAAAAGCCCACCGGCAAAAAACGGTCGCCGAGTTGGGTCGTCGCCATCGCATCCACTGCCAGCGACGGCCAGGCGTTTTGGTGCGCGACCTTCATCCCCGGTTCGACCGGCGTCTTGCACGAGCGCACGTTGGGCTCATCCTCAACCTGCACCAGGCAATTGGGGCAATGGCCCGCGCAGCACAGCAGCCCGCGCGGGCGGTGATACTTGAACGAGCGCGAGAAGGTCTTGACGCCCGCCGCTGCCAGCGCCGAGGCAATCGTGTCGCCGGGGTGCGCGGCGTATTCCCTGCCGTCGAAGGTGAACGCGATCGTCGTGGTGCGGT
Organism: uncultured Anaerolineales bacterium; assembly: GCA_964608265.1. GTDB lineage: Bacteria > Chloroflexota > Anaerolineae > Anaerolineales > UBA6663 > JANWXR01. The sequence continues at coordinate 23,571 of CAZSNP010000061.1, read as the reverse complement.
CAATCGCCTCGCCCGCGCCGGCGGTCGCCGCGCGGCGCGGGTAGGTCAGGGGGAGGCTGCGTTGTTTCGTTGGCTGCATCAATCACTCCAATCAAGAGAATGCGAACACCCTGAGCGGAGCGCCGCGTTTTTTTGCGGCGCGTAGTCGAAGGGGCGAGCGACCCAGCAAAGGCCAGCGCGCATCCTTCGACTGCGGCCCGCAAAAGCGGCGGGCCTCCGCTCGGGATGCTTGTTTCCTTTTGAGGCGCTCTCGACTTTGCCGTTCATCCTTGACTATCGCGTGTATCTCCGACCAGTCGCCTCGGATCAATGCTTCCTTCTTGGCCCGCGACCAGCCTTTGAGTTTGCGTTCAAGCACGAAGGCTTCGTGTTCGGTCGCAAACTCCGCCGACCACACCAGGTCAACAGGTCGTCGCGCTTGAGTGTAGCCTTCGATTACTCCGGTCTGATGCTCGGCGACGCGGTGTACGCGATTGCTGGTTGAACCAGTGTAGTACGAGCCATCCGAACACTTGAGAATGTAGACCCAATGTGGCATGCCTCAGCACTCAATACTTGCGCCAAGCATCCTGAGCGGAGGCGCGTGCAGTTCGCGCCGCAGTCGAAGGATGCGCTTTGGTCGCGGGCGGAGTTCGCATCCTTCGACTGCGGGCTTCGCTTCGCTACGTCCTCCGCTCAGGATGCTTGCTGTTCTTTTGGCTTCCACTCCCACGTGCGCTTCACTTCGTTCGTCAGCGTATCCCGCTCGGCGAGGAACCACAGCCCGCAGCCGGCGCGGTGATACCACCACTCGGTCTCGGCCCCCATCGCGTTCCTGCGCAGGTACACGAAGTCGGCCCACGCCTCGTCGCTCAGCGCCGAGGGGTCAGCCGGGCGCGGGTTGGTCTCGCCGCCGAACCGGAACTCGGCCACGTTGCGCGGGCCGCAGTTGGGGCAGGTCAGGATCAGCATGGTTGGTAAATCTGTTGAGGGAGGAGGGTGGAGGGATTCCCTCCACCCTCCTCCCTCCACTCAATGCCCCACCGCCGTCGCGCCCTTCTCGCCGACCAGCTTGCCCTCGCGGAAGCGGCTGAGGCGGAACGGCTCGATGAGCGCCGGGGTTTTGTTCGTGGCGATGCACTCGGCCAGCATCTTGCCCGCAATCGGCGAGGCTTTGAAGCCGCCGGTGCCCCAGGCCACGTCAATCAAAAAGCCCTTGACATCGGTGAAGCCCATCATCGGGCTGAAGTCGGGGCTCATATCGCACACGCCCGCCCACTGGCGCAGCACCTTCACCTTCGCCAGCGCGGGCAGAAGTTCGAGGATATGGGCCGAGATTTCTTCAATGTACGACAACGTGCCCGCCATCGAGTACGACGTGAACGGGTCCACGCTCGACCCCATCACCAGCTCGCCGCGATCGCTCTGACTGACGTACACATGCAGGCTGCCCGAGACGATGACGACATCGAGGAAGGGCTTGAGCGGCTCGGTGACGTTGGCCTGCAGCGGCACGCTGGTGACCGGCAGCTTCACGCCCGCCATCGCGCAGATCGTCGAGCACCAGCCCGCCGTGGCGTTGAGCACGACGCCGGTTTTGATCGCCCCGCGATTGGTCTGCACGCCGGTGACCGCGCCGTTGTCCACGGTGATGCCGGTCACTTCGGTGTTCTGGTGGATGTGGACACCGCGCCGGTCGGCCTGATAGGCGTAGCCCCACACCACTGCATCGTGGCGGATAATGCCGCCGGGCGGATGCCACAGCGCGGCGAGGATGGGGTAGCGCGGCTTGTCGCTCACATCCAGCCACGGGCACAGTTCTTTGATCTCGTCCGGCCGGATGAGGCGCGAGTTCACGCCCTCGACTTGATTGACCTGCGCCCGCAGCCGCATCGTCCGCACGGCGCTGTCGGAGTGGGCGAGGGTCATGTGCCCGCGCTGGCTGAACATCACGTTGAAGTCAAGCTCCTGCGACATCGCCTCGTACAGCTTGACGCTTTCGTTGTAGAAGCGCACGCCCTCGGGGGTGAGGTAGTTGCTGCGGATGATGGCCGTGTTTCGCCCGCTGCCGCCATAGCCGATGTAGCGTTTGTCGAGCACGGCCACGTCGGTGAGGCCGTGATGCTTCGCGAGATAGTAGGCGCAGGCCAGCCCGTGCGCGCCGCCGCCGATGATGACGACGTCGTAGCGGTCTTTCAATTCGCGCGGGCGGGCGACTCGGGGCAGGTCTTTGCCGTTGAAGGCCTGGCGGATGAGTCGGAGGGGCATTGGTTCGGAATGAAAGGTGTCACGTGTCGGGTGGCGAGTGTCCTCCGCCACTTTCGAGTTGCTCGTCTATGCGGAGGACACTCGACACTTTGACACCCGACACTCAGTGTCGTTTCATCACTTCTCTCGGCAACAAAATCTCAAACTCACTGCGGAGGCGCGCGTCGAGTTCAGCGGAGATGTGGGCGGGCCATTGGGTTTGCAGCAGCTCACGGGCGCGTTGTTGCGCGCGCGCGCGCATATCCAGCGCCCCGGCCGCCTCCCAGTTGTCGCGCGTGGCGCGGTCGCCGGTATGCGGATAGTAGTATTCGCTGTTCATCAACGACAGCGTTTGCGGGTGGCCGAGGAAGTGCCCCTCGCCGTTGCAGACCGCATGGATCACATCCACGGCCAGGGTTTCATCCGTCACCTCGATCCCGCGCACCAGCCGCATCACTGAGCCGTTGATGTCATCGTCAATCACGTACTGCTCATACGCCACCGTCAGCATCGATTCCAAAAAGCCCGCCGAGTGATGGATGTAATTGGCCCCGGCCAGCGCCGCCGTGGCGGAGCTGAGGCCCTTCTCGTAGCCGGCCTGCACGTCCGGCAGCTTGCTGTCGCTGATGGCGGACGAGTTGTACACCGGCACGCCGAGCCGCCGCGCCAGTTGCGCCGCGGCCGCATTCATCAGCGCGAACTCGGGGCTGCCGCCGCTGAAGCTGCCCGTGCGCAGATCGGCCACCGAGGGCACATAGCCCGCCATCACCGGATGGCCCGGACTCATCAGGTTGATGTACGTCAGGCCCGACATCTGCTCGGCGGTGAGTTGAACCAGCGTGCCGGCCAGCGTCACCGGGGAGGTGGCCCCGGCCTGCGGCGCGGATGAGATCGCCACCGGCAAACCCTGCCGCACGATCTCATCCAGCGTCTGCACCGTCTCGGTCGCGTAGCGCAGCGGGCTGACGGTCCAGCAATTGGTAAAGGAGATGAAGGGCCGCTCACGCAGCGCCGCGTTGCTCCCGGCGATGAGGCTGGCCAGGCGCGCCACCTCCCGCACCGTCTGCGGCGAGAAGCAGTTGCCCATCATGTGTTTGCTGGTCGCGGCCAGTGAGGCGTAATACGTGTTGAGGTCGAGCGCCTCCGCCGGGATATCGCGCGCGACGACTGGCCGCAGATAGAAGTGGATGTTCTCCAGCGCGTTCACCATCCGCCCGATGTCGAACAGGTCCTGCAGGCGGGTGGGGCGCACGTTGCCGTTCAGGTCGAGGATCTTCACCGCCGCGCCGCCGGTGCCCATATACACGCGCGTGCCGCCCACCCACAGATCGTGCTCGGGGATTTGGCCGCAGAGCCTGATCTCACGCGCCGCGCGGTTCAATCCCTCGTGGATGATGCGGCGCGGGATGAAGACGCGATTGCGCTCCGGCTCGATGCGCGCGCCGGCCCTGCGCCACACCTCGCGGCAATCGGACGGCATCACTTCGATGCCGGTCTCCTCCAGCACCGTCAGCGCGGCCTCGACGATGCGCTCGACCTGCGCCTCGGTCAGCGGCTGGTATTGCCCGCCGGGCAGACCGGGGGGCACGATGTTCGCCCTGGGCTGATGCTCCAGCGCGCGTCTGCGTTCGCGCCCGCGCGTCCGCGCGGCTTCCATCGTCGTCATCGCGCCGGCTCGCGGTGCGCCGCTTCCCAGGCCGCGCGCAGGTCCATCAGTTGGCCGAGGTGATCGGCATCATGGTTGATCATGTTTTGCACCTGCAGGGCAAACGTCGTCGGGCCGAGCGTGGCATGCACCGCGGGCCGTTCCCACGCCTCCGGCGGCAGCGCCGACAGAAACTGAATCAGCTCGGCGCGCGATTGGCGGAGGCGGGCGATTGAATCGGTCACGGGGAGATCGCGGCGTGGCACGGCAATATCCGGCCCGAAGTAGGGGAGCAGCGGGTTGGCCTCGGCGATGATGCGCTCAAAGCGGGCGCGGAACGGCGCGTCGCAGGCCGCGAGGTGCGAGACGGCTTCACGGCTCGACCAACCCTCGGCCTGTGGCCGCCACTCATCATCCAGCGTCGCACACACCTCGGCGAGGCGTTCGGGCAGATTGCGCAGGGCCTGCAACAGGATGATGTGTTTGGTAGGGAGCATCGCCGAGGGCGATTATAGGGTGGGGTCTGCGCCCAAGCCACAGGCTGAGGGCCAAGATTTGCCGAGAGACGTTGTGCCTGAGGTACGAAGTCGTGTGAGGGCCATGGGGAATTCGATGCAAAGCACCGGAGACGCAGGGAGTCACTGTCCTCCGCGTCATGGCTCCTGCGCGCCTTTGCGTCAGGCGGTTATTCGCGCAATCGGTGCGCGCTCGGCGCCACGCACCAATTGAGGCCGCTGGTAGCAGGCGCTTCAGCGCCAGGCGCCCACTGCGAACATGTTACTCCCGCAAGCGATAGCCCTTCAGGGCCACATACAAATTAATGCGCTGCCTGGTGTCGCGCAGGTCCACATCCGTTATCTCCTCGATGCGGCCCAATCGGTAGAGCAGGGTGTTGCGATGGACGTTGAGGGCCGTGGCGGCCTCGGCCAGCGCGCCGCCATATTCGAGGTACGTCTCGAGCGTCAGCGTCAGCTCGCCGCGCGTGCGCGCATCGTGCCCGGCCAGCGTTTCGACCTTGGCCAGATACGGGTTGGCCGCCAGGGCCTCGGTCGGCAAGCGATACAACCAATCGAGCAGGCCAAGCTCCCAGAAGTTCACCACGCGCGTGGTGTTGCCGAGCCGCTGCCCGATCTCCGCCGCCTCGAGCGCCTCTTCGTACGTGCGCCGCAGGGATTTTTCATCGGCATGCAGTTGCCCCACGCCGATCATCAACGGCTGCGCGGCATTGTGCAGTTCGGCGATCAACCGGCGGGCCAGCGCATTGCCGACCGTGTTCGAGCGCGCCTCGATGACGAGGGCAATGCCGCGCTCGCGGCTGACGACCAGGCCCCACTCGCCCCACTGGCGCAGCTTGCGCTCGAGTTGGGTGGCGAGCTGGGAGGGGTTACCGCCGGGCGCCGGCCGGCTGATGACGAAGAGGGCCTGATGGGGCCGGTCGGTTCGGTAGCCGGAAAGGTGTGCTCGTTCGAGCGTGACGCTATCGAGATTCGAATCGAGCCGCAGCAATTGGGCGAGAAGATCACCCCGCACGGCGTGCTCCGCTTCGCGCACGGCCTGCTCCTTGAGCAGCACCAGCGCGGCCACGGTGGCGGCGTGGTCAATGGCCAGCTCGTCGAGGTCGGTCAGCGGCCGGTCGCCGGCGATGATCCAGATATAGCCATAGATTTCGCCGCCGACCACGATCGGCGCCACGACGCGCTCCATCGTCATGCCCATGTCGGGCATGGCCGGCAGGCGCACATGCCGCAGCTTCTGTTGCACCTCGGCGTAAATGCCGCGCCGCATGATGCGCTGCACGATTTCGGGCGGGGTGCGCCCGAGCCGCAGAACGCGTTGGCGCGATTCGTCCATCGGGCCATGCTCGGCGTGGGCCAGCACTTCGAAGCCAGCGCTGTCAATGAGGACCGAACGCTCGAGCAGGTCGCGCAGCGTCTGGGCGACGGCGATCAGGTCGCCGCCTTCGAGCACGAGGCGCGTCAGCCGGTGGTGGATGTCGTCGGCGCGTTCCTTGAGCGCGAACTGTTCGGAGACGATCTCGGTGTACAGCCGCTCGGTGATGTTGATGAACTGCACCTCGGGCGGCAGGGTGAGGACGGGGAAGTGATGGAGGTCGGCGGCGGCGCGAATGGACTCGGGCACGGCGTCGAAATACCAGCCGAGGGACATCACCATCCCCACCAGCTCGCGCTGCACGAGGGTGGGGATGAGGGCGGCCTGGCGCTTCTCGCTGTCTTTCAGGCCGTAACCGGCGGTGAGCAGCAGGGCGCCGCTGCCCCAGTTGTACGTCGCGTCGGGGATATCGACGACGTGCACCCGCCGCACGAGCCGGTCGAGGCCCCGTTCGCCGGCGACCACCTTTGCATTTTCAAAACACGGCAGTTTGAGCGCCTGGCGCAGGGTGAGCATTGGGCGCAAGTGTCACGCGGCGCGAGGCAGGTGTCAAGGGGGAGGGTGCAAGTAGAAAGTAGAAAGTAGTGGAATGACTCGCCGCGTGACGCTGACGCTCACTCAGCGCGCGGCGCGAGCAGGCGGTTGATTTCGCTCGCGTCACTCAGCCGGTCGCTGTGCCACAGCGCGGCTTCGAGCGCGGCGACCCGCGGCTCGGGCAGCACGGTGCGCGCCAGCCAGCGGAATTTTCCGAGCAACGCGTCGTCGTCCGGCGGGGCGGTGGCCGCATCCCACTTCGGCTTCACTTCGCCGGAGTCAAAGGTCGCGCCGCTGCTCGTCTCGATCACCACCCGCGCCACCCGTTCGGCTGGGAAGCGCGCGCTCAACGATTTATCTTCAATCAATTCCACCCGCTCCATCACGCTCAGCACGTGCGGGTCGCGCAGACCCCCGCCGCTCAGTTGCGCCGGGCCGAGTTCGCCGTGCACCAGCGCGGCGGCGACGGGGAAGGGGATGGAGTATTGCGCCTCTTCGGTGTTGGCCGGATGGGTGGCGTCGAGTTGGACTGCCTCGTGAAAGGTGTGGACGCGAATGCGGCGGATGTCGTCCAGCGCGAGGGCGTTGCTTTGTTGGAGCGCCATTGCACCGGCGACCGGGGCCTGTGCCCAATAGCACACGGCATAGGGCTTGAAGTATTGCTCGGTGATCATCCAGCGCTGGCCGAGGTCGGCCCACAGGTGAGCGACGTTCGCGGCCTCAACCGTGATGGCCGGCGCGCCGGTGAAGCCCGCGTGGGCCATCAGCGCCGCGCTCACGCCGGCCATCGCCCCCCAGCCGGAGCCGTCCTTCAACATCGTCGGGTCGTCAATCACCCGCATCATCTGCGAGCGCGGGCCGTGATACTCGGCGATGCCGAGGGCGTGCCGCGTCTGCTCCGCGTTCGAGCCGAGCCGGCGGGCGACCATCGCCGCGCAGCCCAGCGCATTCCACGCGCCCGAGGTGTGATAGTCACTGACGGTGGCGTGCAGGGCGATGCCGGCGCGGATGGCGACTTCGTAGCCGATGACGAGGGTGGTGAGGAGTTCAACCCCGGAGATTGATGAATGAAGACCGAGGCAGGCCAGCGCACTCGGGATGAGGGCCGCACCGGGGTGGCCTTTGGTGAGCTTGTGCCCGTCGTGGATGTCGAGCGAGTCCACGGTCATGCCATTGGCCAGCGCCGCGCCGGGCAGCGAGACCTCGCGCCCGTCGAGCCAGAGCGGCGCGGCATGCCCGCCGGCGTTGCCGAAGTTGCCGGCGGCAAAATCAAAGATGATGCGCGAGAGGTCGGAGCGCCGCCCGCCCAGCCCCGCGCCGACCGTGTCGAGCAGACAGCGCCGCGCGTACAGCCGCGCCGGCTCGGGCAAGTCCTCCCAACGCAGGTGATGGATGAAGTCATTCAATTGCATAACGCCTTCCGCACGCACGGGATTAGCTACAGAGGCGCAGAGTCATGGAGTGGTGTTTCAGGACTTCTCTGTGTCTCCGTGTCTCTGCGGCCAAAGGCCACCGGTCACTTCGCCACCGTCAAACGCGCCAGTTTTGCATTGCAAGCCCGGATGAGGTCGGCGGAGGCGAGTTCGAGGCCGGCCATCGGGTCGCCGCTGGAGATGTTGCAGTGGGTGAGGCAGGCGAAGGCTTCATCCATGACCACCGGCACGCCCTCCGGCAGGCACAGCGGCGCGACCGCGCCCTGCACGTAACCTGTCACCGCGCGGATCTCGTCGCCGTTTGCAAAGCTGAAGCGCTTCCACGGCTCGCCGAGGGCGGCGCGCACCGCCTGCGGGTCGAGTTTGGCCTCGCCGGGCACGCAGGCCATCGCATACCGGCCCTCGCGGTCTTTGAGCAGGATGGATTTGACCATCTCCTCTTTGACCACGCCCCGTTGCGCGGCGGCAGCCTCCACCGTGAACACCGGCTCGGCGTGCGGCAGCACGCGGTAGGGGATGCCGAGGGAGTCAAAGAGGTCGGTAATCTTGGTTTTTATTTTGGCCACGAATGGACACGAATCTACACGAATGGATGCGGGAGAGGATAACCGAGCGGGTAGTGCGCTGCTACGGGCGTAGGCACAGGGTTGGGGAAGTGGGATTGTGCGAGTCAGACAATGCGATCACTGCCGCCACCGATTGGCGCGTTTGTTTTCGGCGGCCAGGCGGGCGGTTTCGTCCACACGCGTGGCTCGCGTCTCCGGCTTCTTGGCGTTGCTGATCCATTCGAGGATGCCGCGCTTGGCCG
>CAZSNP010000061.1:11674-14935 GCA_964608265.1 uncultured Anaerolineales bacterium | reverse complement strand
CGCGTCTCCGGCTTCTTGGCGTTGCTGATCCATTCGAGGATGCCGCGCTTGGCCGAACGGGTCTTGGGCGGGAGTTTGGGCATGAGCGATGAATGATGGCGGCTCGCCCTCACCCCCGGCCCCTCTCCCGCTGGGAGAGGGGAGAGGCCTCGGTAATGAGATGTTCCGTTCCCTCTCCCGGAGGGAGAGGGTTAGGGTAAGGGCGAGCTCTCGGCTTCAATTTCACTCCGCCCGGCTGGTGAGCCGGCGGTAGACGTACACGCCGGCGACGATGATGCCGACCCATAGCAGCATGCCACCCCAGTTCGGCCCGCCCCGCCGGCGCACCGCGCGCCCGCTCTTCTCGGCGGCGGCCTCGATGTTCTTCTGCCGGTTCTTGCGACTCGGCGCTTTGCGATTGGTGCGGCGATAGATGGCCAGCCGCAACATCTCCAGCACTTCATCCACCAGCATATCAAAGATGTTCATGTGAAGTCTCCTTGTCTCGGCGCATCCCCGCCCGCCTGCGCAACCAACTTGATTTTACCGCAACGCAGAAAAGCGCTCGCGCAAAGACGCCAAGACGCCAAGACGCAAAGACGCAAAGACACCATGATTCCTTGGCGCCTTTGCGTCTTGGCGCGAAACCTCACTCGTAAAGATTCATGCCCTGCAATTCGCGCTCGCGGCGCGCCACGTAGTCATCGAGCGCGTCTTTGAGGGCGATATCCAGCGGTGGTGGCTCGTAGGCCGCCAGCATCTCCTTCCAGACCGCATTCGCCCGCTGGGGCGCGGCCCACGCCCCGGCGGCCTCCCACGTCTCGAAGGCCAGCCGGTCGCCGAGCGTGCTGGCGAAGAACTCGGTGGCGAAGCGCGCCTGAGTGTGCGCCGTGCCGAGATGATGCCCGCCCGCGCCGACTTCGTGAATCATCTCGAGGGCGAGCGTATCGGCGTTGATTGCAAATCCATTGAGGAAGTGTTGAACCTGCGCCAGGCTTTCGAGGTCCATGATGAACTTCTCGAACGACGCCGTCAGCCCACCCTCCAGCCAGCCGCAGGCGTGCATGATGAGGTTCGAGCGCGCCATCACCGCCGGCCACAGCGTCCACTGCGTCTCGTAGGCGGCTTGCGCGTCGGGCACGGCGCTGCTGGTGAGCGATCCGCTGCCGCGATAGGGCAGGCCGTAGAAGCGCGCGAGCTGCGCGCCGGCCAGCAGCGCCCACGCGCCCTCCGGCGTGCCGAAGGCCGGCGAACCGGATTTCATATCGGCATTGGTCGTGAAGCCGCCCATCATCACCGGCGCGCCGGGCCGCACCAGTTGCGTGAGCGCCACGCCCGCCAGCGCCTCGGCGTTCTGCTGCGCCAGCGCGCCCGCCACCGTGATCGGCCCCATCGCTCCCGCGAGGATGAAGGGGGTGATGTACGTCACCTGCCCGGCGCGCGCATACGTGATGAGGCCGCCGAGCATACGTTGATCGAAGCGCAGCGGGCTGCTGGCGTTGATGACGTCACCGATCACCGGCCCGCCATTTTCAAACTCACCGTACACGAGCCGACACATCTCCAAATTGTCGTGCGTGATGACGCGACCGTGTGCGGACTCGGAGACGGCCTTGTCGCTTAGCGTGAAACCGGCGCGCAGCCGGTAGAGGTGGCGCACCGAAACGGGTATGTCGTGCGCGGTCACCTGATCCCACCCGGCGAAGTGCAACTGCGGCGCCATGTGGCCGAGGCGCACGAAGTCCTCGAAGTCGGCCTGCGTGCCGTTGCGCCGCCCACGGTCGAGGTCGCTCACATACGCCATGCCGCCGCACGGGCCGAACGCAAGCGCGTTTTCACCAATGACGACGTTGCGTTCGGGATTGCGCGCGCGCCACGTGAACGAGCGCGGCGCTTTCTTGACTAACTCCATCACCAGCCCGCGATCCGGCCAGACGTGTTGTGCAGCCCGTTCCACCTTCGCGCCCGCGCGTTGCCACAGGCTCAACGCCTCAGCATCCTGGAAGTTGACGCCGACGTTTTCGAGGATGTCGAGCGAGGCTGTATGCAGTTGCTCAACCTGCTCCGCGTCGAGCATCTCCAGCGGCGGCAGGGGATTGCGCGGCTGGCGGAAGGGCTGGGTGAGCAGCGGGATTTGTGTGCGCTCGCGGCGGCGCGCGGCCCGCGCTTGTAAGCGCCGTTCAGCGCGAGAGTCGGTCATCGGAAGATTTCATCCCCGTGCTCCTGGCAGTTCAACTTCAGGGACCGGTCGTCCCATCGGAGGGCGTAAAGCGGCGGCCACCGGGATCGTAGAAGCAACCCGCGCCGTGCTCATATCCGAGCCGCGCGATAACCCAGCAATGCCCCTCCACGCACTGCGCGGGCCGGTCGGCCAGACGCATCCGATCTATCCGATTGAGCGGGGCTTTGAGTTCATAGCAGCGCAGCTCGCCCTGATGGGCGGCCAGCGCCAGCAGCGCCGCACACGCCAGCGCGGCAACCGCCAGCGCGAAAACCGGCAGGCCGAACACCAGTCCGAGGCTCAGGCGGTCAGGGCGGGCCATTGCATCACAGCGAGCGAGGGGAATCGATACCCGTGCGCCCTTCGTGCTCTTCGTGGTTCAAGCCAAGCGCATCCAAAATGAAGGCGTACTCGAAAGCCGTTTCATGCAGCGCGTCGTAGCGGCCCGAGGCGCCGGCGTGGCCCGCGCCCATGTTGGTCTTGAGCAGTAGTCGATTCGAGTCGGTCTTGAGCGCCCGCAGTTTGGCCGTGAACTTGGCCGGTTCCCAGAACGCCACGCGCGGGTCGTTCAACCCGGCGGTGACGAGCATTGGCGGGTAGGCCCGCGCCTGCACGTTGTCGTAGGGTGAATACGACTTCATGTACTCGTAGTGCTCCCTGCTTGCGCTCGGGTGGCCCCACTCCTCCCACTCGGTCACCGTCAGCGGGATCGTGTCGTCGTTCATCGTGTTGATGACATCCACAAACGGCACCTTTGCAATCACGCAACCAAACAGGTCGGGCCGCATCGTCGTCACCGCGCCCGTCAGCAATCCGCCCGCGCTCACGCCGAAGATGGCGAGCCGGTCGCGCGTGGTGTAGCCATTCGCAATCAAATGTTCGGCCGCCGCGATGAAATCGGTGAAGGTGTTTTTTTTGTGCAACAGCTTGCCGTGCTCATACCAGCGCCGCCCGCAGTCGCTGCCGCCGCGGATGTGGGCGATGGCGTAGATGAAGCCGCGATCGAGCAGGCTGAGCCGCGCCGAATTGAACATCGGCTCGAGGCTAAAGCCGTATGCGCC
>CAZSNP010000061.1:0-11574 GCA_964608265.1 uncultured Anaerolineales bacterium | reverse complement strand
GGCACGATCTCGCGCCAGTGCTCGCGGCTCGGCCGCTCCACCGGCAGCGCCATCACCCGAAAGTTGAGCGCGCTCTCGTTCGTCAACACGTAGAAGTTGTCGCCGTGATGGTCAACGCTATATTCGATGCCCGGTGTGCGCGGCAGCAACACGCGCCATTCGGCCCGGGCGTCGCCGGCGGGCGCGTACCACACCTCGCTGGTCGTGTTGTTGTGCAGCACAGCCAGCACGAAGGCCTCACTCCTCGTCTTGCGCGCGACAAGCATGTACGACTCGTCGGTCTCGTGGTGGATGAGCGTATCGGTGGACGGCTCCGTGCCGAGGTGGTGGCGGAAGAGCTTGTGTGAGCGGTTCGCTGAGTCGAGCGTGCTGTAGAAGAAGGCGCTGCTGTCGTTGGCCCACGCCAGGCCGGAGTGATCGTAAACGTTCGAGTAGACGGAGGTGAAATGTTCCGGCAGCAGCCGGCCCGTCCGCAAATCCTTCACGCTGAGCATGAAACGCTCATCGCCGGCGTAATCCACCGAGTACGCCAGCAGTCGCCCGTCGGGGCTTGGCTCGATCACGCCGATTTTGCAGAAGCCGTGGCCCGCGGCCAGGGCATTGACATCGAGCAGCACTTCCTCGGGCGCGTCGGGCGACCGGTGCCTGCGGCAGTACACGGCGTATTGCCGGCCGGCCTCGGTGCGCGAGTAGTAGAAATACTCGCCGCGCTTCTCGGGCACGGTGCTGTCCTCTTCCTGTATCCGCGCCTTCATCTCGCCGAAGAGCACAGCCTGCAGTTCGCCCGTCTGCGCCATCATCGCCTCGGTGTAGGCGTTCTCGGCTTCGAGATAATCGAGCACAAATGCATCGCGCCGGTTGCGGAGCCAGTAGTAGTCGTCCACGCGTGTGTCGCCGTGTTGGGTGAAGGCAAGCGGGCGTTTCTGCGCGCGGGGTGGGAGGCGATGATCAGACATGCGGGCCATTTTATCCCAACCCAAAAGACCGACGCGGTTTCGGGCAAAGCTTCGCTTCTCACGACCGCGCCGGTCTACGGCTTCGGGTGCCGTCGCGGACTCACTGGCGCGGTGTCACCGTCATCGGCAAGCCGCCCTTCGGCTCGAGCACCAGCTTCAATTCCGGCTCAACGCGCTGGCCCGGCGCGAGGCGCAGGCTGAAGCGTTGCGCCACGCTCGCCAGAATCAACTGGGCCTCGATCTGCGCGAAGATGTTGCCGATGCACTGGCGCGGCCCGCCGCCAAACGGCAGGTAGGCGAACCTGGGTCTGTCCGACTCGGCAGCGAACCGTTCGGGCATGAAGGCCTGCGGCTCCGGCCACCAGCGCGGGTCGCGATGGATGGCGTGGATGGGGATGAAGACATCCCGGCGCGCAGGGATGGCGAAGCCGCTCAACTCATCGGCGGCGAGCGTGTGCCGGCCGGTGATAGCGGCGGGCGGGTACAGTCGCATGGCCTCATCAATCACCATACGCGTATACGGCAGATTGGGCAGGTCGGCCATCGCCGGTGTGCGGCCGTCGAGCACGCGCCCGAGTTCAGCGTGCAGGTTGCCCTCCACTGCGGGGTGCTGCGCCAAGAGATAGAACACCCAGGTCAGCGCAGTCGCCGTCGTCTCGTGGCCCGCGGCCACCATCACCTGGGCCTCGCGCCGGATCTGCTCCTCCTCCATCCCCCGACCGGTCTCTTCGTACCTTGATTCCATCAGCATGTCGAGCAGGTCGTGCTTGCGTTCGCCCGAGGCGCGGCGGTCGCGGATCATGGCGAGGATGCGCCCGCGCACGGTGCGGATGGCGGCCCGCACCGCACGGTTCTGGCGGGTGGGGAAGAAGGGCGGCGGCGCGAACACGGAGCGGAAGCGGTAGGCGATGTAGTCGTCGCCGGCGTCGAAGGCGTGGCCCAGCTCGCTGGCCTCGCCGCTCAAATCCACGCTGAACAGCGCCAACCCCACGACCTGGAGTGTGACGCGCATCATCTCCTCGGCCACGTCAATCGGCGCGCCGCTGCCTGCCGCGGCTGCCCAGCGCCGGTCGAGCATCTCAGTCGCGCACCGGGTCATGATCTCCCCGAAGTGCGCCAGCCGCTGCCGGTGGAAGGCGGGCTGCATCAACCGCCGCTGCCCGCGCCAGAAATCGCCCTCGCCGGTGAAGACGTTCTCCTGCGCGAACACTTTCAGAATCTCCATGCCAAACGGCTGCTTGATGTAGTTGCGGTTGTTGTCCTGCAACACGTGTTTGACCGCGTCGGGGTGATAGACGACGTAGCCGGGGTTCGGCCCGAAACGGATGTGGACGACATCGCCGTACTCGCGGCCCAGCCGGTCGAACAGCCCGATGGCATCGCGCCGAAACTCCTCCATCACGCCCAGCAGCGGGTGCATGCGCGCCGTGGGTGGCCGTTTGAGCGCGGCGGGCGGGGTGGCGGTGAGGGTGGTCATGGCGGCACTCCTTGATTGGCAATGCAAGCATACCACTGGGGAACGTAACGGTATGAAGCACGCATTTCCTTTGCGCCCTTTGCGCGCTTTGCGGTAAACTGCCCGCATGCTCGCCAAGGTGTACTCGTGCGCGGTGGTGGGCCTGGAAGGGGCCATCATCGAAGTGGAGGTGGATACGGCCAACGGCCTGCCCACCTTCACCATCGTCGGCCTGCCCGATGCGGCGGTGCAGGAATCGCGCGAGCGCGTGCAGGCCGCCATCCGCAACTCCGGCTTCTACTTCCCGCAGAAACGCCTGACGGTCAACCTCGCCCCGGCCTCGCTGCGCAAGGAAGGCCCGGCATACGATCTGCCCATCGCCCTCGGCGTGCTGGCGGCGGCCGGGCAGATCATGCCCGAGGCGTTCGAGGGCACGCTCGTCGTCGGTGAGCTGTCGCTCGACGGCGCGGTGCGGCACGTGCGCGGGGTGCTGCCGATGACGGCGCTGGCCCGCGAGCGCGAGTACCGCACCCTGTTTGTGCCCGAAAGCGATGCGCGCGAGGCCGCGCTGGTTCCGGGCGTCAACGTCATCGCGGTTGGCAACCTGCAGCAGCTCGTCAACCATCTCGCCGGTTTGGACTTGATCGCGCCGACGACGGTCGAGCCAGTGGTGAACGGCGCGGCGATGTTTGTGCCGGCGGACTTCCGCGAGGTGAAGGGGCAGGAGCATGTGAAGCGCGCGCTCGAGGTGGCGGCTTCCGGCGGGCATAACATGCTGATGGTGGGCAGTCCAGGCTCCGGCAAAACCTTAATGGCCCGCGCCTTGCCCTCGATCCTGCCGGGCATGACGATTGACGAGGCGCTCGATGTGACGCGCGTGTACTCGGTCGCCGATCAATTGCCGCCGGGCACGCCGCTGATTCAGCAACGACCGTTCCGCAGCCCCCATCACACGGTGTCGCATGCCGGCCTCGTTGGCGGCGGGAATGTGCCGCGCCCCGGCGAAATCTCACTCGCGCATCGCGGCGTGCTGTTTCTGGATGAGCTGCCGGAATTTGATGCACGCACGCTCGAGGTGTTGCGCCAGCCGCTCGAAGACCGCGTGGTCACGATCTCTCGCGCGCGCGGCACGCTCACCTTCCCGGCGCGTTTTCAATTGATCGCGGCGATGAATCCCTGCCAATGCGGCTGGTATGGCGACCCGACGCACGAGTGTACGTGCTCGCCGTCCTCGGTTACGCGCTATCAGAAGCGGATCAGCGGGCCGCTGCTCGACCGCATCGACATCCACGTGGATGTGCCGCGTGTGGCGTATGAGAAGCTGACGGATCAGCGGCTGGGGGAATCTTCCGAAGCAGTGCGGGCGCGGGTGGAAGCGGCGCGCGAGGTGCAACGGGCGCGTTACGCCGGCACCGATTTGGCCTGCAACGCCGACATGCGTCCGGCCGATGTGCGGGTGTACTGCAAACTGGATGAGGCCGGCAACGCCCTCATCCGCTCGGCGATGGCGCAACTCGGGTTGTCGGCCCGCGCCTTTCACCGCGTGCTCAAGCTGGCCCGCACGATTGCGGACCTGGCGGGCAGCGACCTCATCCAACCCGCGCACCTGGCCGAAGCGATTCAATATCGGCCGCGGAGGCAGAACTGAGTTACCTCAGCCCAAACCACCCGCGCAGCACTTCCTCCATCTCCACCACCCACAACGACAAATCATTGCTGGCCGCCAGCCGGGTGAAGAACGTCATCTGCCCGCTGGCGAGCAGGTAGCCGACCACAATCAAGAGCACACCGCTGATGATGCTGGTGGTGTGCAGGTCGAGCGTCCACGGGCCGAGCTGCACGGTGAAACCCCGGCCTTTGAGGAATTGCCATATCGGTGTGCCGTGCCCGAGTTGGCTGAACAGCGAGGCGACCAGGATGAGCGGCATGCCCAGGCCGAGGGCGAAGATGAAGGCCAGCAAGCCGCCCTG
Organism: uncultured Anaerolineales bacterium; assembly: GCA_964608265.1. Taxonomy (GTDB): domain Bacteria; phylum Chloroflexota; class Anaerolineae; order Anaerolineales; family UBA6663; genus JANWXR01. The sequence goes on along the minus strand of CAZSNP010000061.1, from coordinate 7,192 downwards.
CAACACCGCCAGGCCCTGCGTCGCCAGCAAAGTCAGGATCGCGCCGAGAATGGGGCCGACACAGGCCGTCCATCCCAGGGCAAACGTCGCGCCGTACACGTACGAGCCGGCAATGGTGACCTCGGGCCGATCCTGCAATTGCGGGCCGGCAAAGCCTTTGCCCAGGATGCTCATCACACCAAAGGCGATGATGACGATGCCGCCGATGAAGGTGAGTTCGCGCAGGTTATCGAGCAGCAGCGAGCCGAGGGCGGTGGCGCTCGCGCCCAGCACGGTGAGCGTGGTGGCCAGGCCAAGGAAGAACGCCACCGTCATCACCACCACATTCTGCTGTTTGGCCCGCACGCTGAAGGCGAAGTAGGCGGGCAGGATGGGCAGCGTGCACGGCGAGAGGAAACTCAACAGCCCGGCCAGAAAGGCCGCCGGCATCAGCGCCAGCAGGTTTTCGTTCACAGCCGGCGCGGTGGTGCGCCCGCCGCTCACGCTGACCAGCACGATGACGAGCAGGGCCGCGCCGATGACGATGGCCGTCAACATCCGCCGCGACGGCCCGCGCCGCGCTTGAGTCTCAATGGGTTGCACATCCATACCGGTGTTCTCCTCGCGCCGAAGTATAGCCGAGAGCGGTTACGAAAATACTAAGGTTTGGTGAGTGCGGCGCTAGCCCAGGGCGGGGATGACGAAACGAAAGAGCGCCAGGGCCGCGAGCGCGGCCAGCAGCGCCACGGGGGCGAAGGGCACAACCACTTCGACGAGCCACGGCAGGCGTAACGCCCGCAGCCAGCGACCCCACTGCCGCATCCCTGCCGCGGCCGCCGCGCCGATGGGCACGAGCGCCGGAAAAAGATAGCGGCCCTGATGCTGCACGAAGTTGAGGTTGTAATAGAGGTACAGAAGCACCGTGATGGAGGCCGAGAGCGCCAGCAGCCGCACACCGTCGCGTTGCCCCTCATCGAGGGCGCGCCAGTTGCGGGCGGCAACGACCAGTCCGACGAGCACCGCGACCGCGTAGACCTGCAGGGCCAGATAAACGTTGCCCGGCATGAAGACCCCCATCCAGCCGAAGACGCCCCAGAAGCTATCGAACGTGAACGTGAAAAAGCGGTTTAGCAGCGCGCTCTCGCTTCCCCACCAGCCGTGCGTGGCAATCCAATCGCGCGTGGTCGGCTGCCCCACGACCACTTGATTGTGCCAGTGTCCGCACACCGCATCCCACATGCCGCACACCACAAAGTTGCGGCCCCAATACAGCGCGCCGAGCGCGAACGCAATCGCAAACATCACTCCTGCGCGCCGCAGCACATCGCGCTCACCGCGCCTCGATTGCAGAAACAGATCCGCCGCGAAGACCGGCGCGAGCACGTACGCCTGCACCTTCGTCAGAAACGCCGCGCCGAGCACCAGCCCCAACAGCCCGGCGCGGCGTTCACAGCCCAGGGCGAAGTACAAACCGATTGCGATGATGAGTTCGGAGAGGCTGTCGTTGTTCACGCCCGCCAGCAGCGCGATGTGTTGCGGGATGAAGGCGATGAAGCCGGCGGCGAGCAGCGGCGCGGAGCTGTCGCGCGTGAGCTCACGCACGGCGAGGTAGCCGAACACGATTACGCCCGCACCCAGCAGCAGCGAGAACAGCCGCAGCGCAATCAGCGAACCGTTGAACAACAGAAAGACCGGCGTGGCGAGGAGATAGTAGAGCGGCGGTTGATAATCCTGATACTGCACCCGATCCAGCGGCAGCGCGGGCGGAAACTTCTCGCTGGTGAGGCGCTCGAGGTATTTCTGGTCGTAATCCCCAACCTGCAATTGGGGCAAGGCGCCGGTCTGCGCGATCTGGCGGATGACGTTGTAGTGCGCAGGCTCATCGGGAACCTGCCACGCCGGGGTGAGGGTGGCGTAGAGCGCGCCGATGATGAGGTAGGCCGCGAGGATGAGTGACAGGGTGACGGGGTGACGGGGTGACGCGCGGTCGCTCACCCCGTCACCCCGCCCCCACGTCACCTTGTCACCGGCAGCCATGTGCGGCATTATAGCGTCAGCCGATCCAAGGAGCCGCCATGGTTGAGTTGGTCGTGCACGATGTCATCGTTCGTATTCTGCGCGAGGTGCGCTGGCCGGGGCCGGGCGTGCAGCGGCGCGTGTTGCTCAAGGAAAAAGACGGCGACCGGTTGCTCCACTACTGGGCCGGCGCCGACGACGGCGATGCGGTGGCGTTGCAGGTGGCCGGCAAGCAGCCGGCGCGCCCGATGATCTACGACATCACCGCGCAGACGATGGCGCTCGGCGGGCTGAGCGTTGACCGGGCGGTGCTCGCCGACAGCGACACGATTGCGACCCTGTGGGTGCGCGGGGCGAACGGCGGCGAACGCGCGCTGGATATGAACCCGACCGACGCCCTCAACCTCGCCCTGCGTTTCGACGCGCCCATCTTCACCGAGGCCAACGTGCTCGACGAGGCCGGCATCCCCGCCGAAGAGCTTTTCCAAACCCTCGAAGCGGAGGAACTCGAATTTCAGCATCACCTCGGCGATCATTTGCCGCCCGACATGCAGTTGGCGTTCCCCACGCCCGAACGGCTTGAGTGGCGCTCCATCGTGCCGCCCGAGTGGCGGATGATCGAACCTGCCCGGTCTGACGAGTGATCGTTCCCGACAGTGACTCGCGCATGCCGCCGCTGAACCAATCGTTTCTCTGTCCGATTCTTGTGGGTCGAGGGGCAGAGCTTGAGACGCTCACTCGGCTGATGGAGCTGGCTCGGAGCGGGCCGGCGCATGTCGCCCTCCTCACCGGGGAGGCCGGGCTGGGCAAGACGCGGCTGCTAACGGAAGTGAAGGCGCGCGCCGCCGCGCACGGCTTCGCGACGCGGCAAGGTCATTGTTTCGAGCCGGATCGCACGCTGCCGTATGCGCTGTTCCTCGATTGTCTGCGCGCGTTCTGCGCATCGCACAACGCCAAAGACATCGCTGCCGCTTTCGGGTCAACGCTCGCCGCGCAGACACAGAACGCCGCGCCGCTCGTGGCGCTGCTGCCTGAGCTGAGCACGCACCTCCCCAACGTCGAGCCGTTGGCCCCCATCGAGCCGGAGGCGGCCCGGCGGAGGTTGTTTCAATCGTTCACCCAATTCTTCCTCGCAGCCTCGCCCGCCCTCATTGTGCTCGAAGACCTGCACTGGTGCGATGGGGCCAGCCTCGACCTGTTGCTGCACCTCATCCGCCGCTTGTCCGCGCGGCCCGTGCTGTTCGCCCTCACCTGTCGCGCCGACGCCATGGACGCGACGCTGCGCGCCTTTGTCGCCGAACTCGACCGCGCGCGCGTCGCGACCGAGATCACGCTGGCGCCGTTCGCCGAACGCGAGGTCGAGGCCATGATCCGCGCCATCTTCGGGCAGGCGCAGCCGGTGCGGGCCGAGTTCGTGAACAAAGTTCACGAACTTACGGAGGGCAACCCCTTCTTCATCGAAGAAATGCTGAAAGCGCTGGTCGCTTCGGGCGATATTTACGTGGGCGCGACGGGCTGGGCGCGCAAGCCGATGAATGAGCTGCACATCCCGCGTACGCTGCAGGATGCCGTCGAGCGCCGCGTACGTGAGTTGAGTGCGCCGGCGCGCAGCGCGCTGACGCTGGCCGCCGTCGCCGGGCGGCGGTTTGATTTCGCGTTGCTGCAAAAACTGACTGGTGACACCGAGGCCGAACTGCTCGCGGCGCTGAAGGAGCTGATCGCCGCGCAACTGGTCGCTGAAGCAACTGCGGACGCGTTTGTTTTCCGCCACGCGCTGACCCGCCAGGCGGTGTACGCCCGGCTGCTCGCGCGCGAACGGCGCACCCTGCATTTCACCGTCGCCGAGACGATGGAACGGCTACAGCCCGAGGCCATTGGTGAACTGGCCTATCACTACTTCGAGGCCGGGGCCTGGGGCAAGGCGCTGGCCTACGCCCAACGCGCCGGCGAGCGCGCACAGCAACTCTTCGCGCCGCGCATCGCCATCGAACATTTCACTCGCGCCCTCACCGCCGCGCAGACTCTCTCCGCGCCCGCGCCACAACCGGCGCTGTTCCGCGCGCGCGGGCAGGCGCATGAAACGCTCGGTGACTTTGACTCAGCGCGGAGCGATTACGAGGCGGCGCTGGCCTCCGCACCCGACGCGCACAGCGAATGGGCGGCGCTGCTCGCTCTGTCCGGGTTGTGGGCGAGCCGTGACTATGCCCGCATGGGTGATTATCTCGAACGCGCCTCGGTCGCCGCGCGTCAGGTGGCTGATCCGGCCGCGCTGGCGCACACGCTCAACCGCGCCGGCAACTGGCATATGAACGTCGAGCACCTCGATGAAGCGCTGGCGCATCACCGCGAGGCGCTGGCCCTGTTCGAGCAACTCGGCGATGAACGCGGCCAGGCTGAGAGCGATGATCTGCTGGCGATGACGACGGCGATGGCCGGCGATCCGTTGGCCGGCATGCAATACTACGAACGCGCCGCCACCCACTGGCGGGCCCTCGACGACCGCGCGGCGCTGGGTGGCACGCTGACGGTGCTCGGCCCGCGCGCCAACATCCACTTCACCAACGTCGCCGTGTGGCCGCTGGCCGATTACGCCGCGCGCGTGCGCGATACCGAGGCCGCGCTGCAACTGGCGCGCGAGACCGGCTCGCGGCCCGCCGAGGTGTTGGCGTTGGCGTGGCTGGCGCAGGTGCTGGCGGTCGGCGGCGAGCATGGGCGCGCGCTCGACCTCGCTGCGCAAGCCGTCAAGCTCGCCGAAGACATCGGCCACCGGCAGTTCATGGCAGCGGCGCACTGGGTGGCCGGCGCGCTGCAGCTCGATATGCTCGCTGCACCGGAGGCGCAACGGCATTTGGAGGCGGCGCTGCGCTTCGCCCGTGAGGCTCAGGCCATTCATTGGGTGCGGGTCGCGGCGGGCTGGCTGGCCTCCGCGCAGGTGCAGCAGAATCACCTGACCGAGGCCGAGCGCGTGTTGAATGAGACGCGCACGTCCGAAACGCCGATGCAGTTCATGGGGCAGCGGCAGGCCTGGGCGGCGCTGGCCGAGTTGCGGCTGGCGCAGGGCCGCGCCGAGGCGGCGCTGGCGATTGCAGAAAAGCTGATCGAGACTGCGCCGCAAATTGATAGGCGTGGTGAGCACGCCATCCCGCGATTGGGCCTGTTGCGCGGGGAGGCGTTAGCGGCGTTGTCGCGCGGCGCGGAGGCCGTTGCGGTCTTGCGCGGCGCGGCGGATGCGGCGACGGGGTATGGCGCACGCGGCCTGCAATGGCGCGCGCACGCCGCGCTCGCCCGGCTGCACCATGATGAGGGCCGCGCGGAGGACTCGGCGCGCGAGGCCGCCGCCGGGCAAACGACTCTCGAAGCCTGTGCGGCCTCCCTCGCCGATGAAGCCCTGCGCACGGAATTTCTCCGCCGCGCGCGGGGAACGTTCCCCGCACCGCCACCGCTCACCGGACGCCAATCCGCGAAAAAGGCTTTTGGCGGCCTCACCACTCGCGAGCGGGACGTGGCCGCCCGCGTCGCGCAGGGCAAGAGCAACCGCGCCATCGCCGCGGAATTGTTCGTGAGTGAACGCACGGTCGAGAAGCACGTCGAGAACATCATGGCCAAGCTAAAGGTCGGCTCGCGCGTGCAGGTGGCCGCGTGGGCGATGGGGAAGGGTCTGGGAGGAAAAGAAGAAGCGGGCCAGCGTGGGAAATGAGGGACACGAAGGAAACCGGTTTTCCTCATTTCCCTGTTTTTCTTTCTTGGCCGCACTTCGAAATCTACGTACCCTGAACGCCGTTTCTGCGTACAGTGGCTCATGACAGGCAGGGGGCTTTCTCCTAAAGTGTTCGCAATTCGGAACAGCCAACACCCACAGGAGAAAGATCATGTCCACCCATCCTTATTCCCAACTGGCGCGCGAGGTCTACGACCGCTTTGGCCGGGGCGACTATCAGGGCGTGCTCGACCTGACCGCCGACGACTTCGAGGCCACCATCATCCCCTTCGGGCAGACGTTCAAGGGCAAAGAGGGCTTCCTGCAGTTCATGCACGGCTTCAAAGACGCCTTCCCCGACATGCAAATCCGGATTGATAATCAGGTCGTGGGCGACGGGCAACTGGTCAACGAGATTTCGACCACCGTCAAGCACACCGGCCCGCTGCAGACGCCGGCCGGCGTGGTGCCGCCCACCGGCCGGACGGTGAGCTTCACGGTCTGCGAGGTGTGGCGCGTGCGCGATGGCAAAGTCGCTTCCATCCGCAACTATCAGGATGCGGCCTCGCTGATGCGGCAGTTGGGGCTGGCGTAAGACGTGAAGCGTGAAACGTGAAAGGCGACTCTCATGTCCAACAAGCTCATCGCTCGACAACTCATGGCGCGGCTGGATGCCCGCGACGTTGACGGCGTGCTCGCGTACTGCGCGCCGGATTGCGTCTGGCACGGCTTCGGGCCGCAGCCGCTGAACAACGGTGGATACCGGCAGGCCATCGCCGTCTTCCTCAACGCCTTCCCCGACTCGCGCTTCCCGGTGGATGCGGTCGTGGCCGAGGGCGATCGGGCAGCGGTGCGGCACCGGCTGGTCGGCACGCACGCCGGCGAGTTTCAGGGCGTGCCGCCGACCGGCAAGGCCGTCGTCGTGCCCGCGCTCGTCACCTTCCGCTTCGCCGAGGGCCGGGTCGCCGAGGCCTGGCTCAACGCCGAACTCGTCGGACTGCTGATGCAGATCGGCGCGATCCCGATGCCGGGCTAATCCGCAACTCAATCCGCATTCCGTAACGCGGGGTGCGTGAGGAGATGTCGAAATGTCCACCGAGACAAACAAAGCCATCGTGCGCCGGTATCAAGAGGCGTACAACACCAACAACCTCGACGCGCTCGATGCCGTCGTCGCCGCCGATATCAAGACCCCGAACATGCTCCCCGGCTTCCCGCCCGGGCTGGAGGGAGTAAAACAACTCCACCGGCTAACGATTGATGCCTGGCCGAACGCACACACCCACATCGAAGATTTGATTGCCGAGGGCGATACCGTTGTCGCCCGCGTGACGTGCAGCGCCACTCCGCACAAAGATGCCTTTGGGGTTCCGGCCAATGGCAAGTCGTTCAGCATCTCCGGCCACTACCTGGTGCGGATTGCGAACGGCAAGATCGTCGAGCACTTCGGCGTCGAGGACGCCCTCGGCATCATGCAGCAGATGGGGTTGATGCCCGCGC
>CAZSNP010000060.1:21495-31883 GCA_964608265.1 uncultured Anaerolineales bacterium | reverse complement strand
CGGCCTTTGCTCCGCGCTCGTTGCGCCGAGCGTGAACATGCTCCACGTCGCCCAGTTCGTCGCTTCGCGCACCGGCTCGATCCAAAAACGCTCGCCAAAGACGTTGGTGAGCGCGAGGCCCTTCACCTCCGTCACGGTGCCCACCGGCACGTTCACCGGCAACACGAACCAGTCGTTGGCATAGACGAGGCTGAACTCCATCAGCAGCAATTTGCCGAGGTCGGTGGTGTCGGGCCGCACCGCGCCGAAGTTTGTGCGCCGATCCTCGAACGCCCACCAGCGCGTGTTCGGCATCCCATCGAAGACGACCGAGGCGGGGATGAAGGTGTGGGTGCGCCGCTCGGGCGGCTTCGGCGTCGGCGGCGTCTCGCCGAGTTGCGGCGCGCCGGGTTGCCGTTCCAGCGCGTACCAGTCGAGGTGGCCCTGATAATATTCCTCGGCCCGCATCACCAGCGCGCCCTCGGCCACCTGCGCCTCGCAACCGAATTGATATTCGAGCCGGCTCGGCTGCCAGGCATCGTTCACCTCGAGGGGCGGCTGCAGGATGAGCGCGTCAAACCACGCCCGGAGTCCTCCGGCCAGCGCGGTGAGTGCGGCTTCATCGCCCGAGGCCGCGCCGATGCCGTCAAAAGCGTTGTGCGATGGGTCGGCGAGGTATTCGAGCAGCGCGATCCCATCCATCGCGCGCCCGGCGGCCGCCCCGGCCTGCTGCCACACGTCGGGGTGCGCGCAGACCATCGCCTGCGCGGCCTGCGTTGGATCGGGCACGGGCACGGCATATCGGTTTCGGTAAGCCGCGCGATAGTCCGCCGACAGGCGACCCGCGGCTCGCTCGCGTTCGAGTAACTTCAGCCATCGCCGCCCGGCGGCCAGTCGCAAATCCAGCGAAAGGTACTGCGCCCCCAGCCGCAGCGGCACGGGACGGCGCTCGACGCGCGCCTCCAGCGGCTCATCGAGGCGCAACGGCTCGACCGCGCCCTGCCCGGCTTGAAAACGATCAATGCGCGACACATCCATGCACAATCGCGCCAGCACCGGCGACCCGGCGTCATCGCCCTGAAACTCACCCAGTTGCCACTGCCGCGAGAGCATCCATAGCGCGTCGCGCACCTCGGCCCGCAGCGCCCGGTCGAAGTGATGGGTGCGCGGGCGGCCCTGCAGCCGGTTCCAGCGGGTGATGGCCGGGTGCAGCCGTTTGAGAACCGCCTCATTCATGTTGACGACGATATTCTTATCCGCCATGGCTCAGTCTTTCAGATACCTGCTGTAGAGTTGCACATTGCGCAGCAGGTTGTTCGAGATCGAAATCTCCGGGAAGGTATACGCGGAGACCGTCGCCGGGAGGAAAAAGCTGTACGCCGTGTTGTCGAGATGTGCCGGCTCGAGCGCGCGGCGTTTAGCCGAGTCGAGCGTGTCGTTGACCGCGGCGAGCAGTTCATCCCACGACCACGACCCATCGCGCACCGCCGGCAGCACGAGCAGCCATGCTTGCGGCGGCTCGCTGTTGGGCCGGTCGTAGTGGAAGGCGATGCCCGTCGTCTCCTCCGCCCCGGGGATCACTTCGGTCCACTCATCCACCAGCACGCCGCAGATCGGTTTTGATTTGTCGAACGGCTCAACGAAGTGCGCGGTGTACAGCAGCCGGTCGCCCGCAATGGAGTGGCCGGCCGGCCACTCCATTGCCAGCCACGGCTCGCCGGGTTGATACGGCAATTGCAGCGGCGTGAGTTCGGGCGCGTGCGCGCCGGGCAGCGCTTCGCCCAGCAGGAGCGCGTTCTCCCAATGGCGCATCTTCTCGCGCACGCGCGCCGCGCCGTGCAGCCAGTCATCCACCGGGAATTCGCGGCCCGCTGTGTCGGTGAGGTGGCGGGTGAGGTCGCCGGAGGCGGTGTGCGCCCACGCATTCGCCAGTTCATCGGCAGCGGCGGTTGGCAGCGTGATGTGCGGGATCAATTGAAAGTCGTCGCCGAACACAACCTTCGCCGCATCCTGTAAGGCTTTCACTTTGCCGCTGGCGTCCGCAGCATCGTGCTGAGTCAGCAAATCATTCACGCGCGATAGGCGTCTGAGCACGTCGGCCTTCAAGCGCTCCACCGCGCCGGCCAGCTCATCGCGGAAGCGGGTGATCTCGTGCGCGGCGTCGCTGAAGTCGAATGGGTCGGGATCGAGATCGCTCAGCGGCAATTGAGACTCCGCATCAGCCAGGAGCTGCGCCAGCGTGTCGCGCGCCGCCGCCGCCAGTCCCTGCAGCGCATCACGTTTGAGGACGAAGGCCGCGCGTTTCGCATCCAGCGCCGTGCGATAAGGCCCGCTCGCGAGTGCGGGCGCTGAAAGCTGCGTGCTGATCAACACCTCCGCTGCGCGCAACCGGGCGATGCGGTCAGCTTCGGGCGTCGGGCCGGGCAGCGCATCGTACTCCACGATCAGCGCGTCGTAGCGCGACAGCCGTTCGCGCCATGTGCTGAGCCGCTGGGCGATTTTGGCCGTGAGCGCCGAGTACGTTGCAGCGCGCCACTCGTAGACGAAGCCGGTTCCGCTACCCGGCAGCCGGTACGCGCCGAAGCGGGCAACGGCGCCCGCGAACCCGGACAGCGCCGAGTCAATGGTCACCGCCGGGTTGCCAAGCGCCGCCGCCACGCCGTCGAGCGCGGGGAGCAGCGCATCGCGCAGATCGTCGCGCGCAGCTTCGACCCGTGACTTTGGCAGAGCGAGGGCGCTTTGTTCGTCGCGCAGCGAGTCATTGGCGCGCATCAAATCCGCCGGTTGCAGCGGCCGCGCGGCGACGACCATCGCCCGCAAACTGCGCAGCAACGCCTGTAATTCGAACCACGTCACCCGGTTGGCGACCCGCTCGGTGTGGCGGATGCGAATCTCCCGATCATGGCGCGGCGCGTGATTGGCTTGCACGAAGCGCAAAATGGCGTCATCCAGATCGCCCAGCGCCTGCCCGGCCTCGGCGTCGCCGCGGTACAACACATCAATCGGGTGCAGGGCCAGCTGCTCCTGGCTGACGAATACCGTCTGTGGCGTATCGGTTATGCGGTCGGTGAAGGTGACGTTGCAGCCGACATCGGCCGGCGCGGGCAGCCGCTCCTTGAGCCACGCATTCACCGCCGGCTCGGCGGCCGCGAGGGGTGTGAGCGGGATGGCCGGAAGCGGATTGGACGGCGTGGGCGAGAAGTGGATGGCCGCGCGCAACGTCAGCGCGATGCCGCTGCGCGGTGTGCGGATGACCTCCGGCTCGGGCGGGTAATTGCCTTTCGCGAATGCGTCGAGCGTGCCCGCCGAGCGCTCGTAGTTGCCGAGCACGGCCTGATGTACGCCCTCGGCCAAAACCAGATCGGCCACCGCGTCGTTGATGTCGCGGATGTGCGCGGCGGCGGCGGTCAGCGCGTCTTCGAGCGCGTCCGTGCGGCGCGGCAATGTCGCCACACCGAAGGGATAGGCCGCGCTACTCGTCCGCTCGATCTGTTCGATGAGCTTGCGGCCATCCACCACGTTCATCGCGGCGATAGATTCCTGCGCCGGGCCGGTCTCGGTGTTAGTCTTTTGGATTTGATTGGCGACGAGCGGGAAGGCGCGGCGCAGGTGATAGATCAGCTCGCGCACCTGCAATGGGCCGTGGTCGTGGACGTGCCGCTCGAACTGGTAGCCGAGCAGCGCGCCGAGCGATTGGCCGTTGCGCATCCCCTCCAGAATCTCAAGCGCCAGTCGCACGCGCCGCGAGGTGAGGTTGACCGCCAGCCGCCCATCGTCCGCGACGTAGCCATTGCGGAGCACCGCGGCCGTGGTGGCGTGATTGATCGAGGGCGCGTGGATGAGGCCGAGGTTGGCCGAGTCGCGCACCAGCTGAGTTCTGTCGTGACGATTGATTTCTTCCGCCAGATCGTCGGGCAGCGTGACCGGCGTGAGCGTCCTGTTCTCGGGGCGCACCGGTTCCAGCCAGCCGTACGCGCCGAGGTGCAGGCCCGCGGTTGCGCGCTGCTGCGTGTCGCCCCGCATGGTCTCGAGTTGCCACGCCAGCAGCCCCGTCTTCCACGCATCCAGCCGGTAGCTGGCGCAATCAATATGCTCGGCGAAGACGCGCTCGAGGCGCGCGGTCGGCGCCTCAGCCAGCCGCTCGAGAGCGCCGATCTGCTCGCGCAAATCCGGATTCACAAGCCGCAGGTTGCGGGCGATGTAATCGCCGAGGCGCAGATCGCTCCGGCCCGTCACGCGCTCATCGGGGCGGAAGAGCAGATCGTAGCCGCTCTCGCTGCCCTGCGCCTCGCGCACGTGCACGAAGGCCGGCTCGCGCGCCGCACGGACATCCACTTCCAGGCCGGCCTCGGCCTGCAATCTCAATCCCGTCTCACGGAAGCTCAATTGCAGCGCGTGGCGCAGCAGCAGATACAGCAGCGCCGCCGGTTTCTTGTCGGCATCGAAGCCCTGTTCACGTTGCAGCGCCTCGATGCCGGCGCGCGCGGCCTCGACCAGCCACTGGATGTAGTTGCGGTCGCCGGCGTATTTGCGGATCGGCTCGGTCTCCGAAAGCGGGCGGTCGTCAATGAGCGGCCCATCGAGCGGGGTCTGCCGCGCGCGATAGACCTGGTTGAGCAGGTCGGGGATCTGATCGCCGGTGTAGCCGAAGTTGCGCAGCAGCGTGAGCGGGAGGATGGCCGGGAACAGCCCGAGGAAATTCAGCGCCACCGAGTAGTTGAGGAAGGCCAGTTCGTAGAACTTGTGCGCCGTGCTCTCGGCCTGCAGGGGATAGTATTCGACCGACGTGGGATGCAGCCCGAGCACGTCGAGCAGGATTTGATGCGGATCACCGCCCTGTTTGCCGATGTAGCTTATTCCCTCGACCAGCGGCTTCCAATCATCGTCAACTCGCCTGAGAATCTGATACAACTGCGCGAGGAAGGCGTTGCGCTTGTCGTGAGCGAACCAGTTGATGCGCTCAAAAGCAGTCGTCGGCAAAATGCCGTACGGCTGGTCGCCGATGCGCAGCGCCGGGAGCGGCCCGCGCCCGCTGACATAGCGCGTGAAGAAGCTCCGCGTGCGGGCGATATCGGCCTCGGCGAAGACCGGCGCGAGCAGCGACCGCAGCATGTAGCCGAGCGTGCCCGGCCACAGCGCGATCTGCATCGCGCGCGCTTCAAGCTGATCGCGCCCGCCGGCGTTGGGGATGCGCCCGACGAGGTCGTGCCGCAGCCCGAGGAGCTGCGCCAGCCACTGGCCATCGCGTCGCAACAGCGGATCGCTTTCGAGCGTGTACTGCGGCTGCTCGCGGAAGAAAACGTCGAAGGTCGAGTCCGCATCGTCGCGGAACGAATAACCCGCCCCGCCCTGTTCGGTGTTGTTGGTCGCCGTGCCCTGCGGCAGGATCTCCAGCCCGGCGCGGCTGTGCAGGTGATGTTCGAGCAACCGCTCGACGTTGCCCCGGCCCGCCTCCGCCGAATCGCCCAGCCGCACCCCGAGCACGATGAGGCGCTCGAAGCCGCCCGCCGCCTGCTCCGGGGTGAGGCTGATGCGAAAGGCCATGCCCGCCGCCAGCGCCGCGTCGAAGTCGAACATCCACCGCAGCGCTTCGGGGATTTGCAGCGTATCGCCGACAGGTTGAAGTTGTTCGGCGGGCGGCGCGTTCGGGTCCGGCCCGGCGACCAGCGGCGTGCGGATGAGGTTGCCCAGCACGGTGACGGGCGAGCCCGTGCGCGGGTAGCCCACGAGCACGAATCGCTCCGGCAGCAACTCCACACGCGGCGCGCTCGACCACGACGCCCGACGAGTCGGCATCGCTTCGAGCGCTGTGAGCTGCAGGACCGCCACCGTCACCGGCGCGTCCGCGCGCGTGCTCGGGGCGGCCGGCTCGTCCGCGAAATTAATGGGGCGATAGTGGTCGGCGATCTCCTGCGCCGGCGCTGCGCCGGCGGCTTGCACCAACGCATCGAGCGCCGCTTGTTGCGCGGCCGCATCGCCCTTCGCCCGCCACATCGCAGCCCAGTAAGTCGCCGCCGCGGCGGGCAGCGAGGCCGGCGCGACGATGATCAGCAGCACATCGCCGGCGGAATCGCGTGCGGGCTTGTCGTTCGGATTCAGGGGAAGATACTGTCGGACGATCCAACCCGCGCGGCCCGAGCCATGCGAGGCGGCCAGCTCGCGCCAGGCGGCTCGTTCGAGCGCCTCGTCGCCGCCCGCGCGCCACACGGCGGCCCAGAAGGTCTGCGCGTTCCGCACTTCCGTCTCGGTGAGCGCCGGCTCGAAGGTATCAATCAGGCAGGTATCGGGATAGACGCGCACCCACAGTTGGCGCTGCCCGGCCACATCCGTTTTGAAGCGCGTCTCCAGCCGCAGGGGGAGGAGCAGGATGGGCGAGTCATCGGGCCAGCGGCGCAACTGCTCGCGCGGGTCGGTGAACGACTCGAAGGCCTTGAGTCGTTCAGCCTCGCCGGCCAGCAAACCGGCCAATGACTCATTCGCCCGCCCGGCCTGCGCCTGCGCAGCGCGCAACTGCTTCTCGAGACGTGCGCGTTCGGCCTCCCGCTCCGGGGTCTCGCTGCGCGCGAAATCCTTGAGCGCCTGTTCGGCCTGACGCACGGCCTCGCGCGCCAGCAGCGACTCGCGCCGTCCCTGTTCAAGCTTGCGCCGCTGGGCGGCCAATTCGTCTCGGGATTCCTCGAAGTCGGACATGCGTGATCTCTATAAGCCGGACCGTGAGAATGTGTTACGGGTTACGCAGTTCGCGCTGTCACCCCGAGCGGAGCGAGGGGTCTCTGGCTCAAAGCTAGAGATTCCTCGCCGCTTCGCGGCTCGGAATGACATTTCTACATTTCAACTGCGCAACTCCTTTGTGCAAAAGAGAAACTCCGCAGCTACCTGTCAACGAATGTCGAACTAACAAACGAATGGGGCGCACCAAATTCGTTTTTTCGTCTCGTTATTCGTTGACAGAGACTCCAAGAGCGGAAACCCACTCAAATCGTCACCCAGCTTGCTTCAACATCTCCGCCGCGTGCACGGCCATGAGCACCGGCACTTGATAAAGGATGTACGCCAGCTCGGCGGCGTGCGTGTCGGCGCGCCAGCGAAAATGGCGATCTTCGCTGTACTGCTCCTGTGAGTCGCCGGGGCCGGGGTCGGTCAGCGTCACCGCTTTCTCGCCGATGCGCAGAAACTTGCCCGGCGCGGGCGCGTTCAACACATCCGTCCACGCCAGCTCGTTCCACGTGTTCACAACCGTTTGCGGCGCCTCTTTCGGCAGGTCGAGGCCGAAGCGCGGCTCGCCCGGCCGCTCCTTGATGACGAAGAACCAGCCCGGGTCTTCTTCGCCATCCACCATCCGCCCGCCGCGCGCCACTTCCGCCGTCAGGTCAAAGCCGAAGAGGTAGATGTCGGGATCAATCTTGGCCTCGTACAGCGGCGTCTTCACGATGTCGCGCGGCGGCCTGGCCTCCTGCTGCGGGGTAAGCGGCGCCAGTTTGCGCGGCTTGCCCTTGTCGATGGTGTTATCTGACTTTCGCTCCCACGCCGCGCGGTGCGCGTAGATCACGGCGGTCGGATATTTCTTGAGCAACTCGCCGCGGATGACGAGCACCAGTTCATCTTCCTTGTCGCCCTGCGCCTCGCGGTGGTCGTGCGCGCCGAGGCCGGTGTCCCCCGGCCAGCGGTGCAGTTCGGGGATGTCGCGCAAGCGTTCGCGCGTTGCTTGAGGGTCGGCGGTCGGGTCGGCCAGGTAGTCGCTCACATCCCAGAACTGGCGGAAGTAGCTGCCGCGCTGGTCGGTGGGATACTCGCGCCACAATAGTTCGCGCGCGAACTCGTGGTTCAGCCCGACCATGTACGACTCGATGAACTTTTGATTGGTCTCGAGCAGCGTGATGGAGTTGTTCTCGATGAGCTGCACGTTGGGCAGGAACAACTCGCTGGAGATGGCTTTGAGCGGCTCGTACATCGGCAGGTCAATTTCGGGATACGCCATCACCTCGCCGAACGGATCGGTGAGTTGATCGCGCAGCCGCGATGGAATGATGAGCGTGCCGAGCACGCGCGCCGGGATGGTGCGCGCCGGCAGAAGCGCGTCGAGTGTTGCCGTCGCCAGTGTGCCGAGATTCAGCGGTTCGCGAACCACTCGTGGGATCGTTCGTTCCGCCTCGTCCACCCGGTACGCATTGCGCAGCGACTCTTTGAAACGGGCCGCCTCCGCGCTGTCGCTTGCGCCGGGCGTTGGCCGCGCGCCGGTTCCGGGCACATCGATTTTGAAATCCGGGCTGCGCGGCAGATCATCCACGCCGGCCGGTGTGCGCGTTTCGGGATTGAGGGCGCGGGCGGCGCGCGCACGGCGCAGGATGTCGTCGAGCCGCTGGTAAGCCCAGGCCGCCGCGCCGAGCAGCACGAGGCCAGCGATCAATCCCAACAGCGGGACCACACACAGCAGCAACGTGATGAGCGCCGCCAGGGCGAACGGCGCAAAGCGCAGCCACGGGTAACGCTCGAGCCACTCGACCCACTCGCGCGGCAGGTCACGCGGGAAGAGGTCGTCGGCCACTTTCTCGCCCGTGGGCAGGTTGGGCGCGACGACCTTCGGCGGGGCGGCAGAAACTTCACTCGCGTTCATCCGCGCCAGCAGGTTGCCCGGTGTGCGACCCGCATCAAACCCCACCCGTCGCGCCACACGCCCGCGCGGCCGCAGCGCCTGCCGCATCGTCTTCGAGAGCGCGACCGTGGGCAGCGTGCTCGTCCGCACGCGATGATGCACCGTCAGTCCTTCGGCCAGCACGCGGCGCTGCACGGGCGCGGCCACGGTGAGGAAGTGTTCGGGCGCTCGTTGCTGGAGCGCGGCCAGTTCGCGCGCATGCCACACGCTGCTGGCCAGCTTCGCCATCTGCGCGTAACGGATTTTTTGATTCGCTTCGAGCACGCGGCCCACCTGCCCCCAGGCCGCCTCCATGTATTGCTCCTGATTGGTCTGCACCACCTGCGTGCCGAAGCCCGCCGCCGTACGGTGGCGCGGGTCGAGGTTTAGCTCCGGCACCCACTTCTCTTTTTCCGGGTCGCCGTCTGCCGCAGCCAATCGCTTCACCTCCGCGTGCCAGCGCCCGTAGATCGGCGGGACGATGAGCGGGTCTTCATCGGCTTCAACCTCGGGGCCGAGGCCGCTGTTCGCATTCGCTTGCTCGGCGGCCTGCGTGGCGTAGTCGTCGGCCAGATTGATCAGCGCGGCGAGCGCGGTCTGAAAGGCATGGGGATACGGCTTGCCCCATTGCTCGAAACGATTGTATTCCGCGAGGTCGTCGTCGGAAAGCGTCTCGAGCGGGGCGCGCAGCGCGCCGCCCAATCGCAGGATGCCGCCCAGTTCGGGGATGCCGGGCAGGTTCGCGCCGGGCCGCTGCACATCCATATCGCGGCGGCCCACGCGCGGATCTACGGTGCGCGGCTGGAGGAGTCGCACGAGATATTCGAAATCCCCCACCGAACCGGTGCGGAAATACCAGCGGTGATAGTACGGGAACAACGCCGGTTCGGCCTGTCCGGCATACGGCGGTGACAACCACGCGCTGTGCGTGGCGAACGGCGCGCCCTCCGGGTCGAGGCCCAGCCCGGCCAGCCGGCCCGATTCAAAACTCGGCATCACGAAGGCGTGATAGCCCGTGTTCGCGCTGAGGAGGCGCGGGCTGAGCAGCCGCGAGTACGCCTGATCGCGATCCGCGGCCACCACCTGCCCCAGCCGCGCCGCGATGGCCGCCGTGTCGTTCGGGTCAACGCCCAGCCCGCCGTTGACGTGCACGTGCGCCCACGCCCACAACTGATCGAAGGGCGGGAACTTCTGCGCGGCGTCCGCGACCTCGATGAAAGGCAGCGGCTTCCCAGCCACGTTCTTCGGCTCCTCAAACTCGCCCTCCGCAAGCACGACCAGCGCCAGCCATGGGCGCAGCCGCTTGCCATCGGGCGTGGGCCTGGCCGGGGTGTAACGCCACGGGAAGTCCTCGTCGTAGAATTCGACGAAGGGCATGTAGTTGGTTTCGAAGTTCGTGATCCAGTGGCGCGGCTCCGTGCGCACAATCGCTTTCGATTCGATACCGACGATGTCGCCGGGCCCGTACAGTTGCACCGCGCGCGGCACCGTCTCGGTGAGCTTGTCCCCGCTGATCTTCTCGCCCGTGATCTGCAGGCTGACATCCACCGAGCCGCGAACCTTCACGCTCGTATCCTGGTCGCCCTCGCGGATGAAGACGCCCAGGCCCTGGCGCGCCCACGGCAGAAACGAGTATGCGGCGATGGGTTGCGTGGTCATGCGACCTGATTCACCTCAGCCTGTGGGATGACGTGGATCGAATCGGCCAGCGCCGGGTCGCGCGCCACCGACTCGGCCATGAAGGCCTGCGCCTCGGCGAAGCTGCCGAACGTCGCCG
>CAZSNP010000060.1:11382-21395 GCA_964608265.1 uncultured Anaerolineales bacterium | reverse complement strand
CCCAACTCCACCCCGCTCTCCAGCGGCTCGTAGGCCGGGGCCGAGAGCTTGGCCGCGTCGTCCATCTCGCGGTACTGCGCGGCGGCGAACTTCTCGCGCGTCGCCCCCTTCACCGCCAGCGCCGCCGTCTGGGCTGCCACCGTCACCTTCTTCACATCCGAAGGTTTTTGATTGCCGATCTTATCCAGCGGGAGGTTGAGCGGCGCGAAGCGCTGGCTGATCTGCAGCGTGCCGACCGGGTGCAGCACCAGCGCCGTCCCGGCGTCAATCTGCCGCAGGCTGACGAACAATTGGCCCGAGGGCGGCAGCGTCGCGCGCCAGCTTTCCAGCTTCTCGAACTCGGCGCGCATCTTCGGCATCACTTCAATCGGCGGCAGCAGATCGGAGCGCGTCTCGCCGAAGGTCACGTCCACATCCACCGAGAAGGAGAAGAACAGGATCTCGATCTTCGCCGAGCCGCGCACGCGATACGGCGTCGGCCCCTCGAACGAGCCGCGCAGGTGCACGCCCCACACCCCCACCCCGAAGACCTTCACCGAGAAGCCGGTCGAGATCTCGACGATGAAATAGAAAGGCGAGAAGCGCAGCAGCGCATCGAAGCTGAAGTAGCCCTCCACGCTGAAGGCGTCGAAGCCGAAGAAGGCCTCGGCGCGGCAGCCCAATTGCACCGAGTTGGAGGTGATGGCGAAATAGAGCTCGGCCCGCACGCGCGCCCAGCTTTCGTTGATGATGGACAGCGAGAGGCGGGCCGGCGAGGGGAACGGGAGCGGCGGCGCGGTGAAGCGCGGGTGGAAGCCGCCGACCGAGAGCACGAAGTTGGGGTTGTCGCTGAAATCCATCAGCAGCCCCATCTCGCCCTCGAGCGTGATGAAGAGCACGCGCGACTCGTACAGCGTGGCGAAGAACCAGATGCGGCGCTTGTCGAATTCGAGCGCGCCGATGAAGGTGACCTGCAGCACCAGCACCGCCGTCTCCTCGGTGGGCAGCGCGGCGCGCAAGCGGCCGAGGATGACGACGTTGCCCGGTATCTCGATGATGACGCCGAGCGCGAGGCTGATCAGCGTCGGCGTGCCCCAGCCGATTTTGGCCATCGGCCCGATGAGGAAGATGCCCTCCTGCGGCGGGAAGATGGCGCGCAGGTCGCTGAGGATCTTGGGCGCATTCGCCACCACGTCGGTGGGGAAGAGGATGCTGTTGACCGCGCCGGTGCGCACCCGCTCGGCCAGCGGCTCGAGCAGCATCGTGCGGTTGAGGCCGAGCAGCCCGCCGACGCCGATGAGGACAAAGCCATAGCCCAGTTGAAAGCCGGGGCTGAACTCGGCGGTGATAATCATGAGCAGCGAGAAGCCCGGCTGCCCGCCCGGCAGCCTGGTGTTGATGAGGCCGATGGCTTTGAGTGAGAGGAAATTGGCGATGGTCAGTTCGAGCGCGCCGGCGTATTCGCCCTTATCGAAGTCGAAGTACAGGTAGCCGCCGCCCTTCACCACGCCGGCGTCCACGGTCAGGCCCACCCCGTTGGGCGGGCGGAAGCCGAGCGCGAGATTGACCGGGCCGAGGTTGCCCTTGCGATCCGGCGGGAAGCTGAAGGTCGCCGTCAGCCCCACATTCTCGACCACGGCCTTGAGCACCGACAGGTCGCCCTTGATCGTCGCGGCCAGCTCCACCGGGATGCCGCCGTTCTTGAACTTCACCGCGACCAGCGCGGACATGATCTCAATCGGCCCGAGCTGGATGTGGGCCGGCAGGTTGATCTCCAGCCCGCCGCTGCCGCCGAAGTACACGCCCTGCGTGGTGGAGAAACCGATGGACAGATCCGCCCCGATCTGAAGTCCCTCACCGGGCAGCAGTTTGGCGAGGAAGCCATCCTGCTCATCCGGCCCGGGCTTGATGATGATCTTGCCTTCTTCGAGTGCGAACTCGGCGAAGACCTCGAACTTGCCGTTGGAGTGGAAGCGTGTGCCTGCGCTGGTGGAGACCCCGGCCACCTGAAAGCGGCTGGCCTGCGGGTCGCCGATGAGGACGAAGGGCGCCTCGGAGTTGGCGAGCCGCAGCCGGATGACGAGGTTGCCCGAGGCCGCCGACGGCGTGCCGCTCGCGAAGCCGAGCAGAAACTCGATGTCGCGATCCGGCCGCACGAGCACGCCGAGGCCGCCGGTCAAATCCATCTCTCCGTCGAAGAGCAGCGTGAGTTGATCGGTGAGGGCGAACTCCTCGACCAGACCGGCCGAGGCGAACGGGAGCAGCGCGAAGCCGGGCTTGGCGGATGCCGTTTCCGGCAGGAGGAACAGCCCGACCCCGGCCTCGAAATCCACCGGGTCGTTGTCGTCCTCGATGATGATGAAGCGGAGCGAGGAGTCGAAGGCGTCGTTCGGTTGCAGCGCGCCGGCGTTGAGCACGGCGAGGGTCTGCGCGTCGAGGGATTGCTGGCGCACCTCCAGCCCCCACGCGGCGAACAGCCCGGCCAGGCTCTCGATGAGCAGCTCGCCGCGAAAGTCGCTCCCGCCCCAGTGATAGGCGTTCTCGAAAAAGACCAGCGGGTTGTTGAAGAACGCGCCGAAGTCCTCGAAGGCGAAGATGCGGCGCAGGTAGGCCGGCCGCGGGGGGGCCGCCGCCACGCGCTCCAGCCGCACCACGCCGAGCGCCAGCAGCAGATTCCCCCAGCGCGGCTGGTTGCGGAGCAGATACTCGACGAGGAGATAATCCACCAGTTGGCGCGGGAACTCGTTTTTGAAATCGTTGGCGAGGCCGCCGGCGGAGGACAGGTCGGAGATGGCGTTGAAGGCGGCACGGATGCCGTTGAGCAGCCGGCCGATGTCGGCGGCTTCGACACTCTCGACGCTGCTGGCCAGTTGCAGCACCTGCTCCACCGGCGCGCGCAGGCTATCGAGGGGTGACGGCGCAGCGCTGAAATCCCAGCCCAGCTCCTGCAGGAAATCGCGCAGCGCATCGGGCGAGCTGAACGCGGCGCTGAGCGGTTGCAGCGCGAGGGCCAGCTCTTCGGCGAGGACGTTCAGCGGGTCGCGGTCAGCCATGATCGTTCAAGTGCTGGCGAAGAATTTTGCGTCGGTCGTTTGCAGCCCGGTCGTCACCGCCGCGTGTCCCGAGCCGGCGTTGGGGTAGAAGTTGAAGATGAGGTGGCCGGTGGCTACATCGGTGATGGGCACGACGACGGTGTACTCGTGGCGGACGCCGCTGCATACCAGTTTGTTGCGATTGCGGCGGAACGTCCACGTATACCCGGCGAAGAAACTGGCGAACGAGGTGTAGCCGAGCCGCTCGTACCACGGGAAGGCGTGTCCGGCGGCGTTGCGCGGATCGTCGCGCAACACCCGCTCCAATTCCTGCCTCCGGTCGGCGTCGGAGCTGGGCACCGATCCCGCATCCGCGTACTGGATCGTCCGGCTGATCGAGGCGACGTTTCTCAAGCGGAACTGGCGCGGCGTCAGAATAGTCCGCGTCCCGCCGATAGCCACTCCGAGAGTCGAGGCGATTTGCGTCTCCGTCGTGCGATCAATGCGCGCCGGGATCAGGTTGGCCCAATCGGCCTGCGGCATCGCGCTGCCGTCAACCCGTTTGAAGCCGGCGTTCTCGAAAGCGGTGACGGCGGCCGCGCGGTCGGCGAAAGCGTCCTTTTGAAAAATCTCGAACTCGTAGGCCATGTATTCGAAATAGCCGACATCCTCGACCGGCGTTGACCCATGAAAGTGTTTGGGCGCGGTGACGTTGACGTGATCGCCGAGGGCCTCTTTGAACTTGGTCAGATAGCGCGGGACCTTGCCGATGTTGCAGCCCTTGAAGTGCACGAAGTGGGTCAGCGGGTCGCCGGTGGTGTAGCCGATGACGGTATCGGGGATGCGGACGGAGCGGGCGGTGCTCGTGAGGGTCTGTTCCAGCGTCTCGTATTTTGTCGAGCCGGACTGGCCCGGGAACATGTCGACGAAGATGTGGCCTTCGCTGTTCGCGTGCGCGCCGAGCAGGATGTCGCCGATGGGTTTGGTGATGCTGCCGGTGGTGTCGAGGTGGCTGATGAACTGGCGAACGGTGGTGATGCGGCGCTGATGAATGAGCGTGGTGTTGGCGCGGCGCTGAAACATGGCCCGTACCCGGCCGATGTAGGCATCCGCGTTCGGCGCAAAGGCGTAATCCACGACCAGTCTCCTTGTCGTACTCCCGCTCGCTCAACCGTCGTCAACGGCCAGCGTTATCGCCGATTGGACCCTGAGGCTACGAGCCAAAGCCCGCTGGTTACGGAGAAGAGAAGCACTTCGATGACATCCCCCAGCTAGGATACCGGTGAAGCTGCGTACACAGAGCTTAATGAGAAATGTGGCGTTGTCAACTCCCAATACAACTGGGGGTGCATTTCTACATTTTGGCGGGGCCGCATCCTGAGCGGAGGCCAGCCGCTTTTGCGGGCCGCAGTCGAAGGAGCGGCCAATAATCTGGAATGCACCCTACAACTGGTGATCCTTTTGCCTGTAGGCAGTTGTGCGCTTCTGTGCTACGCTGTTTTCCGTGCCCGGTATTGAGGGTCGCCGGGGAAATGAACTTGAACAACCAGAGGACGGGCAACCGTTGCCCTCATGGATTGTAAGGCCCGGTAAGCTCACGGTTCGCGAAATCCGCCATCCGTGAGGCCACAGGCTCAAGCCCTATATTGCCCACCAGCCTGGTTTTGGTTCAAGGTTGACCCTCGAACCGTGCCAAACCCTTTTTCGGTGATTCACCCTGTAGCTTTGCGCTTTACGGCCCGTGTCTCCTTTTGCGCACGGGGCGCGCTAGCCCCTTCCATAAACAGGCCGGATCGGTCTGCTCGATATCCAGCCCAAAGCGCCGTTCCGGCAATTGGGGCAGCGCAGATCGCCAGGCAAGCTCGGCGCAACGACACGACCCACGATTGATTGAGTGTCCAACTCAGCCCGTGCAGTAAAGCCCATCCCACGTGGGCGACTGATGATGAGGGCAAGCTAGATGTGACAACCTCCCCCACTCACCAAAACCCATCCAGCATTGCCCCCAAGAGTGTGCATGTTTGGCGCATCTCGTTGAGCGCGGAGAGTGCTCACCTTATTCAGTTGCGATCGGTGCTTTCAGAGGCAGAAAAGGCCCGTGCTCAGCGCTTCCGCACCCCACAACTTCACGACCGCTTCATCGCCGCCCACGCAGCCCTGCGCCATATCCTCGCGCAGTACACTCAGCAAACGGCCTCAGAGCTTCAGTTTAGCTTCAGCCCCTATGGCAAACCGAGCCTGATTTCTGAAACGGGGCTGGCGTTTAGCCTGTCGCACTCCGAGGCGTGGGCACTCTGTGCCGTCACCCTGCGCCGGGCGGTGGGCGTGGATATTGAGTTCGTCCGGGCCCTCCCGGATATGGAGGCGCTGGCACGGCGATTCTTCTCGATCAGGGAGCAGACGATGTTTTTCACGCTGGCCGACGCGGACAAACCGCTGGGCTTTTATCGCTGTTGGACGCGCAAAGAGGCGTTTATCAAAGCCCTGGGCACCGGCCTGGCCCACCCGCTTGATTCCTTTGATGTCAGCCTCCGTCCTGACGAAGAAGCGCGCTTTATCGAAATCCGCACCCCGACCGATGCGCCGTGGTCGCTCATCCATCTGGAACCCGCTCCGGGTTACGTCGGCGCCGTGGCAGTCGAAGGGGAATGTAATCCGATAGAAACGTACAGTTATGGATTTGATCTCGGATAAGGCAGGGACGCCGCGGAGGTGTTGGAATGCCACGCCGGGCATCCTGAGCGCAGCCGATGGGCGCTGGGTGCACTTTCCCGAAGGCCCGTTGGTTCAGGGCAGCGCAGGCTCAAGCCAGCCTCTGCGCCGTCCCACCTCGCCCCAGTCAGTAATTGATGTCCATCCGGCGGCCACTCTCGGCGGAGGCGAGGATGGCGTCGCAGATCACGGCGTTCTTGTAACCATCATCGAAGGTTGCGCCGTACGGGGCGACGTCGGTGTTGTGCACGATGGCCTCGAGCAGATGGTTGATTTCGTGCACGAAGGTGTGCTCCCAGCCGATGATGTGCCCGTGCGGCCACCAATGCTTCCAGAATGGATGATGGCCCTCGCTGATCAGGACGTTGTGAAAGCCCTGCGTCTCCCTGGGTGACTCGCCCACCCAGAAGACCTCCAGCTCGTTCATCCGCTCGAGGTTGAAACGCAGCGATCCCTTCTCGGCGTTGATCTCGAAGCAGTTGAAGTTCTTGCGCCCGGCGGCGTAGCGCGTCGCTTCGAGCGTGCCGAGCGCCCCGGTGTGAAACTCCACCGTCGCGGCGAAGGCGTCGTCCACATCCACCGCCTTCATCGCGCCATCGGGGCCGGGGCGCTCTTTGATGAACGTCTGGGTGGTCGCGCTCACCCGGCGCGGCTCGCCGACGAGGAAGCGCGCCAGGTCAATGATGTGCGCGCCGAGGTCGCCCAGCGCGCCGCTGCCCGCCTGGCGCTTATCCAGCCGCCACATGTGCCCGGCCCCGTAGTGGGGCATGATCCACTCCTGCAGATAAACCGCGCGGAAGTGATAGATCTGCCCGAGCTGGCCCGACTCGATCAGCTCGCGCGCCTGGCGGATGGCGGGGACGAAACGATAATTGAAGGCCACCGCGTGCTTGACCCCGGCCCGAGTCGCCGCCTCGAGCATGGTCGCGGCTTCGGCGGCGCTGCGGGCCAGCGGCTTTTCGCACAGGATGTGCTTGCCCGCCTGCGCGGCGACGAGGCACGGCTCGGCGTGGGCATCGTTCGGCCCGCCGTTGTCGAACAACTGGATGCGATCATCCTTGAGCATTTGCCGCCAATCGGTGTAATAGCGCTCGTATCCGTAGCGCCGCGCGGCCTCAGCCACCGCCTCTTCGTTGCGGCCCGCGATGGCGATGAGTTTGGGGATGGCGACCGGTGGATAGAGCATATACGGCAATTTCCTGAAGGCGTTGGAGTGCGCCTTGCCCATGAAGGCATAACCCAGCAGGCCGATGCCGACTTCCGGCGCATTGCCCGCAGCCTTCGCGCCTGCCATTGAGGTGAAGCCTGTTTCAGCCATGTGAGTCTCCTTGAAAACCAGTTGCCAGTAACTGGCGACTGGTTATTGGTTATTCGTGGCCCTTCGATTCGAATGCCGCATCAAACGCTATCCGCGATGGCGGGAAGTCGAGCCGGCGCACAAAAGCACAGGCTTCCGCCGCGCCATGCTCGCGATCCATCCGGCCATCCTCCCACTCCACCGAGAGCGGGCCGCCGTAGCCGATGTCGTTGAGCGCGCGGATGATGGCCTCGAAATCCACCGAGCCGCGCCCGAGCGAGCGGAAATCCCAGGCGCGTCGCGGGTCGCCGAAGCTGAGGTGCCCGCCGAACACGCCCCCCTCGGTCGGGCGCGGCGATGAATATACATCCTTCATGTGGACGTGATAGATCCGGTCGGCGAAGCGGCGGATGAACGCGACGTAGTCAACGTTCTGATAGGCGAAGTGGCTGGGGTCGTAGTTGAAGCCAAAAGCTCGGCGTCCACCCAGCGCGTGTACCGCCGCCTCGGCGCTGGCGATGTCGAAAGCGATTTCGGTCGGATGCGCCTCGAGCGCAAACCTGACCCCGGCCTCATCGAACACATCGAGGATGGGGTTCCACATCTCGGCAAAGAAACGATAGCCGCGCTCTACGAGGTCGGGCGGGTTGGGCGGGAACGAATACAGATACGGCCAGATCGAGGAACCGGTGAAGCCGGGCACAACGTTTACGCCGAGTTTGGCCGCGGCCCGCGCGGTGTTCTGCATCTCGGCCGCGGCGCGCCGCCGCACCCCGTCGGGGCGACCATCACCCCACACGCGCGAGGGCAAAATGCCTTTATGGCGCTCGTCGATGGCGTCGCACACCGCCTGCCCGACCAGATGATTGCTGATGGCAAACACGCGCAGGCCGTGCCTGGCCAGGACATCGTGTCGCGAACGAATGTAGGCATCGTCACTCAACGCCTTGTCCACTTCGAAGTGGTCGCCCCAGCAGGCGATCTCGACGCCATCGTAGCCAAACGCCCTGGCTTTGGCGCACAGCGTTTCAAAACTCAGGTCGGCCCACTGGCCGGTGAACAGCGTCACAGGACGCGGCATGGCGATCTCCTGACAACCTGGGTAGCCGATGGGATTGAGACTGCGTGACTCTGGCTGCGGGGCGCATGATACAACAGCTCGGGTTGGGAATCGGTGCGAGTTGAGAGCCTGCGGGCGACCCGCCGCGCCACGCACCCCATCCGATAGGGTGTGTGCACAGTCGCGTCGTTCGCCCTCATCCCCCAGCCCCTTCTCCCGCTGGGAGAAGGGGAGTCGGTGCTGACGCTTTGGAGCAGCCCTCCGATGACACGGCCCATTCCCTCTCCCAGCGGGAGAGGGTAAGGGTGAGGGCGAAATGACGGCGTAGATTGGACTTTGCACACGCCCTGCCCCATCCGACAGGGTGTGTGCACAGTCGCGTCGTTCGCCCTCATCCCCCAGCCCCTTCTCCCGCTGGGAGAAGGGGAGTCGGTGCTGACGCTTTGGAGCAGCCCTCCGATGACACGGCCCATTCCCTCTCCCAGCGGGAGAGGGTAAGGGTGAGGGCGAAATGACGGCGTAGATTGGACTTTGCACACGCCCTGCCCCATCCGAAGTCGAGCATTGGCCCGGCCCGCAACCGGGAGTACAATCGCGTTTATCCCAATACCGGATCCCCATGGCTAAACCTGTCCCCTTAAAGCTCGCTCTCAGTCTTGGCCCCGAGGCGCACGCCGAGGAGTTGGATGAGCACTCGCGCCGGTTGCGCCGCGATTTGGAGGAGCTGGGGGTGGAGGCCGACCTCGTGCGCGACGGGCCGGCGCCCGAAGGCACCAAATCCGCCGGGGGCACCACGCCCGGGCAACTCGGCGTGAACGCGCAACCGGAGCAGCTCGCCGCGCTGGTCGGTGTGCTCGGCCAGTGGACGAGCTTCGACCCGAGCCGCGCGGCCACCCTCAGCAACATCCCGCCTGAGCAATTGGCCGTGCTCTCCGCGCTGGTGCTGGCCGCGATGCCGCGCATGCCGGCGCGCTTCGCCAGGTTCGCCTACAAAGACGGCGACCGGCAGATCGAGTTCGAGTACGACCCGGCGACGACCGATCCGCAGAAGCTGCTGGCCGAGATCAAGGCCACCGTGCAGAGCACCGTCAACATCACCGCGCAGGGCAACATCACCATCGGCGGCAACGTCGTTGGGCGTGATCAAACCACCACCAACGTCTCCGGCGGTTGAAGTCCATGCCCGGCAAACACGCCCTCATCATCGGCAACAGTCATTACGAAGACCCAACGCTGGCCAAACTCAAAACGCCGGGGGCCGATGTGCGCGGGCTGGCGGAGTTGCTGCGCGACGGCGCCATCGGCCAGTTCGAGTCGGTGCGCACCGTGATCGATGAGTCGGAGGCGATCACCCGCCGCGCCATCGCCGGCTTCTTCGCGCAGGGCAAGCCCGATGAGTTGTTGCTGTTGTACTTCTCCGGCCACGGCGTGCTCGACGACAAAGGCCGCCTGTATCTGGCCGCCAAAGACACCCAGCGCGATCTGCCGCAGGCCACCGCCATCCCCGCCGCCTTCATCACCGATGGGATGGATTCGAGCCGCTCGCGCCGGCAGGTGCTCATCCTCGATTGCTGCCACAGCGGCGCGTTTGCGCGCGGCGCGCGTTCGGCCACCGGCGCTAAAGCCATCACCGAAACGACGTTCGAGGGCGTGGGTTACGGGCGCGCGGTGCTCACTGCCACCGACGCCACGCAGTACGCGTGGGAAGGGGAGGCCGTGATCGGCTCGGCGGAGAATTCGGTCTTCACCCATCACATGATCGAGGGCTTGCGCAGCGGCGCGGCGGACGCCGATGGCGACGGCGACATCACCCTCGAGGAGTTATACGACTACATTTATAGCCACGTCGTCAAGCAAACGCCGAAGCAGACCCCGCGCAAGTGGTCGTATAACCAGGAAGGCGAGTTCATCATCGCGCGCAACCCCAAACCGC
>CAZSNP010000060.1:0-11282 GCA_964608265.1 uncultured Anaerolineales bacterium | reverse complement strand
GCCTGGGAACGGGCGATCCTCGGGACGTTGAGCGGCATTGCGATGGGCGCGGTGTTGTATCGAGCGCGCAGGGTGGATGTGCAGCGCGCGACCCTCATCGCAGTGGGCTGGGCGATTGGGTGGGCGCTCGCGGCATTTTTGGGCTTGGGCATCTACAATCTATTTGGCGACGATCCATCGAAAGGCATCAAAGAGGCGCTCACAAATGGCTTTCCGTACGATGTCGCCGTTGCGCTCATGCCGTGGGTGGATGCCCTCATCCGCGGGCTGACCGGCGCGCTGGCGGGCCTCGTCAGCGGGCGGGTGACGTTCGAGCAGTTGCGCCAGCCTGCGACCTCGCAAACTCAATAATCCCCCGCGCATCCTCCACCGCATCTGCCTCGAACGGCAGCGTGTGATCGAAATTCACCTTCGTCGTCAGCCGCGCCGCTGCCGCGCGCACCGGCTCCGGCACAGCGGCATCATTTTGCAATCGCTTCAGTTGCGCCAGCGCATCCCCGCCCCAATGCGGCCCATCAACGCGTTGGTAATACGCGCGGGTCGCCCAGCCCGCGGCCCGGCGCGCGCACACGCGGGCTTTGCCGGGGTTGCCCTCCAGTTGAGCCTGCACGGCGCGCGTCAACTCAACTTCAATTTGGCTGGACATGGATGACGACGCAGACAGCCGACGACGGCGGTCGGTGGTCTGCCGTCCGCGGTCTCACTCTCTCCGTCGCAAAAACCACTTGGTGATCTCCTCACACACCGCCGGAATGAGGGCCAGTCCGACGACGATGGCCCATTGCAGCGGCGTCAGCCAGTGAGTGGTGAAGATGGGCTGGAGAAATGGCACGTTGACGACGAGCAGCAGCAGCGTGAGCGACAGGCCGACGGCGTAGAGCATGTACCGGTTCGAGGTCACGCCGATGCTGAAGAGCGACGCCCGCTCCGAGCGCACGGTGAAGGCGCGGAACAACTCGCACAGCGAGAGGGTGACGAAGGCCATCGTCTCGCCGACGCGCACCACCTCGCGGGTGATCGCCTCACCCAGGCCCTGCCATTCGAACTGCAGCACGGCCAGCAGCGGGTTGGCGTCCGCGCCGGTCAGCCCCAGCGCCGCCAGCGAAAGATACAGCCCGGCCACAAGCGCCGTCAGCGTCGCGCCGGTCTGCGCCAGAGTCTGCACGCCGATGCCCAGCCGCATCGGCCCGTTGACGATGGGCTCATCCTTCGGGCGCGGCGGGCGCTTCATCACATCCGGGTCGCCTTTCTCCATCGCCAGCGCCAACGCCGGCGCGCCGTCGGTGATGAGGTTGAGCCACAGCAACTGAATGGCCGTGAGCGGCACGGGCAACCCGACCAGCGTGGCCAGGAAGATGATGACGATCTCGGCCACGTTCGACGACAGCAGGAAGAAGACGAACTTGCGGATGTTGCTGTAGATGATGCGGCCCTGCTCCACCGCCGCCACGATGCTGGCATAGTTGTCGTCGGTCAGCACCATGTCGGCCGACTCCTTGGCCACGTCGGTGCCGGTGATGCCCATGGCCACGCCGATGTCGGCGCGTTTGAGCGCCGGCGCATCGTTGACGCCGTCGCCCGTCATCGCCGCCACGGCGCCGGTCTTGCGCAGCGCGTCCACAATCATCACTTTGTGCTGCGGGCTGACGCGGGCGAACACGTCGGTCTGCTGCACCACCGACACCAGTTCGTCGCCGCTGAGTTTGTCAAGCGCCCGGCCGGGCATCACCCGGCCGCCGGGCCGGAGCAGGCCGATGGTCTGCGCGATGGCTTTGGCCGTGTCGGGATAGTCGCCGGTGATCATCACCGTGCGGATGCCGGCCTCGCGCGCGTGCTGGATGGCGGGCCGGACCTCGGGTCGGGCCGGGTCAATCATCCCGATCAATCCGATGAACACCAGGCCGCGCTCGGTCGTCTCGGCCGTCATCGGCTCGGGGCGCACGTCGTAAGGGCGATACGCGACCGCCAGCACGCGCAACGCATCGTTGGCAAACGTGCCATTGGCCTCGGCGATGCGATTGCGGATTTCATCGGAGAGCGCGGCCGGCTCGTCGTCCAGCCGCTGGTAATGAGTGCAGGCCGCCAGCACCACA
The DNA here is from genome assembly GCA_964608265.1 of uncultured Anaerolineales bacterium. GTDB lineage: Bacteria > Chloroflexota > Anaerolineae > Anaerolineales > UBA6663 > JANWXR01. The sequence continues at coordinate 9,189 of CAZSNP010000060.1, read as the reverse complement.
TCCGGCGCGCCCTTCACGCACAGCACATACGGCGGGTTGTGTCCACGATTGAACGGGCTGTACTGCGGCAGGGCCTCCTTCACCGCATGGAGCGTGCTCATGGTCTTGCGCGCCGAGTCAAAAGGATTCTCGGCCACGCGTGGGAAGGCGGCCTCCATCGCGCGGCGCCAGATGCCGGCCTTGGCGGCGGCCACGATCAGCGCGCCCTCGGTCGGATCGCCAACCATTCGATACGTTGTGCGGCCTTCCTCGCTGCCGGACTCTTCGAGCAACGCATCGTTGGCGAGCAGGCCCGCCCACAACACCGTCGTCACCGCCGGGTGCGTGGTCATATCGAGGTGATCGCCCTGATGCAGGAAGCGGCCCTCCGGGTTGTAGCCGTCGCCGGTGATCTCGAACGTCTCGCCGTCGCACCACAGCCGCGTGGCCGTCATCGCGTTCTGTGTCAGCGTGCCGGTCTTATCGGAGCAGATGACGGACGCCGAGCCGAGCGTCTCCACCGAGGCCAGACGGCGGATGAGGGCGTGCCGCTTCACCATCTCCCGCATCCCCAGCGCCAGCGTGATGGTGACGACGGCGGGCAGTCCCTCGGGCACGGCGGCGATGGCCAGGCTGACGGCGATGATGAAGACTTCGGTGATCTGAGCCGAGAACGCGCCGAGGTAGTCGAGCGGGCCGCGGCTCGTCAACAGCGAAAGGTCGGTCTGGTTGAAGAGCGCCGTCACGAACACAATCGCCACCACGACCAGCGCAGCGATGCTCAGACCGCGGCCCAGCTCGTCGAGCCGTTTCTGCAGCGGGGTCTCCTCCGTCTCCACCGCCGACAGCATCTGCGCGATCAGCCCGATCTGCGTGTTGAGGGCGGTGGCGACGACGACGCCGAGGCCGCGCCCGTAGGAGACGACGGTGCCCATGAAGGCCGTGTTCTTCCGGTCGCCGAGCGGGATTTCGCGTTCGAGCACCAGCGCGGCGCGTTTCTCCACCGGCACCGATTCTCCGGTGAGCGCGGCCTCCTCGATGCGGAGGTTCACACTCTCGATCAGGCGCACGTCGGCGGGGATGAAGTTGCCGGCCTCGAGCAGCACCACGTCGCCGGGCACCAGCTCGCGCGCCGGCAGGTTGATGCGCGAGCCGTCGCGGATGACGCGGGCCTCGGGCGCGGCCAGCTTTTTGAGCGCCGCCAGCGAGGCCTCGGCGCGCGACTCCTGGATGACGCCGATGACGGCGTTGAGGATCACAATCGCGATGATGGCAGCCGCTTCGATCTCATCGCCGAGGGCGAAGGAGATGGCGCTGGCGACGATGAGGAGGATGACGACGAAATTGTTGAGCTGGCCGACGATCAATCTCCAAAACGGCGTCGGCGGTTTTTCGCGCAGCTCATTGGGCCCGTACCGGCCGAGGCGTTGCTGCGCCTCGGCGGTGCTCAGGCCGTTCTCGCGATGAGTCGCGAGTTGATGCAGCACTGATTCCACGGGTTGGCTGTGCCAGGCCTCCGGCGTTGGGGAGGGAGAGGTCGCTAAATCCATGCATGCTCCGCGCTGGTTGGGGGTGAGCGCGATTATAGCCGGGCCGCCGACGGATGCCATTGACGGCTGCCTGACAATCCATGGGCGCGGTTCACGAAACAGCCCCGCCAATTTTGTGCCGATTTGGGTCATTCGTGGCCGGGGGATTTCGGGCTACAATCCCGGCAGACTCACTTTGGGAAAAAGACCATGCAACGTCTCAAAGACCGCATCCTGCGCGACGGCAAAAACCTCGGCAACGGCATCCTCAAAGTCGATGGCTTCATCAATCATCAGGTTGACCCGGCGCTGATGGATGAGTGCGGCCTGGAACTGGCGCGGCTGTTCGCCGGCGTGGGCGCGACCAAGCTGCTGACCGCCGAAATCTCCGGCATCGCCCCGGCCCTGAGCACGGCGCGCCACATGGGCCTGCCGCTGGTGTACGCGCGCAAGAGCAAACCCATCACCATGCCGCACGAGGTCTTCCTCACCCTGGCCCCGTCGCACACCAAGGGCCGTACCGTCGAACTCATCGTCTCGCCGGAATTCCTCGGCAGCGGCGAGCGCATCCTCATCATTGACGACTTCCTCGCCACCGGCCAGACGATCATGGGGCTGGTGCGGCTGACACAGGTGGCCGGTTCCTCCATCGTCGGCATCGGCGCGCTGGTGGAGAAGACGTTCGAGGGCGGGCGGGCGCTGCTCAGTTCGCTCAACGTGCCCATTCACGCGCTGGCCGTCATCGCCGACCTGAGCGCCGGGGGGATTGTGTTTGCTGATGACTGACCACGTGAAACGTGATGCGTAAAACGTGATCCGTCGCCCGACGGCGGCCCGGGATGTTTCATTGCGCTTCAATGACCGGGCCAATCACGTTTCACGCGAATTGAGGCGCACGCTTGGATACGATCGCCATCCTCGACTTCGGCTCGCAGTTCTCGCAGCTCATCGCGCGGCGGGTGCGCGAGGCGCAGGTGTATTGCGAGTTGTTTCCCTTCGACGCGCCCGCCGAGAAGGTGCTGGCCCTCCGGCCGCGTGCCTTCATCCTCTCCGGCGGGCCGAACTCGGTGTATGACGACGGCGCGCCGCAGTTGCCCGACTATGTGGTGGCCTCCGGCGCGCCGGTGCTCGGTATTTGCTACGGCATGCAGTTGCTGGCGCGCGGCCTCGGCGGGCACGTCGCCGCCTCGGCGCAACGCGAGTATGGCCGCGCGCGACTTACAGTGACTACACCCGGCGCACTCTTTGCGGGGTTGGAGGTTGAAGGTTCAGGCTTTCAATCCGTAACCTTCAATGTCTGGGCCAGCCACGGCGACAAGGTGGATCGCGAGCCGCCCGGCTTCCGCGTCGTCGCCCAATCCGACAATTGCCCGATTGCGGCGATGGAGGATGCGACCCGCGGCTACTTCGCCATCCAGTTTCATCCGGAGGTGAGCCACACCGAGCACGGGCGCGCGATCATCCAGAACTTCCTGCGCGCGGCGCGGGTGAAGGCGGAATGGACGCCCGGCTCGATGGTGGAGGAGGCCGTCGCGAAGATCCGGGCGCAGGTGGGTGGGGCGCGGGTGGTGGCCGGGGTGAGCGGCGGCGTGGATTCGACGGTGGCCGCCGCGCTCGTGCACCGCGCGGTGGGCGATCAACTGACCTGCATCTTTGTGGATACCGGGATGATGCGCGCGGGCGAGCCGGAGTCGGTCGTGGAGACGTTCCGCGACAACCTGCACGCCCGGCTGGTGGCCGTCAACGCCGCCGAGGATTTCCTCGACGCGCTGGCCGGCGTGACCGACCCCGAGCGCAAGCGCGCCATCATCGGCGAGAAATTCATCCGCATCTTCGAGCGCGAGGCGCGGCGAAATCTCCCCTCTCCCAGCGGGAGAGGGGCTGGGGGTGAGGGCGAGCCGGCAAAATATCTCGTGCAAGGCACCATCTACCCCGACGTCGTGGAGAGCGCCGGACCGGAGCGGCAGACGGCGGCCAAGATCAAAACCCACCACAACGTCGGCGGGCTGCCGAAGGATTTGAACTTTCAACTCGTCGAGCCGCTGCGCTATTTGTTCAAGGATGAAGTGCGGGCGGTCGGCGCACAGCTCGGGCTGCCCGAGGCGATGGTGTGGCGGCAACCGTTCCCCGGCCCCGGCCTGGCGGTGCGCTGCCTCGGCGAGATTACGTGGGAGCGGCTCGAACGGCTGCGCGCCGCCGACAGAATCACCACCGACGAACTCGGCGCGGCGGGGTTGTTGAGAAACGGGACAGCGCAGGCCTTCGCGGTGCTGTTGCCGGTGCGCTCGGTGGGCGTGATGGGCGATGGGCGCACGTATCAGGAAGTGTGTGCGTTGCGGGCCGTCACCACCGACGACTTCATGACCGCCGACTGGGCGCGTCTGCCCTACGATGTGCTCGCCCGAATCTCCAGCCGCATCGTCAACGAGGTCAAGGGTATTAATCGCGTAGTGTACGACATCACCAGCAAGCCGCCGGCGACGATTGAATGGGAATGACGTAAAGCGTGATACGTGAAACGTGATGCGTGAGGGGAGTCGGTCATTGAAGGGTATTGTCAAAGCCTCGAACGGCGGCATTTCAAGAATCACGTTTTACGTTTCACGAGACCATGAACCTCGGCGCCCTCATCCGACACGCCTGGCGCATCACGACTCGCAATCGCGCGCTGTGGGCCTTAAGCGGGTTGATGTTTCTGGCGGCGTTGCCGGCGGCGGCGGTGACGGGCGGCATGGGCTGGGTTGCGGGCGAGTACAGCTTCGCCGGCGCCGGGCTTGAACCGGGGTGGTTGATCGCGATGCGCGCCTGGCCGGTGGGGCAGTGGGTGCTCGTCTGGCTGCTGGCGGTGGCCGCCCTCATCGCGGCCAGCACCCTCACCTACGTGTTGCAGGCCGCCACCGTGCGCGGCGTCACCCTCGCCGCGGAACGTGAAGCGCCGGTTGCGTTCCGCGAGGCGCTCAGCCTCGGGCGCGCGCGGGTGCTGCGGCTCATCCGCTTGAGTCTGACGCTCGGGGCGGCGCTCACGGCCCTCAACCTGTTGCCGGTGCTGGGGCGATTGATGTTGGGGGACGATCTCAACGTGCTCGGCGGGGCGGTGTTGAGCCTCGGGCAATCGAGCCTCTCGCTGCTGCTCAGCGTCGCCGGCCTGGCGCTGTTTCTAATGGTGCTGGCGATTGCGGTGGAGGATGTGCAAGCCCGGCAAGCGGCGCGGCGCGCGTGGGCGGTCTTTCGTCGGGGATGGTGGGCCTTCGCCCTCGTGCTGCTGCTCTCGGCAGCGCCGGTTGCCGCGTTGGTGGTGCTGGCGATGCCGCTGGTCCTCGTCATTCCGCTGGCCGTCGTCAATCCCGAATTGGGGATCCTCATCGGGCTGGTGGGTTGCGCCGCCAGCGCGCCGCTCGCCCTGGGTGTGATCCTCTTTTTTGCCGTCTTCACCACCGCGCTGTACACTCTGGTCTATCGGGCGGCGGCTCAACTGGCGGCGGATGCTACCGGCGGCCCGGCTTCCGCGTAATACCGGCTGGCGACATCCGCCACATTCACTTCGGAGCGCTCACTCTCCGGCCGCTCATTTTGGAGGTTTTATGAACGTCACCCTCGACTTTGGCAATGTGCTGACCCGCGCCTGGCAGATCATGTGGCGCAATCGCATCCTGTGGCTCTTTGGCGTCCTCGCCAGTTGCGGCCGGGGCGGCGGCGGCAGCGGGGGCGGCGGCAGCAATTTCAATTCAAACGTGCAGGTTGACCCGAGCGGCGTGCCGCAGTTCAACCTGCCGCCGGCGGTCGAGCGCTTCTTCGAGTCGGGCGATGTGTGGATGATCGTGCTCGCCGTGGTGTGTGTGAGTCTCCTGCTGGCCGCCCTCATTTTGGTGCTGCAGACGCTCGGCATCGGCGGCCTCATCGGCGGCATCGCCAGGGCCGAGGCGACGGGCAGCGTGACGTTCGCCGAGGCGTGGAGTGTGGCCACCGCCAGGTTTACCCGCCTGCTCGGGCTGACGATCATCGTCTTTGTCATCACCCTGCTGGCCGTGCTGCTTGTGGTCGCCGGCAGTGTCGCGGTGGGCGTGCTCACCTTCGGCATCGGCCTCATCTGCCTGCTGCCGTTTTTCTGCCTGCTCGCCATCGTCGCCGCCATCTTCGGTTTGCTGGTGGAGTTCGCGCAGATCGCTGCCGTCGTTGACGACCTGCCGGTGATGGAGGCGTTGCGCCGCGCGTGGGAGTTGTTCCGCGCCAACCTGGCCAACGTCATCATCCTCGGCCTCATCGTCGGCGTCATCGGTCTCGTCATCGGCTTGGTCTCGGCCATCCCGCTGCTGGCCATCGTCATCCCGGCGGTCATCGGGGTGGCGGGCTTCGCCAACGAGAACCAGGCCGTCGGCACGGGCGCGCTCGCCTTCGCGCTGGTGTGCTTCTGCCTGTACCTGCCGGTGCTCGTCGTCGTCGGCGGCATGCTGCAGACGTGGGCGACCTCAGCCTACACCCTGGCATATCAGCAGCTCACGCGGCCCGCGACGCCGCCCGCTCCCCTCGCGGCCGAGCCGCCGCCGCCGTCCCCCTTGCCGGCCTAAGAGTCCGAGAAAAGGAGGCAACGAGGGAAATCCCTTTCCCTCGTTGCCTGTTGTTTTCCCCGGTTTGCCGCCGGTCTCTCGGCTCATTGCGCGCTCATGCGGTCGGGGTAGAATCAGAGCCGTGATCAAGCGGTTCTTTCAATTGATTCTGGCGCTCGGGGTGCTGGCCGCGAACGTTTCGGCCTCGGCGCAGACGGCCGGCCCGGCGGCCACCATCACAGCGGTGGAGGCCGGCAGCTTCCCGGAGATGCAGGCCTTTGTCTCCGTCACCGACGCCCGTGGCGAGCACATCCCCAACCTCCCCGTCACCGCGTTCTCGCTGCGCGAAAACCAGACGTTCGTCGCCGGTCTCTCGCTCTTCGAAGCCGACCTCGGCGTGCAAGCGGTGTTCGTGCTCGATGCCAATGAGGCCTTCAAGGCCCGCGACGCCGCCGGGGTGAATCGACTGGATTACGCGCGACAGGCGCTGACGGCCTTCACCGAGTCCGGGTTGGTCCCCGGTGCGGATGATGTGACGATTGTCGCGCCGGAGGGCACCGTCATCGGCCATGCGGGCAGCGGCGCGCCCATCGCCGACGCCCTCGCCCGCTACGAGTCAGCGTTCACCGGCGCCGCCGACCCGCTCGGGCTGATCACCACCGGGCTGGATTTCGCTGCCGACACCACACCGCGCCCCGGCATGCGGCGCACCGTGGTGCTCCTCTCCAACGGCCTCAAGCCCGACTTCCCCATCACCGAAGTCGTCACCCGCGCGCTGGCGCTTCAGGTTCAGATTCACACCGTCTTCGTCGGGCCGGTCGAGGCGGTTGAGACCGTCGGGCCGCAGATGTTGCGGCGTCTCTCGCAACAAACCGGCGGGCTGGCGCTCGTGCTCGAAGGGCCGCCATCGCTTGACCCCGTTTTCGAGTGGCTGGCGCGGCAACGCAAACAGTATCGCGTCAGCTATCGCTCGTCGTTGACGGAGACCGGGCAGCATGCGCTCACCGTCGGGGTGGCGCTGCCCGATGGCACCGCGCTGTCCACCGCGCCGGCGGCGTTTCAATTGCGCGTCGAGCCGCCGCTCGTCACCCTGCCCGACCTCCCGGGGCAGATCGACCTGGCGCAGACCCCGGGCGATGCGGCCGTGTCGTTCGCCCTCAACTTCCCCGATGGGCACGAGCGCGCCTTGCGCCGCGCCGAACTGGTGGTGAACGGGCAGGTGGTGGATGCGCGCACCGAGTCGGTCGAGACGTTGATCTGGCCGCTGGCGCAACTCAGCGAGGGCCTCACCGCTACCGTGCAGGCACGCGTCACCGATGAACTGGGCCTGACCGGCGCGAGCGAGCCGGTGACGGTGGCCGTGCTCGTGCCGGCCTTGTCGTCCGCCGCTGCCGCGAAGCTGGCCGCCGAGCCGGAGCAACTGGCCAACAATAGCCTGTGGATCGCGGCGGGCCTCACCGTGCTGGCGCTGGCGTTGATCGGCGTCGGAGGCTACCGGCTGGTGAGGCTGCGGGCGCAGCGGGCCGCAGTCGGCGCGGCGACGGTGCCGGGCTACCCGGTGCGCAGAGAGCCGCGCCTCGTCAAAGCCAAAGAGTCCGCCGCCAACGGCGACACGGTGCCGCTGACCAAACCGCAAGCGCCGGCCCGCCGCGTCACCTTGCCGCGTGTGCCGCTGCCCAGCCTCACCCGCCCCGCGAAGCCAAAGACGGGCAAGGTCAAAGGCCAGGCCTACCTCGAAGTCGTCGAGCCGGGCACCAACGGCTGGCGCGATGAAGTGGAACTGCTCGGCGGCGCGTTGCGCTTCGGGCGCGACGGCCACATGGCCGAGGTCGTCTTCCCCGATCGCTCGGTGTCGCGGCTGCATGCGCGCATCGAGGAAGTCTCCCCGGGCGTGTTCAAAATCTTCGATGAGAAATCCACCTCGGGCACCTGGGTCAACTTCACGCAAATCACCGAGGCCGGGCAGGAACTCAGGCCCGGCGACGTCATCAACTTTGGCCGGGTGCAGTTGCGCTTCAAGGCTCGCGATTGGTCGCCGGCCAACGGCACGGGCAAGCCGCAGGGCGAAGCGCAAGCCCCATCACCCGAGAAACCCCAATAGCGGAAGTGTGGTGAGCTTTGACGGGCCGGGGCTGATGCAGCCATTCGCCGTCATCCCGGCGATGGCATGAAACAGCCTGCGCCGGTTCTCACCCGGAAGCAGTGAACGAGGCGCAAAAACAGAAACCGCCCGACTGAGTCGGGCGGTTTCTGTTTCGCTCGTAAGAGCGACAAAATCCTTTGGCAACGACTTACTCTCCCGGGCGGTCTCCCGCCAAGTACCATCGGCGCTGTCGAGCTTAACTGCCGGGTTCGAGATGGGACCGGGTGTACCCTCGACGCTCAAATCACCAAAAGACTTTTTTCGATGTAAGTTACAACTGAATAGCTGTTGTGAAAATTCAAGTTCTCCGCACCACATTATTGGACTAAGCCCTCGACCGATTAGGACGCCTACGCACACACCTTGAGCTTGCGCTCTAGGTGCTTACACGCGGTCGCCTATATAGCCGATGGTCTATCGGCGGTCTTACTGGCTTATGCCATGAGGGACTTAATCTTGGAACGAGTTTCCCACTTAGATGCATTCAGCGGTTATCTCGACGCGACGTAGCTACTCGGCGATGCCGTTGGCACGACAACCGACGCACCAGAGGTCGCTCCACCTCGGTCCTCTCGTACTAGAGGCAGGCTTCCTCAAGTCCCTTACGCCCACAGTGGATAGAGACCGACCTGTCTCACGACGGTCTGAACCCAGCTCACGTACCGCTTTAATGGGCGAACAGCCCAACCCTTGGGACCTTGTACAGCCCCAGGATGCGATGAGCCGACATCGAGGTGCCGAGCGAGATCGTCGATGTGAACTCTTGGATCTCACCAGCCTGTTATCCCCGGGGTAGCTTTTGTCTGATAAGCCACGGCCATTCCACACTGAACCGTGGGATCACTAAGCCCGACTTTCGTCTCTGCTCGGCGCATTGGCCTTACAGTCAAGCTCGCTTGTGCCTTTACACTCTGCGGCTGGTTTCCATTCAGCCTGAGCGAACCTTTGGGCGCCTCCGTTACTTTTTGGGAGGCGACCGCCCCAGTCAAACTAC
>CAZSNP010000059.1:21304-32557 GCA_964608265.1 uncultured Anaerolineales bacterium | reverse complement strand
CCGACCCAACGGATTACGACTCATTTGGCGTTAGCCTGAATTTGCAAAAGTCCAGGTTCACTCTTTTGCAATTCAAGCCGACGTCAATATCCCGGTGCGGAGTCCATCGAACAGGTCATTCTCTTGCCGGCGCCCGCCGTTGACGAGGCTATAGGCGCGGTAATACTCTTGCGTGCCCCACAACCCTTTGTGATGTTCCTCGGACAAATGCTCCAGACGGCTGTATGCAGCCAGTTGCGTTTGGTGGCGCGAAACGGCTCGCCATACCACCGGCCAATAGGCGGCCGTGTCAATGAACGTGGTCACCGCCCAATCGGGCCAGGGCGCCGCGCGGCGCTGCACGCCCTCGACATTCATCACCAGATCACCGAAGACGGATTGATAGGCCGCCCACTTGTCCTTAGGCCAGGCCAAGTAATAGAGCTTGGACACGCGATGGGGCGCGAGCGGCGCGGCGCCGTTCGGTAGCGCGAGGCTCGAATCCGCCGCGGCCACGACAGCCGCGGTAGTCAACTGCGAGATGGCAATATGATCCGGGTGGCCGTAGCCGCCATCCGGGGCGAAGGTGAGGACGACGTGCGGCCTGACACGCCGCAAGTGCCCGGCAATCCTGGCGACAGCTTCCGCCGGGTCGGCCTGATCCAGGTATCCATCCACGTAATCAAGGAAGCGCACCTCGCGCAGGCCGAGTTCACTGGCCGCTGCGAGCAGCTCACCCTCACGCATGCGCCCTAACATCTCCAGCCCCGGGTAGTCTTGCTCATCGCCAAACCAGCCGCGCTCGCCGCGCGTGGCCGTGACAAGATAGGTCCCGACGCCCTCAGCGGCATACTTGGCGAGGGTCCCGCCCATGCCCAGCGATTCATCATCGGGGTGGGCCAGGACGCACATTAATCTCAATGGCTGGGTCATCGTGCCTCCACATTCAATCGGTGTGTAACGGCCTGACATCCTCAGGCGCGAACTTGGTGAGCTCAATTACCCGGGCTTTGCCACGCACCAAAGGCGGCACGGCCAGCCGCGCCTGGGCCTCACTCTCGGCCTCGATAATGGCCCAGCCGCAGTGCATGCCAGCTTTGCAGCCCCAATCAAAGTGCGCGAGATAGCCCAGGGCATAAATCTCATTCACCAATCGCTGGCATTCCTGGCCCGAGTGCGGCGTTTCAATGAGATATCTATCCATGATCCATCCTCCGCTTGGTTAAAGTTGAAAAGTGACCCGCTCGCCGGCGGCAAAATGTTTTGGTTTCAGATCGCGGGAGATGACCGTTACTCGGCCGCGCCCGCGCACTCCCCACAGGCCGCTGCCGTTCGCCGCGACCAGCGCCGTCTGTTCATCAATGCCAATCAGGCTGAACCCGCTCGGGAGCAAGCCGCGCTGGAGCCAGCGATGTGAAAACCACGGGCGGTCGAAATGCGGCGCACACACCGAGTGTGGCATCCAGCCCAGGCCCTCGATGAGCGGCGGCACCGGCGGGTCCCAATCGAGGGGCGCGCCCTGCGAGGTGTCCCAAATCCGCCCGATTTCTTCGCGCAGTTCGGGCGTGATGACGATGGATTGCGCGCCCATCCACATGGCGCCGGCGCTGGCGCCTGTGATGAGCGCGCCGCGTGCTTTGGCGGCGACCAGCGCGGCCAGCACCCGGGTGTTCTGCAGGATTCGCTGGGCGACGTGTGCGTATCCACCGCCGAGGTAGACCCAATCAGCCTCTGCCACCATCTGTGCGTGGCGCTCGTCGTTGGCGCTGGCGGCATCCACGACGCGAGGCGCTTCCACGACAGCGCCGAGCGCCGACAGCTTCTCATGCGCCAGCGTACACCAATGCTCCACCGTCTCGGGGCCGTCATCGGCGGCGGCGGTCGGCAGGTAGACCACCCGCCGGTTTCCGTCGCCCAGCCCGGTAAGCAACTCGGCGTGTACGGCCTCAAACCCCGGTGAAAACTCTTCGCCCCCGATGAGCGCAAGTCGTGTGTGCATTCCTGGCCTCGGTTTTGTCGCGGAATTTTCGCCAGGCCCGCATGTGCCAATATTCTACCGAATGGGAAAGCCGAGCCGATCCCGCCGGCAACGACCGGCGGGAACGGCTCAGGTGTTGGGTTACTCCAGGCGCACGCTGACCGGAATCGGGTTGCGGACGATGTCCAGCACGGGCGAGGTCTTCTGGACATAGGCAAAAAGCTCCTCGATTTTTTCGCGCGGCGCATCACTCTTCACGCGGTAGCTCAGGCGGATGCCCTCATAGCCGGGGCGCACCGTGTCCGAGAGGCCGAGGAAGCCATGCAAGTCAAGGTCACCCTCCAGCCGGAAGCTGAGGCTGTCCACGCGGATGCCCTGTGCGGCGGCGTTGTAAACGAAGCCTACGCTCAGGCAGGAGGCCAGCGCGTGGAGCACGGCCTCCACCGCGTTCGGGCCGGCGTTGTGGCCCAGCAGCACGGGCGGCTCGTCGCCCTCCAACACAAATGGCTTGCTGCGCGACGTATCCTCCTGCTTGGCCCCGTGGAAGCTCTGGATGGTGGTGCGCGAGTGGCCGCCATCCACCCACTCCGTCTCGGCGCGGAACCGGAAGCGGGCGATGGCCGGGTCGGCCTTGATGGCGTTGATGGTGCCGACGAGTTGCTCGACATTGACGCCGTTGACGAGGGTGCTGGCTGCGGTTGCGGTGGTCATGGGTTGTCTCCTTTGTGTGTCTCTTTAGTCCGATTGATTGCGCACACGATAACGGAGCCACCTCCCATTCCCCTTACCCCGGAATCAAAAACACCTCCCACAGCGGCTAAACTGTGGGAGGTGTCGATCAGCCGATATCCAAGAGTAGGCTTACAATAAAGACAGGGCTTGACCTTCCAGCGACTGGAAGGTGTACCGTTCGGAGCACCCCCATGGTCATTCACGAGCTAACCGGACAGACCGGCGTTCCAACGACAACGATTCGGTATTACGAGTCCATTGGACTTTTGCCGCCTCCCACACGGGCAGCCAACAACTATCGCCAATACACGCCTGCCGACGTGGAACGATTGCGGTTCATCGCCAGTGCACGCAGTTTGGGCTTTTCACTGGACGATGTCGCGGAGATTCTCGCGGCACGCGATAGCGGTCTTGCCCCCTGTCAGCGGGTGTTGAATGCCATGGCTCAACGTCTCGACCAGATTGACCGTCGTATCGCCGGTTTGTTGAGCCTGCGCAACGCGCTCAAACGACTTCACAGCGAAGGCGCAATCCTGCCGCTCGATGACATACAGGGTGAACGGTGCATCTGCTACTTGCTCAAGACCTATCGTGATACGGGGCAGGTCATCGTACAGAAGGGAGAATTGTTCAATGACTGACTCTTGTTGGTGCCCACCAGAAGCGGGAAACCCGGTTTGCGAATTGCCCGCCCAGAATGTTCAACGCCCGCCGCGCGCAGCCGGCAGTTGCCCTGAGTGTGGACAGAAAGGCAAGTTTGTACAAGGGCAAACCATCAAAGCCCTTGTGTCCGTGAGTCTGCGCCGCATACCCGCTGCGGCTTTTCTTTTTTGCCCAACGCCAACGTGCCCGGTTGTTTATTTCTCCCCTGACGTTGAGCAGGGTTTCAACGTGGAGCAGGTTCGAGAACGGGTCTATCAGAAGGAGCCGGATAATGATGATGTTTTCGTATGCTATTGTTTTCGGCACACAGTCGGCGACATCCGTGCCGGGCCAGCCGAGTCACGCACGGGCATTCTGGACGACATCAATACTGGTATCAACGCAGGGCAATGCGCCTGTGATATCCGAAATCCGCAAGGCTCCTGCTGTTTGGGCAATGTGCGCGGATTGATTAAGCGTGTCGAAGCGACACTGGCCCGCTGATCAAGTTGCCAGGGCCGCCAGCGCCTTACGGCACCGTTCGGCTTCTGCAAAATTCCCGGCGGCGGTGAAGGCAGCGCGGGCTTCGCCGTAATAGGCGAGCGCCGCGTTCGTGTTGCCGCGCGCTGCCGCCAGCTCGCCGCGCGATTGGCGCGCCATGGCCAGCCAGGTGCGGCTGCCATACTCGGTTGCGGCCACATCCAGTTGGTGGCAGAAGGTCTCGGCGGCGGGCCAATCATGTTGCGCGCTGCGCACGCTGATGGCGGCGGGCAACAGCAGCGCGTCGCAGGTGGTGCAATGACCGTGGCGCTCGCTCATCGCCAGCCCCATCGCCAGCGCCTCGTCGGCGGCGGCGAGGTCGCCCGCTGCTAAACGATTGAGCGCCAGGGCGGCATAGAGCCGGGTGAGGCAATGCGCGCGCAGCAATGCGCGCTCGGCGGCGACGAGGCCTTCTTCGATAACCCCCTTTGCCTCGTCCAACCGGTCACGAGTCGTAAGCAACACACCCAATCGCTGGCAGGCCAGCGCCTCGCCGGAAGCCGCGCCGATATCCCGATGCAGGCGGGCGGAATCGCGCAGCGAGGCCTCGGCCGCCTCCCAATGCCCGGCCTGGTATTCAAGCGCGCCATCGAAGCAGCGGCAAAAGGCAACGGCCCGGGGCGTGTTCATCCGCTGCGCCTGCTCGAGGGTGCCGCTCACAGCCCGCTTCACTTCCTCGTAGCCTTTATCACCATACAGGTGATACTCCCACAGTCAAAGATGAACGTCGAAGGCCTCGGTGACATCCAAACCGGAGCCGGCCAGCGAGGCGCGCTGGGCTTCGAAGCGCAGCCCATCCTGCCACTCGCCCAACGAGTGGCAGGCCAGCGCCAGCATCTCAAATGCGCGCGCGATGGCTACCGGATCGTTCAACCGCTCGGCCACGCCCAGGCTGTGCTGCGCGGCGTTGAACGCCTCATGATACTCGCCGCGATGCCAGTGCACTTGCGCGGCGTTGTACAGGACGTGCGCGTACTCGGCTGCATCCTCCTGCTCATCCACCTCGTTGAGCGCGGCCTGCAAATGCTTCTCGACTCCGGCGATGTCGCCGGCCGTGACCAGGGCCATCACCACGCCGCGATGCACACGCGCCCGATCGCGTTTGCGCGGCTGCCAGTGCTCGTCGCCGGGCAGAGCCGCGGCCTGTTCGAAACGCGCCGCCGCCTGCTGCGTGTTCGCCAGAATCGTGTGCCACCAGCCGAGCGACTCGAGCACCATCCAGCGTTGGGCCGTTTCCGGCGTGCCGAGCGTGTCCATCAGCGCCAGCGCCCGCTCGAAGTAACCCACGGCGACTTCAAACGCGTACACGCCCGCCGCCTTCTGCCCGGCCTGAATCAGGTACGGCAAGGCGCGGTCACGGCGATCACTCAGATCGAAGTGAAAGGCCAGGTCTTCGACGGAACGCACACCGCTCGGTTGGCGCGCCTCAATGGCTTCGACCGCCTCAGCCGTCTGGCCGTGCAGGCGCGTGCGGCGCACATGGTGGAGCGAGTCATATAGCTGGCGGCGGAGGAGTGGATGACGGAAACGGTAGCCATACTCGGTCTCGTCGAGCAGGCGCGCGGCCAGCGCCGCATCCAGCGCGGCGAGGGCCTTCCCTTCCGGCAGGTCGGCAATCGCGCGCAACACATCGAAGCTCCACTCGCGGCCAATCACCGCCGCCGCCGACAGGGTAACCTCGACCTCCGGGCCGAGGCGGGCGACGCGCTCGTGCAGCAAACCGCTCAAGCCGGAAGGCAGCGTCAGGTGCCGGACGCCCTCAGCCAGGCGCCACTGCCCCGCGTGTGATTCCATCCGCCCCTCTTTCAGCAGCGCGCGCGCCATCTCCTGCACGTAGAAGGGGTTGCCTTCGGTGAGTTCGTGGATGACGGCCACCAGCGCGGGGGACGGCTCACCGCCGAGTTCTTCCGCCAGCATGCGCGTCACCATCGCCACCGGCAGCGGCGCAAGGGCCAACGTCTCGCTCAGGCGCTCGCGATAGAGCGCATTCAGCAGGTTCATGTACGGCGTCGTCGCGAGCGCCACGTCCGTGCGGCCGGTGGCGAGCAGCACCAGCGGCGCGGTGCGCGCGTGCCGGGCGAGGTAGTGGAAGAGGCGCAGGCTGGCCTCGTCCGCGGCGTGCAGGTCATCGAGCACCATCACCACCGGCGCGGCCTGCCCGAGCGCGCTGAGGAAATTTGCCACCGCCTTGAATTGCGCCCAACCCTCCTGTTGTGGATCGCTGACCCCGAGCCGTTTGAAGTGGAGGATGGGGTTGAGCGGCTCCACCCCCTCGGGCAGGCGCGGGGATTGTGACAGGTAAGCGTCGAAGGCCTCGACAAAGGGTTGATACGCCAACTGGCCTTCCTGCTCATAAGCCGCCCCAAAGAGCGTTGTCATACCGGCCGCGGCCGCAGCCCGCAGCGCCTCGGAGGCCAGGCGCGTCTTGCCCACACCCGAGTCTCCGGCGATGATGATGGACTGGCCCTGCCCGCGCCACGCGCCGCGCAGCCACAGGCGCAACGACTCCAACTCCCGCTCGCGCCCGACGAATACGGCGGCGGCCTCACCGCTCGCTTCACCCGGCGCGGCGGGCGAAATCTCCGGCGCAACCATCTGCGGAGCAGGCTCGCCGCTGAGGATTTGTGCGTAGAGTGTGGCGGTTTCCGGTTCGGGCGGCACGTCCAACTCGGCGGCCAGCGCCTCGACGCAGGCCTGATACTGGCGCAGGGCGTCGTGACGGCGGCCCGCCAGCGCGTAACAGCGCATCAACTCGCGATGCGTGGCCTCGTCGGCGCGGTCGCGCGCCAGCAACGGCGTTAGCGTGGCGATGGCGCGGTGGAAGTCGCGGGCCTCGCGACAGCGCCGGGCCAGGGCCAGTTGGCCCTCGCGCTGCAATTTGCGCAGCGCCTCGCGCGGGGCCGCTGCCCAATCGGCGTACAGCTCGTCGGGGAGGAGGTCGCCGGGGTAAAGGCGAAGGGCGGACTCAAGATCGGAGATTGAAGCTGCCGGGCTGGAGATCGCCGAACGCGCCTGCTGTTCAAATTCAACTGCATCCACCCAAACAGAGTTGTTCAGGGTGAGCGTACCGTCTTCAAAGGCGAAGGTGGCTTCGGCAGCGCCGGGACCGAGGGCGCGATCAAGGGTTTGGCGCAGGGCATGCAGCGTGCGGTAGAGGTTGTTCGCGCCGGAGGCCGGGTCGGAGTCCGGCCAGAGGTAATCAATCGCCTCGTCCTTAAGCAACCGGCCGCTCAGCGCAAGGCGCTGCAACAACGCAGCCGCTTTGCGGCGGGGCCAGTCCGAAGCCTGCAAAGTCTTTTCCCCTCGCATTACCTCGAATCGGCCAAGCAGATAAATGCGGACCATGGCTGTGCGGCGAACCAAGCCATTTTACTCGGAAATGGAGGCGTGAAGGCGGTTCAATACAAATCGGGGCGGCGGTCTTTGAAGACCGGGATGCGGGCGCGGATGTCGTCCACCTTCGCCAGGTCAATCTCCGCCGTGAGCAGCGCTTCGTTCTCCGCGCCGCCCTCCACCAGCGCCTCGCCCCACGGGTCAATCACCGCGCTCTTGCCGGCGAACGTCTCGCCCTTGGACTCGCCCACGCGGTTGCAGGCGGCGACGAAGACTTGATTCTCGATGGCGCGCGCCCGCAGCAGCGTTTGCCAGTGATAGGCGCGGCGGGCCGGCCATTCGGCGGGGAGGAGCAGGAGCCGCGCGCCGCCGAGGGCGTACTTGCGCCACATCTCGGTGAAGCGCAGGTCATAGCAGATGCCGAGGCCCGTCATCCCCCACTCCGTCTCGGCCAGCGCGAGCGCGTCGCCGGCGGCCAGCCACTTCGGCTCGTCGAGCATCGGCACAAGATGAACTTTACGATAGGTGGCGATGAGTTCGCCGCGCGCGCCGTACAGCGCGAAGGTGTTGTACGCGCGGCCATCTTTCTTTTCAAGCACAGAGCTGGCAATGGCGATGCGGTTCGTCCGCGCGAGTTCACTGAGCCGCGCGAACATCCCCTCGCCGAGCACATCGGCGTGCCGGGGCCAGTCCTCCAAATCGTAAGCCGTGGGCCACAGCTCAGGGAAGACGACGAGGGCCGAGCCGCGCCGCGCGGCCTCCGCCGTCCACTCGCGCACGCGGGCGAAGTTCGTCTCGGTTTCGCCGAGGTGCAGGTGCATCTGGCCGAGGGAGAGTTGCATGGGTTATGCTTCCGCGAACAACTCAGCCACTACCAATGAAAAGCCGGGAAAGGTTGGCGAGGTCAATGTGTCGCGCTCAGTCAGTTGCGCGGCGAGGTCGTACACCTCGGTGTCGCGGTTGAGCCGCAGCACCTCGAGGGTCTTTGAGTCGGGGTCAATGATCCAGTATTCGGGGATGCCGGCCTGCGCATACTCTTCACGTTTTGTCTCGCGGTCATTTTTCTCAGTGCCGGGAGAGATGATCTCAACCGTGAGGTCGGGCACGCCCCAATACTTGCCGATGCGATCCATGTGCGTAGCCGCCATGAACATCAAATCCGGCTCGCGCACCTTGCCTGGCCACAGGCGCGCTGGCAGTGGCGCGATACACACAAAGCCAAGTTTGTGTTGGGTTACAAACGCATATAGTGCGAACGACAACCGCATGAGGATGAGTTGGTGAAGATACGTGCGCAGGGGAGAGACCTCAAGGTTGCCATTCGAGAGCTCGACAATCCGCCCGCGGTCAGAGAGTGGGAAGTATTCGGCCTCCGTCCACTCACCGGGACGCGGGAATAGCTCCACCCATGCGGGTTGCTGCGTCGAAAGAGTCATGTCACACCGCCTTCCATCACTGCCAGCGATTCTACCGCACGAATACCTCCCCCATGAAGTCCACGACACGGCGGGCGTGCCGGCCATCCGGGTCGTAGTTGGGATTGTAGATGGTGATGTCCGCGCCGAGCAGCGCGGGCGAGCCGGCCAGCGGCTCGACCAGCGCGGCCAGTTCCTCCCAATCCAGCCCGCCCGGCATGCGATAGTCCACGGCGGGCAGCGCGTCCTCATCCAGCACATCGAAATCGAGATGGAGCCAGAAGCGGCCGGGATCGCGGCGGAAGCGGGCCTCCGTCTGCGCGCCAAGCGCCGCCGGGCCGCCCCGCCGCAGGGAGGCCGGGTCGTGCAGCGTGAGGCCGAGGGCGTGGGCGTGTGCCGCGTAACGCTCGGTCTCGTCGGGGTCGCGATGGCCCAGCACCACCACATCGCCCGGGGCGATGAGGGGCGGCGCGCCGCCGAGGTCGGCCAGGCCGCGCGGCCAGCTTCCGGTGAGGATGCGCAGTTCGGTATCGGCAGCTTCGCCGGTGGGCGAGGTGTGCCCGTCGTAAAAGTCGAAGTGCCCATCCGCGAACGCCAACCCCGCGCGACCCACTGCCTCGCGCACTCCGGCCGCCACGCCGATGAGCAACTCGCAACTGCCGCCGACGACGAGCGGGCGTTCCCCGCGTGACAACGCCTCGCGCAACGCAGCGCGAATCTGAGCCGAGGCCGCCACCAAATCGTTGAAGCCGATGAGGCCGGTAGCGGCGTCCCGCTGCGGGTCGGCGAGGCGCACCGGCAGGTCACCGGCATCCGGCAGGTTGAGCCGTTCGGCCAGCCCGGCGGCGCGCAGGGCGGCGGGCATTCGCTCGCAGCCGGCGAAGGCGCCGGTGCAGTCCATCGGCACGCCGATGATCGAGGTCAGAGTCATGGTTGCACTCGCTTGAAGTAGAAAAGCTCCGGGTCGCCCTCGTCGAGGTTGTGAACGGTTCCGGTCAGGGCGTAGCCGAGTGTGTTGAGCAACGCCTGCATCGGCAGGTTGGAGAGGTTGGTGGAGGTGAATATCTTGGGCGTACGGCAGATAGATTCGCACTGCCGCATCAATGCCGAGCCGAGGCCGGTGCGCCGCTTCTCCGGTGCGACGTAGAGCCAATGCACAAAGCCGTTCTCGAAGAAGGCGTAATCAAACACCACGAAGCCGGACACCGCCCCGTCCCGCTCGGCGACCCAACAGCGTTGAGCCGCGATATCACGCGGCGCGGGTGGATGAAGCGCGGCCAGCCCTGCCAGGTCTGCGACTCGCGCGAGCCGAAGGGCCATCATCCCTGCGCCTCCCACTGGCGGATCAGGTAACCGATCTCGGCCAGATGATGATCGTCGTGCTCGCACATGAAGAACAGCCACGCGGCCACGTTCATGCTCACGTTGAGCCGGGGATGCAGCGCTTCGTGCGCGACCGTCGCCTCATCGAGTTGCTCAAGCTGCGCCATCAGCGCCAGCCGTTCGCGGCGGAAGGAGTCGAGGAGGGTTTCGAGCAGCTGCGCGTTGTGGTCGGCGGCGTGGGTTTTGCGGTTGGTCAGATCGGCGGCGGTGAGGGTGGCGCGGCGCGCGCGGAAATCGGCCAGCCGCGCCGCGTCGAGCGCGCCCAAATCCCACAGATGGCCGACATGCTCTTGAACGGACCAATCGTCGCCGTCGCGCCGGATCAAGCGTTCACGCGGCAACCCGGAGACACGCTCAACCAGCCGGGCCGGTGTGCCGCGAAAGCGTTCGAGCACGTTGGGGAACATCTCGGGCGTGACCGTCCACTTGAATTCCCGTTCAAACCATGCTTTGGCGCGTCGCATCGGAAATCCTTTCACTCAATCCCCAGTTTCACAAATTCCGCCGGCACATCCAGCGCCGGGTTGAAGTGCAAAGCGGCCATCCCCAGCTTCCGCGCGGCCTCGACGTTTTCAGGCACATCATCCACGAACACCGCTTCATTCGCCGCGACCCCCAGTCGTTCGAGGCAGCGCTGATAGATGGCTGGGTCAGGTTTGGCCAGTCCCTCTTCGGCGGAATACAGTACCGTATCGAAGGTCTCGCCGTTGATGTGCGGCTGATGAAAGGCGCGCGTGCCGGGCCAGGCGTTGCTGATGATGCCGGCGCGGTAGCGCGGGCGCAGCGAGCGGATGTAGCCGAGCAGCGCGTGATCGTACCGATCACCGGCCCAGAACTCCTCGCGCAGTTGGGCGAGTTCGCCGGCGCCGAGGTTGAGCCGCTGCCGCACCACCTCCCATACCGCGTCAAGGTCGGCGTGTCCGAGCGAGGCGGCGACGGCCACCGGCCCCTCGAACACGATCTGCGCCAGCCCCCAGTCGGGCAGGCCGAAGCGGCGCTCCCAGCGGCGGCGCGGCTCAAGGTCCTCGGTGCGCACGATGACGCCCCCGATATCGAAGATGACGGCACGAATCATTTTCTCTCCAGGGGTGATGGCCCGGGTGAGTTTAGCAGAAAAATCCAACGCAAAGTCGCCAGGATGCCAAGCCGTAAGGAAGGGTGTTCCCTTAGCTTCTCTGCGCCTTTGCGTTAAAATCCCCACATGCAACTCCTCAAAGACGATCAAGCCCAACTCCTCCGCGATGAGAAAGA
>CAZSNP010000059.1:0-21204 GCA_964608265.1 uncultured Anaerolineales bacterium | reverse complement strand
CCCACATGCAACTCCTCAAAGACGATCAAGCCCAACTCCTCCGCGATGAGAAAGACGCGCTGGCCGACATCCGGCTGGCGCTGAGCGAACTGGATGTGCCGCGCGAGTCGCTGGCCACGCTGCAAAAGGCCATCCTGCAACTCGACGAACTGTTCCTCATCGTCGTGGTCGGCGAGTTCAACGCCGGCAAAAGCTCGCTGCTCAACGCCATGCTCGGCGAGAAAGTGATGGCCGAGGGCGTGACCCCCACCACCGCGCGCGTGACGCTGGTGAAGTGGGGGCCGCAGATCGCCGAGCAGATCGTGGATGAAGGTTTCGCGACGTACACCCATCCGCTGGCGCTGCTGCGCGAACTGAACATTGTGGATACGCCCGGCACCAACGCCGTCATCCGCCGGCACGAACGGCTGACCAGCGAGTTCGTGCCGCGCAGCGACCTCGTGCTCTTCATCACCGCCGCCGAGCGGCCGATGACGGAGAGCGAGCGCCAGTTCCTCGAGCGCATCCGCGATTGGGGCAAGAAGGTGGTGCTGGTGCTCAACAAGGCTGACATCTTCGCGAGTGAGCAGGAACTCAGCCAGGTGCGCGAGTTCGTGCTGACCCACGCCCGCACCGTGCTCGGCGGCGCGCCGGACTTCTTCCCCGTCTCCGCGCGGCTGGCGCAACAGGCCCGCGAGACGGCTGACCCGGCGGAAAAGGCCCGCCGGCGCGCCGCCTCCGGCCTCGACGCGCTCGAAGGCTTCATCACCGACACCCTCGACAACAGCGCGCGGCTCGGCCTCAAGTTCAACAATCCCCTTGGCGTGGCGAGCCGCATCATCGAGGAGACCTTCGCCGCCGCCAGCACCGACGCCGAGGCGTTGAAGGAAGACCGCGAGACGGTCGACTCGCTCGACGCGACGGTGACAGCGTATGAGCGCGAACTCGGACAGGAACTGACGCCGCGTTTGGCCGAGATCGAGACCACGCTGCTGCGGCTGCAGGCGCGCGGCAACGACTTCTTCGACCGCACGCTGCGGCTGACCAACATCATCGAGCTGACGCGCGGCGATCAGGTGCGGCTGAAGTTCGAGAAGGAAGTGCTGGGCGAGGTGCCGGCCGAGATCGAGCAGAATGTGCGGCGGATGATTGACTGGCTGGTGGATAAGGACCTGCGCCAGTGGCAGACGGTGATGGGCTTTTTGCAGAAGCGGCAGGCGCGCCACAGCGAGCAACTCGTCGGCGAGGCCGCTGCCCCGCTGGAGGCGCGCCGCCGTTCGCTGATTGACACCGTCGGCAAGACCGCGACCACGATTGTGGATTCGTACGACCGCGAGGCCGAGGCGCGCAACCTGGCCTCGGGCGTGGAGACGGCGGTGCTGCAAACGGCTGGCCTCGAGGCCGCCGCAGTCGGGCTGGGCGCGTTGATCGTCAGCCTGGCGACCACGGCGGCGCTCGATGTGACCGGCATCCTCGCCGCCAGCCTGATCGCGATCGTGGGCCTGTTCGTCATCCCCTACAAGCGCCAGCAGGCCAAGGACACGTTCTCGCAAAAAATGGAAGAGCTGCGGGCGAAGCTGCTCAGCACGCTCACCACGCAGTTCCGCAACGAGTCGGAGAACTCGCTGCATCGGCTGAAGGAGGGCGTCGGCCCGTACACGCGCTTTGTGCGCGCCGAGCGCGAGCGGGTGGAGAAGACGCAGACCAGGCTGGAGGAGCTGCGGCAGCGCGTTTCGAATTTGAAGGCGAGGACCGAGGCGGTGCTGAGGTAGGGCGCAGATTGAGTTACGGCTCTGCGCGTGGCTCGCCCTCACCCGCGATGCCATCGGCGCAATGCGACGACGGCATCGCCGCCCTCTCCCGCTGGGAGAGGGAGCAGGCCATTTCATTGAGGCACTACTTCAAATTGCCGGCAGTGACTCCCCTTCTCCCAGCGGGAGAAGGGGCCGGGGGATGAGGGCGAACTCACCGCCCTACAACACCCCCGCCCCCTCCGCGGCCTCGCACACATAGATGTCGGGCTTCTTGCCAATCGCTTGCTCGTAACGGGCGGCCAATTCGCGAGTGAAGTCCTGCGCGGCGGCGGCGGCCACTAGGTTGACCGTGCAACCCCCGAACCCCGCGCCGGTGAGCCGTGCGCCGTAACAGCCGGGCAGCGCCTGCGCCAGCCTCACCATCGCATCCAACTCCTTACACGACACCTCATATAAATCGCGCAGGCTGGCGTGGCAGTCGTTCATCAGCGCGCCAAAGCTGGCCGCGTCGCCGGAGGTCAACAGCCCTACCGCGCGCTGCGTGCGGTCGCACTCGTCCACCACGTGCCGCGCGCGTTTGGCGACGAGGGGGGAGAGCAGATGGGCGTGCCGGTTGAAGTCCTCTACCGAAACATCGCGCAAGGCTCTGATGCCGGGCAGCGGGCCGCTGAGGACGCGCACCGCCGCCTCGCACTGCGCGCGGCGCACGTTGTACTCGCTCGACCCGAGTTCGCGGCGCACCATCGTATCGGCCACCACCACGGCCATGCCGGCCGGCATGGGCACCGGCCGCCATTCGAGCGTGCGGCAATCGAGCAGCAGCACGTGACCTCTGCGCCCGCAGGCCGAGGCGAACTGATCCATGATGCCGCTGTTGACGCCGACGTATTGGTTCTCGGCGCGCTGGCATGCCCGCGCCAGTTCCATCGGGCTGAGCGGCCAGCCGCCGAGCTTTTGCCACATCGTGCCGTAGGCCACCTCCACCGCGGCGCTGGAACTGAGGCCCGCACCGCGCGGCACCTCCGAGGTGATCACCGCATCGGCCGGGGCCACCGTCAACCCGCGCTCCTTCAGCGCCCAGGCCGTGCCGGCAGCGTACCTGGCCCAGTTCTTCAACGGCTGGTTGCGGGCATCGGTCCTGGCTTCGAGATCGTGTAGTCGAAAGGTGATTTGATCCTTCACGTCGAGCGCGTGGATGGTGACGTGCGCGGTCTCGACCTGGCGCGCGGCGACGTACGCAGCGCGGTCGATGGCGACGGGCATCACCCAGCCGTCGTTGTAGTCCACGTGCTCGCCCAACAGATTCACGCGGCCCGGCGCGCGGGCGATGAAATCCGGCGCGGAGCCGAAAGCGGATTGAAAGGCGTCGGTGAGGCGGGTGAGGGTTTGAGCTTCGGTCATGATGAAACCGTAATGTCCGCATCGAATGGCGCGAATGAGCGCGAATAGTGCTTCGCGAAATTCGCGCCATTCGATGCCACAAAATACTCAATCAGCCAGGATGCCCAGCTCGGCCAGCAGGTTGCGCAGACGGTCGGCGTCGTCGCGGCGGATCTCGATGGCCGTCGGGCCGAGCGGCTGGCCGAGCAGGTCCTTGATCTTCGGCGTGCGTTGCAGCGTCTCGAGCAGGTCGGGGCTCTTGACCTTGAGCACGGCCGCCTCTTTCACCGCCGCCTCGGCGCCGTTGCGGGCCCAGCGTTGCAGCGCGCCGAGCAGCGTCGGCGGCAAGCCGTGCTCATCGGCCACGCCGCGCAGGAACTCGAGGATACGGTCGAGCGCCACACCCTGCTTCACCGCGCGGCGCAGCGACGAGGCCGTCAGCCGGTAATGATACTCGGCCTCGACCAGCGTGATCCATTTGGTGATGCGGGCGACGCGGAAGCGCGTGTAGGGATTGACGCCGATGGGCACGCGCACGATGCCGTTCGCGCCGATATGAATCCGGGCGGCGGCCGAAGCGTCTTCGGCGGGCGTGGCGCTGCGGGCGCCGAGGAAGGCCGCGCCGTTCGGTGTGAGGCGAAACGCATCCTGTTCGACCTCGGCTTTGTTCAGCGACACATCCACCAGCCCCAGCCAGCGCAGCGGGCCGAGGATCAGCCAGCGCACCAGCGCGCCATCCACGCGCTCCCAGTGCTCGAAGCCGCGCAGGTAGCGTTTGGTCGTCGCGTCGCGGATGTACCACGAATCGTAGTCGCCGGCGGGCCGCTGGAAATCGGGCGCGCGTTCCTTCACCGCCGCCACGAACGAATCCAGCGACCACCACTGGCCGGGCGGCACCTCGCTCAACAAACGCAACAGCGTGGCCCGCGTGCTCACCGGATCGTTGCGCCAGTTCCTGCCCTCGAACAGCAAGCCCGGCATGCGACGCAGATCGTTCCAATCGGCGGAGGTACGCCAGGCCTCGGCCAGCGCCCGCGTCTGCGCCCAGCGGCTTTGCTCGAGGAAGGCGCGCGCCGTGGCCGGGTTGGGTTTGAGCGGGGCCTCGTGCAACAGCTCGAGGTGCAGCGCGAGTTGAAAACACAGGTCGAGCGCGGCCGGTTCGCGCAGGAAGCGGCGCACCGTGGCCGGCACGCGCGTGGTGGTGGTGCCGCTTTCGAGCTTGAGCGGCACGGTCTGCGCGAAGGCCAGCAGCGTGGTCACATCATCGGCGGCGAAGGTCTCGGCGGGCGAGAAGACTTCGAAGGCCTCGACGGCGTGGCCGGGCGGCGGCGGCGGCGGCGGGGCCTTGGCCTGGGGCAACAGCCTGAGCAGGTCTTCGGGGATGAAGACGAACTCCTGCGGGCCGCGCTCGGCCTCGAAGAAGGCGTGGCCGGTGAGGGCACGATACCACAACACCTCGGCGGGAGAGGGGGCGTTGGCCCACGGGCGCTCGCGGTCGCGGCGCGCGGTGCCCATCACGCGCACTTCGCCGTGCGTGCGGCTGAAGCTCGCCAGCGGCGCGCGGCCCCCGGCGTGGCGCACGGCCTCCAGCGCGTGGCGTGCCTCCGCCGGCAACGCCTCCACAATCCGCGCCACCCGCCCCGCCTCGAGCAGCGCTTCGTTCAGGGTGTTGACGGCCTCGCGTTGATTGAAGGCGCCCAACTCCACGCCCCACAACTCGGCGATGACGCGCAACAGGCCGAGGTCGTAATCGATGAGGAGGCGTTCGAGGGGCGGCATACACACCGTGTCAAGCGCCAGGTGTCACGGGCCGCGTACGACCTGACACATGGCACTTGACCCTTGATACACATTACACCACAACCTGAATCGCTCTCGGGTGCATGCTGATCTCCACGTGGCGCACGTCGGCTTCGTACGGGGCGAAGAGTTCGCCGTCGATGTGGATGGGCAGCGCGCGATCGGAGTCGATGACGAGGCGGGTCGTCTGCCTGATGGTGACATCCGGCTCGCCGACGTGCGTGGCGTTCATCACCTTGGGCAGCAGTTGCAGCAAGCGCAGCCGCGAGAGTTGATGGATGTAGAGAAAATCGAATATGCCGTCGTCGACCTGCGACATCGGCGTGGTCATGAAACCGCCGCCCTCGCGCGGGCCGTTGCCGATCGTCATCATCATGATGTTCTGGTCGAGCGCGCCGCCGTCGAATTGCACCTGCAGGCGCGGCGCTTCGAAATTCAGAATGATGGATTGGAGGACGGCGGTGAGATACATCGCGAAGCCATACAGATAGGTGATGGCGCGGCTGCGGATGTTGATGGCCCCGTCGAAGCCGAGGCCGACGGTGTTGTCGAAGTATTCGCTGCGGCCCGCGCCGTCTTTGATCAGCCCGACATCAACCGCGCGCGCGGCGCCGGTGAAGGCGCGCCGCACCGCCTCCTGCGGGTTGTCGAGCGGCGTGCCGACCGCGTACGCAAAATCGTTGCCCGAGCCGATGGGCACCACGCCGAGCCGGGGCCGCTGCTCCGCCGGGATCCGCATCAACCCGTTCACCACCTCGTGCACCGTCCCATCACCGCCGAGGGCGACGACGGTGTCGTAACCGGCGGCCTGCGCGGCGATCTCGGAGGCGTGGTCGGGATATTCGGTGCCGCGCCAATCGGCGCCGCCCAACTGTTGCACCATCGCCCGCAGGTCGGAGGCTTTCTGCCCCGAGCGGCCCCGGTCGGAATTCGGATTGAAGATGAGGAGGTGTTTGTGCATGGGCGGTTCCTGTGCTCAGAATCACGGGTCAGCGTGCGTAGCCTGGGCGGGCTGTTCACGGTCACTTGCGGGTAAAGGCTGGCAGCCGGATTTTCTCATAACTTTGCCCCAAACCGGCGCAATGGTTGACTTTGTTGCGCGTCCGATTCGGCGGCAGTACAATCCCACTGCTGGCATGGGCCTTGCACTCATGGGTTTGGCCGGCGCCGGCAGCGGAGGCGTCGTCGCGGATATCCGTTGATCCGAGGCCGGATTCCGCTGTGATTGTTCGCCCTGAAAAAAGTTCTGTGCTACACTCGCCGACTATGTCACCCGAGTCACCCACTGCTGCGCTGGTGCAGGGCTTACGGGCCAGCGGCCTGGGGGATTTCGTCGCTGCGCTGCTGGAAAACGCCGGCCCGTTGGGGTTGCTCGGCGGCCACGCGTTGCACTTCTCGGCCCCGATGCTCAGCCTGTTTGCCTCCGCCGATCAGATCGAAGCCTTCGCCGACGCGCTCGAAGACCCGGCCGCGGCGCAGGCCCTGGCGCGGGCGCTGAGCGAGGAGGGCCCGGCATGACGGCGCTGTTCGCCCTCGGTTTCCTCTTCCTCTTCATTGGGCTGATGGTGATCTTCACCGTCCTCACCCGGCAGCGGGGCGCGCGCAACGTGCCGCTGCGCGAGGCCGAGGCGCTGCAAGCACTGCCCGGCATGGTCGGCGTGGCCGTGGAGACCGGCAAACGTCTGCACCTCTCGCTCGGCACCGGTGCACTCGGGCAGAGCGACACCGCCACGATGCTGGCCGGTTTAACGGCGGCCAGTCAAATCGCGGCGGTGGCGGTCGTGAGCGATAAGGCCCCGATCGTCAGCACCACCGACGGCGCGGCGATGCTGCTGGCCGAGGATGTAATGAAGAGTGTGTACGGCGAGCAGAACGCCGCCGACCGCTACGAGGGCGATGTGGCCCGGGTGGCTGCGCTCTCACCGGCCTCCTTTGGCGCAGCGGTGACGGCGCTGGTGAGCGATGAGGCGGTGAGTGGCAACGTCCTCATCGGGCCGGCGACCGCCGAGGCGGCCCTGCTGGCCGAAGCCGGCCGGCGCGCCGGAGCCACCACCCTCGCCGGCACCGATAACGTCGCCGCGCAGGCCGCGCTGTTCGCCATCGCCGAGCACTCGCTCATCGGTGAGGATGTGTACGCCACCGGCGCGTACCTCGGGCGCGAGACCGCCCACGTCGCCAGCCTGCAAGCGCAGGATTTCGTGCGCTGGATTCTCGCCGGCGTCATCGTCGTCGGGGCCCTGGTCGCCACTTTTGCCCCCGACCTGCTTCGCCAGTTCTCGCCATGAAACTGCCGCGCATTCGATTCTTCAACGTCTTGCTCACCTCCATCGCGGTAGCGGTCGGCCTCATCACGCTGCTCGGTTACTTTCTGCTCGATATCAGCCCGATCTTCGTTGCTGCTCGTTTGCAATTCATTGCCTGGGGCAGTGTGCTGGCGGCGATGGCGGTGTGGCTCGGCGTGTGGAATCTGCTGCGGGTGCATTTCAAGAAGATGGCCTCGCGCACGAAGGGCTGGGCCTACAGCGTCTTCGTCCTTCTCGGCGCGGTTGGCGCGCTGGTCGCCGCGTTGCTCCCCGTCAGCTTCGACGGCCCGTATCAGCCGCTGGCCGGCCCGTATCATCGGCTGATCTTCGAACACGTCATCACCGCCACCGGCGGCGCGATTGCGGCGCTGCTGGCCTTTGTGCTGGCGCTGGCCGGCTTCCGGCTGTTGCGCCGGCGCTTGAGCCTGACGAGCGCAGTCTTCCTCGTCACCGCCATCATCGCCCTGGTCAGCATGGCGCCCACGCTCGTCGGCCTGCCCGAGGCGGCGATTTTTCGGGAGGCGTGGGCCTGGCTCGCGCAGGTGCCCGCCGCCGCCGGCGCGCGCGGGTTGATGCTCGGCATCGCCCTCGGCATCATCGCCACCGGCCTGCGGGTGCTGCTGGCGATGGATCGCCCATACGGGGATTGACATGGCCGTCATTCGTTGCCCGCATTGCAACAAGCCCAACCCGGACTTTCTGCAGGTCTGCCAGTATTGCGATAAGCCCCTCAACGTCGCCGCCGCCTCGCCGTCGCCCGCGGAAGAACCCGCGCCCGAACAACCGGCCGCCGGCCTGCCCGATTGGTTGCAGACCAACACCGGCCCGCTCGACACCTCGGCCCTCACCGGCGCCGGGGCGGAGATGGGCGAGGTGCCCGACTGGTTGAAGGGCACGCTCGGCGCAGCCCCGGCCGCGGCCGGCGCGCCGCCACTCGGCGAGCCGGAGTTGCCCGCCGCCGCTGTCCCCGACTGGCTCAAATCCATGACCAGCCCGCTGCCCACGGAGCCGCAGACCCCCGCGGCCCCGGCCGGTGAGGTGCCCGATTGGCTGAAGAGCGCGACCTCTCCGCTCCCGGCGCAAGGCGACGTGCCGGATTGGCTGAAGGAGACGGTGAGTGCCCCGGCCGGCGAGGCCGAGTTGCCCGATTGGTTGAAATCGCTCGGCGCGACCTCATCACTTGCGGCGGAGCCACCGGCCCCGGTGCAACCCGCGCCACCGGCGCCCGCTGAGGAACCAGCCGCCGCGCCCGATTGGATGACGGGGCAGACCGGCTCGCTTCCGCCCGCCGAAGACGCCGTGCCCAATTGGCTCAAGTCGTTGAGCGGGGCGACGATGAACACCGGCGCGCTCGAACCGCAGGCGGTCGAGACCTCCCTGCCTCCGCTCCCGGCCGCGCCCGAAGCCGAAGCGCCTGACTGGCTGAAGGAGTCAGCCAGCCCTGCCGCGCCCGAGGCGGAGGTGCCTGATTGGTTGCGCGAGGCCACCGGGCCTCTGCCCGAGTTGCCCGCTACGCCGCCGAAAGCCACCGCGCCGTTCACCGCCCCGCTCGAAGAAGCGGATGTGCCCGATTGGTTGCAGCAGGCCACCGGGCCTCTGTCCTCGACACCTTCGACTACCGGCGGCACCGCGCCGTTCTCCACACCGATTGAGGCTGAACCGGAGTGGGCGCAGGCCGCAACCCCGGCGGCGGATGAGACACCCGATTGGCTGAAATCGCTCGGCGCGGAGATGGCCCCGGCGGAGAGCGCCGCCCCTTCGGCGGGCTTTGCCCCGGCGGAACCGGCCTCGGTCGAGCCGGATTGGATGCGCGACATCGGCCAACCCACACCACCGGCTACGCCGCCCGCTACACCGTCGGAGCCGGCGGCGGGGGCGGGCGCTGAGCCGGATTGGCTGGCCTCGCTGCGACAGGATGCCTCCGTCGGCGCGGCGGCGACCGCAGCCAGCCTGCTCCCGGCGACGGCCCCATTCGGCGTGCCGCCGGCCCCCGAGGAGCAACCGGCGGCCGCGCCGACACCCTCCGGCGCCGAGCCGGATTGGCTGGCCGCGTTGCGGGCCGCCCCGCCCTCCGAACCCGAATCCCCCACCGGCGCGCCGCTCGAATTGGCGCAGGGCGAACTGCCCTCGTGGCTCTCGGCGATGCGCCCGGTGGATGTGCAGCCGAGCGCCGTCGAGCGCGAGGTGGATGAATACCAGGAGACGGTCGGCGTGCTCACCGGGATGAAGGGTGTGTTGCGCGCCGAGCCGAGCGTGGTGCTGCCGGGCCGCAGCGCGACCCAGGTGCATGCCCTCAACGTCAGCCCCGCGCAACAAACGCAGGCCGAGATGCTGGCGGCGATGCTGGCCGAGGACCGGGCCGAAACCCCGGCGGCCAAACGGGCCGCGCGCAGGCTGCCGTGGGAACGCTGGGCTGTGGCGCTGGTGCTGCTGCTCGGCGTGCTTGTGCCGCCCTTGATGTACAAATTCGAGCAGGGGTTGCTCTTTCCCTTGCCCAGGAGTTCACCCGCCGAGGTGCAGGTGACGCACGATTTTCTCAACGGCGTGCCGACCGAGAAACCGGTGCTGGTCGCCTTCGATTATGAACCGGCACAATCCGGTGAACTGCGGCCCGTGGCCGAGGCGGTGCTCTCACACCTCATGCGGCGCGGAGTGCGTTTCGCCGCCGTCAGCACCTCGCTGGCCGGCGCCGGTGAGGGCGGGGCCGTGCTCGATCGCCTGGCCAATGACCCGTTCATCCGAGGGAATGCGCCCAACACTTATCGCTACGGCGAGACGCATCTCAACCTCGGTTATTTGCCCGGCGGGCCGGTGGGGATTCTGCAATTTGCCCTCAGCCCGCAGATGGTCATCCGCACCGACTTTCAGGGCAACGACTTTGCCGCGACGCAGGGATTGTGGGCGCAAGCCCCCGTCGCAGGCGTGTCGTCACTGGATGACTTCGGCGCGGTGATCGTGCTGAGCGCCGCACCCGACGACGCGCGCGCCTGGGTGGAGCAGACCCAGACGCGCCGCGCCCCGCTCGTCCTCATCGTCAGCGGCGGCGCCGGGCCGATGGTGCGGCCCTATTACGAAGCCGACCCGAATCGCATCCGAGGCTTCATGGCCGGTCCGATGACGGCGCTGCAATACAACGTGTGGGCCAAAGCAAACGTCTCCGATGCCGCGTACGACGAAGCGTTGCTGCGCTGGCAGATGCTCGGCGGCGGTCTGCTGACGAGCGCCCTGTTGATCATGCTGGGCGCGCTGGCGTATGGGCTGGCGCTGGCTGTTCGCCGGGGAAGGGTGAGGGCCTGATGTCACTCGACGTCATCGGCGCAGTCGTTGGGTTTGTGCTCACGCTGGCCGTATTGAGCTATGCCATCGGCGACAATCCGCTGTATCGCATCGCCGTCAGTCTGTTCGTCGGCGCGGTGGCGGGGTATGCGGTGGTCGTCGCCTTTTTCAACGTCATCAAACCGCAATTGCTCGACGCGCTGTTTGGCGCGGTGACGACGGCCAATCTCACCCAACTCACGCTGAGCGCGGTAGTGCTGCTCCTCATCCTGTGTTTGGTTTTGAAGTTCTTCATCCCCAACTCGAACCTGGGCCGCATCCCGCTGGCCTACCTGGCCGGCCTCGGCGCGGCGGTGGCGGTGGGCGGCGCGATCAGCGGCACGCTCTTCCCGCAGACCGCGGCCACCTTCGTCCCTCTCACCGGCGGCATCGAGCAGTTCCTCGACGCCGTCATGCTCGTCGTCGGCACGGTGAGCGTGCTGTTGTCCTTTCATTACGGCGCGCGCGCCAAAACAGGCGCCTCTGCGCAACTGACCCGGCGCCTGTTCGGGCCGGATGCCTCGCGCCCCATCGTCATCCGCGCCATCGCCCGCGCCGGGCAGGTCTTCATCGGCATCGCCTTCGGGGTGATGTTCGCCGGCACGCTGGCCGCCAGCCTGGCGTTCCTGGCCGAGCGCCTGAATGCCCTCATCACTTTTGTTTCGACGCTCAACATTCAATGACGGACTGCGAATGCCAGCGGCAAACATTTCGCGCCAGGACGCAAAGACGCGCAAGGGCAGCCTGGCGGCTCTGCGTCTTGGCGCGAGAGTTGTGACCCATCTTGTTTAGTACGCCATGACCGACGCCGCCCCCACCGCCCAAACGCTGCTCGCCGTGGATTTCGGCACGGCCACCACGCGCGCCTCGGTCTTCGAGGTTGTCGAAGGCTCGTTCCGTTACATCGCCTCGGGTGAAGCGCCCTCGACGCTCGGCGCGCCGTACGGCGACCCGGCCGAGGGGCTGCGGCATGCGTTGCTGCAGCTCAAAGACGTCACCGGGCGGACGATGCTCAGCGACGCGGCGCGCCTCATCATGCCGGCCAACCCCGACGGCAGCGGCTGCGATGCCTTCGTGGCGACGATGAGCGGCGCGCCGGCGTTGCGCACCGTGCTGGTCGGCCTGCTGCCCGATCACTCGCTGCGGGCCGCGCGGCGCGTGGCCGAGTCGGCCTACCTCAACGTGGTCGAGGCGCTCAGCCTGACCGATGGCCGCAAGCAGGAGCAGCAGATTGATGCCTTCCTGCGCGCGCGGCCGGAGGTCGTCATCATCGCCGGGGGCACCGACGGCGGCGCCAGCGCGGCTACGTTGAAGCTGGTCGAGACGGTCGGCGTGAGCGTGTATTTGTTGCCCGGCGACCAGCGGCCGCGCGTGCTGTACACCGGCAACTCCGAGTTGAAGGAACGGGTGACGAAACTCCTCGGCGGGGTCACGGCTGTGGCGGCCGCGCCCAACGCGCAGCCGGCGCTCGGCAGGGACGCGCTCGATGCGGCCCGCGTGCCGCTGGGCGATCTGCTCCGCCAGACCCGCATCGCGCAGTTGCCGGGCCTCAACGACCTCGAGCTGATGGCGGGCGGGCATATCTATCCGACCGCGTATGCCGAGGGGCAGGTAGTGCGCTTCCTCAGCCGCGTGCAGAACTCGCCCCGCGGGGTGATGAGCGTCAACGTCGGCTCGGCGGCCACCTCGATTGCGGCGGCGTTCAAAGGCGAGCTGTATCTGGCGGTCGCGCCCGACCTCGGCGTGGGCGTGCACGCGCAGAACACGTTGAACAGCGCCGCCATCGATCAGTTCACGCGCTGGTTGCCCAGTCAGGCGAGCGACGCCGATCTGCGCAACTTCGGCTGGCAGCGCAGCGCTCGCCCGCATACCCTGGCGGCGGAACCCGACGAACTGCAACTCGATTACGCGCTGGCGCGGCAGGCCATCATCGCCGCGCTGCGCCGGGCGCGCACCCAATGGCCGGCCGGCCTGCGCGGCGAGCCGCTGCCCGGCTTTGACCTCATCATCGGCGGCGGCGCGGCGCTGGGCCGGGCTCATCATCCGGGCGCAGCGGCCCTCATGCTGCTCGATGCGTTGCAGCCGCTGGGCTGCACCGATCTGACCCTGGATCGCAATCATTTGCTGGCCGCGCTCGGCGCGATCGCCCACGTCAACCCGGCCGCATTGGTGCAGGCCCTCGAAAGCGAGGCGTTGCTCAGCCTCGGCACCACGGTGAGCTTCGCCGGCGCGGCCAACAGCGGCGACGTCATCGCCACGGCTACCCTCGTCACCAACGGCGGCGGCCACTCGACCGTGGAGTTGAAGGCCGGTTCGATCGAGGTGCTGAGCCTGCCGCTCGGCCAGGCGGGCGAACTCGGCCTGAAGGTGCGCGCCGGGGTAGATGCCGGCTTCGGCCCGGGCCGGGGCAGGAAGGTGCCGGTGAGCGGCGGCGTCGTCGGCGTGATCCTCGACGGGCGCGGGCGGCCGCTGCCCGTCATCTCCGACGTCACCCGCCGCGTCGAGGCCCTGCAGCACTGGCTGTACAAATTGTGCGGGATGTGAACGCGGCGTGAGCTGGCACCCAACTTGCATTCTGACTACTGACTACTGACTTCTGGCTACTGCGCTATGGCCTATATCCCTCCCTCCACCCACGCCACCCTGCTCGCCACGCTGCGCCGTGAGCGGCTGTTGCCGGGGCGCGGCACCGTGGTGGTGCAGGTCGATCAGCGCGTCGAGGCCTCCGATGTGGTGGCGCGCGGCGATCACACCGACCGGCATGTGTTGTTGGATGTGGCCCGCGCCCTGGCGGTTGCGCGCGACAAGTCGGCGGCGCTGCTGACCCGGCAAGAGGGCGACGAGGTCAAAAAAGGCGAGGCCCTGGCGGTGAAGAAAGGCCTGCTCGGCAGCCAGTCGGTGCTCTCACCGGTGGATGGACGCCTGGTGCTGTTCGAGGACGGCAAGGCCCTCATCGCGGCAGCCGCGCCGTTCGAGTTGCGGGCCGGTCTGCCGGGCAACGTCATCAACCTGCTGCCCGACCGGGGCATCATCATTGAAACCACCGGCGCGCTGCTCGAAGGCGTGTGGGGCAACGGGCGCGATGATTTCTCCGCGCTGCGTCTGCTCACCCGGGCCGCCGATCAGCCGCTGAGCGCGGAACAACTCGACCTCGGGTTGCGCGGCGCCGTCATCGCCGCCAGCGTGCTGGCCGACGCCGGCCCGCTGCAATCGGTGCGCGATATCGGTGTGCGCGGCCTCATCATCGGCAGCGCCCCGGCCGAGCTGTTGCCGACGCTGCAAGCGTTGCCCTTCCCGGTGATGTTGACGGATGGCTTCGGCCTCGGCGGCATGTGTGAGCCGGCCTTCAATTTGCTGGCCGGCAATTCGGGCCGCGAGGCCTGGCTCAACGCCACCACCGGTGACCGGTTCGCCGGCAAGCGGCCCGAGGTCATCATCCCCTTACCCAGCCCCTCCAGCCTGACGCCGCCGCCGCCCACCGAGGGTGAGCCATTGAAGGAGGGCAAGCGGGTGCGGGTGCTGCGCGGCCCGGATGCGGGCCGGGTCGGCACGGTGATCGGCCTGAGCGACAAGCCGATGGCGCTGCCCAGCGGTCTGCGCGCGATGGTGGCGGCGGTGACGCTGGAGGAGTCGCTCGGCTCGCGGCCCACCATCACGGTGCCGTTCGCAAATTTAGAGCACCTGGAGTAATCTACGGGGCCGTAGCGTACAGCGGCTGCGAGGAGAATGTCATGTCTACCGAAGACAATCGTTTTGAAGCAGATGAAGCGCCACCCGAGGAAGCGGCGTCCAATCGCAACTTTCTAATTATCCTGGGCGTGCTGGGCGGCATCGCCGTGCTCGTCCTGGTCGGCATCATCGCCTTTGCGTTTTTGCTCCGGCCGGCGCAGATCGCTGCCCGCGAGACGCAGGTGGCCGAGCGCAACGCCACCAACGCCGCCATCGTGGCGACCAATGCGCAGATCGCCGCCGAGGGCACCAACGCTTCGATCAACGCCCAATCCACCAGCGATGCGGCGGCCACCGACGCGGCCCGGCCCACCCACACCTCCACCCCGCCGCCGACCGCCCTCCCGACGAACACGACCGTGCCCCCGACCGATACCATCGCGCCGCCCAGCGCCACCAGCGGCACGCCCGAGGGCGGCCAGGCGGCCGGAACCGCCACGCCCACGCGCGTCGGCGGCTCCGGCGGGCCGAACACCGCCACCCCCATCGCGCAAGCGGTGACGGCGACGCCGCTGGTCGGGGCGCTCACGCGCACGCCGACTCGCGCGGCTGTGGCCCCGACGGCGCTGCCCAACACCGGCTTCGCCGAGGATGCCGGCGATGTGCTCGGGCTGATCGGCCTGGCGCTCGGGCTGGTCGGCGTGGTGCTGATCGTGCGACAGTTGCGGATGCGGTTGCGCTAACGCGAAAAGTCTGTGACAAGGCCAGCGATGAGAGTCGCTGGCCTTTTTTGTTGGGGGTTCCGCAGCCGGTCACGAAGTAACCACCGATGGCACGGAACGGCGACGCGCAATCCGCGACATCTGCGTAATCCGTGGCTACAAACGACGCAAACTGCGTCCCGCTGATTCGGCCTTGTGCGCAAACTCAAGGCGCCGATTCACATCCGCTATAATTGCTGCCACACAAATGCGAGAAGCGTTTCCACTTATGGCCCTGCCTTTTCAATCCACGCGAGCGACACAAGTTACAACGATACTGAACACCCTGGCCCGCGGCGAGTGCGTGGCCCTTTTCGGGCTGAGCAACACCGGCAAGAGCCCGCTGCTGCGCGCCTTGCCCTCGGCCGACAATTTGCGCCGGTACGCCAAGCTGGCCGGCCGGCCCGGCGAGTTGGTGTACGTTGATTGCAATCGCGTCGTCGAGTTGACGGCACCGGGCTTCTTCGAGGTGGTGTTGCGCTCGGTGGTGGAGACGCTCGAGGATGAGAGCAACGGCACCCATACCTCGGCGGAGTTGCTCGAGCAGCTGCGTGAGCAGCACAACCGGCTGACGATGGCGGCCTCCACCTTTCAGGCCTCGCTGGCATTCAACAACGCCGTCTCGGATGCCTGCCAGGAACTGGGCCGCGACCTCATCCTGTTGCTCGATGAATTCGACGAAGTGTATACGACGCTCGAAGACCGGACCCTGCTCAACATGCGGGCGCTCAAAGACAAGTTCGGCAGCCGGTTGAACTACCTCACCGCGACCACCCGGGCGCTCAACGACCCGGGGCTGCGCGGTTCGATGCGGAACGAAAACGAGTTCGCCGAGTTGTTCACCGCCAACACGCTGCCGCTGCGCTTGCTCTCCGAGACCGATGCCCGCGCGGTGCTGAAAGAAACCGGCGGTCACAAGCTGGCCGGCCCGGTGCAACACACGGTGCTGCGCGCCGCCGGCGGTCACCTCGGCCTGTTGGGCGCGCTCGCCCACGCCGCCCAACATCAGCCGCAATCGCCGGCCGCCGACCCCAACGTGCGCGCCGAGTGCCTCAAAATCTGGAATCAACTCCGCCCCGAGGAACAACTGGCGCTCAAATCCCTCGTCACCGCCACCGACGAGGGCCTCAACCCGCACGATCGCGCGCGGCTCGGCGCCTTTGGCCTGCTGGCCGAGGACGGGCGCTTGTTCTCCGAGGTGTTCACCGCCTTTGTGCGCCATCAGGCCGAGGCGCCCGAAACCACCCCGGTCGGCGTGCGGGTGGATGAGGACGCCGGCGAGGTGTGGGTGGATGGCGTCAAGGTGACGGTGCTCACCGACCTCGAATACCGGCTGATGCGGCTGTTGCACGAGCGCATGGATCGGCTGACGACAAAGGAACAGATCGTCGAAACCGTGTGGGGCGGGCAGTATATGGACCGCGTGGACGATGCCCGCATCGAAAAACTGGTCAGCCGGCTGCGGGCGAAGATTGAACCGGAACCGCTGCGCCCGCGCTACCTCCTCACCCAGCGCGGGCGCGGCTACAAGCTGGTGAGCCGCCCGGTCGAAGCGCGCGACGACGAAGACGCATGATGGCGAAGCCCAGCCTGCTCGTGGTCGAAGACGACCCGGCCCTGCTGGCCGGTGTGCGCGACACGCTGGAGCTGGCGGGCTATACGGTGACCACCGCCGCCAATGGGCGCGATGCCCTCGATGTGTTGACGGTCACCGTCCCCGACCTCATCCTCTCGGATGTGATGATGCCGAAGATGGACGGCTTTCAGTTGTATGCCGCCGTGCGCGAGCGCCCGGACTGGGTGGATGTGCCCTTCATCTTCCTCACGGCCAAAGGTGAGGAGCGGGATGTTTATCGCGGCAAAGAGTTGGGCGCCGACGATTACGTCGTCAAGCCCTTCGATGAGAGCGACCTCCTGGTGGCCGTCCGCAACAAGTTGCAGCGGCGCGCCCAGCTCGAGCGCGCGCATCAAAGCCAGATGGCGACGCTGCGCCAATCGATCCTCAACCTGCTCAGCCACGAGTTCCGCACCCCGCTCACTTACATCGCCAGCTACGTGGATTTGCTGCGCGCCACGCACCCGGAGTTCGACACGGGCGAGGTGCGAGACTATCTGCAGGCAATTCAGGATGGCACCGAGCGATTGCAGAAACTGGTGCGCGATTTCACGCGGCTGGCCGAGTTGCAAACGGGCGAGGCGCGGCAATTGTTCGCCGCGCGCGCCGAGGTGACGACCGAGTTGGTCAGCCTGCTCCTGATCGTCGTCGAGCAGCAGCGGGCCGCCGCCAAACGCAAACACCTCAGCCTGGTCGTGCAGTTGCCCGAGGCGCCGTTGCCACCGGTGCGGCTCGACCGCGAGCTGCTGGCCGAGGCGCTTGGTCATTTGCTCGAGAACGCGGTGAAGTTCTCCCCCGATGGCGCGGGGCCGATTACGCTGCGCGCGGAGGCGGTGGCGCCCACCATCCGGCTTCAGTTCTCCGATCACGGCCCGGGTATTCCGGCGCACGACCTCGAGGCCATCTTCGCGCCGTTTGGCCAGAGCGGGCGGCAGCGCACCGAGCAGCAGGGCGCGGGTTGCGGCCTCACCATCGCCCGCGAGATCGTGATGTTGCACGGCGGCGCCCTCGTCGCCGACAGCACCCTGGGGCAGGGCAGTTGCTTCACCCTCACCCTGCCGATGGCATGACGTACCGGGCCATCCTCTTCGACCTCGACGGCACGCTGCGGCACAACGAGCCGAACGGTTTCGAGACCTTCCTCACTTACCTGTCTGAACTGGGTTTCACGCCCTCTGCCGAACAGCGCGCTCACGGCGAACGCTGGACGCACTACTATTGGTCCATCGCGCCCGAACTGCAGACCGATATCGAAGAGCTCGGCGCGGACACGGCCGAATTCTGGACTCGCTATTCCGAGCGACAGATTCGCGCCCTCAACCTCAGCGGCGACGCGGATTTGCTGGCGCTGCAGGTGAATGAGCGCTTCAACGCGCGCTATCACCCGGAGAACCGTGTGCCCGAGGATGTGCACCCGACGCTGAGTCAACTGCGCCGCGCCGGGTACACCCTTGGGCTGGTCTCCAATCGCCTCACCCCGCTGGACGCCATCGCGGCAGAGCTTGGCCTGGCGGATCTCTTTCACTTCACCCTCTCCGCCGGGCAGGCCGGCGCGTGGAAGCCCGCGCCCGAGATTTTTCACCAGGCCGTGGCGCTGGCGGACTGTGGGCCGTCGCAGGCGATCTACGTGGGGGATAACTTCTACGCCGATATCGAGGGCGCGCGCGGCGCCGGGCTGACGCCGGTGCTCGTTGACCCGCGCGGCCTGTTCCCCGAGCCGGGCTGCACCGTCATCCACGCCATCGGCGAATTGCCGGCCTGCGGCCTGCTGCCGAGGGACATTGAAGCGCAAGATTTGAGATAGCCCTCGCCCGGCCCGGCGTGCTACTCTGTGGCCATGAACCCGAACACCGAACCCCGCTGGCAAGCCTGCCTCACGCGTGATGCCCGCTACGACGGCCGGTTCTTCATGGCCGTGCGCACCACGCGCATCTACTGCAAACCGTCGTGCCCGGCGCGGCTGCCCAAACGGGCGAACGTCGAATTCTTCAACACGCCCGAACAGGCTGAGATCGCCGGCTACCGCGCGTGCAAGCGCTGCCATCCCGACAAACTCAACCCGCCCGAGCCGAATCTCGACCTGATCCAACGCGTCATCCGCATGATCGAAGACCGCGCCGATGACGCGCCGACGCTGGCCGAGTTGGCGGCGCAGTTTCACCTCAGCCCCTATCACTTGCAACGCACGTTCAAGCGGATTGTGGGGGTCACGCCCAAACAGTACGCGATTGGATTGCGGGTGCAGCGCTTCAAAGCGGGGCTGAAGGCCGGGCAGCGTGTCACCGAGGCGGCCCTCGACTCCGGTTTCAACGGCAGCGCGCAGATGTACGGGCAGGCCTCGGCGCATTTGGGTATGACGCCGAAAACGTATCAGCGCGGCGCGCCGGCGATTGAGATCGAGTACACCGTCGTCGACAGCCCGCTGGGCCATTTGCTCGTGGCCGCAACGGAGCGGGGAGTGTGCTCGGTGAAGCTCGGCGACGACCGGCGCGCGCTGGAGGCCGAACTGCGGGATGAGTTCGCCGCGGCGAAGCTGGCGCCGGACTCGGAGCAACTGCGCCTGTGGGCCGAAGCCATCGTTGACTACTTGCGCGGCGAGCAGCCTCATCTCGACCTGCCGACCGACGTGCGGGCGACGGCCTTTCAACGGCTGGTGTGGGATGCGTTGCGCGAAATCCCGGCCGGCGCCACCCGCTCGTACACCGAGGTGGCGCAATCAATCGGCCAGCCGGCGGCGGCCCGCGCGGTGGCCCGCGCCTGCGCGACCAACCCGACCGCGTTGGTGGTGCCGTGCCATCGCGTCGTCGGTGAGGATGGCAAGCTGCACGGCTACCGCTGGGGCGTGAAGCGCAAGCGCGAATTGCTGGAGATGGAGCGTAAGCTGGCCTCGCCACGCGAAGGCGATAAGGCGCACTGAGGGATTACGCCGTAACCGTGGGCGGAACCCGCTTCCGCCAAAGGGCGCTACCTCGCCTTCCAGACCGGAGCGACCAATCTGGTAAGCGGGGATACCAACGGTGTGGATGACATCATCATCCGCGACCGGGACACCGACAACGACGGGGTCTTTGACGAAGCCGGTGCGGTCAGCATGGCGAGAGTATCGCTGAGCAGCGGTGGCGTGCAGGCCGATGGACATAGCCGCTTCGCCGCCATCTCGGCCGATGGCCGCTATGTGGCTTTCGAGTCGGACGCGACCAATCTGGTGAGCGGGGATACCAATGGGTATAGTGATATCTTCCTGCGCGACCGGCAGACCAACCAGACCGTGCGGGTGAGCCTGAGCGCGGCGGGCGCACAGGCCAATGGCCCGAGCAGCCAGCCGGCCATCTCAGGTGATGGCACCGTCGTGATCTTCCAATCCGACGCCACCAATTTGGTCGGCAGCGACACGAA
Organism: uncultured Anaerolineales bacterium; assembly: GCA_964608265.1. Taxonomy (GTDB): domain Bacteria; phylum Chloroflexota; class Anaerolineae; order Anaerolineales; family UBA6663; genus JANWXR01. Next base: position 1,232 of record CAZSNP010000059.1, on the reverse strand, counting down.
CGGCGCGTCCGACATCTTCGCCTACGACAAGGTGCCCGTCCGCCCAACCGCGACGCCGACGCTAACGGCCAGCAACACGCCGAGCATCATGCCCACGCCGAGCCGCACGCCCACCATCACCCCGACGGCGCTGCCCGGCCACAGCCAGCAGAGCATTGCCTATAGTTATGACCCGCTCTATCGCCTGACCGCGGCCGAGTACGGCGACGGCGGCTACTTCCGCTACTCGTATGATGCGGTCGGCAACCGGCTGAGCGAAGCGTCCAACTTCGGGGACAACACGTACACGTACGACATCGCCAACCGGCTCACCAGCGTCAACGGGGTGAACTATACCTGGGACGCGAACGGCAATTTGCTCAGCGATGGCGTGAGCACGTACACTTACGACACCGCCAACCGGCTGGCCTCAATCACCGCTGGCGCGAGCACCACGAGTTATGCGTACAATGGCACGGGCGACCGGCTGGGCCAGACCGTGAACGGTACGCCGACGAATTACACGCTCGATCTCAACGCCGGCCTGACGCAAGTGTTGGCCGATGGCACCAACGTATACCTGTACGGCAACGGACGCATTGGCGAGCAACAGCCGGGCGGCTTCGTCTACCACCTGCCGGATGCGCTGGGGAGTGTGCGCCAGCTCGCGACGGCAGCGGGAGCGCCGAGCCTGTCGCAGACCTTCAAGCCGTTTGGCGAGCGGATGACGAGTGGGGGCAGTGGTGCGAGCAACTACGGCTTCACCGGCGAGTGGCAGCAGGGTGGGCTGGTGTACTTGAGGGCGAGGTATTACGCGTCGGGGCAAGGTAGGTTCACGACGCGAGACCCGTGGCCGGGAGACACTAGCCGGCCTCATTCATTCAACGCATGGAGCTACGCCCTCTCCAATCCAGTCACTTATGCCGATCCAAGCGGCCACGATCCCTGGTGGGATGAAGGCGATGTGCCATGCTGGAATGGTCAATCGGATACTATTTATCGGTATTGCATTCTATACCGAGGCGGATTCTTGGACGCAGTGCATTTTAAAGGAGCCCGAGCATACGCTAACATAAACGATCCCCTTTCCATTTGGGGTTCTGTTTACAACGCTCGCAACAAGGCCGAGAAACATTACATGCGGTACCGAACAGGGATCGTTAATCGCGTGGTACTTCAGCAGTATTACGTCGTCGAACGCTGACCTGCCTCGTTAATTGAGGGCAGTGGAAGTGAGAGCCTCGCGAGTGAGT
>CAZSNP010000058.1:3613-32673 GCA_964608265.1 uncultured Anaerolineales bacterium | reverse complement strand
CCTAAGGGTCTGCAGGCCGCGAACGTCGTCAAGGCGTAAACGGATTGGGTTGACCAAACAGGAAAAGACCGGCGCCTGCAGGCGCCGGTCTTTTTGATTCTCAAACGGTGTGGGCGAGTTTGGCCTCAGCCAGCAAATCGTCCACTTCGTGCATCGCCTCGGCCAGGGGGATGCCGGCGGCGTTGGACCATTCTTCGCACAGGCTTTCGCGCGCTTTGCGCAGAGCCAGCATATCGGTTTCGTTCAGCGACTTGCGCCAACCGCGCGCCGAGAGGTCGCGCACCACCTCGCACAGCAATTGAAAAGTGTTTTGCTTCAGGCGCTGTGAGACGTCGAGCTGGCGTTGCCGCCGGTCGGAGTCAAGCTCGACCGGGGCGCTGGTGAGGACGCGCCGGTAGCGGGGTAACTCGGTAGGGTTGATGATGGCGCGCAAACCGACTGTGACGTTCTGGTCCGCCGGCACCCAGATGGTGCTGCGAGGCGTCGAGACCTCGTAGTACAGCCGCGCAGCTGCGCCGGCGAAGCGCTTCTCCTCGAGCCGCACGATCTTCCCCACACCGTGGTCGGGCACAACGACGGTGTCTCCTATTTTGAACGCCATGACCCTGCTCCTTCAGTAGTTGCGACGTGTGTTGCCGCCCCGGCGCTTGTGATTGCCCCCGCGCCCACCGCCGCCAAAGCCACCCCGGCCTCCGCCGCCACCGAAACCGCCGCCCGGGCCGCGCTCTTCGCGCGGGCGGGCCGGATTGACTTTGATCTGACGATCGCCAAGTTGAAAATCATTGAACATGCTGATGGCTTTCTGAGCGTCGCTGGGCGAGCCCATCTCCACAAAGCCAAAGCCCTTGGGTGATCCGGTGTCGCGATCCTTGATGAGGGCGACCGATACCACCGAGCCCGCCTGGGCAAACAAAGTGCGTAAATCTTCGTCCGTGGTGGAGTAGGCGAGGTTGCCGACATAGAGTTTTACAGCCATAGGGTCTCCTGACCATCGGCCTGCGCCGACAAAAAGTGCCGCCAAACCGTAGACAGGCTGGCGGCACAGACTTGAGTACGATGAGTACAACTATATCACACCGAAGGCCGGCGCTCGTTCAGGTTTTGCGCAGGGCTGACACTACGGTACGCTGGATGATGACGAGCTTGGGCGGGCGCGGCGCGCGGCCCAGCGCCAGCGCGGCGCGCTCGAGCAGATCATCGCTGGCGCGCGCATGTTCGTGATTATCGTCGAGGTAGTCGGTCAGTTCATCCAGTGAGTCGAAGAAGTATTGATACTCAAACGTCTTGACCGCCGCCAGGTCGAAAAGGTAATCGAGCGAATCCACCAACGCGTCTGTGGCGGCGCTGAAATCTCTGCGGGTGGCGGTGTCATGTTCCAGCGAGCCGAGGTGGGTGCGGAGCACGGCCTGCAGGTTGGCCGCGTCCACCTCAAGCGCACGATCTTTCGCGGTGGCCACCCACAGCTGCAGAAACGCAGGCTCGTCGGTCGGATGGATGTCGAGCAGCAGCCCACCCGCTCGCAACACCCGGTGCGCCTCGGCGACCGCCGCGGCCATGTCGCTATGGGGCAGTCAACACAACGACCAGGTGAAGAAGACGAGGTCGAACGCTTCGTCGGGGAAGCTCAATTGGCGCGCATCGCCGAGCGACACGCGCGCCGCCCCGTCGAGGTCACGGGCCGCCAGCCGCACTTCATCGCCATCCGGGTCAATCGCAATCCACTGCTCGGCCTCCGCGGCGAACGGCGCGCTCAACCGCCCGTCGCCCGCGCCGATTTCGAGCACGCGCAGACGGTTGAAATCAATCAGCTCGCGGATTGCGGCCAGTTCCGGTTTGGAGGGAGTTTCGAGGGGCATCAGCGCAGGCCCTCGAACAAATCGGTTTCGACGCGCCGGCCGCCGGAGGCAAGGCTGTACGCGCGATAGAACGTGCCGTGCCCCCACACGCGGCGTTGTATCGCCTCGGGCCAATCGGGCATGGCACCCAGCGAGGGCAGTTGCGAGCGATGGCAGCGGATGGCTTCGACGACGGTGTGCCAGTGGTCGGCGGTGTCGAGGCGCGTGGTCACCGCCCAATCCTCCCAGGCCACCCAATTCCGCTCCGCGCCGTCAATTGTCATGCGGATATCGAAGCCGAACTCCTGTTGCAGATATTCCACCATCGGCCTGGCCTCCACCATATAGAAAAACTTGCTCACGCGGTGCGGGGCCTGCGGGTCGCCGTAGCTCGCATCAGCCGCACAGACGAGGGCGGCGGTGGTGAACTGTGAGAGGGCGATGTGATCGGGGTGGCCATAGGCGCCATCCGGCGGGAAGGTGATGACAACGTGCGGCCGGATGCGCCGCACCTGCGCGACGAGTTGCGCGATGATGCGGGCCGGTTCAGCCAGGTCGACGTCCCCATCCACGTAATCGAGCAGCACCACCTCCCGCAGGCCGAGCACGCGCGCGGCTGCCTGCAGCTCCGCCTCGCGCAGGCGGCCCAGCGCCTCGAGGCCGGGGTTCTGCGCCGGGTCGCCGGGCCAGCCGCGTTCGCCGCGCGTCGCGCACACCAGGTACGTTGCCACGCCCTCGGCCGCGTATTTCGCCAGCGTCGGGCCGAGGCCGAGCGTCTCATCATCCGGGTGAGGAAAGACCGCGAGCAGCCGAAGCGGCGACATGCCGCCATGCTAACACAACGCCGATGCTTTCGGGCGTACAATCCCGCCATGGCTCGCCTCCTCATCGCCTCCCCCTACCCGGCCATGCGCGCCGGATTGCGAACCCTGTTGAAAGATATCCCCGGCCTCACCATCGCCGGCGAGGCTGACTCGATCGGCGCCACCGTCGAGTGGGCGCAGTCGGCGCGACCGCAGGCGATTGTGTATGACCTGTCTTTGGAAGCCGATGAAGAATTGAGCGGCTTGTGGCGGTTGCGGCGTGAGGCGCCGAGCGTGGCGGTGCTCGCCCTCGCGGAGCCGGGCGCGAACGGGCGGATGCTCGCGGCGCTACAAGCCGGCGCGCGCGGCTGTCTGCCCAAGGCCGTCGCCGGCCCCGAGCTGGCCGAGGCGTTGGCCGATGTGGCCGCCGGTGAAACCATCGTGCCCTCGGCGGCGACGGCGGCGCTGCTCGAACAATTGAGGGGGGGCCCGGCCCCGCTCAGCCTCTCCCCGCGCGAGGCCGATGTGTTGCGCGGGGTGGCGGCCGGTCTGACGAACAAGGCCATCGCCATCAAACTCGGCATCAGCGAGCACACGGTGAAGTTTCACCTCGGTGGGGCGATGAGCAAACTCGGCGCGGCCTCGCGGGCCGAGGCCGTCGCCAGCGCCATCCGGCATGGGTTGATTTCGGTCTGACAACGCGGAGCGCGCCTCCCCAATTGGTTAGCCCGGCCAGTGCCGAGATGGGTGAGGGCTGCGCCCGGGCGGTGTGCTATCGTGGCCGCATCAATATTCGACACGCTTTGGGAGTGAGAGCATGAACCTGCAAGAGTATTCGGATGGGTTGGCCGCAGCGGTCGAGGCGGCCGGGCGCAGCACGGTGACGGTGGACGCGCGCGGACGCATCCCGGCCACCGGCATTGTGTGGAGCGCGGACGGCGAAATCCTGACCGCCGATCACGTCGTGCAGCGCGATGACGCCATCACCGTCACGCTGGCCGACGGCAGCCCGCACAGCGCCAGGATCCTCGGGCGCGACCCCTCGAGCGATTTGGCCCTGCTCAAGATCGAGAAGACCGGGCTGCCCGTGCCGGCCTTTGCCGAGGTCAGGGTCGGCCACCTGGTCATTGCGCTGGGCCGCCCGGGGGAGCTGCAGGCCGCGGTCAGCAACGTCGTTGCCCTGGGCGGCGAGGTAAAGGGCCAGTTCCGCCACCTCGAGGCCTATGTTCAGACGGATGTGACGATGTTCCCCGGCTTCAGCGGCGGGCCGTTGGTGGATGCCAGCGGGCGGGTGGTCGGGATCAACAGCAGCGCGCTGGCTCGGGGCGCGAGCGTGGCGGTGCCGGTGGCGGCGGCGCGCAAAGTCGCCGACGCCCTGCGACAGCACGGCCACATCAAACGCGGCTACCTGGGCGTGAGCACCCAACCGGTGCCGCTGCCCGAGGCCGTGGCGGCGCAGGTCGGGCAGCCTTCGGGGCTGATGGTGATCGGCGTGGAGAAAGACAGCCCGGCGGAGAAGGGTGGCCTGCTGCAGGGCGATATCCTCATCGGCATTGCCGGCCAGGTGGTGAGTGGCATCGAGGCCCTGCAGGTTGCCCTCGGGCCGAGCACAGTGGGCACGGCCGTGACGGTGCGCGTCGTGCGCGGCGGCCAGGCGACCGAGGTGAGCGTGACCGTCGGCGAACGCTCGTAGGGAAGCCCCGGTGAGCGCCCGCGCGATAACGAAAACGGCCTCCCTGGCGGAGGCCGTTCTCGTTTCCCGTGACAGTGCGCGGCCGTTACGCCGCCGGGGCGGCTTCCTTCTTCTTGCCGCCGAGGAACTTCATCATCGTCGTTCCGCAGACTTCGCACTTGCCCTTCAGGGCGTTCTTCCCGTTCTTCACGGTGGTCACTTCAGGATTGACCATCTTGCGAGTGCCTTTGCACTTCACGCAATACGCCTCGGCTTCGGCCGGGGCGGTGACGACGGGGGTCTCGGGTAATGCCATGGTGAACTCTCCTTACTTTGCTTCGGTCAGGGCCGGCCCCTGAGCCGCGCGGATGCTATCACCCGGCGACTCTTCGGGCAAGGCGACAATAAGATGAAGCCCATCCGTTCTACATCTTTGGGTTTTCTTGACTTGCCCATCACAGATATGCTATATCAGCGCCCAGGCCACGATCATTGCGAGGGGTCACATGCTCCGCGAACGCGTATCCGAGGACATCTATGTTTTTACCAGCGACCAGTATGCTCAGGTGACGGCCGGGGCCGTCATCTTCGGCGACGGGGCCGTGCTGATCGACACGCTGGCCTTCCCGTCTGAAACCCTGCAAATCAAGGACTTCGTCGAGCACCGGCTGGGCGCGCGGGTCAAGTACATCATCAACACCCACTACCACGCCGATCACACCAACGGCAATTCGCTCTTCCCCGGCGCGCACATCATCGGCCATCAGTTGTGCCGCGAGCGGCTCGACACCCAGGGCCGAGCCGGGCTGGCCAAAGCCCGCCAAAGCTCCCCCGACCTGTCGAAGGTCGACATCGCCCTGCCAAACCTGCTGTTCAACGAGGGCTCCATGTTGATGCACCTGGGCAAGAAGACGGCGCAATTGCTGCCCACCCCCGGCCATTCGCCCGATTCGCTCTCGGTGCTGCTCAAGGAGGATCGCATCCTCTTCGCCGGCGACATGATGATGCCGCTGCCGCACTTTGTGGATGGCGATTTCGACGACCTCAACCGGTCGCTGCAAACCATCCCGCCGCTCGGGCTGGAGAACGTGATCCAGGGTCACGGCGAGGTCATTCTGCGCGGCGAGATCGACGACGCGGTGCGGTCGAACCTGCGCTACCTCGAAGCCCTGCGCAAGAAGGTGGAGCAACTGGTGAAGCGCGGCAAACCCCGCGAGAGCGTACGGGAAATCGAAATCGAAACCTGCGGCAAGAGCCGCATCCCCCTCAACGGGCTGGTGCTGCAACTCCACGCCGCGAACTGCGTGGCGCTGTACGACAAACTGGTGAAGGCGTAGTCCGAATCCCGCACGCCGTATCCGACTCGTGCGCGTTCCGCACCCCGTCTCCCAATGGAAATGATCTCCCGGCAAATCCTCGAAGCCATTGCCGCCCTCGACGAGGCTCAACGACGCGACCTGTTTGCGCGGCTGCGCGAGATCTACGCCGAGGCCGAGCGGCTGCCCGCGCCGGCGTTCACCGCTTACAGCCCGTGGGAGGGGCAGGTGGATTATCTCGTCGTCTTCGATGGGGGCAGCCGCGGCAACCCCGGCGCGGGTTACGGCAGTTACGCCATCTTCGACGACAAGGGCGCCGGTTACACCACGCGCCTCACCTTCGACTCCGGGCCGCTAACCAACAACGAGGCCGAGTATCACACCCTGCTCGCGGCGTTGCGCGAACTCCAACAGCGCCTGGGCCGGCGGGTGAGCGGCACCACCCTCAAAGTGCTGGGCGACAGCCAGCTCGTCATCTATCAAGTCGGCGGCCAGTGGCAGGCCAAAGACGAGCGGATACACTCGCTGCGCGACGAAGTGCGGGCCGAGTTGGGGAAATTCAAAGGCTACCGCCTCGGCCACCAACCGCGCGAGGCGACAGTACAGATGTTGGGCCATTGACCGGGGTGCCAGCCTCGGGTAAATTTGCGAGCAGCGGTTGAATTCAACCATATCGTGAGCCGCCCGGCTCCTTCAATTCCGGGCATGGAGGAGACAGCCAAAGCGGTGTCTCCTTTTCTTTTGTCCTGAGGTCGCTATGGTGACGGGAATCCTGTTCATCGCCGGGTTTGGGATGCTGTTTGTCGGCGGGGATGTTCTGGTGCGCGGCGCTGCGCGGCTGGCCACATCGCTGGGCATTTCGCCGCTCATCGTCGGATTGACGGTGGTGGCCTTCAGCACCAGCGCGCCCGAACTGGCAGTTACCCTTCAGGCTGCGGCGCGCGGTCAGGCGGATGTCGCTGTCGGCAGCATCGTCGGGAGCAACATTGCCAACGTCCTGCTCATCCTGGGCCTGTCAGCCGTCATCGCGCCGCTCGCCGTCGCGCAACAACTGATTCGGATCGATGTACCGTTGATGATTGGCGCTTCAGTTCTCTTGTTGTGGCTGGCCTGGGACGGAGGAGTGAGTCGCCTGGAGGGTGGGCTGCTGGTGACGCTGCTCCTTGGGTATATCCTGCTGGCGATTGGGGTTGCCCGCCGCGAAACGAAACGCGTGCAGTCCGAGTACGCTCAAGCCTACGGAACGGTCAGCATGCCCAAAGGCCAGCGCTGGCCCATGAGCGTGTTGCTCATTGTGAGCGGGGTGGTCCTGCTTGTAGTCGGTGCGCAATGGCTGGTGGAAGGAGCAGTCGTCATAGCCCGCGCACTGGAAGTAAGTGAACTCATTATCGGCCTGACGATTATTGCGGCGGGTACCTCCCTGCCCGAGTTGGCCACCTCGGTAATTGCCTCTTTGCGTGGCGACCGTGATATTGCCGTTGGGAATGTGGTGGGCAGTAACATCTTCAATGTGCTTTCGGTGCTGGGCCTGACGGCCTTGGTGGCGCCGAGCGGTGTGCCAGTGGCTGCGGCAGCTGTGGCGTTCGATATTCCAGTCATGATTGCGGTAGCCGTTGCCTGTCTGCCGATATTCTTCAACGGTCATCGCATCGCGCGCTGGGAGGGTGCGATGTTTCTTGGCTATTACGTCGCTTACCTGCTCTACCTGTTGCTAAACGCAGCCCAACATGCCGGACTGACGTTTTTTAGCAATGTGATGGTGTGGTTTGTCCTGCCGCTTTCGGTGATTACGATCCTGGTGGTGTTGGCAACCAACCTGCGGCAGGCGGATTCAGTCAGCCAGGAAGGGAACAGCCCATGATACTTCCTTTGTTGGCAGCATTGGCCCTGGTGATTGCCGCCGCCAAGATAGGCGGCTGGGCTTCGGCCCGCCTGGGGCAACCAGTGGTACTGGGTAGCCTCATCAGCGGTCTGTTCCTTGGGCCGTCGGTCGTCAACGTTTTTGGAGTGCCGTACTTTCAGTCTGCTCATGTCACCCAGGCCCTGTCTGAACTCGGCGAACTGGGCGTGATCTTCCTCATGTTCACTGCCGGGCTTGAAATCCAGTTCAGCGATCTGGTGCAGACCCGCCGGGCTGCCCTGCTCGCCGGCGCCCTGGGCGTGATTGTGCCGCTGGGTCTCGGGGCGGCCGTGACGTTGCCATTCGGATATGACCTGGGGCGCGGCCTCTTTATCGGCATCGTCATGGCGGCCACCTCGGTGAGCATTTCGGCGCAAACTCTGATGGAGCTCGGACGTTTGCGCAGTCGCGAGGGTTTGACGTTGCTCGGCGCAGCAGTGGTGGATGACGTACTGGCGATTGCCGCGCTCTCCATCTTTGTCGCCGTGGCGTTGGAGCCAACCGCCGACCCGCTGCCCGTCGTTTGGATTTTGGTCCGTATGGTATTGTTTTTGGTGGGCGCTTTTCTGTTAGGGAGCTGGTTGTTGCCGCGCGCCGTGCGCTGGCTCGAAGACCACGACCCGCCCATCAGCGAGCCTGTGACTTCGCTCGTCATCGTGGTCGTTCTCTTGTTTGCCTGGGCGTCTGAGTTTTTTGGCGGCGTGGCCGTCATCACCGGCGCGTTCATCGCCGGCGTCGCGCTCGCCACCAGCCCCTCGAAAGAACGGATCGAGCGCGGCATCCATGCCATTGCCTATGCCTTCTTCGTGCCGATCTTCCTTATCGGCATCGGTCTGAAAGCCGATGCACGCGCCCTGTCGCCCAACGACCTGGGCCTGGCCGGCGCCATCGTCGGAGTCGCCATCGTCTCAAAACCCATCGGCGCCGGCCTGGGCGCGCGGCTGGGAGGGATGAGCTGGCCGGCCGCGCTGCGGGTCGGGATAGGCATGATCTCGCGCGGCGAAGTTGGGTTGATTGTGGCTTCGATCGGTGTCAATGCCGGTTTGATCGGAGCGCAGGCGTTTACGGCCGTGGTGTTGATGGTGCTGGTCACGACGTTAGTGACCCCACCACTGCTGCGGCTGGTCTTTGGCAAAGCGGAGGTAACCCATGCCCGAAATGATCGTGCTCGTCGTCGATGATGCCGAGAAGGTCGATGAGATTCTGAATGCCTGGGTCGCGCTGGGCATTCCGGGAGTGACATTGTTGGATGGTGCCGGACTGGGCCATGCCCTGACCCCGCGCGGCGCGCGTGAGGACTTGCCCCTCATCCCCTCGCTGGCGAGCATGTTGCGCCAACGCGAAGAACACAGCCGCGTGCTCTTCAGTGTGGTGCCCGATGGCTTCGAGGTCGAGGCCCTCATCGTCGCCACCGAAGCCATCACCGGCCCGCTCGACGACCCTGATACCGGAATACTCTTCACTGTGCCAGTCACCCGGGTGCGTGGGTTGGGGCGCCGGCACTGACAGCATTCGATGATGAGCCCGCATTCACGCCGCCTCGGCTTCATCTCCACCCGGTTCGCCGGCACCGACGGCGTTTCGCTTGAAACGGCCAAATGGGCGGCCGTGCTCGAACGGCTCGGGCACACGTGCTTCTACTTCGCCGGGCAGTGTGACCGGCCGGCCGAGCGCAGCCGCGTGGCGCCCGAGGCCTTCTATCGCCACCCCGTCATTGACGAGATCAACGCGGTGGCCTACGCCGCCAATGGCGGGGTCACCGCGCTGGCCGACGCCGAGCACCCGCGCATCGCGCGCCGCGATTTCTTCTCGCCATACGTTCGCCCGCCGCACATCACTCATCGAATCGAAGAACTCAAGGAGTATCTCAAACACGAGCTGTACGCCTTCGCGCAGGATTTCGATTTGGAGCTGCTCATCGTCGAGAATGCGCTCACCATCCCGCTTAACCTGCCGCTCGGGCTGGCGCTGACCGAACTCATCGCCGAGACCGGCCTGCCCGTCATCGCCCATCACCACGATTTCTATTGGGAGCGACAGCGCTTCGCCGTCAATTGCGTGCAGGACTACATCAACGCCGCCTTCCCGCCGGCGCTGCCATCGGTGCGGCATGTGGTTATCAACTCGGTGCAGGCGCAGCAACTGGCGTGGCGGGCCGGGCAGTTCTCGCGCGTCATCCCCAACGTGATGGAGTTCGAAGCCCCGCCCGCGCCGCCGGATGCCTATGCGTTCGGCGCGCGGGCCGCGCTCGGCGTGGAGCCGGGCGAGTATCTCTTTCTGCAACCGACGCGCATCATCCAACGCAAGGGCATCGAGCACGCGATCGAGCTGACGCGCCGGCTCGGGCTGCGCGCCAAGCTGGTGATCTCGCACGCGGCCGGGGATGAGGGCACGGCCTATGAGCAGCGCGTGCGCGAGTTCGCGCAATTGCTCGAGGTCAACGTGCGCTTCGAGGCCGACCTCGTCGGCGATGCGCGCGGCCTGACCGCCGATGGCCGGCGCATCTTCACCCTCGGCGATGTGTACCCGCAGGCCGACCTCGTCACGTACCCGTCGAGCATCGAGGGCTTCGGCAACGCCTTTTTGGAGGCCGTGTACTATCGCCGCCCGCTGGTCGTGAACAAATACTCGATCTACGAAGTCGACATCAAGCCCAAGGGGTTTCGCGTCGTCGAGTTCGACAACTTCATCAGCGCCGACACGCTGGCGCAAACGCGGGCCGTCCTCGAGCAGCCCGGCCTCGCCGCCGAATGGGCCGAGGTCAACTATCAACTCGCGCAACGCTACTTCTCGTTTGCCGTGCTCGAACGCCGCCTGCAGGCCGTGCTGGCCGATTGCCTCGGTTACGCCGCCTAGCCGAGGGCGATTTGCCAGTCGCGCCCTTGAGCCTGTCTTAACTCGCCTCGACTACGATGAACATCGCCCTGATTCACTACAGCGCGCCGCCGGTCGTCGGCGGTGTGGAAAGCGTGCTCGGCCAGCACGCCCGGTTGCTGGCGGGGCACGGCCACGCGGTGCGCCTCGTCGCCGCGCGCGGGTCGCAGACCGATGAGCGCGTGCCGTTCATCCGTGTGCCGCTGGCCGATTCGCGCAACGGCGAACTGGCCGGCCTCACCGCCGAACTGAACGCCGGGCGCGTCCCGCCGGATTTTGAGACGTGGGTCACGCGGGTCGAAGCCGAATTACACACTGCGCTGCAAGACGTGGACATTGTGATCGCCCACAACGTGTGCTCGCTCAACAAAAATCTCGCGCTCACCGCCGCGCTGCACGCGCTTTCGCAGCGGCCCGGCGCGCCGCGCTTTGTGCTGTGGCATCACGATTTAGCCTGGACGACGCCGCGCTACCGCCACGAACTGCACGCCGGCTACCCGTGGGATTTGCTGCGCACGGCCTGGCCGGGCGCGACCCAGGTCGTCGTCTCCGAATTGCGCCGGCGCGAACTGGCCGGATTGACGAACCGCGCGCCCGCAACGATCCGCGTCGTGCCCAACGGCATTGACGCCGCGCGCTTCCACAAACTCGAAGCGCAGACACAGGTGCTCGTTGCCCGGATGCAGCTTGCCAGCGCCGCGCCGATCCTGCTGTTGCCCGTCCGCATCACCCCGCGCAAGAACATCGAGCTGGCGCTGCGCGTGCTGGCAGCCCTCACCCCCCGGCCCCCTCTCCCCCCGGGAGAGGGGGAGAGGCAACGACCCCCCTCTCACTTTGGGAGAGGGGTTGGGGGTGAGGCAGGGCCAGCCCTCATCGTCACCGGCCCGCTCGGCCCGCACAACGCCAGCAACCATCACTACTTCGCCCAACTCAAAGCGTTGCGGGCCGAACTCGGCCTCGAAGGGCGCGCGCACTTCCTGGCCGACCTCAGCGAGGCGTATTTGCCCGATGAAGTGATCGCCGACTTTTTTCGCCTGGCCGATGCGCTGCTTCTGCCCAGCCGCGAGGAGGGCTTTGGGCTGCCGGTGCTCGAAGCCGCGCTCACCCGCATGCCGATCTTCTGCGCCGACATCGAGCCGCTGCGCGCGCTGGCCGGGGAGGGCGCGACCTGCTTCTCACCGGAGGCCGCACCGGCGGAGGTGGCCGCCGCCATCGCCGCCCGCCTGCAAACGGACGACGCCTTCCGGCGCGCAGTGCGGGTGCGCGGCGCATTCACGTGGGAGTCGATCTATCAACAACACCTCGCGCCGCTGCTGGCCGGGCAGCTGCCCGGAGGGAAAACGGGATGAGCAAACGCAACCTGTTTCCGACGTTGCGCCGTGTGCTCGCGCCGGTGGTGTACGGTTGCGAGTGTCACGCGGCGATTGAGGCCGCGCGCGCCCTCGCGCCCGAGGTGGTGCTGGTCGGCGTGGCGTATGTGCCGCCGGGCGAGCCGTTGAGCAGCGGCGCAGAGAAAGCGCGGGCCGTGCGGCAACGCCTCCCGTCGCTGCGCGGCCCCGGCCTCCATCACCGCGCCCGCGTGCTGGTCTCGCATGAGCCATGGCTCGACTTGCAAAAAGTCATCAAGTCCGAAGACCCCGATCTGCTCGTGCTCGAATGGCCCCATCACCTGACCCACCTGGGCCTGAGCGCCAGCGATGTGCTCACCCATCCGCCGTGCGACATCGCCCTCATCCGAGGGCCGTTCCCGTCCGCGCTCAAGCGCGCGCTGGTGCCGGTGCGCGGCGGCCCGCACGCCGAGCTGGCCGTCCGCATCGGCCTCAACCTCGGCGCGCCGGAGCTGACGACGCTGCATGTGCAATTGACCGGCGATTCGCCGGCGCCGTTCAAGGGCCTCGAGCGCGTGCTGGCCCGCCTGCCCGAGGTGCACAAACGCACCGTGGTTACCGATGATGCCGCGCGCACCATCCTCGACGAAGCGCAGCACACCGATCTGCTCGTGGTCGGGGCGACGGCGCGACCGTTGCAAAGCCCGGCCTCGCTCGGGCCGGTGGCCGACCGCGTGCTCAACGACGCGCCGGCGGCAGTGATGGTGGTGAAGACGCGCCGCCCGATGCCGGAGGCGGTGACCGATGAGACCATCGGCGCGCAGGCGATTTCGATTCTGGTGGATAAGTGGTTCGCCGAGAACACCTTTCACGCCGAGGAGTTCGCCGACCTCGAGCAACTCGTGGCGCTGAAGCGGGAGCAGCGGCTCACCATCAGCCTGGCGCTCCCCGCCCTCAACGAGGCGGAGACCGTCGGCAAAGTCATCGCCACGGTGAAGCGCGCGCTGATGGAGCGCGTGCCGCTGCTCGACGAGATCGTGCTGATCGATTCGGATTCGACCGACCGCACCCGCGCCATCGCCCGCAAGCTCGGCGTGCCCGTGCATGTCCATCAACGCCTGCTGCCCGAACTCGGCGCGCGGCCCGGCAAGGGCGAGGCGCTGTGGAAGAGTCTGCTGGTCACGCGCGGCGACCTCATCGCCTGGATCGACACCGACATCGTCAACATCCACCCGCGTTTTGTCTACGGCGTCATCGGGCCGCTGCTGCAGAATCCGCGCGTGCAATTCGTGAAGGGCTTCTATCGCCGCCCGTTGCGCGTGGGGGATAAGGTGCAGGCCGGCGGCGGGGGCCGCGTGACGGAGCTGACGGCGCGCCCGTTGCTCAACCTGTTTTATCCCGAACTCTCGGGCGTGGTGCAGCCGCTCTCGGGCGAATACGCCGGGCGGCGCAGCGCGCTCGAACGCTGCCCGTTCTTCTCCGGCTACGGCGTCGAGATCGGACTGCTCATCGACATCTTCGAGCAGTACGGCCTGGCCGGCCTGACGCAGGTGGATTTGCAGGAGCGCGTGCATCACAACCAGTCGCTCGAAGCCCTGAGCAAAATGTCGTTCGCCATCATCCAGGCGGTGATGCGCAAACTCGAACGCCACTACGAGCGCGCCTTCGTCGCCGATGTGAACAGGACGATGAAGCTCATCCGCCACGAGGCCGGCGGGTATTTCCTCGATGTCGAGGAGATCGCCGAGCACGAACGCCCGCCGATGGCCGAGGTGGCCGCCTACCGCGAGCGGCGGGCCGGCGCCACGGAGTCGCACGAATGAACTTGTGCCATCTGCAAAACACGATGACGGCTCCGGCAGTTCACCCTCACCCCTGCCCTCTCCCTCCGGGAGAGGGAGAAGCGCCTGGCACTTTCGAGTCCACTCCCCTCTCCCAGCGGGAGAGGGGATGGGGGTGAGGGAGAGCCGAACGACCCGGCACACGCCCGGAGGCTGCCGGCCTCGGCAATAGACGTTTCCCCTCATCCACAGTATCATCGCCGCATAGTGGTAGGCCTTCGGGGCCTCTGAGACCCCGAAGGCCTCACGAACAGGCGACACCCATGCTCCCTCTCGGCGACGACAACAGCGACCGGCGACTCACCCCCTTCATCAACTGGGCCCTCATCGCCGTCAACATCCTCGTGTTTGTGGTCTTTCAGGGGCTGGGCGAGAACGAGCGCTTTACCTACGCCTTCAGCACCGTGCCCGCCGAAATCGTGAGTGGGCAGGATATCGTGACGCGCGACGAGACCGTGAGCTACGGCGGGCAACTCTACCTCGTGCCCGGCCTGCAACCCACGCCCTTCTCGGTGTATATCACGTTGCTGACTTCGATGTTCATGCATGGCGGGCTGGCGCACATCGCCGGCAATCTGCTCTTCCTGTGGATCTTTGGCGACAACATCGAGGACTACCTCGGCCATGCGCGCTATCTGATTTTCTACCTCACTACCGGCCTGCTCGCCTCCATCGCTCATGTCGCCAGCACCTACGTGCTCGGGCAAGACCCGTTCATCCCCAGCCTCGGGGCCTCGGGCGCGATCTCGGGCGTGATGGGCGGCTACTTGCTGCTGTTCCCGCAACGGCGGGTGACGGTGTTGCTCTTCCGCTTCCTCACGCAGGTGCCGGCGATTGTGGCGGTGGGGATGTGGTTCGTCTTCCAGGTCATCAACGGCCTCGGGCTGCTGGGCGGCGGGGGCGACGGGGTGGCGTACGCCGCGCACATCGGCGGCTTCATCGCCGGGCTGGCGCTGGTGAAGTTCTTCGCCCTCGGCCTGCCGCCGCGCCAGCCGCGCGCCTTCGATCCATACCGGCAAGCGGGTGGGCCTTATCGGTATCGGTGACGAACCGGGTACACGGATTGGTCGGATTTCACGGAACAAACATCTCCGCGTCATTCCGTGAAATCCGTGTGCCGCTTGCCTCTGCGTTGAACCGAGTCGCTGAAGTTTACGCCCGTCTCACCGAGGGCGCCTGCCGGCCGCAGGCTGAGGCCCTGCGCTTCGACGTGAGCGGCGACCCGCGCGCCCTCGATCGCTACTTCCCCATCACCCGTTTTCTAAGCGATGAATTGCCCGCCTTCGATGCGCTGCTGGGCGAGGTCGCGCAGCACCCGCACTGCGATGTGCGCCTCTTTGGCGAGGGGCGGGCCGACCTGAGCAGCGAACTGCCGCGCAGCGCGCGCTATCTCGTCGCCGGGCACATCGCCGAGACGTTTTTCTACCGCCGCGACATCCTCGCGCGTTTCTTCTCCGCGCCGCGACACTTTCATCTGTACACGACCGCCCGCGCGTATCGGCAGGATGGCGGCAACGCCGGCGGGCAATATCACAGCGAGCGCGAGGCCGTGCAGCTTGTGCTCGCGCGCTTGTTCGAAGGCTTCGATGGGCCGACACCCGGCGTCGCGACGCCCGGCGTCGCACCCTTCCTGCACGAGTTCGGCCACATGCTCGATTTCTTTGATCCGGCCAGCGGCGGCATGCGGCGCGGCAGCGACGGGTTGCTGCCCGGCCTGCGCCCGAGCGATGGCGAACTCTTCCGGCCACGCGCGCGGGCGGCTTTCCTCGAAGGCAAGCGCCTCGAACTCCATCGTTACCGCGTCCGCTACAATCGCCTCGACACGCGCGACCCGCTACCCATCGGTCACCCGTACGTATTTCAGAACGATGCCGAGTTCTGCGCCGGCTACTTCGAGATGTTCTTCCGCAATCCCCACTACCTGGCCGAGCAAAACCCCGACCTGTTCCACGCCTACGTGGAGTTGTTCGGCTACGACACGCGCCGGGGCTGGGAGCGCGACTTTGACTTTTACATCAACGCCAACCGCGAGTTCTATCTTTCGGGCCAGCAGCCCTGGCCGCCGGGGATCACAACGCCGGGTTAGCGGGTTGGCGGTTGAGCGTTGCGCGTTGCCTCGGTCTCATGCATCCTTCAACCCGAAACCCGCAACCTCAGTGGAGAGACGATGAAGCCAGCCGACCTGGCCGTGTACCTCAACGGCCTCATCCAGCACCAACTCAAAATCAGCACCATGCTCTGGGGGCCGCCGGGCATCGGCAAGTCGTCCATCGTGGCGCAGACCGCCGCCGCGCACCGGCTCGATTTCATTGACCTGCGCCTGTCGCAGCTCGCGCCCACCGACTTGCGCGGGCTGCCGGTGGCGAAGAACGGCGCGTCGCGCTGGTTCCCGCCCGAGTTCCTGCCGCGCAAGGGCAAAGGGATTTTGTTCCTCGACGAGATCAACCTCGCGCCGCCGGCGATGCAGGGCATGGCGCAACAACTCATCCTCGACCGGCGCGTGGGCAGCTACGTCGTGCCGAAGGGCTGGTACATCTGGGCCGCCGGCAATCGCAAGGAAGACCGCGCTTCGGTCTTCGATATGCCCGCGCCGCTGGCCAATCGGTTTCTGCACCTCGAAGTCGAACCCGACCTCGACAGCTTCAAAGCCTACGCGCTGGCCAACGGCTTTCACGAACACATCATCGCCTTCCTCTCGTTCCGCCCGCCGCTGCTGCACAAGCTCGACCCGCAGCAACCGGCCTGGCCCTCGCCGCGCAGTTGGGAGATGGCGAGCAAGTTGTACCGCGCCGGCCTCGATGTGACACCCGCCATCGGCGCGGGCACGGCGGCGGAGTTCAGCGCCTACCTCTCGGTGTATCGCCATCTGCCCGACCTCGACCGCATCCTCAGCGGCCACGGCGACGATGTGCACTTTCCCGAGGAGCCGTCGGCGCGCTACGCCGTCACCATCGGCCTGACCACGCGCGCGAGCGACGCGCCCTCGGCCTATCATGCCTTTCGCTGGCTGGCGGCCAGGGCCGCGCCCGAGTGGGTGCAGTTGTGCGCGGCGGATCTGTTCCGGCTGATGCGGCTGGCTAACCAGTACGACGCGCTGGCGGCGTTGATCGCGGAGGATGAGTCGTTGCAGCGCTATCTCGAGGCTTATCAGCAGATGCTCGAGGCGGGCGAGGCCGCTCATCCGGTGGAAGCCGATTCGTTTCTGCGGGCCATCGCCTCCGGTGAGCGCGCGCCAGCGCTATCGTAACGGTGACCGCAAGGATCGCTCCTGCTACGAATGAAACTCGACCCCGAAACCCAACGCCTCGTCAGCGCCTCACTGGTGCGGATGAATGCCCGCAGCCCGTTCTTCGCCGCGCTGGCCCTGTTTGCGCGCTTTCAGGCCAGCGCCACCATCCCCACCGCCGCCACCGACGGGCGCGACATTTTCATCAATCCCAGATTCTTCCACACGCTCAGCGGCGCCGAGCAGGATGGGCTGCTCGCGCACGAAGTGCTGCACGCCGCGCTGATGCACGTCACGCGCCGGCAGCAGCGCGACCCGAAGCTGTGGAACGTCGCCGCCGACATCGTCATCAACGGCATGCTGGCCAGGGATGGGTACATGTTGCCACAGGGCGGCCTGCGCGATGAGAAGCTCGAACATCTCAGCGCCGAGGAAGTGTACGACCTGTTGCAACAAAAGGCGGAGAAGATCGAGTTGCCGCAGGGCGGGGCGGATTTGATCGGCGAGCGGCCCGCCGATGCCGACGACGGCGAGGGTGAGCGTCCCGGCGAACACGGCGCTGAAACGCTGCGGAAGTATTGGGAGCAGGCGCAGCAACAGGCGCAGGTCGGCATGGAAGCGACCGTGCACGGCGAAGTGCCCAGGGAGTTGCGGCGCGAGTTCAACCAGCTCGCGCGCTCGCACCTCGACTGGCGCAGCTATCTGTGGCGCTACCTTGTGCAGACACCGACCGACTTCACCGGCTTCGACCGGCGCTTCGTCGGGCAGGGGCTATATCTCGAAACGCTGGCCGGCGAATCGCTGCGGGTGAACGTGTGTGTCGACACGAGCGGCTCGATCAACCGGCGCTACCTCGACGTCTTCATCGCCGAACTGCGGGCCATCCTGCATGCGTACCCGCACATTCACGGCAACCTGTATTACGCCGACAGCCGGGTGCATGGGCCGCACCCCATCACGCCCCACGGCCCGCTGCCCACGCCGGTCGGCGGCGGCGGCACCGACTTCCGGCCCTTCTTCCGCGCCGCGGCTGAGGCGCAGGAGGCGTGGACGCCGACCCTCGCGGTTTACCTCACCGACGGCAACGGGCCGTTTCCGAAGGAGCGCCCCGACTTCCCGGTGCTGTGGGTGGTCACGCCCGGCGGCCGCGCGCTCGAAGCCTTTCCCTTCGGCGAGGCGGTGCGGCTGACCTTGAGCGGCTGAGCGCCCCTCCGTATTATTCACGTTGACGTGAACTCCGATTCGACATAGACTCTGCTGCAGCCGCCCATGCGTCCACGAGGGTAATGGTGCAATCGCATATCCGCTGACGCGATCGGTCGCCGCCATTTGTGTGCGGCGGGCCGGTCGGTCGTCATTTCACCGCTGACCCGCGCCGCCTGGGCATCCAGCACCACGGATCGTATGCCGCCCGATGCCGCCTCCCTCAACCTCGCCCAGTTGGCCGAGCATTGCGCCGCCGAGACGAGGCGGTTCTACAACAACGAGCCGCACAACCCCGCCTTCTGCCTCGAACTGCTGCGGCGCGGCTTCGTCAATCGCGATCAAATTGCATGGGACCTGGTCTATGCTCAATACAAAGCCCAGATCCTGCGCTGGGTGCTGCACCACCCACACTTCCCGGCCACCGGCGATGAGGCCGAAGACCTGATGCAGAGCGTCTTCGTGCGGCTGCTGGGGGTGATGACGCCGGAGAAATTCGCCCAATTCCCAACGCTGGCGGCGCTGTTGCGCTACGTGCAGATGACGGTCAACAGCGTCATCATGGATGTGACCCGCAAGCGCCCGGCGCGCGCGCCGGGCGATTTCGACGACGACGCGACTGAGATCTCCGCGCCGGGGGCGCCGCTCAGCCCGATCGAAAAAGACGAGTTGTGGCGGTTGATCGTGTCCCGGCTCAAGGGAGAGGGGGAGATATTGCTCATCCGCGCCTCATTTATCTGGGATATGAAGCCGGCGGAAATCCACCACACCTGGCCGCAGGTTTTCGCCGACGTCAATGAGGTCTACCGGATGAAACAAAATATCCTGGATCGGTTGAGCCGGGTGCCCGAGCTGGCCTGGTTTCTGAACGGCACTGGAAAGTGAGACGGAGCCGCGTTTTTGTGGTTAGGAGAGGAGCGAGCGTGCCCAGGCGTGTGGTGTCGTCGTCGCTGGCTGCCGGCTGCGCAGGCAAGGCCCGAGTGAACCGGACTTTGCGGCGTTTCACCCATTGCCCGCGAGCCACTCGGCCGCATGCTCTGTAATTCATATGCGTATGGTACTCTACCGCTTCGATTGTCCGACCCCTCACCAGCTCGGTGAGTTTCACCTCGGTGTTGCTGCGCCCCCCGACGCCGAGAGCGTCTCGCAACATGTCGCCGGTTGCCCGTTGTGCCAGGCCGATCTGGGGACGCTGAGGGGCTTCATGGAAGCGCAGGCCATCCGCCCCCTGGCCAAAGCCGAGCCAGAAGCGCCGCCGTCCGTCTTCGGCTGGGTGCAGGAGGTGGTGGCGAAGCTGTTGCCCGCCACACCCGCCACCGCCCTGCGCGGTTCCCTTTCCCCGCAGATCATCGCCGCCGCCGACGGGGTCACCATCATCCTGACCCCTCAAACAGCAGCCGATGGCAGCCTGAGCGTGTCGGGACAAATCGCGGCTGACGATCAGGATCGTTGGACGGAGGCGGTGGTGCAACTGCGCCGCGCCGACGACTTGCTGGCGACGGCGCTGGTGGATGACCTCGGCGGCTTTCGGTGCGAGGGCTTGTCGTCCGGCGAGGCTCAACTCCGCATCACCCCGCAGACCGGCCCGGCAGTGCGCGTGCCCGAGATTGAGCTCAAGGCATAAACAAACTGCCGGGTCAAAGCGACCCGGCAGTTTTCTCTTCTATCTGGCCACCGGGCGCTTCACAGCCTCGCGGTGCTTCAGCCAAACCGTTCGCGCCGTTAACTCAGCCAAACCCGGGCGCGAGAACACCACATCGTAATCCGGCCCGGTGTCGTTGCGGATGTCGTTTGTGTCCCACTCGGGCACAATGAAATGCTGCGAGTCAACCAGGGTGGCCTGCACGCGGCGCTTCGGCAGCGTCAACTCAAGCGCGGTCCCGTCATCCACCACTTTGGCCTCGAACCGGGCGATCTCGCGTCCATCCTCCCAGCGGGTGTTGATGGTGAGCGTGCCCGGTTTTGACGGCGCAATCTCCCACAAATGCGCGGGCGAGGCCGCGCCCTGCGTGTGCCCGATCCAGCGGCCGGCGAATTTCGCGGCGTGATCGTGGCTCATCAGCCCACTCTTTCCCCCCATCACCGCCAACACGACCCGGATAACTTCAGAAGCTTCAGGCGGCGATGGGGGATGAAACGGGGGTCAGCCCTGGCTTGTGCCGGGGATGACGAGCTCCTGCCCCGGCTTGATGCGATTCGGGTTGTCGCCGATCACATCCTTATTGGCCTCGTAGATTTCCTTCCAGCGGTTGGCCGACTTGTAGTACTTCAGCGAGATGTGGCTGAGCGTCTCGCCGGCGGCGACCGTGTGCTTGAGGGCGGCGGCCTTCGCGGCTGCTTCGGCGGCAATGGCCGCTTGCTTGGCCTGCTCCTCGGCCTTCTCTTCATCCAGCAGGCTCTTGAGTTTGGACTCGAGGTCTTTGACCCTGGCGTCCGACTCGGCCACGAGTTTACGCGCCGTGGAAGCGTCGGCCTGGGCCAGTTCCTTGGCCCTGGCTTCCGCCTCGGCCTTGGCCTTGGCCAGAGCGGCCTGCGCCTCGGCAGCCTTGCGCCTGGCTTCCTCGCTGCCGGCCTTGGCAGCCAGGTCAGCGGCTTGCTTCAACGCGTTCTCAGCCTTCGAGGCCGCATCCGCCGCCTGCTTCTGCGCGGCGGCCACGGCGGCCTTCTCATCGCGGTCGGTCAACGCATCGGTGAGTTTGTCGAAGAGGCCTTTTTTCTGTTCGGACATGGTGAAGTCTCCTTGCTGAGTGGGTGAACGTCGCCCACACCATACAAGCGGTTGATTAAGTTCGTGTCAAGGCGCGGCGCTTACTTGCGCCCGCCGAGCGCGGCCTGCAACAGGCTCTGCGCGATGAGGCCACCGGCGGCGGCCTGCGGCGAACCGGCCTGCAATGGGTTCATCTGCCCGCCGGCCAGCCCGGCCATCAGCGCCTGCATGCCGGCCTGCATGTTATCGGCGCCCTGCTGCTTGGCCTGCATGAAGGCCATGCCCGCCGTGAGCAAATCGCCGAGGTCGAGGCCGCCCGAACCTTGTTGCGGGGCAGACTGCGCCCCCATCTGCGACATGCCCATCAGCGCGTTGAGGACGTTCGCGCCGGATTGAGGCGGGGGCGGTTGCGACTGGCCCATCGCCGCGCCGAGCAAGGCGGCCAACGGGTCGCCACCGCCCGCCGGCATTTGCGATCCCGGCGCGCCGCCGCCCCCCAACGCCGCGCCGAGCAGCGACGCCAGCGGATCACCACCGGCCTGTGATGATTGCGGCTGGGCCGGTTGCCCGCCCATCAATCCACCGAGGAGTGCCGCCATCGGGTCACCGCCGCCGCTCGCTGGTTGCTGCGGCGCACCGCCGCCCATCATCCCGCCGAGCAGCGACGCCAATGGATCGCCCTGTGGGCGCGGTTTCATGTTGGCCGAGGGCTTCACCGGCACGTTGCCCATCACCGATTGCAGCAGCGAGCCGATGTCGTTTTGATTGAGGGAGCGTTTGCCCTGGAATTGATCGGCGGCCTGGGCCAGCCCCTGCGCGTAATACTGGCCGGTGCTGCCTTTGCCGCCGGCCTGCAATTGTTCGGCTGCGGCGCGCAATTGTTTGGAGGGCGTGCCCTTCTGACTCTGGATCGCCTGAGTGATGACTTGCAGGTTGTGCACCATGTTGTCGCCGTGGTTGCCGTTCGCGCCGTCGAGGGCGTTGATCTCGGTGCGCTTGTCGCTGACGTTTTGCAACGCCGCGTTGAACATCGAACCGAGGTCGAGTTTGTCGGCGCTGCCGGCTCCGGCAGCTCGTCGTCTTTGACGCATTGTTCCCTTTCCTGAGCAAAAACGGATGATGTCGAAATGATAGAGGGCGCAGAGCGATATGTCCAGCGTCTGCACAACTTTACATTCGGGCGGAAATCTCAACCGGCGTGCCGTCCACGGTGATCTCCCAATACGGCAGCCAGCCGAGGCCGAACAGCTCCACGAGGATGTCGCTGCGGCGCGGGGTGACGCGCAACTCTTTGATGTCGTGCGCGGCGGCGGCCCATTTGCTCTGGCTGCTCTCGAAGGCGGCCTGCGCCTCGCGCTTCACCGCCTCGGCCTGCGCCTGCAAACGCTCCACCGTCTCCTCGCCCTGCGTCACCTCCGAGCGGGCTTTGTTCGCCATGCGGTCGCGGCTGGTCTGCGTGGACATCGGGCGATAGGGCGTGCGGCCCAGCACCAGCCCGAGGAGGTTTTCGACGCCCGTCCAACGCCCCTCGGCCTCGCGCGCCCGCAGTTGCTCGCGGTCTTCCTTCAAGTCACGTTGCGAGGCGAAGAGCCTGTCCTCGAGCCGATCCAATTGCCGGTCGTACTTGGCACGGATGGTTTGCACTTCCTCGGTCAACTTGCGCTCGGCGGTTTGCTGGCACTGCGCGAGGAACTCGGCGTAACTCTGGCCGGGCTGCGCGAACAACTTGAGGGCGAGGTTCTGATGCAGCGTGAAATCCGCCACGCGATAAAGGTAGCTGGCCAGATCCTTTTGCCACACGCTCAGCTTCTTCGGCTCGATGACGGCGGCGGGCGCCTCGCCGCGCAATTGCGCCTCGGGCGGCGCGGCGCGCAGCAGCGTCGCCGGCTCCCACGCACCCGTCTCGTAATCCTGCCAGTGCGGCGGAAAGTCGGCGGGCACGTCCTCGATCAGAAAGGCAAAGCGTTTGTCGGTGTTGAGGTGAGCCCTGGCCAGCGCGTAGCGCACCACGGCCTGCGCCAGCAGCGCGGGCCGATACACCAACGTCACCGCCTCGCCGAACTGCGCGCGTTTGTTGCCCGTGTTCTCGCGCCACAGCGCCACCGCATCCTCGAGCGAACGCGAGGCGGGGAGGAAGTATTGAGGGATGGAGGAGGGGATGCCGGCTGCTGCCGATTGCGGATTGCGGATTGCGGTTTTCTGGTTGGCAGGCGGCGCCTTCTGGCTACTGACTTCCGACTTCTGGATACTGTCCTGCCGTTTGAAGACCCGGATCTGCTCGCGCGTCAGCGGGCCGGCGAGGTAGCTCATGGCCCAGCGTGTGTGAAAGACGGCCGGCCCGGCGCTGTGCACGTTGTTGAGCAGGAAGTGGCGCGGCGCGAGCGACGAGATCAGCGTCTCGAGGTCGCTGATGTTGAGCGTCGCGCGCGATTGGGCGCTGATGGTCTCCAGCCCTTCGAGCAGCCGCGCCTTGTCGCGTTCGGTCTGCAACTTGCCGATGAACCACGTGCCGGTGTTCGTCAAGCCTTTGTAGTCGAGGTCGCCCGGGTTTTGCGTCACCAGCATCACCCCGAGGCCGAAGGCCCGCGCCTGTTTGAGCAGCCGCATCAACGGCACCTTGCTCGGCGGATTGAAGGGGTAGGGCGGGAAGTAGCCAAAGACCTCATCGAAATACAACAATCCGCGCAGCGACGTCGTGCCGCTCTGTCCGCGCAGCCAGGCCACGACCTGTTCGAGCAGCAGGGTGATGAAGAACATCCGCTCGGCGTCGTTGAGGTGCGCGACATATAGGATGCTGATACGCGGTTTGCCTTCGGGCGTGTGCAAGAGCGCGGGGATGTCGAGCGGCGCGCCGGTGATCCACGACTGAAACGACGGCGCGGCGACGATGGCGTTGAGGGTCATCGCCAGTTTCAGGCGTTCGGTTTCGGGATAGAAACGATCCACCTCGAACACGCCCAGCTTCTCGAACGGCGGGCTTTGCACCTGGGTGATCAGTTCGGCCAGGTTGAGCGGCAGGTCGTTCTTCCACGCGTGCTCGAAGATGTTGGCGAGCAGGATGTGCTCGCGGGCTTTCACCGGGTCGGCCTCTACCCCCACCAGCCCGAGCAGCCCGGAGCAGATGCCGCTGATCCGCTCGCGCAGCAGCTCTTGATTCTCCTCCCAGGCCAGCGCCGGCTTTTCGAGCGACTTCAAAATGCTCACCGGTTGCCCCGCGTCGGAGCCGGGCGTATACACGGCGAAGTCGGCGGCGCCGCGCAACCGCTGAATGGCCTCCGGGCCAAGCCCCCATTGCTCGAGGCCATCCTTCCAACGCTGCGCGGTCTGCGCCGCGAACACTTCCACCGAGACCTTCGCGCGCCGGGCCTCATCCACGTTCACCCACGGCGCAAAGTCTTCGGTCTTCAGTTCTGGAAATTGGAGCAGCAGATTCGCAATATCCCCTTTGGGATCAATGAGGATGGCCGGGAGGCCGGCCAGCGCGGCCTCTTCGAGCAGCGTCACGCACAGCCCCGTCTTGCCGCTGCCCGTCATCCCCACGCAGACGGCATGCGTCGTTAGATCGGCGGGGTCGTATTCCAGGCGCTGGTCGGTGAGCGTTTGCGTTTGTGGGTCGAAGTGCTTGCCGAGGAAGAACATGGCGCAATGTTACTACACCCTATCACCCGCCCAGGGCGTGTGCAAAGTCGCCGAGTCCGCCCTCATCCCCCGGCCCCGTAAGCGCAGCGACTCTCCCGCTGGGAGAAGGGGAGCCGGCCCTGACCATTGGGAGCGGCGTTCCACTGGTGCGATCCACTCCCTCTCCCAGCGGGAGAGGGCGGCGATAGCTTCGGTGCAACGCGCCGAAGCTATCGCGGGTGAGGGCGAAATGTCGGCATCGTTTGGACTTTGCACTCGCCCTGATCACCCGCCACTTGCCTCTTGACTCTTGGGTTGCCCGAGACTGTATAGTGGGGGTGAAGCTTCACAGGATATCGCGATGCTCAAAATCGGAGACTTTTCCAAACTCAGCCAGGTCACCATCGAGGCGCTGCGCCATTACGGCCCGGTGTGGGGCGAGCTGTACAGCATGCTCGGCGCGCACCACACCCAGTTCGCCGGGCCGTGCATCACCGTGTACTACGACGAGGGGTACAAAGAGCTCGACGTGGATCTCGAGGTGTGCCAGCCCATGCGCGGCGCCATGCCGGTGGCCGGGCGCATCATCGCCCACGAATTGCCGGGCGCGACGATGGCCTGCGTCATCCACCACGGGCCGTACACGACCATCGGCGAGGCGTACAACGCGCTCACCCGCTGGGTCGAGGGCAACGGCTACCGGATTGCCGGCGCGGCCCGCGAGGTCAACCTGCAACCGCCGGCCCAGGCCGGCCTGCAGACCGACCCCAACACCATCACCGAGATCCAGTTTCCGGTGGAGAAGGCCTGACGTAAAACGTGAAACGTGATGCGTGATGTGTTGATGGCCATAACCTCGGTGCGTTGACTGAGCGCCGGTATGACTGAGTCCACGTTTCACGCATTACGCTTCACGAATCCCGTATGACCAGGCTCGATCTCAAAAAAGAACTCAAGCACCTCTACAATCCCAGCGCCAAAGAGGTGTCAGACGTGGACGTGCCGCCGATGAACTTCCTGTTGGTGGATGGGCGCGGTGACCCGAACACAGCGCGTGAATATGTCGAGGCAGTCGAGGCGCTGTACGCGGTGGCGTATGCGCTCAAGTTCGCGGTGAAGAAGAGCAAGGGCGGCGTGGACTTCGCCGTGATGCCGCTCGAAGGGTTGTGGTGGGTCGAGGATATGACCAAGTTCGACATCCGCGACAAGGGTGCGTGGCAGTGGACGATGATGATGCAACCAAAGCCCGTCACCGCTGCGCTGTTTGCCGCCACGCTGCCCGAGGTCGGCGCGAAGAAAAAGCTGCCGGCGTTGAGCCGGGTGCGCTTCGAGCCGTACGCCGAGGGCCGCGCCATGCAGATCATGTACGTCGGGCCGTACGCCGATGAAGGGCCGGCCATCGCCCGGCTGCACGAACACATCCACGCGAACGGGTACACGCTGCACGGCAAGCATCACGAGATCTATCTCGGCGACCCGCGCAAGACTGCGCCGGAGAAACTGCGCACCGTCCTCCGGCAGCCGTTTCGATAATGTATCGGTGTTCGTAGTGGGCGCTTGAGCGCCGCTGAAGCGGCTACTACGAACACCGCGACTACCCATGCCCAGGCCCACCGTCACCAAAGTCCTCGCCGAGCTGCGCGCGCCCGGCTGCACGAACACATCCGCGCGAACGGGCACACGCTGCACGGCAAGCATCACGAGATCTATCTCGGCGACCCGCGCAAGACTGCGCCGGAGAAACTGCGCACCGTCCTCCGGCAGCCGTTTCGATAATGTATCGGTGTTCGTAGTGGGCGCTTGAGCGCCGCTGAAGCGGCTACTACGAACACCGCGACTACCCATGCCCAGGCCCACCGTCACCAAAGTCCTCGCCGAGCTGCGCGCGCACGGCAGCGCCGAGCATCGCGCCTCCAAAGCGCGCCTGGGCATCCCGCTCGACTCGGCGCTCGGGGTATCGCTGCCCGTCATCCGGCAGATGGGCCGGGCGCTGGGCCGCGATCAAAAACTGGCCGAGGCGCTGTGGGAGTCGGGCTATCACGAAGCGCGGCTGCTGGCCGTGCTGGTGGCCGGGCCGGAGGCGATGACGGTGAAGCTGGCCGAACGCTGGCTGGCGGAGGTGACCTCGTGGGATTTGTGCGACCACCTGTGCAACAACCTGTTCCTCGATCTTCCGTTCGCGCCGAGCCGCATCCCGGCGTGGGCGGCCGACGAGCGCGAGTTCGTGCGCCGCGCCGCCTTCGCGCTGATGTGCAGCCTCTCTATCCATCACACTGAAATCGAGCAGCCACTCGTCGAGCAGCACCTCGGCCTCATCCGCCGCTACGCCCGCGACCCGCGCCACTACGTGAAGAAGGCCGTGAGTTGGGCCCTGCGCGAGATCGGCAAGAAAGACCGGGACTATGGGGTGCTGGATCAGGCCCTCGAGTTGGCGCACGAACTGGCGGCGAGCGGGAACGCCGCCGAGCGCTGGGTGGGCAAGGATGCGTTGAAGGAACTGGAGACGCTGACGGCGGCGCCGGGCCGCCGGCGATTGGTGTCGTCAACGACAAAGAGCGGCGCGCGGGCCGCGCGGCCCAAACCGACGCGGTCTCGATGAGCGCCTGAATACTTCAGGTTGCCCGGAGACTGCGTCGGTCTCTGGCTTGTTTTCGATGAGGCCTATTGCACGATGATCGTCCCAATCGTTGTGCCGCCGGTGAAGCGCCGCAACGCGTCGGCGCAGCCAAACTGTAAATCGTAGCCGACGGTGACCGTGTACGTGCCGGGCGCATCCGGCGCGCGCAACGTGCCGGTGTGCGTGCCGCTGGCCCCCGGATGCACGTTCGGGATCCCGTCGTACGCACAGTATTGCCCCGCCGCCCCAATCCCCACCACCAATTGATCAATGCACGCCGGGCAACCCTGCGCGTTCCAGATCTGATAATCAAGCTTCACCGTCACCACCGCGCCGGGGGCCACCGTGGCCGGATTGGTGCCGTTGAGCGTGACGTTCTGCACCGACCAGCCGAAATCGAGCTTGGGGTCGCGCGTCGGGCTGACGGTCGGCGAGGGCGTGACGGTGATCGTCGGTGTGCCGGTGAGAGTAGCTGTGCCGGTCGCGGTCGGCGTTGGGCCGGTGGTGGCCGTGCCGGCGAGCGTCGGCGTCACGCTCGGCGTGACGGTGGCCGTGCTCGTACCGGTCTTCGTCGGCGTCGGGGTGAGGGTGCTGGTCGGCAAGCCGGGATACGGAGAGCGGAACTGCGTGCGGCACACCGGCCCCTGCGTGATGGCGTTCCAGCGCACCGCCGGGATGTTGAGCGGTTGATTGACCGCCAACGCGTACGGCGGCTGCAACGCGTTTGCGAGGATAATGGCCTCGGGCACCACGCCGTAGCCGCGCCCGATGCAGGTGATGGTATCGCCCGGTTGCACGCGATGCACGCCGAGCACGGTGAAGCCCGGTGTCAGCGTGAGCGCCGTTGGCAACGGGGGGGTGAACGTTTCGGTTGGTGACGGGGTTGAGGTGGCGGTAGCGGCCTCGGTCGCGGACGGGACGGCCGTCGGCGTGCCGCTGCTCGTCGCGGTGGCGGAGGCCGGAGGGGCTGCGGTCAGCGTAGAGACCACACGCGCGCTCTCCGGGTTCTCCTGCACAAAGGCCTGCACATCCTGCGCCGCCAACGTCTGGCGCAGGCTGCCGGTCGGGCTGAGGACGAGTCGCTCGAGGTTGCCCAACTGCGCGCCGCCGGCGGCGCAACTCCCCTCGATGCAGTCAAGCCGCAGCAACTGATTGGCCGGATCGAACTGAAACAGCGCGAACGAGCCGCGCACCGAGGCCACGCCGACGGGTGTGTTGACCTGCAACTCGCCGCCGGTGAGCGAGGCCCATAGCGTGCCGGTGATGAGTGTGATGCGCGTGAGCAGCGTGCCGTTCGATTGTGTCTCGACCCCGTCGAGGGTGTACGAGGAATTGCCCGCCAGACGCAGGATGGATTGATCGCTGAAATCGAGCCGGGCTTTGGCGTCGGCGCCGGTTTGCACCTGCCCGCCGACCCCGAGGCGAAAGCCGAGGCTCACCGGAGCGAGCGTCTCTTGCGGCGAGGCTTTGCCGCTGACCGTGCCCACCATCTCGCCGACGATGGCCGAACGCGACTCATCTCCGGTGACGGGGATAGCGGGGGTGGGGGGCGGGGCGCAGGCGGCCAGCGCCATACACGCGGCGGCGAACCACAACAGCCGGGCAGTATTGATCATTGGAGTCTCCGTGGGTACGGACGGCAGGCCCCAATTCTACCGAGATCACCGAGCGCGACTCATACCAATCGCGTTGTCGGTTTCATCAGCCCGTCGCACTATCCACAATTAATGACCCGCGAGTCAAAGGGGATAGTCTGAGGTGAAGATCCCGAGTCAGTCAAATTGCCAAGTTGATCCGCCGCAGTCACAGACCACTCAATGTATCCGCTCGGTGGCAAGAAAATGGTGAAGCGTCCACTCGTTCCGCTCCACAAACCTCCGGTGGATGGGCCTGCAAGCGTAGTTGTGATTGGGGTACCAAAGGGTGTTGTGTCAGAGTAATGCTTTGTCCACGTGACATACGCGGCCGAGATCCCGTTCGCGTCAAACGCATCGACACTGAACGTGGCGCTGCACTCGGGAAAGTTAAGTGAGCCAACAAAGTTGGAGAGGCTCGGCCCTTGCCGGTCTGGCGTGGGCGTCGGCGATAGGGTGAGTGTGAACGTCGGCGGGATGGGCGTA
>CAZSNP010000058.1:0-3513 GCA_964608265.1 uncultured Anaerolineales bacterium | reverse complement strand
GTGCTCGCGGGCAAACCGGGGAAGGGTGAATTGAATTGCGGCGGGCAGACCGGGCCGCTCGGTATCCCATCCCACTGAATCGCCGGGATGCTCAGGCGCTCGCCGGGCGTCAGCGGCGAATTGAGCGCGCGATTGTTGGCCAGCGCAATCGCCGCCGGCAACACACCGTAGCCGCGCCCGATGCAGAAGAAGGTCTCGCGCGTCTGCACGCGGTGCGTGCCGAGCAACCGAAAGGCCGGCGTCGGCGCGGGCAGCGTCGCCGTCGGGCCGCTCACCGGGATGAGGAGCGTCGGCGTCACCGTCGCGCTCGGGGCCGGGGTGTGCGTGAGGGTCGGCAGCGCCGTCGCCGTGCGCGTGGCGGTCGCGGTGGCCGTCGGCGCGATGAGGGTCTGGGTCGCCGTCGCGGGCGGCGCGGCGGTCAGCGTCGGAACCAGCCGGTTGCTCTCCGGGTTCTCGAACAGGAACAGCAACACATCCGTCTCCGACAGAGTCTGGCGCAGGCTGGTCTGCGAATTGAGGACGAGGCGCTCGAGGTTGCCGAGCTGCTCGTTCACGTTTTGATTGTTCGCCGTGCAGGTGCCTTCGAGGCAATCCACCAACAGCAAATCGTCGTTCGGGTCGTTCGGGTCACCGGGCGCATATTGAAAGACGGCGAACGAGCCGCGCACCGAGGCCACCCCCACCGGGGTCTCGACCTCGACCGCGCCGCCGAACACGCTCACCCAGATTTTGCCGAAGGTGAGCTGCACCCGCGCCGTCACGCTCCCATCGGATTCAGTTTCGACCTCCTCCAGCGTGTAGGCTGAATTCGAGGACAACCGCAGGATCGAGCGATCGGAGAAGTCGAGCCGCGCGCGGGATTCATCGCCGGTCTGCACCTGCCCGCCGGTGTTGAGTTGAAAGCCGAGGCTGACGGGGGCCAGCGGGTCGGTGCGGGTGGAGCGGCCGGCCACCTCCCCGGCCAGATCGCTGAGGGTGGCCGAGCGCGGGTCGCCGGCGGCCGGGGTGGGGGTGGCGGTTGGCTCAACGCCGCACGCGCTGACGACGAGGGAAAGGATTGCCCAGACGATAATGCCGGATCGGATTTGTCGCGCCGCGTGTCGCCTCTGCACCATTCGTCTCGCTCCCAATAAATGCGTGCCTGATCTCCCACCCCATGAACGACCCGAAACTCATATTTCAGCGAAGCTCGATCTGCGCGTCTTCGACTTCCACATCGCCGCCGAAATGCTGTTCGATCCAGCGCGTCATCGTCTGTAACTCGGAATGCAGAAAACCGGCGTCGCCGTTGGCCACGGTGACCAGCGCGATCTCGGCGGATTGCCAGACGTCGTTGAGGCCGACCTCGGCCACGGCGACGTTGAACTCTTTGGGCAGCCGCGCCAGCAGCGGCTTGAGGCGCCCGCGTTTCTCTTTGAGCGACGCGCAGCCCGGCAGATACAGTTTGACGCGGCAGGCCCCGATCAACATGGCGGTGAGGACTTTAACGCCAAGGCGCAAGGACTTCTTTGCGGCCTTGCCCCTTGGCGGCTTTGCGTTACGCAGTTCGTGTTGGGATAGTAATCCGGGCCTCGGTGCGGCGCAAGGTGACTTTGCGGTGAGGGTTTATAATGCCGCCATGTCGAAATCGTGGAGCAACTTGCTCGTGCTTGGCCTGCTCATCATCGCGGCCTTCACCGGCTGGGGCATCGTCAACGCCATCCGGGAGGCCAGCCAGCAGGCCGTAGCCCCATCGGTGGGGGTGGCCACACAGGTGCAGCAGTTCTTTAATCCCACCCCGACCGTTTACCCGGACTCGGTGACGGTGGTGAAGCAGGTACAGACGCTGGCCCGGCTCGAGACGGCGCAGTACACGCTGGAGAAGGTCATCCGCGCCGAGGTGGGGCAGGATGCGCTCGGCGGTCTGCTCGGCGACCGGCTGCTGCTCGTCGCGCACGGCAATGTGATTGCGGGCGTGGATTTGAGCAAGCTGCAGCCGAGCGATGTGCTCGTCGGGCCGGATGGCCAGGTGACGGTCATCATGCCGGCGGCAGAAATTTTCGTGGTGGCGCTCGACAACGGCAAGTCGTACGTCTACGACCGGCAGACCGGGCTGTTCACCAAGGGCGACCCCAACCTCGAAACGCTGGCGCGCCAGTCGGCGGAGGTCGAACTGGAGAAGGCGGCGCGCGAGGACGGCATTCTCAACCTCGCGCAATCCAACGCCGGCAACGTCGTCGACCGGCTTTTGCGCACCCTGCGCTTCAGCAACGTCACCATCATCGTCGGCACGCCCACGCCGAAGTAGCGAACCACAGAGTTCATGGAGAAGACCGAGAGCAACAATTGACTTCTCTGTGAGCTCGGTGTTCTCTGTGGTTGAGTCACAGCCGCGCGTTCCACGCCTCGGCCGCGTATTTCTCCACCCGCAGCCGTTCAGCGTCCGCCCGCTCTGCGGCGCTCAATTCTCCAATAACCAATCTCAGGTTCAAAGCCTCGGCAAAGCCGCGCTGCATCGTCTCCGCCGCCTCATCCCAACCCACCGCGCGCCCCAAAACCGACTCCATCGTCGTCGCGCGCTGAAGCACTCTCACGCGCACCCGTTCGCGCTCGGCCTCCGACTCGAAACGCAGCCCGTCGCAGATGCGGCCCAAATCCCCGGCCAGCGGCAGCGTGCCGTGCTGCAACACCACCCCGCGCTTGCGCACCTGCGCGCTGCCCAGCAGCTTTTTCCCATCGGCGGTGATTTCGTAGTCGGAGGGGACTTCGAAGCAAACCGGGTTTTGTGTTTGAGGAGGGAGGAGGGAGGAGGGAGAAGGGCTTCTCCCTCCTCCCTCCTCCCTCGTCTCCTCCTCCTCCCTCCTCCCCTCCTCCCTCCTCTTTCTGTCGGCATTGGCGCTCAACCCAATCAACGCCAGCCCGCGCAGCAGTCCGTCAGCCAGTTGGCGGTAGCTCTCCACCACGCCGCCGAGCACGCGCGGCTCACCCATCGGAGCGATGACGCTGTATGTGAGTTCATCGGTGTGCAGGATGGCGCGGCCACCGGTGGGCCGGCGCACCAATCCCCAGCCGCGCGCGGCCAGCCGTTCGGCATCCGCATCGCTCACCGGCTGCGCGTACCCCAGCGACAGGCACGGGGGAACCCACGCGAAGAAGCGCAGCGTCGGCGGGGCCGCGCCCTCGGCCACGGCGTTGAGGATGGCCTCATCCACCGCCATGTTCGCCGCGCCGTCGAGCGGCGGGGTGTGGAGGAGGCGCCAGATGGCTATTGGATGATTGGTTATTGGAGATTGAAGCGTCACGGAACGAGTCCGAGTTTGGCGCGGGCCATGATGGTGAACGGGCTGTCGGGATAGGTGCGCCACAGGTCGAGGTAAGTCTGCACGGCGTTGCGCTCGTCGCCGTCGAGTTCATAGGTGAGGCCGAGGAGGT
Source organism: uncultured Anaerolineales bacterium (assembly GCA_964608265.1). GTDB lineage: Bacteria > Chloroflexota > Anaerolineae > Anaerolineales > UBA6663 > JANWXR01. The sequence continues at coordinate 102 of CAZSNP010000058.1, read as the reverse complement.
ATTGGAACTGCGGGCAGTCCACGGCCTCGCAATCGAAGTCGCGCGATTCGCGGGCTTTGAGCAGCGCCGCGCGCACCGTGGCCGGGTCAGCGCCGGCGAACA
>CAZSNP010000057.1:2319-33715 GCA_964608265.1 uncultured Anaerolineales bacterium | reverse complement strand
TCAACTCGACGACTCCCCGTTGGCATTGCCGAAACTCCTCTCGCCGCCGTCCAACACATTGTAGCTGGAACTACTCCGCCTAAACCCGGGCTTGATAGACGGACGATTCACCGCTACAATTATTCCTGTAGGGACGGTCAGGACGATTGTTTCCGCCTATCCGGCCCCAGCGGAGCAAATTGCGGAATTCCCTTTCCGTCTATCACGCCAAACCGCACGGAGGGTTGCGGATCCCACCCTCCCCAAGTATTGCCAAGTATAGCCATCCAACCCGTCACTGGCAATAGCCAATCAACGAGCGACCATGACCCCCCCGCCTCCCAAACTGCTCGATCAACTCCGCGACGCCCTGCGCGCCCGCCACTACTCCATCCGCACCGAAGACGCGTACGTGGATTGGGCGCGCCGCTTCATCCTCTTCCATCACAAGCAGCACCCGGCGCAACTCGGCTCGGCCGAGGTCAACGCCTTCCTCACCCATCTGGCCGTGCACGGCCGCGTCAGCGCCTCCACCCAGGGCCAGGCTCTCAGTGCTCTGCTCTTCCTCTATGGCAAAGTTCTCCACCTCGAACTGGATGGCCCGCTGCCCCTCATTCGCGCCAAAAAACCTGAACGTTTGCCCACCGTCCTCTCCAAAGCCGAGGTGCAGGCTGTGCTCCGGCATCTCGCCGGCGATTATCTGCTCATGGCCCAATTGCTCTATGGCAGCGGGCTGCGCCTCATGGAATGCGTCCGGCTGCGCGTCAAAGATGTGGACTTTGCAATGCGCCAGATCACGGTGCGCGACGGCAAAGGTATGAAAGATCGTGTGACGATGCTGCCCGCACCGGTGTGCCCGGCGTTGGAGGCCCACCTCGTCCGCGTGCGGCAGTTGCACGACGCCGATTTGGCCGACGGGCTGGGCGCCGTCTACCTCCCCTTTGCACTCGAACGCAAATATCCCAACGCCAACCGCGAATGGGGCTGGCAATACCTCTTTCCCTCGGATCGAGTCTCAAGCGATCCGCGCACTGGCCTGCGCCGCCGCCATCATGTGGATGAAAGCGGCCTGCAGAAAGCGGTGCGGCAGGCCGCGCAGCGCGCCGGCCTCGTCAAACCGGTGAGTTGCCACACCTTCCGCCATTCCTTCGCCACTCACCTGCTCGAGGCTGGCTACGACATCCGAACGGTGCAGGAGTTGCTCGGCCACAAAGACGTGAAGACCACGATGATCTACACCCACGTCCTCAATCGCGGCGGCCTGGCCGTGCGCAGCCCGCTCGACCAATAAAAAAGCGCGAACGGCCCCGACGGCCTCGCGCTCCACACACCCCTCCCTCGCCTCCCTCCCCTCACCTCACCCGCCGCCGCCACTCCTCCTTCAACTCCAAATTCTTGATCGTCTCGCCGGATTTCAGCGCGAGGAAATCCACCAGCAACCGGTTGAAGGTCGCCGCCTCATCCAGCATGGGGAAGTGGCGCGAGTCTTCCAGCTCCACGCTGTGCACGTTGTTGGTCAGGTAACTCATCAACCCGTCCTCGGGCTTGGTGATGAGCGAGTCCTTTTCGCCGTACACCAGCAGGTAGGGCAGGGTGAGCTTCTCCATCGCCAGCTTGAGTTCGTTGTCCATCAGCATCCGCACGCTGATCTCCACCGCGTTGATATCGGTCTTGGCCGCCTCGCGGCTGATGGGGTCCACCGCCGGCCCTTTGCCGATGAACGACTCGATGAGGGTGGCCAGCGGCGTGCCCAGCAACCGGGCGTTGATGGCCTCGCGCGTCAACGGCGCCGCCACACCCATGGCCCGGTCAATCAGCTCGGGATAGCGGCCGGCGAAATGCGCCACCGCCGCCGCGCCCAGCCCGTGCCCGACAAAGGCAGCCTTGAGGATGGCCAGCCGTTCCATAAAGCCGCGCAACAACTCAGCCTGCGCCTCGAGCGAGTAATGCGTCCGCCGCTTGGCCGTATCCCCGAAGCCCCACAGATCGAGGGCGTAGGTACGGAACTCGAGGCTCAACGCCTGCATCGTCGGAATCCAATAACGCCACGAGCCGAGCCAGCCGTGGACGAAGATCAACGGGCGCCCCCGCCCGAGGACCTCGTAATGGACAATATCGTCGTCAACGATGATGGCGCTCATGAAATTACAAATAACCAATAACCGATGAATGGTTATTCGTTATTGCTTCGTCTTCGCCAAAATCTCCGCCACGCGCGCCATGAGCTGATCGGGCGCGAAGGGCTTGAGCAAATAATCGGTCGCCCCCACGGCCAGGCCGGTCTGCACCTCCGCCTCCTGCCCTTTGGCCGACAGGAAGACCACCGGGATGTGCTGCATCTCGGGATCAGCCTTCAAGCGTTTGCAGACCTCGTAACCCGTCATCTTTGGCATCCGCACGTCGCTCAGGATGAGATCGGGCTTTTCCTTCAGCGCCAGTTGCAGGGCCTCCTCGCCGTTCGAGGCGCTGATTACGTCATAGCCCGCGTATTGCAGTGTGAACGATACCAAATCGCGTATGTCGCGCTCGTCTTCAGCCACCAAAATCTTTGCCATAGCCATTCCTTGGGCGGGCTACCTCGTTTGCCCGCAAAAGCTTCCTTCACCGCCGGGCACGCGGAGAACGCCGAGAAAGTGAAGGGCTTTCCTTCTCGGCACGCGCCGCGCTCCCGGCCGCTAAGCCGTCGTCGTCTCCGTCGCAAGCGGCAGCGTGAACGCAAAGGTGCTGCCCTGGCCGACTTCCGTTGCCTGCAACCACAGCCTGCCGCCCTGCATCTCGATCAGTTGCCTGGCGATCGGCAGGCCCAGCCCGGTGCCCGAGGTCGCCATGACCAGCGCGTTCTCGCCCCGGAAGAAGCGATCGAACAAGCGACCCTGATCGCCCGGCGCGATGCCCAGCCCGGTGTCGCTCACCTCCACCACCATCACGCCCTCGGCGGCCCGCGCGCGGATGGTGATGACGCCGTCTTCGTTCGAATAGTTGAAGGCGTTCTCGGCCAGGTTGGTCAGCACCTGCGTCACCCGCAGCCGGTCGCCGAGGGCCAGCGGCAAACCCTCGGGCAGTTCGGCGCGCAACGTCATCGTCTTGCCGGTCTGCGCCATCAGGCCGCGCAAATCCTCGAGCACATCGCCCACCACATCGCCCAGGCTGATGGGCAACCTGACGACGGCCAGCTCACCCGATTCGACGCGGGCGGTGTCGAGCAGATCGTTGACCAGGTGGGTCAGCCGGTCGGCGTTGGCCTTGATCATCCCGAGCAGATTCTGCTGCATCGGCGTGATCGGCCCGCTGGCCCCCATCAGCAACAAATCCACGCTGGCCTTGATGGGCGTGATGGGGGTGCGCAACTCGTGGCTGACGTTGGTCACAAAGTCGCTCTTCAGCCGGTCGATCTCAACCTCGCGCGTGATGTCGCGGATCAACGACACCGAGCCGAGGTACTCATCACCCGTGACGACCGGGGTGAGCAACACGCTGACGATGCGGCTGGCCTCGATGTCGATGCGCTGGCTGAAGACCTCGCCGGGCCGGTGGCTTTGCGGGTTGTTGCTCCAGCGCGTGACGGCCTCGAGCCACGCGCCGCCCGCCGAGCCGTAGATGCCGAGGAACTCGCGCACCGGCCGCCCGAGCACCCGCGCCCGCTCCAGCGAGAGGATGCGCTCGCAGGCCGGGTTGAAGAGGATGATCCTGCTTTCGGCGTCGGTGACCAGCACGCCGTCGGCGATGCCGTCGAGGATGGCGCGGTTCTTCTGATTGTCCACCTGCTGCGTGCGCAGCAGCGTGCCCAGCCGCTCGGCCTGCTCGCGGATCATGCGGTACAGCTCGGAGTTATTGCTGGCCGCGCCCACCTGGTTGGCCGCCGCCTCCACCAAACGCAATTGGTCTTCGTCGAAAGCGTTGTACATCGGGCTGAACAACAGCAGCCCGCCCATCACTTCCTCGTTCGCCATCAACGGCACGGCCAGCACGCTCTTGTGGTTGACGTTTTGGTCGGGCAGGGCGCGCCAGCGCCGGTCGTTCTCGAGGTTGTGGATGACGACGGGCTGGCGGTTCCTGATCACCCACCCGATCAGGCCTTCGTGACGTTTGAAGGGCGCGGTCTCGCCGCCGGGCGGCAGCACCTTCGGGCTGCCGAGCGCCGCCCGGTACACCAGCCGGTCGGACTCGGGATCGATGAGGAAGATCGAACCCTGCGCGGCGTTGACGGCCTCGGTGACGAGCCGGAGGGCGCGGTTGAGCACCAGGTCAAGATCGAGGCTGCTCGACAACTCGGTTGTGATCTGCAACAGCGTCTGCACCCGCTCGCGTTCCAGTTCCAGTTCCTGCGTCCGCTGCTGCACGCGCGTCTCGAGGTCGCGCGCCGAGCGCGCATTCGTCAGCGCGGCGGCGATTTGCGCGGCGGTGGTCTGGCACAGTTCGATATCCTGCGTCGTGAACTCGCGCGGCGTGAACGAATCGATGCTGAAAGCGCCGAACGCGCGGCCCTGGGTGATGAAGGGCGCGAGCAGAGCCGTGTGCACGCCCATCATCGTCAGCTTGGCGCGGAACTCGTCGCTCAGGCGCTCGTCGCTGGCGACGTCTTTCACGATCACGACGCGCCGCGCCAGCACCTGATGCGCGACGGCGTCGGTGCTCAGGGTCAGCCGCAGCCCCAGCGCGCCGAGCGGCGGGTACTCCTCCTCGACCACGCCCGTCTGCACGGCCTCATCCACCAGGATCAAACTGCTGTGATCAACCCCGAACATATCCACCAGTTGCTCGGCGGTCTCGCGCAGGATCGCGCTCAAATCGAGCGAGGCGCTGAGCGAGGTCGAGAGTTGATTGAACGACGCCATGCGCTCGTTGCGCTGGCTGAGCTCGACGTTGCGGATTTGCACCTCGGCGAACAGCCGCGCGTTTTGCACCGCCACCGCCGCCTGGTTGGCCAGCGTCTGCGCCAGTTCGATTTCGGTGGCGCTGAAGCGGCGCGTCTGCGTCTCTTCGAGTTGCAGCAACCCGACGAGCGCGCGGGCGGCGACCAGCGGCATGACCAGCGCGCTGCGCACGCCCCGCTCGGCCAGCGCCTCGCGTTCCGCCGCCGCCATCGGGTCGGCGGCCACGTCCTCGATCGCCAGCGGCGCCAGCGACTCGCGCAAACGGGCGAAGGCCGCCCGCAGCAGCACCGGCGCGCGCACCTCGTCGAAGGGCAGGTGCAGCGCCGGCTCGGGGTTGCCGGCCTCATCCACGCTGAACACCGTGGCCTGCGCGATATTGAGCGCCGTCATCACCTCGCGCACCAGCGTCTCGTGCATGCTCTCGATGTCGAGCGTGCTGTTGAGTTGCGACGACACGCGGTTGAGCAGCGCCAGCCGGCGCGACCGGGCCGTGATCTCGACGCTGCGCGCCTCGTTCTCCTCGAACAGCCGCGCGTTCGAGAGCGCCGCCGCCGTCTGCGTGGCGTAGGCCGAAAGCAATTGCAGCGAGAGCGGGGCGTAGAAATCCTCTTCCTTCTTGTCGAGCACCAGCGCGCCGATGACGCTGCCGGTGCTGATCAGCGGCGCGCCCAGCCAGCTGCGCGTCGGCTGGAACTCGGCGCCGGGGAAGCGCGGGTCGGCGTGCGTGTCGGCGACCAGGATCGCGCTGCCGGTGCGCGCCATCTCGGCGAACAGCGCGCTGTCGGCGATGTTGACCGTCAGCCCGAGGCGGGCCGCGTTGTCCTCGAACCCCTGCGCGGCGGCGATGCGGAGTTGGTCCTCATCCCCGCGCTCGTCGGCCACACGCAGCCACAGCGTCAGGCTGTCGTACGCCACCACCTGCTTCAACGTCGCCAGCACCGCCTGAATCACATCCTGCGAGCGCAGCGTCGCCGTCACTGTGCGCGACGCATCCACCAGCGCGGCCAGTTGTGCGGCCCGCGCCTGAATATCGCTTTCCAGCCCGAGGCTCTCCAGCTCGGCGCTCAGTTGATTGGTGAGGATCGTGAACAGGTCGAGGTCTTCGCCGGTGAACGGGGAGGGCAGATGTTGCTGGCCGACGAAGAGCGCGCCGACCGCCTCGCCCTTCAGCGCCACCGGCACGCACACAAACGACGAGACGTTGAGCACCGGCACAAACGGCAGCGCCTCCCAATCCGAGCGCCTGATGTTGGTGGAGAAGGCGGGATAGTTCTGTTCGAGCACGTGCGTCAGCGGGTTCGGTTGCCGCAGCAGCGGCTCGAGCCTGATCTCGGGGCGGATGGTGCCCGCGCGGCCTCTGACCGCCAGGTGCCCGTTTTCGACCAGCGCCACCAGGCACATATCGAACTTCATCTCGTCCAGCACCGCCTCGGCCACGGTCTGCCACAGCGCGTTGCGGTCGGGCAGGGTGGAGATGCGCTCGAAGACGCGGTGCAGCGCCAGCAGCCGCGTCGCCCGGCGCTCCGCCGCCCCAAAGAGCCGCGCGTTCTCGATCGTCAGCGCCGCCTGATTGGCGAAGATCTCGGCGATCTCGGCCGTTTCGCGGTCGGGCCGCAGACCGTTGCGCGGGTCGTCGAGGCTGACCAGCCCGAGCGTGTCGTTGCCCGAGCCGATGAGCGGCACGATGAACATATCCTCCGGGTCCCAGCCGTTGGCCTCATCGGCCGCGCGGCGCGGCACGGGCATGGGCACGGTTTGCACCGGACGCGTGTATTCGGCCGCGCGCTCGTTGGGCAGAAAGTAGCTCTGGCTGAGGCGGAACTCCTCGCGCATCAGCCGCTGGAGGTTTTCCCACGGCTGCTCGATGTGGCGGGTGGCCTCGACGATTTGCAGCGGCAGCCCGACGACGGCGATGCGTTTGCTGCGCCGCACCTGCGGCTCGAGCAGGCTGATGCTGACGACGTTGAAGCCGGCCGCCTCCTGCAGGCCGTAGGCGATGGCCTCCAGGTTTTCCTCGAGCGATTTATCCGAGCGCACGGTGCGCGAGATGGTGAACAGTTGCCCGAGCTGATCGGCGCGGCGGCGCAACAGCTCGGCGCGTTGCAGTTGTTCGGTGTAGCGCTGCGCGTTGCCCACCGCCAGGGCCGATTGCGCGGCCAGCGCCACGGCCGCATCCTGCGCCTCGGCGTCGAAGGCCTCGCCCGCCCGTTGCAGATGGATCAGCCCGGCCACCGTCTCCTGCGCGAAGATCGGCACGACGAGGTGGGCGACGCCGTCGCTCTCGGCCCGCACCGCCCGCGCGCCGACCAGCGCCTCGCGCTCGATCACGGCCAGCTCACTCGCGCCCGTCCGCGCGCCCTCGCCGCCGTCGCCGAGGCGCAGCGCCACCTGGCCGGCCTGGCCGGCAAACAACACAATCGAGCCGGAGGCGGCGCGCGTGGCCACCAGCGCCTCGGAGTGGACGAGCAGCAGCAGCCGCTCGAGGTCGAGCGTCTGGTTGATCTCGCGGCTGATGCGGGTGAGCGATTCGAGTTGCTCCACGCGGCGCTGCAGGGTCTGGTCGGTGGCCGTGTACAGCCGCGCCCGGTCAATCGCCGAGGCCAGCTGCGCGGCCACCGTCGCCAGCAGTTGCAGATCGGCCTCGGCGAAGGCGTGTTCGCGCCGCGCGAAGACGATGATCTCACCCAGCGCGCGCTCGCCGACCGTCAACGGCGCCCCCATCACGCTGTTGAAGCGCTGGCGTTGCGCGATGGCTCTGTGCGGGCCGATGACGCGCCGGTCGCGCAGGGCGTTGCCGGTGAGCACGGCCTCGCCGGTGCGCGTCACCGAAAACGGGAAGGCCGGGTCGTCGGCGCGCAGGCGGGCGGCGGCGGCCTCGTCGCGCGGCTCGCCGATGATCGAGGCCGGGTGCGGCACCAGTTCGGCCTGCGTCTCATCCATGAGCGTGACCGCGCCCAGGTCGAAGGGCAGCAGCCTCGCCGTCTGTTCCATCGTCGAGCGCAGGATCGTATCGAGGTCGGCCTCGCCGGCGGCGGTGGCGGCGATTTGACGCAGGCCCTCGGTGCGCGCGGCCCGCCATTCGGCTTCGCGCACCAGGCGCGCATTTTCCAGGATGGCCGCGGTCTGCCCGGCGAAGATCGTCAACAGGCGAACATCCGCCTCGCCGAACGGAGCGTTGGTCACGCGATTCGACACCTGGGCCGCGCCCACGCGCCGGTTGCCGATGGTGATGGGGACGATGAGGGTGGTGCGCACGCCGGCGGTCTCGGCCAGGTCGCGGAGCTGGAGGGCATCCACCAGCGGGTCGGTGAGCACGGCGTTCGACAACCAGTACGGGCTTTCGCGCCAGATCTGTTCGACGATGCTGTCCGGCTCGATGGGCAACCGGTAAGCCTCCACCACCAGATCGGGCAAACCGCGAAACGGCGGCTGCGCGATGAGGGCGTGTTCGCGCTCGTCGAAGAGCAAAAAGCCGACCATCTGCACGCCCATCAACCGCGCGATGTCGCTGGTGAGGCGGCCATATAACTCGTGCGGGTCGGCGGTCGCCTCGACCGCGCGCGCGATTTCGGCCAGGCCCGTCAACTCGGCCACGCGCCGCTGCTGCTCCGCATACAATTGCGCGTTTTGAATGGCGATGGCGGCCTGCCCGGCGATGGCGGTGAGCAGCGGCAGATCGCTCAGCCGGTAGGCGTTGACGCGATAGCTGATGAGTTCGAGCGTGCCAACCAGTTGCTGCCCGACGAGCAGCGGCACGCCGGCGTAGGCGCGGAACGGAAAATCGGCCCGCTGCACCTTGGTGCGCGCCTGGGTAAACGTTTGCAGATCGGGCACGGTCAGCGGCACGCGCCGCGAGGCCACAAAGCCGCTCAGCCCCTCGTCGAGCTTGTACACAAAATCACCGCGCAGCACCAGTTGGGCATACGCCCGATTGCCGGCCACCTGCGCCGGACGCAACGCCTGGGTCGCCGGTTCCCACAGATTGATCTCGGCGGCGTCATAGCTGAAGATGCGCCCGACGTTGCTGAGCACGGCTTCGAACGTCGCCCCGAGGTCGAGGCTGGCCGAGATGGCGCGGCTGATCTCGGAGAGCACCGCCAGCGTCTGCGAGGCGCGCTCGTCGCCGACGTCCAACTCGGGCAGCCGGCCGGATTCTTTCAACACCAGCACCGTGCGCGCGGGTGTGCCGTTGAGGGCGGGCAGTTGCAGCGAGGTCGCCTCGACCTGTTTGCCGCTCACGCCCAGGTTGAAGCGCGCCGTGCCCTCGTGGGCGAACAATTCGACGAAGGTATCGCTTGGCCGAACGCGGCGCGACAATGTGTTGAGGTCGCTGGCCTCAGCCCCCAGCCATTGTTTGGCGCGCTCGTTGATGAACAGCACCTTGCCGCCGCTCTGCGCGATCACCAGGCCCGATTCCTCCTCGGCCAGATCGAGCATGGCCGGGATGGGCGAGGTGACGTAGGCGTGCGGCGGCTGAGCGCCGAGCCAGCGCAACGCCACCCACACCCCGGCCAGCAGCAACCCGCCGAGGGCGATGGTCAGAAATGCAAACGGCAACGGAGACAGCGGCATTGATTTAGTTGAGTAGTCGAGTGGCCGGGTAGTCGAGTGGTCGAGCGGCCGGGTAGTCGAACTGCGGCGACTACCGGGCTACCTGACTAGCGGACTACCTGCCTACACGACTATTCGGAAGCGGCATCCTGCCGGCGGGCCTCGGCGGCCAGCTCGGTGATCTCGCGGATGTCGGAGAACTGGCGTGTCTCCGGGGTGACGATGCCGATGGCCATCTTCATCAGGTCGGCTTTGAATTCGCCGCCCTCCGGCGAGCGCGCGTCCTTGACCAGGATGAAGCCGCGCTCGCGGTCGATGAAGTTGTAATGGGTCTGTACCTCCTCGGCAAAGCGTTGCTTGAGGCTGGTCTTGACGGCTTTGGCCCTGGCCGCCTGGGTCACGACCACGAAGTTCTCGCCGCCGGGGTGGCCGACGAAGTCGTTGGCCGTGCCGGACTCATCCACCACCTCGCCGAGCAGCATGGCCGTGAAGCGCAACACTTCGTCGCCGGCGATGAAGCCGTAGGCGTCGCGGAAGCGGCCAAAGTTGAGGATGCCGCAATCCATGAACGCCCAGCCGTCCTCGCGGATGATCTTGCGCAATTGGTCCTCGATCAACCGGCCCGACGGCAGGCTGGTGCGCGGGTCGAGCGAGTTCTCGCGCTCCTGCCGGGCGATGGAGTTCTGCACGCGCAGCTTGAGCTCCTCGATGTCGAAGGGCTTGGTGATGTAGTCGTCCGCGCCGTGAGTCAGGCCTTGAATCTTGTCGCTGCGCTCGTCGCGCTGGGTGAGGAAGATGATGGGCACATGCTGCGTGCGCGTCGTCGTCCGCAGCTGCTGGCAGACGGCGAAGCCATCCATATCCGGCAGCATGATGTCGAGCAGGATGAGGTTGGGCAGGCCCTTGCGCGTCATCTCCAGCGCGTCGCTGCCGCGCGGGGCCACGTTCACCTCGTAACCCTGCCCGCTGAAATAAATCCGCAGCATGTTGGAGATATCGAAGTCGTCCTCAACCACCAGTAATCGGCTCTTGTTCATAGCGTCCTCCATTCGGCAGTCGGCGCTGCCGGAATAACCAATAACGAATCACCAGTCATTCGGGTATTGGTTATTAGTTGTTATTTCTCTTTCACCCTCAACGTCATCAGCGGGGCCTGGGTCATTTGCCCGTCGTTGCCCCGAATCTGGATGAAGCCCTGTTCGGCATCCATAAACGAGTAGTGGGTCTTGACGTCCTCATCGAAACGGGCCTGCAATGCCTGTGCCAGCGCGTCCGCGTCGGGCGCAGCGGTGAGGATGATGAAGGTGTCGTTGGCCGGGTGGCCGAGGAAATCCTCGGGCGTGCCGTGGGTCGCCACGACATCGCGCAGCAGGTGGGCGGCGAACTTGAGCACATCGTCCCCGGCCGCGAAGCCGTTCAGATCCACAAAGGCGCGAAACGAGTCGATTTGGCACTCGAGCGCGTGCCAGCCCGGCTGCTCCTTCACCCGCCGGATCTGCTCATCAACCAGCCGGCCGGTGGGCAGGCCGGTGCGCGGGTCGGTGAGGTGGTCGCGCTCGGCGCGGTTGATGGCGGCCTGCACCCGCAAGCGCAATTCCTCGAGGTCGAAGGGCTTGGCGACGAAGTCGTGCGCGCCCGCGCTCAACCCGGCGATGCGGTCGGCCTGCGAGTTGCGCTCGCTGATGAAGATGATGGGCAGATAGGCGGTGCGCGGCGCGGCGCGCAGGGCCGCGCACACATCGAGGCCGTTCATGCCCGGCAGGTTGATGTCGAGCAGCACCAGATCGGGCGGCTTGTGACGCGCCGCGCTCAGCGCCTCCGGCCCGCGCCCGATGACGTGCGTATCGTAGCCGCTGCCGGCGAAGTACATCTGCAACAGGTTGGCGGTGTCGGGGTCGTCCTCGACGATGAGTAAGTGCCGCTGAGTCATGCCACTCTCTCCCGCGACCGTTGGGCCGCGACCTTGACCTGCGCGATTTGCTCGGCCGTCACTGGCCGCTCGAACGAACGAAAGCCGCCCAGCCGGAAGCCGTGCCGGGTCGCGATGCGGGCGATCTCTTCCACCTGCGCCACACTGATGTCTTTGCCGAGCGTGTAACTCTCCCAGCGGCCTTCGAGCGCCAGGGCCATCGTCTCGGCCATGCAGGCGTAGGCCATCCGCGGCGGGAAGCCGAAGTTGAAATGAAAGTCCACCTCGCCCGGCACCTCGACCATGCCGCCGTCGATCACCAGCACATCCTCGCGCGCCGCGGCCACCTGCGCCGATACATCGCGCGGGCGGGCCACATCGCACACAATCGCGCCCGGCTTCAAATGCTCAGGGTGGATGTGGGCTGCGCCGGCGCTCGTCACCGTCAACACCACCTCGCACTCGGGCAGCACCGCCACCTCGTGGGCGATGCGGACTTCGCACAATGTGCGCGCGGCGATGCGGTCGCGTAACGCCTCAAGCGCGGCGCTGCGGCCCGGCTTGCCGATCAGCCACAGCCGCTCGACCTCGCGCGCCATCAACTCGGAGGCCGCCGCCCCAATCGCCCCGGTCGCGCCGACGACGGCGGCGGTCGCCGCGCCCAGCGGCACGTCGAGCTGGCGCGCCGCCTCGCGCACTGATTCCACCGCGACGGCGACGGTGTATGAGTCGCCCGTCGTCACCGGGATTGACAATTGTTTTGCCACCGTCAAGCCGGCATCGCCGATCACCGATGTGAACGCGCCCAGGCCGAGCACCCGCGCGCCGAGCTTCTCCGCCATCCGGCCCGTCTGCGTGATCTTGCCATACACGGTGCGCTCGGGCAGTTCGAGCATGCGCTGCGGCGTGTACGGGCAGGCGACAAACCAACCCTTGATCGCTTTGCCCGTCGCCTGCGACCGAATGCCGGTGATCTCCGAGATGTACACTGGCGGGAAGAAGGTGCTGAAGAAGTTGATCTGCGCCACCGACAGATATTTGCCGAGCAGCGGAAATTTGCGGCTCACATCCCGCTTCGGGTCGATCGGGTGAATGATGAAGGCGAAGGTGTCCATCGAATAACCAATTACCAATTACTCCAGTTCGTTATGGGTAATGGGTAATTACCACGACTCCATCACCTTCTCACCTTTGCGGGGGTACAGCCGTTTGTGCAGGTGGGCGGCGCGGGTGCCGAGGTGGTCGCTGTCCTCGTAAGCGACGTTGCGGTCAATGACGCGCCGGTCGGCGGAGGCGAAGAGGATGACGTCGCTTTCGACCGTACGGGCCGGGTAAATGATCAGCCCGGAGCCGAGGCGGCAGTTGTGCCCGACGCAGCCGCCGAGCACCGGCGCGCCCGCCTGCGCCAGTTCGCCGTCGCCGTTCATCGCGCGGATGGGCATGGTCAGCAGGTTGTAATCGGTGAAGGTGCTGCCCGCGCCGATGAAGGTGCGCCGCCCGATGACGCACATCTGCAGGCACGTGTTCTGCGCCACGATGCTGTGCTCCATCAACGTCGTGAGGAAGAGCGCCGAGCGGAAGGGCAGGAAGGCCCCGTCGCCGACCGTGCTCAGCATCACCTGGCAACCCTGCGAGATGTTGACGTTGTCGCCGATGGTGCTGTTTTCGATGACGACGCCCGCGCCGATGGTGCAGTTATCGCCGATGGTGGCCGGCCCGCTGATGACGGCCGACGGGTGGATAATGCAGTTCTTGCCGATCCTCACCAGTTCGGAGCACTGCAATACCTGCTTGCCTTCGAGCAGCGCGCGGCCCAGCACCCGGGCGTTGTACAGCACGTCGCGGTTGAGGCGATCCTCGAAGCGCGCGCCGCGCCCGAACAGCCCGTACACGGCATCGGCGATGAAGATGTGCACCCACGAGTCAATCGCAATCAACCCGAGAATCGGAACCTGATACACCAGCTCGCCTTTGTCGTTCGACATGTACGACGGCACGCGGTAGAAGCCGATCTCGCGCGATTTGAAATCAATGATCACCGGCTCGGGCACGACATCGGGATCGACGCCCTGCGGGAAGTACCACAGATCGGCGAAGTGCAGCCGCCCGGAGTGGGTGTAGCTGGTGGCCAGCGGCAGGGCGTGCTGGCTAAAGGTGCGGTTGTCGGGCGAGAAGGCCGCGCGGCTCGGTCGCCCGGTGCGGCGCGCCTGGGCGATAAACTGATCAATGTACTCCTGATCGAAGAACAAATTGTCGCGGTAGACGACGGCCTCGCCCGTCACGCTGGCGGGCACGGCGTACAGGCTGGTGACCTCCAGCTCCTGAGCGGCGTAACGGCTGAGGGTGTCGCGCTGGTGCAGCCAGAGCGGCTTATTCTGGATGCGGAGGTCGCGGGCCTCGTCGTTGAAGGGGTGAACGTGCCGTTCGTCGCGGATGATGATCTTACGCATGGCCGTAAGCGGGCAGGGGTGCGGTGCCGGGTCCCTTCAATGTAATTCCCTTTCAATGCTACCATACCATAAGACACCGCCGGGCGTAGGGATGGTTGGCGTGAGACTTGGGTTTAAGTTGGGTGAACGGGGATGGCCCAGAAAAAGAAAAAGCCCGCGTGTGCGGGCTTTTCTCGGGTCTCGGCCTCAATCCATCGCCTTCTTGTCAATGATGAAGGTGCAAGTCTCGTGGCCCATCGCCGTGCAGGTCGTCTCGATCACGTCGAAGTGCTTGCCCCCGCTCACCCAATAAAGCGACTCCTGCAAAATGCCGACGGCGAGGTTGCAGCACGGCGCATCGCTCTTGCGCCCCCAGCACATCGGGCAGCGGGCGTTCTGCCAGACGATGCGCTCGTCCTCATCCGCCACCTTCACGATCTGGTCGCTGAAGCGGTTGAAGGCCTCGGCGAAAATATCCGCCCCGACCTTGAGCTTCATGTTGAGCGGCAACAGCCGGAAGGCCAGGTCGGCGATGCCGAGCACCGGGCCGAACTCCTTGATGCCGTACTTGAACGCCGCCCGGCCCGCCCGCAGAGCGATGCCGCGCCCGCCGCGCGGGCCGTACATATCGTCCAGCGCCTTCATCAATCCGCCGATCTCGTCGAACGTCACCTCGCGGTCGAAGTTGTTGGCCGGATAGTTGTTGACGAGGTGGCGCAACCGCGCCAGGTTGAGCGCGGCGCTCACGCCGTTGCGGCCCATCACTTCCTCCATCGCCAGGAGGATGATGCGCACCATCTTGTTCGGGTAATAAAAATCCGGGCCGGCGGCGCCGCGCCCGGCATCGGTGAGCGCCATTCAGTTGCTGCCGTTCTGACTCAGAAACGTCTTGATGTGCGTGAGGTACTGATCCGGCTCATCGAGCATCGGGAAGTGGCCGGACCTGGGCATAATCACGGTCTGGGCCTGCGGCACGCCGCGCTGCAACGGCACGTATTGCTTGGGATGCACAATCACATCGCGCTGGCCGTAGATGCCCGTCACCGGCATCTTCACCGCCGGCAGTTGCGAGCGCAGGTCGGTGCGCCGCAACGAGCCGATGCTGCTGAAGAAGGAGGCTACCGTCGTCTTGCTCACATCTCGTTCCAGCATCGGGTACCACGTCTTGGGATTGCGGGTGACCAGCGGCGCATACAGCTTGAGGCCGAAGAGCAGCACACCGGGCGTGTTGCGCACCAGCGAGCCGATCCACGGCACGCCGGCCAGTTGCAGCAATAGCGAAAGCGACGAGCCGGCAATCGGCGAACCGATGACGCACACCCGCCGCACGTAGTCCGGGTGACGAATGGCGGTGCCGAGCGCCGTCGTGCCGCCCATCGAGTGACCGACGATGGGCGCCGACTGAATCCCCAGGGCATTCATGAATTGTGGCACCAATTCGACGAAGTCGCTGACCCGATACGAATCACGTTTCTTGCCCGAGTCGCCAAAGCCCCAGAAGTCAATGGCGTAGCAGCGATACTGGCGGCCCAACGCCTCCATCGTCGGCTGCCACAACCCCCAGCTGCCCAGCCAGCCGTGCAGCAGGATCACCGGCGAGCCGGAGCCGTACGATTCGTAGTGAACGATGCCTTGTTCGGTGACGATGGAACTCACGGCGGCGATTCAGGCGCTCAGGCATTGCCCGCAGGCGGGCCGCCATTGGGTCAGGCCTGGGGTGTTTCCATTTCCTGCAGAATGGAATACAGCAATTCGAGCAGCACCGACTTGACCTTCTCTTTGTCGGAGGCCACACACGGCAACAGCTTGATGGCCGGATCAAGCCGCAGGGCAATGCGCAGGTCATCCAGCTCCCACGCATCGGGTTGATCTTGTTTGTTGGCGGCTACGACGTACGGGGTGGGGGCGTAGGCGCGGAACGTTTCGAGGATGCTCTTGGCCTCGCGGAAGGTCTCGGGCCGGGTGCTATCCACCATCACCACAAAGCCCAGCATGCCTTCCGACAGAATCTCCCACATGAAGTCGAAGCGCTTCTGCCCCGGCGTGCCGAAGAGATACAGAATGAGTTCGTCATCCACCGTGATGCGGCCAAAGTCCATCGCCACGGTGGTGCTGTCCTTCACCTTCTCCGCATCCGACGAGATTTTGCGCTCCGTCGCCACCACATCAATCTCGCTGATGGCGCGGATGAAGTGCGTTTTGCCGGAATTGAACGGCCCGGTGACAACCATTTTGACGGCTTGCATCGGTTCTCTCGCGCTCCGGCCTTAGAGTGAACGAATCCGCGTGATGAGTTTGTTGATCAACCCGGTCTGCGCCTTGCGCTCTTCGACCGTGGCCGGCTTCTGCGCGGCCGGCCGCCCCGCGCCGGTGGCGACGGGCCGGGGCGTGCCCTCGGGCCGCATCAGCTCCACCAACCCGGCCTGCAACAAACCATACACGATGCGGCGGATCTGAAAATCGTTGAGGCTGTTCTGTTTGGCAATCGCCCGCATCGAGTTCTTCGGGTTGATGTACGACACCACCCGCCACTCGTCGGCGCTCAATTGCATCTGGCGCACGTTGACGTTGGGCCGGTCGGCGAACTTGAGGGCCATATCGAGATTGGGGATCTCCTCGGCCAGCTGCGCCCACTCCTGCATGCGGCGCGAGCCTTCGAGGATGACGTTCTCCAGTTCGATGGGGACGGTGATCTTGTCCTCCCCGGGCATGATGGCCGGCTCGAAGCGGAACAACCCCTCGACCCAGGTGAACAGCCGGTAGACGATCTCGAGCATGTGGCTGCGCAAGCCGTTGACGATATCCCCTTGATTAACATAGCCGGCGTTGATGAGCAGCAGCCCGAGTTCTTTGTCGGTGGCGTTGGCGGCGCGCAGGCGGATGGCCTTGACCTGCTCGTCGGAGAGCTTGCCGGCCTTGCGCAGGATGGTGGTGAGGTGCCCGTCCTCCGCGCCCATCGCGGCGTGAATCAAACGCCCGTTGCGAAAGGACATCGAGGCGCCCTGGCCCGGGCCTTCGATGATCAACGTGCCCGTCTTCTTGGCCAGGTTGATGAGGTTCAACAGATTGGTGGTTGAAAAATCTCTCAGGTTGCCTTTGAGCGGCATCCCGACCTCGACTTAATGAGAACGGTCATTTTGTGCACAGCGCCGCGATTATACAGGCACGCAAAGATGGGCGTCAAACAAGAAACGGCGAGAGATGGTGTGCGCCGGCGTGGGAGGGGCCGGAATCGCCGGTTTGATTTAGAATGCGGTGCGATTTCAGCGGAGAAACACACATGCCGAAACGTCTGAGCTACACCGTCATCCTGGGAGTGGTGCTTGCGGCCTGCGGCTCCGCCACGCCCACCCTGCCCCCGCCCAACGTGTCGGTGAATGCACCGACCCTGCCGCCGGCCGTCATCTCCACCAGCGCCGCCGCGCCGACGCCGGCCCCCGTCGCCACCGAGGCGCCCACCGCCGCCGCCCTCGCCCTCGGGCCGGATAGCTACTCCGAGAACATCAACCCGTTAACGGGCGAGCAAGTCGAACCGGTCAAGCTCAACCGCATCCCGGTCGCGGTCAAGATTTCGAACTTCCCGGTGAGCGCCCGCCCGCAATGGGGCCTGGCCCTGGCCGACCTGGTCTTCGAACATCTGGCCGAGGGCGGCAACACCCGCTTCACCGCCCTCTTCCTGCAGAACGATGTCGCCAAGGTCGGCCCGATCCGCTCGATGCGGTACATCGACGCGGAACTGCCGCCGATGTTCGGCGCGGTGCTCGTCACCTCCGGCTCCAGCCTCGGCACGATGCAGAAGATCCGCAGCCGCCCGTGGTTCTCGGGCGAGGGCGCGTGGCGGTTGGTGTCGGAAGACAGCGCCAGCAATTGCCCGCCGCTGTGCCGCGAGACTCCCAACGACATCAATACGCTCTTCACCAACACCGACTCGGTGCGGCAGGTGTTGGCGACGAAGACGACTCAGAGCCTGGGCCGCCCGGAGGTGAAGGGATTGAAGTTCGACCCCGCCCCGCCGCAAGGCAACGCCGGCATCGCTGAAGTCTACATCCGCTTCTCCGGCGCGGCGCAGGTGACGTGGAAGTACAACCCCGGCACGGGGCGCTACGATCGCTGGCAGGAGTCGGCCCCGAACGCTGACCAGGTGCCGCATGTCGAGGCGGCGACCGGCGCGCAACTCAACGCCGCCAACGTCGTGCTGGCGCAGGTCAATCAGGTAAACAACCTCGTGCTCGAGGACACGGCCAGCGGTAACCTGTGCGGCCTGGAGATTCAATTCTGGTACCGCGGCCCGGCTCGCGTTTTCCGCGACGGGCAGATGATCGAAGGCTCGTGGCTGCGCGATGAGAGCACCGGCTGGCAACTGCGTTTGGTGGATATGGCCGGCAACCCGCTGGCCCTCAAACCCGGCAACACCTGGTTTGGCCTCCTCACCCTCAACGCTGACCTGACCGTGAACGGCGCGCAACTCAGCGTCCTCAACAAGGTGCCTGATACCAGTTTCGGGTGTTGAGCGGCGGCGCCTCAATCAGGACACGGAGCGACACGGACGACATCACCCGTGCTCATGCCTGAGAGTCCGTGTCCGCTTGTTTTCCGATGGTGCTCTCCCACTTTCAAGTTGAGCCGTTGCGCAGGGCGCGCGCGGCGGGTGTCACAGTGGCGTTGGCATCCATCGACCTCAATCTCACGCTAACCGAGGCACACCTCTCGCCGAAAGGTGTGACGTTCGCCAATGGGGTCGCACTGGGGTGGGGGGTGTTGGACGAAATCGCCGGCGAGGCCAATGCATGTTTTGAAATCGAAGATGGCGCGGCGCAGAAGATACAAGCCTTCTCCGAGTTGACGGGCCGCGTATACACTCTCTTCCCGACGCAACGCGCGCCGACGATGTTGGTGTCGGGATTCCCGATGCACAGAATCAAAGGCACCGACCCGTGGGCGGATACGCTCGCCAAGGTCAAAGCCCTCGGCCCAACTGGGCGGGTGCTTGATACGTGCACCGGCCTCGGCTATACGGCCATTGAGTGCGCGAAGACCGCACGCGAGGTGGTGACGATTGAACTTGACCCCGCAGCACAGGAGATCGTTCGGCGCAATCCGTGGTCGCAGACTCTGTCTGGGAATCCGCGCGTCACGCAACTCATCGGCGACAGCGGCGAGTTGATCGAGGCGTTCGAAGGCGAGTCGTTCGCCCGCATCCTGCACGATCCGCCGACGTTCGCGTTGGCCGGTGAGCTGTATTCACTGGCCTTTTATCGGCAAGCCCATCGCGTGCTCAAACCGAACGGGCGCTTGTTCCACTACATCGGCGATCCGCACAGCAAGTCGGGCGCAAACGTCACCCAGGGCGTCGCGCGCCGATTGAAGGAAGCCGGATTCACCCGCCTCCAGCCTCGGCCCGGGGCCTTCGGTCTCGTCGCCTTCAAATAGGCTGTCCGCACAGTACCTTCTCCCGATCCCCAACGTCCCTTAAAACTTGTTTGGCCTATTGCCCCGGTGGGGGAAAAAGAATATACTGTGGGCGCTTGTGGGGGAAAGTGGGTCAAAGTGGATTTGAGCGCCGAGCGACAGCTCGGCGTTCGCGCTTAATGGGATTAGACGAACGTATGTTCATGGGTGAGTTCACCCACGCAATTGATGAAAAGGGGCGGCTGACCATCCCGGCCAAATTCCGTGAAGCACTGGCCGAGGGCGCGGTGGTTACGCGTGGGTTCGAGAAGCACCTCCTCATCTACACCCGCGACGCCTTCGCCCGTATGACGTCGCGCACGCGGTCGCTCTCGCCCACCGATCCCAATCATCGGGCCTTGCTGCGGATGCAGTTCTCCGGCGCGAGTGAGTCAGAGCCGGACAAGCAGGGCCGCATCCTCGTGCCGCCGTTCCTGCGCGAGTATGCCGAACTCGACGGCGAGTGCGTCATCGTTGGGGTGGGGGATTTCGTTGAGGTGTGGAGCCGGGCAGGCTGGGATGCGCAACTGCAAGACATCAACGACCCGAACCAAAACGCGCAACGGTTCGCCGCGCTCAATCTCTCAGCCGACGCGCCCAGTTCTTAATGGCGCATGTTCCGGTCCTTTACAACTCAGTGCTGGCGGGATTGCAGCCCCGCGCAGGCGGCTTCTACATTGACGGCACCGTCGGCGGCGGCGGGCACGCGGCCGGGATTTTGGAGCGCAGCGGCCCGGACGGGCGGCTGCTCGGCTTCGACCGCGACCCGGCGGCCCTGCGCGCGGCGTCGGCGCGACTGGCGTCATTCGGCGAGCGGGTCAGGCTCGTGCAGGCCTCGTACGTTCGCATGGCCGAGCACGCCGCCCCCGGCAGCGCCGACGGCATTTTGCTCGACCTCGGGCTGTCGTCCTTGCAGATGGATGACCCGGCCCGCGGCTTCGCCTTCATGCGCGAAGGCCCGCTCGATATGCGCTTCGACCCGGCCGCGGAATTGACCGCAGCCGCGATCGTCAACGAGTGGCCGCCGCACGAGATCGCTGATGTGCTTTTTCAGTACGGCGAGGAGCGGCACAGCCGGCGCATCGCCCGCGCCATCGTCGAGGCGCGACCGATCGCGACGACGAGCCGGTTGGCGGAGGTGGTCGCGCGGGCGCTCGGTGGAAGGCGCGAAAAGATCCATCCCGCGACGCGGACCTTTCAGGCCCTGCGGATCGCGGTGAACGGTGAGTTGGAGGCGGTGGAGGCGGTCTTGCCGATTGCGGTGACGCTGCTAAAGCCCGGCGGGCGATTAGGTGTGATTACGTTTCATTCGTTGGAGGATCGAATCGTGAAGCAGTTTTTGCGGAGCCGGGCGCGCAACTCTGAGGATGCAAACTTCATGCCGTCGTTGCGCGAAGTGACCCGCAAGCCCATCGGGCCGGCGGCGGAAGAAGTGGCGGCGAACTTGCGGGCGCGGAGCGCCAGGCTCCGCGTGGCCGAAAAGCTGTGAAACCCGGGTGGCACCGAGCTTGCACTGAGTCGAGCACGACGGTTTGAACGGAAGAAAGCGGACCTCCATCATGCAAAATGTTTACGCCACTCCCCTCTATCGCGTGTTCAAGCAGGCGCCGTGGCGCTCGCAGACGCAAATGCTGGCCACGCTCTCCATCGGGCTGCTGATCCTGCTCGTGGTCGGCGGGTTGTATCTGGCGGTGGCCTCGCGCGCCGGCAACGCGGGCCGCGATCTGCAAAATCTCGAGGCCCGTAAAGCCGACCTGTTGCGCGAGAACGACCGGATGCGGGCGCAGTTGGCCGATCTGCGTTCGATGGATCGCATGGCCGCGCGAGCGCTCGCGCTGGGCTTTGTGCCGGCCAACCCCCAACAACTAGTGTATGTGCATGTGCCCAACTATCCGCACCCGAGCGCCCGAGCGGACGCGCCAGCCGAGTCGGTCGCGGCAAAGCCATCGAGCGATTGGCTGACGAACACACTCCAGCAACTGCTTGGGGGCGGGTGACGCCATGCTCGAAACCATCTTCGTCCGGATGCGGTTGATCCTGATTGGCCTGGCGCTCATCGCCGGGCTGGTTGTTTTTCAATTGCTCCGCATCGAGTTCGTGCCCGAGTCGGTCGGCTACTTCCGCGAACTCTCCGACACCATCAGCGAGGTGCCGCGCACCTTTGCCCCCACGCGGGGCCGCATCTTCGACCGCAACGGTGAACTGCTGGCCGCGAACGACATTCAATATGAAATCGCGCTGGCCCCGTCCTACGTGCTGAACAGCGAGGACGTGGCCAGGACGCTCTCCGATGTGCTTGGCAAATCGGTGACCGAAATCGAGACGTTGGCGAACAGCGACAAGCCGTATGTGCTGGTGGCGCGCCCGGTCGATGCCGCCGTCGGCGACCGCATCAAAGAGAAACGCGCCGACGAGACGCTCACCCTCAGCGGCATCGAACTCAATCCCATCCCGCACCGCACCTATCCCGGCGGCATCCTGGCCTCGCAGGTGCTGGGCTTCGTCGGCTACAACGAACAGGGCCGGCAGGTCGGCTACTACGGCGTCGAGGGCTTTTACAACGACTGGCTCTCGGGCAAATCGGTGCAGGGCACCGAGCGCCTCGTGCCGTTCGACGCCCAGCCCGAACCGGTGCCCGACCAGGGCGCGGATTTGTATCTGACCATTGACCGCGACGTGCAGTTTCTAGTCGAGGGCATCCTGCGCAGTTCGGTCGAACAGTACGGCGCGGAGGGCGGCAGCATCGTGGTGATGGATCCGCGCACCGGCGAGATTCTGGCGATGGCGTCGTACCCGACCTTCGACCCGAACAGTTATGCCACCGCTGCGCTGCCCAACCCGGCCAACCCGGCCGTGAGCGGCCAGTACGAACCCGGCTCGACGTTCAAAGTCCTCACCATGGCCGCCGCGCTCGATAGCGGCCTCGTCCAGCCCGCGACGCCCTTCCTCGACACCGGCTACATTGAAGTCGGCGGCTGGGGCATCCGCAACTGGGATGGCGGCGCGTGGGGCGCAGTGGACATGGTCGGTTGCATGCGCCACTCGCTCAACGTCTGTCTGGCCTCGCTCAGCACGCAAATGGGGCCGACGACGTTCTACAACTACCTGCAGGCGTTTGGCATCGGCCACCTCATCAATGTGGATCTGGATGCGGAGGTGCCCGGCCGCCTGAAGCTGCCCGGCGACCCCGACTGGTTCGAGTCGGACCTCGGCACGAATGCCTTCGGGCAGGGCGTGGCCGTCACCCCTCTGCAACTGGTGTCGGCGGTGTCGGCGGTGGCCAACAACGGCGTCATCATGCAGCCCCACATCCTGATGCGGGTTGAAAACGGCGGGCGCGCACATCACACCACCCCGCAAGTGTTGGGCCGCCCCATCCGCCCCGAGACCGCGCACACCCTCACCGAGATGCTGGCGCAGTCGCTCGAGGGCGAAGCCAAGATTTCAGTGGACGGTTACCGGCTGGCGGGCAAGACCGGCACGGCCGAAATCCCGGTGCCCGGTGGCTATGACCGCAGCAAGTCCATCGCCTCCTTCATCGGCTGGGGGCCGGTGGATGACCCGCGCTTTGTCGTCCTCATCAAATTCGACAAGCCCAGCGTCAGCCGCTGGGGTTCGGAGACCGCCGCCCCGACGTTCGCCACGCTCGTGCAGCGGCTGGTGGTGTTGATGCAGATTCCGCCCGACGATGTGCGCCGCGCGATGCCCGCCGGTCAGTAAGCATGAGTTATCAGTCACCGGTATTGATTGATAACCGATGACGTCTGACGGATGTTGACGCTCGGCCACATCCTCGAAGCCCTCACTGGCCAGCCGGTGGCGGCCGAGACGCACGTCATTACCGATGTGGCCATTGATTCGCGACGGGCGATTGACGGATCGCTCTTCGTCGCTCTGCCCGGCGAAAAGGCCGACGGCCACGAGTTTGTGACGGCGGCCTTCGAGCGCGGCGCGATTGCGGCGCTCGTTCAGCGTGAGATGCCCGGCGGGCTGGCGACGCTCGATCTGCGCACGCCGCCCACTCCGGAGAACATCGCGGGCCTAAGCTGGCCGGTGTGCCTGCGGGTTGAAGACACATTGCGGGCCCTGCAGTTGGCCGGCGCGTTCTGGCGCAAACAACTGGAGGTGCGCGTCATCGGCGTGACCGGCAGCGTGGGCAAGACCACGAGCAAAGAGCTAATCGCCGCGGTGCTTGAAACGCGGTATCGCACCTTTAAAACTGAAGGCAATTACAACAACGAAATCGGCCTGCCGCTGATGTTGCTCAAGCTGAGCCAGGCGCACGAGCGCGCGGTGCTCGAGATGGGCTTCTACGAAATCGGCGAGATCGCTGAGTTGTGCCGTTGGGCACGGCCCGAAGTCGGCGTGGTGAACAACGTGTACGCCGTGCACCTCGAACGGGCAGGCAGCATCGAGAACATCATCACCGGCAAGGGTGAATTGGTCGAGGCGTTACCGCCGGAGGGCGTGGCGGTGTTGAACATGGACGACCCGCGCGTGATGTCAATGCGGTCGCGGACGAAGGCCCGCACCTTCACGTATGGCCTTGATCCCAACGCCGATCTGTGGGCCGACCACATCACTTCGCAGGGCCTGGCCGGGCTGTACTTCACCCTCCACCACCGCGGAGATACGATGAATGTGCGCGTGCCGATGCTCGGCCAGCACTCGGTGCACACCGCGCTGCGCGCCGCGGCCGTCGGGCTGATCGAGGGCCTGACGTGGCAGGAGATCGTCGAGGGCCTGCAATCCATCGGCGCGGTGCAGTTGCGGCTGGCGGCGGTGCGCGGGCCGGGCGGCAGTTTGCTGATTGACGACACGTACAACGCCTCGCCCGAATCCACCATCGCTGCGCTCAACCTGCTGCGCGAGATGGAGGGCCGGCGCAAGATCGCGGTGCTGGGCGATATGCTCGAACTCGGCTCGTTTGAGGAGACCGGCCATCGCATGGTCGGCCAGCGCGCGCGCGATATCGTGCACGTGCTCGTCACCATCGGCTCGCGCGCCAAACTCATCGCGCACGAGGCCCGCGCAGTCGGGCTGCCCGCTGCCGCGATCGTGCAATTCGAGAGAGGCGAGGAGGCATTGCCGTATCTCAAGGAGCTGATCGGCGAGGGCGACGTGGTGCTGGTGAAAGGTTCGCGCGGCCTGCGGCTCGACCGGCTGGCGCGCGCCCTCGGGGAGGGTGGGCTGGCCTGAGCCCTGACGACGATGCGCGACGTAGCCTTTGCGCTGGCCGCCGGTGGGGTGACGTTCATCCTCGCCGTCATCTGGGGCGAGCCGCTCATCGCTCTGCTCAAACGCTTCCGCATCGGCAAGATGATCCGGGTGGAAGGGCCGCAAAGCCATTTGGTGAAGATGGGCACGCCGACGATGGGCGGATTGCTCATCATCATCCCCGAGCTGGCGGTGACCGGGCTGCTCAACGCCGTCAACCTGCTCAGCGGCAACTTCGTCGGGCGCTCGGTCCTGTTGCCGCTGGCCGTGCTCACCGCCTTTACGCTGCTCGGCGCGTACGACGATTGGCTCGGCATTCGCGGCGTGCGGCGCGGCGAGGGGCTGCGCGGGCGGGTGATCTTCCTGTGGCAGTCGGCGTTGGCGCTGGCGGCCGCAGCCGGTTTGTATTTCGTGCTCGGCATCAATCAGGTGGCCATACCCAGCGTGGCCGGGTTCTTCGGTTTGGACTGGCCGCTGTACATCCCGATTGCGACATTCTTCATCGTCGGCATGTCGAACTCGGTGAACCTGACCGACGGCCTCGACGGGCTGGCCGGGCTGATCAGCGCGACGGCGTTCGCGGCCTACGGGGTGATTGCGTACCTGCAGGGCCAGGTCTTTCTGGTGCGCTTCTGCTTCACACTGGTCGGCGCGCTGTTCGCCTTCCTCTGGTACAACGCGCACCCGGCGCAACTGTTCATGGGCGGCTCGGCGTCGTACGCGCTCGGCGCGACGCTCGGCGTGGTGGCGCTGATGACGGGGCAGTGGGTGCTCCTGCCCGTCATCGCCCTCATCCCGGTCAGTGTGGCGTTGAGCGTGATTTTGCAGGTCGGCTACTTCAAGTTGACGAAGCGGCTCACCGGCGAGGGCAAACGGCTGTTCAAGATGGCGCCGCTGCACCATCACTTTGAACTGACCGGCTGGAGCGAGACCCAGGTGGTGCAGCGCTTCTGGTTGGTGGCGATCCTCTCGGCGATGGTGGGTGTGGCGCTGGCCCTGCTTTAGTCAGGTGGTTGGGTGGTCGAAGTATCGGATAGCCCTTGACCGCTCGACTGCCCGACCATTCGGCGAATGGACTACTCCGGGAAACGCATTGTGATTTTGGGCCTGGCCCGGCAAGGCGTGGCGCTGGCGCGGTATTTGAGTGAAGGCGGCGCGCGGGTGACGGTGAGTGATGCGCAGCCGGCGGAGAAACTGGCAACGGCCATCGAGTCGTTGCGGGACTTAACAATCGAATACGTCCTCGGCGGCCACCCGCTGAGTTTGCTCGACGGCGCGGACGGGCTGTGTTTGAGCGGCGGGGTGGCTGCAAACAGTCCGCTGGCAGTGGAAGCGCGGCGGCGTGGCCTCCCGGTGAGCAACGACTCGCAGATTTTTCTCGAGGCCTGCCCGACACGCGACACCATCGGCCTCACCGGTAGCGCCGGCAAGACGACGACGACGACGCTGGTGGGCGAAATGCTGACGAGGGAAGAGGGAAGAACGACAGGCGAAGACCCTCTCCCCTCTCATCCCTCCCCGCGAGTCTTCGTGGGCGGAAACATCGGCTACCCGCTGATTGCGGAGGTGGCGCGGATGACGGCGGGCGACACGGTGGTGATGGAGTTGTCGAGCTTTCAATTGGAGATCATGACCCGCAGCCCGCGCGTGGCCGCGATCTTGAACATCACGCCGAATCATCTGGATCGGCACGGCACGATGGAGGCCTACATCGCCGCAAAGAGCAACCTGCTGCGGTACCAGCCCAGCGATGGGATGGCGGTGCTCGGCTGGGACAACGCAGTGACGCGCGGCCTGGCCTCGCTGGCGAGAGGCTTCGTGGCGTATTTCAGTGGCGAGGCGGAGGTCGTTGACGGAGCTTTCCTGCGGGGCGAACGGGTGCTGTGGCGCTGGGCTGGGCGCGAGCACGAAGTTTGCAGCGTGGCGGATGTCAAGTTGCGCGGTCGCCACAATGTGCTGAATGTGCTGGCGGCTTGCGCCATCAGCGGCGCGGCCGGCGCGGAAGCGGAGCAGATGCGCGCCGCGATTAGGAATTTCACCGGCGTCGAGCACCGGCTCGAACTGGTCCGCGAGCGCGGCGGGGTGCGCTGGTACAACGACTCCATCGCCACCGCGCCCGAGCGGGTGATCGCCGCGCTGCGCTCGTTTGATGAGCCGGTGGTGCTGCTGCTCGGCGGGCGCGATAAGAAGCTGCCGTGGGAGGAGCTGGCACGCCAGGTGCGGGCGCGCGTGAAGCACAGCGTGCTGTTCGGCGAAGCCGGCCCCCTCATCCAGCGGGCGCTCGAGGCTGAAGGCGTA
The DNA here is from genome assembly GCA_964608265.1 of uncultured Anaerolineales bacterium. GTDB lineage: Bacteria > Chloroflexota > Anaerolineae > Anaerolineales > UBA6663 > JANWXR01. The sequence goes on along the minus strand of CAZSNP010000057.1, from coordinate 7,010 downwards.
ACAGCCGTCACGCGCTGCGAGCGCCTGCGCGAGGCGGTGACGCTGGCCGCGCAGCAGGCTGCAAGCGGCGACGTGGTCCTGCTTTCGCCGGGCTGCACCGGCTTCGACGAGTTCAGGGATTTCGCCGAGCGGGGCGAGAAGTATAAGCAGTGGGTGCGAGAGATGTAATTGGACGCCCCATAACCAAATTACCGGAGTTTGAAATGGCGATTGCAGAGACGACACAATCAACACCTCAGGCGCGCAGGAAGGCGAGCGGCCTGCCCTTTGATATGCCGCTGGTCGTCAGCGTCGGCGCGCTGGTGCTCTTCGGGCTGATGATGGTGTTTTCATCCACCTTTGACTGGAGCTATCAATCCTTCGGCAGCCCGGCGTCTGTCTTCCTGCGCCAGTTGGGCTGGACCGGGGTCGGCATCGCGGCGATGTTCGTGGCCGCGCGCATCAACTACCACTGGTGGCATCGCATCGCCGTGTTGATGATGATCGGCACGATTGGGTTGCTGCTGCTGGTATTGATCCTCGGCACCACCGTCTTCGGCGCCATCCGCTCGTTCTTCGGCGGCTCGGTGCAACCTTCCGAATTGGCCAAACTGGTGACGATCATTTACCTCGCGGTCTGGCTGGCCTCGAAGGGCGAGATGATCCGCGCGTTGGGGTACGGCATGCTGCCCTTTGGCATCATCGTCGGCGTGGTCGCCGGCCTCATCCTGCTCCAGCCCGATCTGTCGGCGGCGGTCACCATCGTCATCATCGCCACGCTGATGTTCTTCATCGCCGGGGCCGATCTGTTGCAGATGGGCCTGGTCGGCGCGGTCGGCGCGGGCACGGTGTGGGCCATCATGCAATTGCCCATCCAGGTGGCGCAGACCGGCCGGCAGCGGCTGGCCGAATACATCGCCGGGATTGAGGACCTCACTCAGGCGTCGTGGCACGTCAAGCAGGCGATGGTGGCCTTCGTCAACGGCGGGCTGTTCGGGCGCGGCCTCGGCGAGAGCCACCAGAAATTCGGCTTCCTGCCCACCCCGCACACCGACTCGATCTTCGCCATCATCGGCGAGGAGCTGGGGCTGTTCGGCTGCCTCATCGTCATCGCGCTCTTCATCGTGTTCGCGTGGCGCGGATTCAAAGTCGCCTCGGGCGCGCGCGACTCGCTCGGCGCAGCCCTGGCCGCCGGCATCGTGTGCTGGATCACGTTCGAGGCGCTGGTCAACATCGCCGTGATGGTCGGCGCGCTGCCGTTCGCCGGCAACGCGCTGCCCTTCATCAGCTACGGCGGCTCGAACCTCGTCGTCACGCTCACCGCCGTCGGCATCCTGCTCAGCGTGGCGCGGCATACGGGCGGTGAACCGATCAAACGCAAGACCCGGGCGACGGGGCTTTTGAATCAGCTCGCGCAACAACCGACAGCGGAAACCGATCAGCGCAATGCGACTTTTGATAGCAGCCGGCGGGACGGGCGGCGGCGTGTATCCCGCCCTGGCCGTCGCTAAAGAGCTATTGGTCATTGGTAATTCTCCAATTACCAATGACCAGTTACTGTGGATTGGCACTCGCGCTGGAATCGAGTCGGAGTTGGTGCCGCGGGCGGGGTTGCGCTTTCAGGCGATTCACGCGGCGGGCGTGCACGGGGTGGGGTGGCGCCGCCTGCCGGGCAACGCGCTGGCCCTGGGGCGCGGGTTCTTTGACAGCTTGGTGATTGTGCGCGAGTTCAGGCCCGAGGCCCTGCTCGTCACCGGCGGATACCTCGCGGTGCCGGCCGCGCTGGCCTGCTGGCTCCACCGGGTTCCGGTGTGCCTCTATCTGCCTGACCTCGAGCCGGGGCTGGCGTTGAAAGTGGTGAGTGTGATGGCGACGCGCATGTGTGTGACAGCGGAAGACTCGCTGGCGTTCTTCCCGAGAGGAAGAACCACCGTCACCGGCTATCCCGTCCGGGCCGAGCTGGCGCTGGCGACGCGCGCGCGCGGGATCGAGCACTTTGGACTCGATCCGCAGCGCCGCACGATTCTGGTGACCGGCGGCAGTCGCGGCGCGCGCAGCCTCAACACTGCGACCTTCGCCGCGCTGCCCGAGTGGCTGCGGGAGTTTCAGGTCATCCATCTGACCGGCACGCTCGACTGGGCCGAAGCCCAGGCCGCCCGGGAGCGTTTGACCGCCGCACAGCGCCCGCACTATCACGCGCTGCCGTTTCTGCACGAGATGGGGCTGGCGCTGGCGACGGCGGATGTGGCCGTCTCGCGCGCTGGTGCTTCGACGCTGGGCGAATATCCGTTGTTTGGCTTGCCGGCGGTGCTGGTGCCGTATCCGTTTGCGTGGCGCTACCAGAGGACGAATGCCGACTACCTCGTCGCGCGCGGCGCGGCGCTGCGGCTGAACGACGAGGCCCTGAGCGCCCAATTGACGCCGACCGTGCGGGCGTTGTTGCAGGATGAGGCCCGCTTGCGGCAGATGCGGGCGGCGGCGCAGGCGGCGGCCAGGCCTCAGGCCGCGCGGCGTATTGCCGAGACGCTGGTAACTTTGACGATGGATCGAGCGTAATCATGGCTATGGTGCTGCACACTTCACGTTTGCCGTTCTCCGAGGGCCCAGGCCTATGATGAGCATTTCCGTTGTCTTCTGGATGCTGGTGATTCTGTTCGGCATCGTCGGTGGGTTTCGCGGCTGGGCCAAAGAGATCCTGGTGATGTTCAGCATGGTGCTGGCGCTCTTCCTCATCCACGTGCTCAAGTCGTATGTGCCCGGCGTCGAGCCGGCGCTGGCCACGATGGATGGCGGCACGCGCTTTGTGTTGCTCAGCACCCTCGTCTTCATGTTGTCGTTCTTTGGCTATCAAAGCCCGAACATCCCAATTGCCGATGACCGCTTCCGCAATGCCTTCGCCCGGCAGCGCCTGCAGGATTGGCTGCTTGGCACCATCATCGGCATGCTGAACGGCTACCTCATCGTCGGTTCGCTGTGGTACTTCATGTTCGAGGCCAACTATCCGTGGCCGGAGTTGATTTCGGCGCCGGCGGACCCGGCCGTCGCGGGCTTGATTCCCTACCTGCCGCCCAAGGTGCTCGGCCCGCCATACATCTTCTTTGCCATCGGCGCGGCGTTTGTGTTTGTGATTGTGGTGTTCCTGTAGTGGAAGGTTGAAAGCCGGCAGGTCGCTCTGCGACTTGAGTTCAGCTTTCAACCCGCCAACCCGTAACCTGTGACTGCCAAACGCGTTCACTTCATCGGCATCGGCGGGGCGGGCCTGTCGGCCATCGCCAAGGTCCTGCTCGATTCGGGCTGGCGCGTCAGCGGCTCCGATCAGCAACTCTCGCCGTTTGCGCGCGCGCTGGCGGAGCAGGGCGCCGTGGTGCACGCGGGTCACGCGGCCGGCAACGTCAACGGCGCGGAACTGGTCGTCATCTCGTCCGCCGTCGCACCCGACAACGTGGAGGTGCTGCGCGCGCGGGAGCGCGGGGTGCCGGTGCTCAAGCGCGCCGACTTCCTCGGTTCGCTGATGGAGGGCCGCACCGGCGTCGCGGTCGCCGGCACCCACGGCAAGACGACGACCACCGGTCTGATCGCTTACCTGCTCGATCAGGCCGGCCTCGACCCGACCTTCATCGTCGGCGGGTTGCTGGTGGACTACGGCACCAACGCACGGGCGGGCCAGGGCGCGCCGTTCGTCATCGAAGCCGACGAGTACGACCGGATGTTTCTCGGCCTCAAACCGCACGTGGCAGTGGTGACGAACGTCGAGCATGACCATCCCGATTACTATCCGACTCTCAAAGAGATGCAAGAAGCATTCCGTGACTTCGCCAATTTGCTGCCCGCCGAGGGCCTGCTCATCGCCTGCGCGCGCGATGCCTTCGCCCGCAAGCTGGCCGCGGAGCGCCAGGCCGAGGCGCGCCCGACGTTGCTCTACGGCTGGCGGCGCGAGGATGATTTTCGCGCCGAGGCGCTGCAGCCCAACGGGGCGGGCGGCTACGACTTTCTCGTCAGCAAGCGCGGCCAGTCGCTCGGCCTCGTCCGCAACCGGCTGCCCGGCGAGCACAACGTCCTCAACTCGCTGGCCGCGCTCGCCGTCGCCGATCAGCTCGGGGTGGATTTCAACGTCGCGCGCAACGCGCTGGCCGGGTTTCGCGGCGCCGGTCGTCGCTTCGAGGTGAAGGGTGAGGCGCACGGCGTCACGGTGGTGGATGATTACGCGCATCATCCGACCGAGATTCGAGCGACGCTGGCCGCCGCCCGCCGGCGCTTCGGCGCGCGCCCGCTGTGGGTGATGTTTCAGCCGCATACCTATTCGCGCACGCGCACGTTGCTCAGCGACTTCGCCGCCTCGTTCGCCGATGCCGATCACGTCATCGTGGTGGATATCTTCCGCTCGCGCGAGACGCCCGATCCGACGCTCAGCGCGGAGGACATCGTCAAGCGCACCCAGCATCGCGATGTGCGCTACATCCCCACGCTGGCCGAGGCCGCCGATACGTTGCTGGCCGAGCTGCGCGCCGAGGATGTGCTGCTCACCCTCGGCGCCGGCGATGGCGATTGGGTCGGGGCGGAAGTGTTGCGGCGATTGGGAAGTTGATGCGCAACACGCATAGCTGCGGCGCAACGCGGATTGCGAAATGAGGTGGTCATGGCCTTACGTTCACACTACTCGATGGTCTATATGTCCGACAAAGTCACCCTGCGCTCGGCGTTCGGGGCGCGCC
>CAZSNP010000057.1:0-2219 GCA_964608265.1 uncultured Anaerolineales bacterium | reverse complement strand
TCGATGGTCTATATGTCCGACAAAGTCACCCTGCGCTCGGCGTTCGGGGCGCGCCTGAAAGAGAACGAACCGCTGGCCAAATACACCTCGGCCCGCATCGGCGGCCCGGCGGAATTTCTGGTCTTCGCCGAAAGCGCCGAGGAGCTGGCCGAGCAGGTGCGCGCGGCGTGGCAGACCGGCCTCAAACCCGTCATCATCGGCGGCGGGGCCAACATCCTCGTTAGCGATGCCGGCGTGCGCGGCCTCGTCATCCTCAACCGCTCGAAGCGGGTGGAGTTTCGCGACGCCGACGAGCCGCCGACCGTGTGGGCCGAGTCGGGCGTCAATTTGGGATTGCTGGCCCGGCAGTGTGCGGCGCGCGGCCTGAGCGGGCTGGAATGGGCGGCGACGGTGCCCGGCACGGTGGGCGGCGCGGTGTACGGCAACGCCGGCGCGCACGGCGGCGCCGTGGCCATGAACCTCGTCGTGGCCGAAATCTTGCATCACGATGGGCAGGTGAGCCGCTGGTCGCCGGAGGAACTTGCGTTCGGATATCGCAGCAGCGCGCTCAAACGGCAGAAGGCCGGCCACACCATCCTGTCCGCTGAGTTCAGCCTCAGGCGGGGTGAGCCCGGGGAACTGCAGGCCAAAATCGAAGAGTACGCCGCGCACCGCAAACGCACCCAGCCGCCCGGCGCGAGCATGGGCTCGATGTTCAAGAACCCGCCCGGCGATTATGCAGGCCGGTTGATCGAGGCGGCGGGGTTGAAGGGCAGCCGAATCGGCGGCGCGGAGATTTCGCCCCTGCACGGCAACTTCTTCATCAACCACGGCGAGTGCCGCGCCGCCGACGTCTTTGCCCTCATCCACCTCGCCCACGACGCCGTGAAGAATAAGTTCGGCGTCGACCTGCAGCTTGAAGTGGAGTTGGTGGGCGAGTGGGGCGGGCAGTGCTGAGACGGTGACGGGGTGACACGGTGACTTGCTCAATGTCACCTTTTCACCAGGTCACCGTGTCACCTCGTCACGATGGCACGGAAAATTCGACTCGGCCTCATCTTCGGCGGTCGCAGCGCGGAGCATGAAGTCTCGCTCATGTCGGCGCGGTCGGTATTGCAGGCGATTGACAAAGAGAAGTACGACGTGACCATGATCGGGATTACGAAGCAGGGCAAATGGATCGCGGGCGGAAATCCGCTGGCCGCCCTGGGCGCCGGGGATACCTCCGCCACCTCGGAGGCCGCGTTGCTGGCTGAGCCGGGGCATCGCGAACTGCTCACGCTGAGTGGCGCGCGCGAACAACGTGCAGTAAAACTGGCCGCCGTGGCCGAACTCGACGTGGTGTTCCCGCTGCTGCACGGCCCGTACGGCGAAGATGGCACGCTGCAGGGCTTGCTCGAACTGGCCGACCTGCCCTACGTCGGCTCGGGCGTGCTCGGCTCGGCGCTGGCGATGGACAAGGCCGTGTGCAAAGAGCTGCTGCGCGCGCACGGCATCCCGGTCGTGGATTGGTGGCTCATCACCCGGCCCGAGATCGAACGTGACGCCGCGAAGGTCGCCGCCCTGGCCGTCGAACGCTTCGGGCTGCCGTTGTTTACCAAGCCCGCCAACCTCGGCTCGTCGGTCGGCGTGGTCAAGGCACACACGCAAACCGAGCTGGTCGCCGCGCTGCGCGAATCGGCCCGCTACGACCGGCGCATCCTCGTCGAACGCGGCATCAACGCGCGCGAGGTGGAGGTGAGCGTGCTCGGCAACGCCGATCCGCAGGCCTCGGTCGTCGGCGAGATCGTGCCCAGCCGCGAGTTCTACGATTACGAGGCCAAGTATCTCGACAACGCCTCCGACCTCATCATCCCGGCGGACATCCCCGGCGAGACCGCCGAGAAGGCGCGCAAGTACGCGGTGCAGGCGTTCAAAATCATCGACGCCGCCGGCCTGGCCCGGGTGGATTTTCTGCTCGACCGCGAATCGGGCGCACTGTATCTGAATGAAATCAACACCCTCCCCGGCTTCACGCACATCAGCATGTATCCCAAACTGTGGCAGGCCTCGGGGCTGGGGTATGCGGAGTTGATTGATCGCCTCGTCGCGCTCGCGTTGGAACGGCAGGCGGAGAAGGACCAGACTGTAAAAGTTCGAGAGCAGTGATGGGTTATTGGTAATTGGTAATTACCAATTACCAATTACCGGTGGAGAGACGCAATGGCTACTGACTCCTCCAAACTCACCCGCGCCGAAGT
>CAZSNP010000056.1:0-33960 GCA_964608265.1 uncultured Anaerolineales bacterium | reverse complement strand
ACACCATCTTCGAGCCGGTGTGGAACCGCAACTACATCTACAGCGTGCAGATCACCGTGGCGGAGAAGGTGGATGTCGGTCACCGGGCCGGTTTTTACGACGGGGCCGGGGTGCTGCGGGATATGTTTCAGAACCACATCCTGCAACTGCTCACGCTGGTGACGATGGAGCCGCCCGCCTCCTTCAACGCCGACGCCATCCGCAACGAAAAGGTGAAGGTGCTCAACTCGCTGCGGCCCATCGCGCCCGAACGCACGGCGGAGGAGACGGTGCGGGCGCAGTACCGTACCTATCGCGATGCCAAAGGCGTGGCCACGAATTCTGAAACCCCGACGTATGCGGCGTTGCGGCTGCACATTGACAACTGGCGCTGGCAGGGCGTGCCGTTCTTCTTGCGCTCGGGCAAAGCGTTGAAAGACCGCGTGACCGATATCGTGATCCAGTTCCGCCGCCCGCCGCATCTGCTGTTCAACTTCCCGCCCGGCCACCGGCTCGATTCGAACATGATCGTCATCCGCATCCAGCCGGACGAGGGCATTCATCTGCGCTTCGAGGCCAAGGTGCCCGACTCGATGCAGGACACGCGCTCGGTGGATATGGACTTTCACTTCCGCGATTCGTTCGGCGACGGCGCGCTGCCCGACGGCTACGAGCGGCTACTGCTCGACGCCCTCAACGGTGACGCCTCGCTCTTCACGCGCGGCGATGAGATCGAGGCGGCGTGGCGCTTTATTGACCCGATCCTCAAAGGCTGGGCCGGGCCGGGCGCGCCGCCGCTGGTCTTTTACGAATCGGGCACGTGGGGGCCGGTGGCCGCCGAGAGCTTCATCGCCCGCGACAACCGGCAGTGGCTGCTGGGGGATTTGCGCAGCAAGTAACAGCGGCACTCATGGGCTGCGCCCGGGCGTATCTCGCCGTAGGAGTAGTGGCGCTGGCGCTGCTCATCGCTCAATTCCCACGACCGGCGCATCCACGTTACGATTGACAACCATCCCCCTCCGCGATAACATCTCTCCACAACCAAACACGGGAGCTGGGTGACACCCGGCTGAGAGGGTGCGTGGCACGCACCGACCGAACGAACCTGACGGGTAATGCCGGCGGAGGGACAGCAGCGCAAGCCATGATACCGACACCCTCCCCGGAGGGTGTTTTCTTTTGTTTCGCGCCAGGCCGCAAAGTCGCCAGGTCAAATCAATCCTGTACTCCCTTCGCGTGAGCCCGCTTATGCGTCCGGGCGTCTTTGCGCGAGACCGAGCCAATGAAACGCGTCATCATCTTCGCCAACGGCGAACTCACTGAGCCGCAGACCGTGCGCGCGCGGCTGCGCGTGGACGATACACTGATCGCGGCGGACGGCGGCGCGCGCGGCTGCCTCGCCCTCGGCCTGACACCGCACCTCGTCGTCGGCGATTTTGACTCGCTCACCGCCGACGAGGTTGCCGGGCTGCGCCCACGCGGTGTGTTGATCGAGCAACATCCGCCCGGCAAAGACGAGACCGATCTTGAGCTTGCGCTGCTCGCCGCGCTCCGCCTCGGCGCGACGGACATCGCCCTCCTCGGCGCAGCCGGCGGACGATTGGACATGACGCTGGCGAACCTTCTGCTCCTCACCCACCCCGCGCTCGCCGGCGTACGCGTGGCAGTGTGGCACGGCACGCAGACCGCCTGGCTCATCCGCCCGCCCGGCGCGGAGGTGCGCGGCGCAATCGGCGACACGCTCAGCCTCATCCCCCTCAACGGCGATGCGGGCGGGGTGACGACGCACGGCCTGCACTACCCCCTGCGCGGCGAGACGCTGGCCTTTGGTCCGGCGCGCGGCGTGAGCAATGTGCTCGCCGCGGCGACGGCGCACGTGGCGTTGCGCAGCGGTCTTTTGCTCGCCGTGCTGACGAAAGGAGAAGCGTCATGACTCAACTCGACCCGCAGCGCACCGTAAACATGGCGGTGCAGGTGCTGCCACTGACCGAGGCGGCATATCCAATCGTAGACCGCGCCATCGCGGCGATTGCGGCCAGCGGCGTAAAGTATGAAGTGAACGCGATGGAGACCGTGATGGAAGGGTCGCTCGACGAGTTGCTCGCCGCTGCCAAAGCCGCGCACCTCGCCTGCTTCGAGGCCGGCGCGCAACACGTGGTGACGATCATCAAGATCGGCGACAGCGTGCGCGGCACGACCATCGAAGAAAAGACGGGCAAATATCGAAAGTAATTTTGAACCGCAAGGAACGCAAAGCACGCGAAGTTCTTTGCGCTCTTGGCGTTCTGTGCGGTGAATCTTTACCAATGTCCGCACAACCCCGCTGGATTCGAGAGAGCGTGCCGCCGCTGCTGCTGATCGCGCTGATGGTGCTGTTGTGGCACGTGGCCGCGACGCGCAGCGGGCTGTCCGTCTTCATCCTGCCCTCGCCCGCGCAGGTGCTGCAGGCGGGTTGGGAGACGCGCGCGCTGCTCGGGGCCGCCATCGGCGCGACATTGCTGGAAACGGCCATCGGCCTTGCGGTGGCATTGGTGCTGGGCGTCGCCGTCGCGGCGGCGATGGACCTCTCTCCGTTTGTGCGCCGCGCGCTGTACCCGCTGCTCGTCGTTTCGCAGACCGTGCAGATCCTCGCCATCGCGCCGCTGCTCATCATCTGGTTCGGCTTCGGGCTGCTGCCGAAGATCATCATCGTGGTGCTCATCTGTTTCTTCCCGCTGGCGGTGAGCACGGCCGATGGGCTGGCCTCGGCCGACCCTGACCTCATCTCGCTGCTGCGGGCGATGGGGGCGCGGCGTGAGCAGATCTGGCGGATGGTGCGCCTGCCCGCCGCGCTGCCCGCCTTCTTCTCCGGGTTGCGGGTGGCCGTGACGTACAGCGTCGTCGGCGCGACCATCGGCGAGTGGGTGGGCGGCACCGAGGGGCTGGGGTTGTACATGCTGCGCTCGAAGAACGCGCTGGCCACCGATCAGGTCTTCGTCGCCATCGTCATCACCTCGGCGTTGAGCATCGCGCTGTACGCGCTCGTCTACGCCGTCGAGCGCGCCGCGCTGCCGTGGTATCACTCGGCGCAGCGGGCGCAACAGTGGGATGAGGCCGGCATCTATTGAACTGGAGGCTTGAAATGAAACACAAGGCAACACAGGCAAAGACGGCAACGAAGGAGAACGCTTTCCCTCGTATCCCATTTGCCCATCTTTTCCTGATTCTGAGTGTTGGATTGTCCGCTTGCGCGCCGGCGACGCCCGACAAAGTGACGCTGATGCTCGATTGGGTGCCGAACGTCAATCACACCGGACTCTTCGTCGCGCAGAAGAACGGCTACTTTGCCGAACAGGGGTTGGAGGTGAACATCGTGCAGCCGGGGGAGGTGTACGCTGAACAGGCTGTGGCCAGCGGCGCGGCGGATTTCGGCGTGAGTTTTCAAGAGCAGGTCACGCTGGCGCGCGCCAACGACGGCGTGCCGCTGGTCTCCCTTGCCGCCATCCTCCAGCACAACACCTCCGGCTTCGCCGCGCGCGCCGGCGAGGGGGCCCGCTCCCCGGCCGATTGGGCCGGGCTGCGCTACGGCGCGTTCGGCAGCCCGTTTGAATCCCCCACGCTGAAATCGCTGATGGAATGCGCCGGCGGCGACTTCGCGCAACTGCAAGTCGTCGAGACCGGCTTCACCGACCCGCTGGCCTTGTTGAGCGAAAAGCAAATTGACCTGGCCTGGATCTTCTTCGGCACGCAGGGTGTGACCGCCGAAGCCCAGGGCATCCCGCTCGACGTGGTGATGATGGATCAGCACTTCGACTGCATCCCCGATTACTACACGCCGGTCCTCATCACGAGTGAGAAACTGATCGCGGAGCGGCCCGACGCCGCCCGCAGGTTTCTGGCCGCCGTGTCGCAGGGCTACGACTTCGCCATCGAAAAGCCGAACGAAGCGGCGACCATCCTGCACGAGTTCGCGCCCGAGTCCGACCTCGACACGCTGATCGCCGGCCAGCTTTGGCTCGCGCCGCGCTACCAGGCTCAGGCCGCGCGCTGGGGCGAACAGCAGCGCAGCGTGTGGGAGGGCTATGCGGCGTGGATGCAGGCGCAGGGGTTGATCATGCAAGCGCTGGATGCGGACAAGGCGTTCACGAATGAGTTCTTGCCATGAGTTCGCCCTCACCCCTGCCCCTCTCCCGCCGGGAGAGGGGTGAGGCCGCGCCAAAACTCAAGTTGCACGAGGTGAGCAAAGCCTTTCACGCCGAGGGCCTCACCGTGCGCGCGCTCGAAGAGGTGTCCTTCGCAGTGCAGCCGGGCGAGTTCGTCACCGTCATCGGGCCGTCGGGGAGCGGCAAGAGCACGCTGTTCAACCTGATCACGGGATTGCTCGAACCGGAGGCGGGCGAGATCGTGCTGGAGGGTGAAAGCGGCCAGCCACCCGCGCTGGCCGGGCCGAGGATTGGCCGCGTCGGCTATATGCCGCAGCGCGATCTGTTGTTGCCGTGGCGCAGCGTGCTCGATAACGTCATCGTGCCGCTCGAGCTTCGCGGCACACCGCTCGCCGAGGCGCGTGAGCGCGCCCGGGCGCTGCTGCCGCGCTTCGGGCTGAGCGAGTTTGCACAGGCCTATCCCGCAACCCTCTCCGGCGGCCTGCGGCAGCGGGCCGCCCTGCTCCGCACCGTTCTCACCGACCGCGACCTGCTGCTGCTCGACGAGCCGTTTGGCGCGCTGGATGCGTTGACGCGGCGCGAGTTGCAGGATTGGCTGCTCGATTTGTGGAGTCAGTTCAAACAGACCGTGCTCTTCATCACCCACGACGTGGAAGAGGCGTTGTACCTCGGCGACCGCGTCATCGTGTTGAGCCAGCGGCCCGGACGCGTGGCGCACACCCTTGCCGTGGAATTGCCGCGCCCGCGCCGGCGTGGCATGATCACCTGGCCGGACTTTGGTCGTCAGGAGGCGGAACTGTTGCGAGCGCTGGGGGTGGCGCTGTAAACGCCCGGCCCGGCCGCGTCACACAAACGTCGCGATCTCCTCGAGCGGCTTCTTGCGGATGTCGGGCACTTGCGCGCCTTCAGCCGGGTAGCCGGTGACGAGCAGCAGCACGGGCCGTTCGTTTTCCGGGCGGCGGCACAGTTGATTGAGGAAACCCATCGGGCTGGGGGTGTGGGTAAGCGAGGCCAGCCCGGCGTGGTGCAGGGCGGTCACCAGCATCCCAATCGCAATCCCCACCGACTCGGTCACGTAGTAATTTTTCACCTTGCGCCCATCCGGCAGCAGGCTGTAACTTTGCGCGAAACAGACGATCAGATACGGCGCGGTTTCGAGGAAGGGCTTGTGCTCGTCGGTGCCGAGCGGGGCGAGGGCGTCGAGCCATTCCTGCGGCGCGCGGCCATGATAGAAGTCGTGCTCTTCCTTCTCCGCCGCCTCGCGGATGGTGCGCTTGAGCGCGGCCTCACTCACCACCACGAAGTGCCACGGCTGGAGGTTGGCCCCGTTCGGCGCCGTGCCCGCCGTGCGCAGACACTCCTCGATGATCTCGCGCGGCACCGGTCGGGGCGAGAAGTCGCGCACCGTGCGCCGCCGCTGCATCTCGGCGCGGAAGTCGGCAGCGCGCTGCCGCATTTCGTCGAGTGGAAATTCGCGAAAGTGAAGGGGGATGAAGGCGGGCATGGCGGCTCCGGATTGTGTGGCCGCCATTGTATGCCAGCGCGTCAGCCTCGCCGAGGGGCGTTCGAGGCTCGATACCCCAGCCACACCCGCCCGCAGGCCAGCGCGAAAAGACACCCGTGCGCATCGAGGCGGCGCTGAAGAGAATCCACCCGGGGGGAAAGAGGCCGAATCCCAGCCCCACCCGGCAGCGACGAGCGGCGGCGGGACGGTGATGAGGCTGGGGCCCAGACGGCCCGTGTGCCGAACTGCAACGAAATCAAGGCCATGCCGTGCCCCTGTGTTAACGTCAGTTCGGGATAAGGCCGCGCCCTTCGACTACGCGGCTTGCGGAGAAGCTACGGCGCATCCTGAGCGGAGGCCCGCCTGCTCTTGGCGGGCCGCAGTCGAAGGAGCGCCGCTCCGCTCAGGGTGCTTGTTTTATTCCGTGTTATCCCGAACTCACGTTGTGTTATGCTCCGGGCCGGATGAGTGATATCGTCGTTCGCAAACTCAACCTGGCCGGGGAGGAGACATACCGCTGGTCTGGCCGTGTGCTGGCCCGCACTGCGACTTCGGTGACGGTCGAGGCTACCTTCACCCGGGCCGACCGGCTCGACCTGGGCTACACGATTTTCGAACGCGGCGACCGCTTCGTGGAGCACTTCTACAGCGACCGCTGGTACAACATCTATGAAACCTATGCCGGGGCCACCGGCGCGTTGCGCGGCTGGTATTGCAACGTCACCCGGCCTGCGCGCATTGAGGACGGGCTGGTGACTCAGATTGATCTGGCGTTGGATGTGTGGGTGGATGCGGAGGGGAAAGCGCTGGTGTTGGATGAAGACGAGTTCGCGGCGCTGCCCATCGAGGAAGACGAACGCGAGGCCGCCCGCCACGCCCTGGCGGAGCTGCTCGGTTTAGCCGCTCGCCGAGCGTGGCCGTTTGCGGCGCTGCAAAAGCAAGAGGCCACGCGGGCGGCGTGACCTCTCGGCGGCGAACGGGGGATGCGGGTTAGTCTACGGGCCGAACAGCGGCGCGCACTGCGTCGAGATGCCGGTGAGCACATCGCCGCAACTCCACGCGATCGGCACCAAAATCACAAGACAACAGCAGCACAACAACAGCAGGGCCGCCACGGCGATGAGGATGAGGTTGCGGTTGCGATTGGTCGGTGCGGGCTGCGCCGGCGCGCCGAAGGATGGGTCGATCATCGAGTGTCTCCTTGAAAGCGAAGTGCCGTAATGATACTTGAAGTCAGCCCGGCAGGTTGAAGCCCTCCCAACTGCCGAACAACCAGAAACGCCCCGCATCAATCAACCCAATCTGCAAAATCGCCAGCGTCAGCCCGGCCAGCAACGGCAGCGCCGCCGCGCGCCACGAGGCGACGCGGTTCTCGCGCCGGGTGAGGATGAGCAGAGCGGTGGTGTACAACATCGTCAGCAACATCACCACACCCGCCGCGCTGAGCAGCGCCAGCGGATAGAGCACGACCGGGTTTTCGGTGAGCACCGCTGCCACAATCGCCACGCCCACCGCCACGAGCACGGCCAGATCGCGGAACGAGCCGACGACGGCGCGCGGCTCCCAATCCCGCCACAGGGTTTGATTGAGGACCGGAAAAATCAACGCGCCGATGGCCAGCCCGTTGAATGTACCGGTGACCAGCCGCAGCCAGTTCTGCGGCTGGTACAGTTGTGGCAGATTCGGGAAGAGGCCGGCAAACGAGTTCAGCCCATCCAGACCCATCAACCCGATGAAGCCGACGAGGACGACGAGGGCCGGCGCGGCAGGGATGAAGCCGGCGCGCGCGCGACCTATGAGGACCATGGCCACGATGCCGAACAGCGCGCCGAGGTAGATGCCGGTGCAGCGCGCGCACAGCGGCATCGGGCGGTCGCCGATGTGAAACGAGCGCAGGTCGATGCGATGGCAGATGGCGTAGCCGACCGCATCGGCTTTGCCGAGCAAGCCGGGCGGCGTGAGCGCCAGCCAGGCCCCGGCGACGAGCGCGAACGTGCCGAGGCCGAGCGCCCATAGTGGGCGGGAGGTGAATGAGGTGCTGGCGGCGTGAGTGGTCTGCATCGCGCGGCGATTATACTCGCAGCGTGCACGCGGAATTTATGGGCCTTTCATGAGCGAACACGCGCCGATTCCTTGACAGCCCCCTACCCGGCCCGTATAATCTCCGGCGCTTTCCTCGTTAGCTCAATCGGCAGAGCGGCCGGCTGTTAACCGGTAGGTTCCTGGTTCGAGTCCAGGACGAGGAGCAAAAGCAGACAAAAACGGATGAGTTTTCTCGTCCGTTTTTTGTTGCGTTAGTGCCGGTTGAAGCCGGTAGCTTCATCCTATTGAGACGAATCGCTTCTCCAGTTACCCTATGAGAGGGCCAGCATCACCGTACCACTCAAGCCCACAGCCGCACAAACCGCACAACTCCGGAGGGGTTTTGATGAACTGCTACATCCGCAACTGCCTGTTGTTGGCTGCCATCTTCACGTCGGTCGTGGGCGTCGCCCCGGCAGAGCCACAAACCGTACAAGCACAGGCCGGCACGTGGTACGTCTCAAACAGCGGCAGCGACGCCAATGCCTGCAACACCCCCGCCGCGCCCTGCGCGACCATTCAGGCAGCGGTGGATCGCGCGGCGAGCGGGGATACGGTGAGGGTGGCAGTTGGGGCTTATGGAGGAAGTGGCAACGAGGTTGTTCTACTGAACAAGAACGTGTATTTATTTGGAGGCTGGGGGCCAAGTTTTACACAGCAGGTTGGTAAGACCATTCTTGATGGGGCAGGTGTCAGGCGTGGGCTGACAGTAAACTTGGGAGTAACTACTTGGGTGGATCGCGTCATCATCCAGAACGGGCACAGAGCCAGTCATTTCGGTGGAGGCGGGGTTTATAACGGTGGCAATGCCAGTCTGTCCAACGTTATCGTTCGCAACAATCAAGTGGTCGAGGTAAACGAATGGCTTGCGGGCGGTGGAATCTATAACAGTGGTGTCTTAACCCTTACAAGCACTTCCGTGCAATCCAATTCAGCCAGCAGCTTTTTCGGTGGAGGAGGCATCTTCAACAGAAATGCGCTTGTAATTCAGAATAGTTCACTGGTTGGAAATGAGAGCGCCACTGCAGGAGCCATCTATCATTGGGGCGGCCAACTTACAGTCACAAACAGTACGTTAAGCCAAAATCGAGGCAACGTGGGCGGCATTGTTATTGGGGATGGCTCGGTCAACATCGACAATAGCACAATCACTGGTAATTCATCTTATGACCCTAGTTCGGGTGCTGGTGGTGTATATGTTTACACCGGTGGGACCGCAAATGTTGCTTTGCGTAACAGTATTTTGGCTAGCAATACACATGCATCCAATCCAGACTGTGGCGGGGTTCTGACTTCTGGTGGCTATAACGCGATTGGCAATCTTCAAGGCTGCTCTATAGCACTGAGCGGAGGTGATTTGACGAACATCGACGTTAAACTTGGGCCCTTGACTGGCGAGCCAAGTTATCACCCGCTACTTGCCCAAAGTCCTGCCATCAACGGCGGAAATCCCGCCGGCTGCAACGACTTAAACGGTTTTCCACTGTCCGCAGATCAACGTGGCATGCCTAGGGTTGAACGATGTGACATCGGCGCTTACGAAGCCGGCTTGCTGGCGACGCATCTGGTTAGTGGTACATTTCGACCTGGCGGAGTAGTGACTTACACAATCACCATCACAAATGAACTCCGTCCTCGGGATATGGTGGGGGTTAACGTTACCAATACACTTCCAGCCACGACAGGTTACGTGGCGAACTCGTTTTCAGCGACCAACGGTAGCGGGGATATTGTTGGCCAAATCATTACATGGACCGGGGCAGTTTACAGCAACACAGCCTCAACGTTGACGTTTGCTGCTCAGATAAGTGATCAGGCAATCGGTCAGCATATCGCCAACATAGCGCAAATCTCTTGGAGTGGGATCACCTTTTCAAGTACAGCAATATTTGACACGTTTTCGCGGGTGCATCTCCCGTCTCTGGCCCGCAACTACTGCGCCAACTTCTTCGACGACTTCAGCAATTCGTTCAGTGGCTGGCCAACCGGCGAGAGCGATTTTGTGCTTGCCCAGTACCTCAACGGCGAGTATCGCGTCCAATCCAAACAGCCGTACCTCTTCCTCTTCCGCTCGCCGGGCTGCGAGCGCGACAACTACGTGGTCGAGGCTGACATGCGCTGGGATGGGGCGGCCAGCAGCGATATCGGACTGCTGTTTGGCGTGATGCCCAACTTCAGCCAATACTACTTTGCCACGATTGACACCAACTATCAGGTCTACGCCATCTTCCGCCGCAACAGCAACGGCACGTTTTCGTTTGTTGCGCCGTGGTCTCAAACCGGCTCAATCCACCCGGGCACACAGCTCAACCATCTCAAGGTCACGCGCAACGGAAGCCAGATCACGCTTGAGATCAACGGCATCGCCGTGGGCGCTTGGTACGATGGCACGATCACCGGCCCGACGCGCACCGGCGTGGCGATGGCCCCATACGAAGACGCGCCGGTAGCAGACGCGCGCTTCGACAACTTCCGCGTGACGACGATTGGCACAGGCACTTTGGCGCTGCCCGGCCTGGCTCCTGACCGCGCCGCCGACCCCGGCCAGCCGCTGCCCGCAGAGTTTCAATTGAGGTTGCCTGAGCGTGAATGGATTGTCACAGCACCATAGGCACGTTGACGCCGGCTCGATTACAATGCCGGGCAGAAATTGATTGTAGAGGCAGACCATGACGCGACGACTCATTCCACAGGCGGTCATCTTCGCCGCGCTCGTGCTGGCGGCGTGCGGCGGGCCGGCGGAGACGGGCGCGCCCACCGGTTCCGGCGGGGAAGCGGCGTCCACCGCTCCCGCCTCATCCACCGCTGCGGCACGCACCGCCAAAATCTCAGAACTGCGCAACGACGTGGATGCGCGCGATCAGAAAGAAGCGCAGTGGGCCGACGCCGCCGAGGGCCAGCAACTCAGCGCGGGGGGCGGCACCAAGACCGGCGCCGACTCGCGTGTGCGGATTGACACCTCCGAAGGCTCCATCATCCGCATCGGCGCGAGCACCGAGTTCGAGCTGCTGGAATTCTCGGCGCAGGAGGCCGACCCGGTGACGCGTATCCAACTCGACGCCGGCAAGCTGTGGGTGCAGGTGACCAGGGCGCTCGGCGCGGGCACGTTCGAAGTCGGGACCCCAGCGGGCGTGGCCACCGTGCGCGGCTCGTTGATGAGCGTGGAGTTCGACCGGGCGACCGGCCGGTTGGCCGTGACGTGTCTGGAGGGCGAGTGTGAGTTGCGCGACCGGGCACAGACGGCGGTGCGCTTGCGAGCGGGCGAAGCCTCCGAGATCGCCAGCCTCGGGGCCGGGCCGCTGGCCGCGCGCAACATGTCGCGGGCCGAGGTGCGCGACTGGCTTGAGAACTTCCCCGAGGCCGGCGAGATAGCGCGGTCGCTGCTGGGGCGGCTGGTGGAGGACGACATCCCCACGCCCCCGGCGGGCGGCAGCGGCCAGACGGCATGCGATCACACCTATTTCCCGATCCGCCCCGGCGCCACCTGGACTTATTCGACGAGCGAAGGCCCGCTGACCTGGACGGTTGACTCCGTGAGCGGCGATGCGACTCAGGCCACTGCTGTGATGGTGTGGACGATTGCCGAGGTGACAGGCACCTACACGTGGCAGTGTGATGCCAACGGGATGACGTCGTTTGATTTTGGCTCACTGACCGTTGAGGGCATGGACTTCGGCGAAGTCAGCGTGACCGACAGCTCCGGCGTGTGGTTACCGGCCGCAGAGTTGTTGGCGCCGGGTTATGCATGGGCTTTCAGTTACAACGCAACCATTCAGATCAGGATTGAAGGCGCACCGGAGGGCATGAGCGGCCAGAATTCTCAGACGGAGACCAGCACCGTGCTCAGCGCCAATCCCGTCACCAGCGCGGCCGGGACCTTTGAAGGCCTGCAGATCAGCCGCAGCGGTCGACTGACGACACAGGTCACCATGCCCGGCATCGCCGTCCCAGCGACGACCATTGACATTGGCAGCACGTGGGAGTTGGCGCGCGGGGTCGGCATGGTGCGCTGGCTAGACACTGATGGCTCGACCACAGAGCTGGTGAGTTATTCGATCCCGTAGCGCTTCGGCGGAACCACGGGCGTGGCGGCGTGGTCTGAAAGGCAGGAGGCCGCTATGCGATGTTTTCTGCTGACCTTGACCATCGTCGTGTTTCTGGCTGGGTGTGCGCCAACGACCACAACACCCCTCCCCACCAGCGGAATCGAAGGCACGGTTACGCTGGGGCCGCAATGCCCGGTGGAACAGGCCAACGCCCCCTGCCCCAATCAGCCCTACCAGGCCACGATCGTGGTATTGGACTCGAGCGGCGCGGAGCTGGCCCGGGCGCAATCCGATGCGCTCGGCAAGTTCAAGGTGGCGTTGAACCCGGGGACCTATACCCTGCGCCCGCTTCCGCCTCAGGGCCAGCCGCTGCCCTTTGCCAGCGAACAAACAGTCACCGTGGTGGCTCAATCCTTCACCGTCGTCGGCATTGTGTACGATAGCGGGATACGCTGACTGCGTGAATCCACGCCCGCTCGCCCAAACGCAGGCTCAACAACCGAACTGATGAGCTAGGCAGGACCGTAGCCCAATCGTAGGT
The DNA here is from genome assembly GCA_964608265.1 of uncultured Anaerolineales bacterium. Lineage (GTDB taxonomy): Bacteria > Chloroflexota > Anaerolineae > Anaerolineales > UBA6663 > JANWXR01. Next base: position 21,666 of record CAZSNP010000056.1, on the reverse strand, counting down.
ATCGCGTACGGTAGCGTGTGCGCGAGGATGCTAAAATCCCCGTCCAATCCCAGCAATACAGCAACTTCATACGTACGGCAGGAGGTTGAACGAGCTGCATGCAAGCCTTTTGGACCGACTACGGCTTTTATCTTTGGGCGCTGACAACGGCGCTGGTTTTGGTGGCGTTGATCTGGCTGGGATGGAACACCTTCGCCAGCGGCAGCCCGGACGACGATAAAGGCGATGACCTGGGGGCCTTGTCCGCGCAGGTGACCGAGCTGGTGGAGGGCACACCATTGATGAAGGCCTCGCTCGGCCGGGCGTTGCAGTTTGTGGGAATCGAGCGATATACGAATGCGGAGGGCGAGCCAGCCTCCGCCCTGGCGGTTGTGAACGCGCGCGGCGATGGCTTTCTGCTGGTGAGCGGGGCCGGCGGCGGGTCGAGCGCGCGGCCCATCGCCGGTTGGGCCGCCGAGGCCGCGACGCCGCCCGAGCTATCGGCGATCCAGCAGGCCCGTAATCAAGTGGATGGCCGTCGTTAGAATCGCCTAGAGCATTTTTTCTAATCGGCGTTTGACAAGCTTTGCCGCGGTGCTAGACTTGCCCGCGATATTCAGTACACTTGTCGTCACCCCGAACGCCGAACGACAGGTGAGTGTTGGGAGAGGAGCAGGCATGTTCACATTTCGCCCGGGCAAGAACGGCAATGGGCACAAAAATGGGAACGGGGGCAGCAGCAATGGATACGGACACACTGGCCCGAATGATCACAACGGGAATGGGCACCGCAACGGGAACGGAAACGGAAATGGCAACGGCCATCACGCCGCAATCGAGACCGTGCTCGGGCCGGCCGTCCATTGGAGCGGAAAACTAAACGGGAACGGCGGCGTCCGCATTGAGGGGTCGTTCGACGGCTCGATCAAGATCAACGGGCCGCTCGTTATCGCCGAGGGGGCCAGGGTCACGTCGGATGAGATTCGAGCCACAGTCGTATCGGTGGCCGGCACCGTGAAGTCAAACATCATCGCCGAAAAGGTGGAGATTCTGACGACGGGCCGCATCTATGGCGACCTGACCACGGGGGCCTTTGCCTCGGAAGAGGGTGCTTTCCTGCGCGGGCAGATCGTGATGCAGGAGCCGGCCGCAGTCGCCGAAGTCGTCGCGTAGTGCGACGCCATTCACTCTGAAAACAAAACAGCACCGGTTCATCCGGTGCTGTTGCTTTTTCCAGATCCGTAGACGCCCGGGCAGGCTCTTCCTTGGCGGAGCGCCTCAGTTTCGCCCGCGCGCCAGTATCGCGCCGGCGGCTAAGGCAAGGGCCAGCGCTGCCAATCCGCCGGCGGCCACCGCCACGGTCTTCGGCTCCATCCCCGGCAACACCACCTGCCCGTCCCCGTACTCGCGGAACATCCGCCCCCACTTCGTTTGCAGCGCCGCCTCTACCCGCGGGCGCCCGACGAACGGATACCAGTAGACGTTGTGGTAAAAGTTGCTGGCGAAGAACGACCACGGCACGATGGGGCTTTGCAGCAGCGGCTTCTCCAGCGGCTTGAGCGGGCCGTGGTAGATGAGCTTCTGCCCCTTGCTGGCGAAGGTATCCGTCTGCACGAAGTTCCACGCCGGCTCTTGATTGATGTCGTAGCCGGCGATCTCGATTTCGCGCGGGTCGCCGACGCCGAGGCCCATCTCATGCGCTTTCCGAATAAACCGAATGCTCATCGGGTCGAAGCCCTGCAGCTTCGCTGAGATCGCATCAATCGCCACCTGATCGGCGCTGGCCAAAATGACATCCTTCTCGTGCCAGATCATCGCGCGCGGGCCGGGGCCTTCGCCCGCGAACGTGCCATCCATCACCGCGAAGACGCCGGGGTGGATGTCCTGCTGGATCATGAGCAAATCCACCAGCGTGTCGTGGATGACCGAATGCGTCCAGTGCCGGTTGCGGTGCAGCAGCCCACCGAAGGCATTTTTCATCGCGCCGGTGATGGTGGTGAAAACGTGGGTCTTGATCGTCGGCAGATGGATGACGTTCTTGCCGACCAGGGCCTTGGGAATGAAGACGCCCTGCGGGTAGACCTTATCAAGCACGAGGAAAGGGCGCTTGGGCTTGTACTCGAACCACTCGAACTGCTCCTCGTACAGGTAAATGCACGGGATGCCGAGCATATCGGTGACGAAGCGGTGCTTGTTGTTGAACTCGCCGTCGCGGGCATCCACGACCACCGTGTCGTTGTGGACGCCGACGAGGTCGGTGTAGCCCGCTGCTTTGAGCGCCCGCGCCACGCCCTCGATCTGCCACGGGGCGGACGAGCACGCCGGGTACCACGTCTGCCACGAGATGTTGATTTTGAGCGCCGTGGCCGGCCCTTTGGGCAGCGCCTCGCGGAAGCCGGCCAGCTCCATCAGACGGGCATAATCTTCGATGACGGTCTCGGGCCGTGTCTTGAGCACGGCCACCTTGCCTTTGCCGGGAAAACTTGACATTGAGTGTCTCCTGAACAGGGCTGAGTATACCGGGTTTGCGCGCTGATTGGGACGGAAGGGGCTGGCAGCAGAATTCGCCCCGGCCTTTCGACCGGGGCGAGTCTCATTTCTGACGCTTACGATCCGCCATCAGCCATCCGCCATTAGCGAATCACAAACACCGCCCCATCTCCCCGCCCAAACACCTCGGGGAAGTAGGTTTCGCGCGCCCAGGTGGGGATGACGTTGTAGGTGCCGGCCCGCGAGGCGTGCAGGGTGTACGTGTACTCGTACGTGCCGCGCGGCAGATAGTCGGCGAAGAGCACGACCTTGTCATCACGAATCTCGCTCTTGCTGAACCACCACCAGCCCCAGCCATAGTAGAACGGGTCGCGCGGGTCGAGCTCCGGCGGCTGCCCGACCACCGAGGTCGTGAGCAAACTCGTATCCACCGGCTCGGCGCCCGCCGGGATCGGGTCTTCGAGCGTGACGAAGTACAGATCGTTCGGCGCGACCAGTGTGACCTTCACCCGGATGTCGTCGCCGGCCTTGGCCTCGGTGACGGGCGGGCACGTCTGGGCAGGGACAAGCCCTGCCCCTACACCACCACACTGTTCGTTGATGATGGAATACGTGCGCCCGACGATGACGCCGCGATTGATGGCGCGCGCATCGGCCACCGGGAGGAAGAGGTTGAGGTGCGCGGTGTAATACAGCCGCCCCTCCCCCGCCCCGCGCTCGAAGACCAGCCGGTTGGCCTGGTCGGCGAACAACCGCGCCACCGCGATCTCGGTTGATTTCTCCTCACGCAGGTTGGCAGCGCTGGCCTGATCGGCGAGCAATACATTGCCGTTGACGCTGACCCGGTAGTTGTAATCGGCCTTGAGTTCGCCGCTCACATCCATCCAATCGGTGAGGGCGATGATGGCCCACACCGTCTCCTGCGTCGTCTCCCACACTTGCGCCCGGCGCGCCGTCATCAGCCAGCGCACGACATTGGGGATGAGGTTGTTCTCGCCGTCGAGCCGCACCAGCGCCATCAGCACGATAGCCGTCGAACGCGTGTCGGTGTTGAGGTTCCACCAATCTCGCTGCCGTTCCTCCCAGTGCGCGCCGGTGGCCGAGACGATGGCGGCGTTGTTGAGGTCGCCGAGCAGCGTCTTCACACGCGGATCGCTGCGGTCCGATTGCGAGAGGGTGAGAGCGAGATAGGCCTTTGCGTACGCATCCAGCCGGTCGCGCGATTCGTACAGCGTCACCGTCGCGCTGACGTTCGGCTGGCCGGCGTCGCCGAGCACGTACAGGATGAAGGCCTGCCGGTTGAGCCGCCACGCATCCGCGCCGGTGGGCACCGTGGCCGGATTGATGAGCTGGCCCTGCAGATAGGCAATCGCATTGGTGATCGAACCCTCACTCACGCCGAAACCGTTTTGCCGCGCCTGGCTGAGGCCGAACAGCGCGTACGCCGTGAGATACGGGTTGCTCTCCTCCGTCCCCCACCACCCCCAGCCGCCATCCACGTTTTGCCGCGCGAGCAGCTTCTGCACGGCCTCGTTCACCAGCGCGTTGAGTTCGCTTTCGAGTTGCGCGTCGGCCAGGCCGAGCTTCTTGAACGCGCGCAGGCTGACGACGTTGGGGAGGAAGCTCGAGACGATGGCCTCGCTCGAATCGTATTCGGGATTCTCGAGGGCCCTGAGCGCGGGCGTGGTGGCCGCGGCCAGCGAGGGCGCGACCTCGACGGTGAGGTTGCCCTGGGTGGCGTCGTAGCGGCGCGGCAGGCTGATGGCCTCGAGGCGCGGGGTGGCGTCGGTCAGTTCGCCGGCGGTGCCCACCGTCTCGGGCGCGGAGTATTTGAGGATGGGCAGCAACTGCGCGGGCGGCAGCGCCAGCGTGGGTTTGCTCGCATCCTGCAGGCCGCCGCCCTGCACGGTGAAGGTGAGGTCGGCGAACTCCGCCTCGGTCGCGGTGACGTTCCACTTCACCTCGGCGCGACCGTTGGCGGGGACGTTGATCTGTTGGGTCGCGGCGCTATCCACCGTGACACCGCTCGCCTGCAAACTCACAGTGGCGTCAATCGCGTTGGCGGTGTTGTTGTTGACCACGGCGCTCAGTTCGGCTTTGTCCCCGAGGACGAAGAAGCGCGGGGTCACCGGGCGGATGAGCAAATCCTTCGCGGCGACGATGTCCACCGTGCCCTGCCCGACGAGCGTATCGGCCGTGAGGCCGCGCGCGTCGAGCCGCCAGGTGGTGAGGTTGTCGGGCAGCGTCACGCTCACCGACGCCTCGCCGTTCGCATCGGTCGTGACCGTTGCCCGCCAGAACGCGGTGTCGAGGAAGTTGCCGCGCACCTCGTCGAAGCCCGCTTCCGCGCCGCCGCCACCGCCCTTCGCGCGGTCGGCCTCCACGTTGATGCGATCCACCGACAGCGTCAGCCCGCTGGCCGTGCGCACACCGAGGCCGCGCTCGCCGTAGAAGAAGTCGCGGACGTTCTGCGAATTGGGTGCGCTGAGTTGCAGCACCGCCAGATCAACCACACCGATGCTGAACTCGGCTGAGACCGGCCTGCCGGTGTAGTCGGCGGCCTTGAGCGTGTAATTCACGGTCTCGCGCGGGCCGACCTTCGTTTTGTCGGGCGTGAGCGTCAAGCGGATTTCCTGCTGCTCGGGACTCACGCTCAACTTGATCAACCCCATCTTCAGCGCCGGCGCGGGGTTGTTGGCATCCACGCCTTTGACGATGACGACCGAGACGTACACATCGGGGGCATAATCCGAAGTAATTGGTAATTGGTAAATGGTGGAGTTGTCTTCAAGCGTGACGACTTCGTGTTTGAGGATGCCGCCGCGTTCGACGGTGACCAGGGCTGTCGCGGCACCCTGAAAGGGAGACGGGATCAAAATCTCCGCCGTGTCGCCGGGCCGGTAGTTGCGTTTGTCGGCGACCAGGCTGATGCGGTCGTCATTGCTCTGCCGCCAGGTCACGTACGCGCGGTCGGTCACCCACAGGTACGTCGCAGTCTTCACCGTGCGCCCGCCCGCATCCACGCTGCTGACGGCGACTTTGTACGTGCCGCCCTTTTCGGGAGTGAACGTGGCCGTAGCCGCGCCGTTGGCATCGGTGGTCACTTCCGCATTCGCCACGAGCGTATCCTGCGCGTTGCACGTCCACGCGTTCCCGCCGGTTTCCGGATCACGTTCGAGCGCGCAGTTCCATTGATGCTCGAAAAATTCCACCTTGAGTTTTTGATTGGGCCGCGGCGAACTGTCCCACTTCACTGCGACGAAGCTGATGCTCGCCGGCTTGCCCGCCTCGGTCACATACTCGTCGGGCCGCGCGCCGAGGTAGAAATCACCGGCGTGCACCGTCACTTCGACGCGGCCCGCCACCTGCGCCCCGCCCTGCGGGTCGGTCAGCGCGGCCTCGATAGTGTAGAGCTGCGAGTTGCCGCTATCCGAAAGGTTCGCGGGGATGTTGAGCGTGGCGCGGCCATTCGCGTCGGTCACGCCCTCCTTCTCGACGATGACGCGCCCGAACGTGCCGAACAGCGGGCCGCCATCGCCGGCGGTGTAATCGAAATCGCTGAAGTCGTAATAGCCGGTCGGCGCGCCGTCCTTCGGCTCGTATTGAAAGAACGAGTCGGCCGCCAGCACCGTCCAGCGCACATTCGCGCCGGTCACCGGCCCGCCGAAGAAGAAGCCGGCGTCCACCGTCACCGGGATGGTCGCGCCCTGCACGACTTCAGCCTTCGGCGTGGTGACCGCAACTTGAAACTCCGGCTTGCGGTACTCGGCCACGCTGAACGAGACGTTGCCGAATTGCCGGTTCGGGTCAGCTGGGTCTTCGACGGTGAGGGTGTAGAAGCCGAGGCTCGCGCCGTCGGCGACGGTGAACTCGCCGGAGAACGTGCCAAACGCCGTTAGCGGCAGTGTCGCTTCGTACACGCGCTCGCCGCGGTCGTTGGTGATGAAGACCGGCGCCTCGCGCAGCGACGGCACGCTGAAGCGCGCATCTTTCTCGTTCCGCACCGCGCCCTTGAAGTACACCACCTGGCCGGGGCGATAGATGGGCCGGTCGGTGTACAGGTACGCGGTCGTATCCTGCGTGTAAAAGCGCGAGGCCACGTTGAAGTCCCACGGGTCGAGGCCGGCGCTCCAATCGCTCAACGCGATGGTGAACACCTCGCCCTGCGGCGTGAGCGCGTACATCTGATCCCACACGCTCTCGCGCCGGGGCAAGTTGGCTTGGAAGATGCCCTGCGCATCGGTGCTGCCGGTGCCGAGCGCGCCGAAGTTCCTGTCGTACAACGTCAGCGTGAGATTACCGACCGGCTGCCCGCTGTTGAGGTCGGTCGCCCACACCAGCGCCGAGTCGAGGCCGGTCTTGAGCGTCAGCGCGCTCTTGCTCACCGCCAGCAGTTGGTACGTCGGGAAGTTGGCGTTCGGCCCGTTCAACCGCAGGTAATACAGGCCCGGCGCCAGTGTGCCGCCGTTCGGTTGCAGCGGCACCCTGGTCAGGATGCGCTCGTTGAGCTGCGACGCAATCGCCACGCGCCCCGGCCCGCCGGGCACCCGCGGCTGCGACGGCGAGAAGCTCTGTGAAAAGTCGTATTGATTCGGGCCGGTGAGGTTGTAGAACTCCAGCACCGTGAGCGGGTACAGTTCGAGGTCCACCTCGTCCACGTTGACGGTGGTGATGAAGAGTTCGGTCGGGAGGTAGGCGCTGTACACGCCGACGGTGCCGCCCGAAGTGAAGAAGGCCTGCGGGGGCAGCGGCGCGGTCGTAAATGCAATCGTGCGCGGCTCGGTCAGCGCGTCCGCGCCGTACGGGTCCTTCATCCCCGGCTTGAAGGTGACGCGGTACGACGACGACGGCTGCAAATCCCAACCGATGTAGTAACTGAAATCGTAATCGGCGAAGTAGGTATACACCTGCGTTGGCTTCGGCTCGATCTCGATGTTGGCATCGAGGGTGCTCACCTCCATCGGCGAGGCGAAGAAGATGCGGAAGCCGTTGCTGGCCTCGACGTTCTGCGCGCCGTCGGAGGGGTTGGTCGAAAGAATGGCGGGCGCTTTCACCGTCTCGAACTCGAAGGCGTAATCAGCGCCGAGCGAGGCCCCGCCGCCTTCGGCGAGCGCCGCCGCGCCCACCGTCACTTTGTACGTCGAGCCGTATCCGAGTCGATCCGCCGGGGTGAATCCAAACGATTGGTCGTCATCGGCCCAGCGGAACGTGCCCGGCTTCGCGGGCTGGCCGGGTTGCGTCACGCCAAAGGCCGCCTCCGTTGATGCGCGATCCATCGGCTGGTTGAAGGTGACGCTGATCGGGGTGGTGAGCGCGCTGTTGATCGCGCCGAAGGCCGGCTCGCTCGACACCACGCTCGGCGGCGCGACGGTGAACGACCAGGCGAAGTCGCTGGGCAATTCGCCGCCGGTCACATCGCCGAGGCCCGAGGCCACGCGCCCGGTATACGTCTGCCCGCCGGCCAGCGGTTGCGCCGGCCGGAAGACAAAGATGCTGGTGTTGAGCCACTCGCCCTTGCCCTCGACCAACGGCGTGAGCGACAATGGATTCGGAAGCGTCGCCTGATCGGCCAAACCGGTGAGCGGCACAACCGGGCGGTTGAACATCACCGTGATGACCGAATCCACCGCCGCCGCGAAGCTATCGGGCGCGGGCAGCACCTGCGTCACTTCGAGGTAGCCGACGGTCTCGACATCGAAGATCACCTCGCGCGTCAGCGCCAACCCGGCCTTGCTGCGCGCCTCCGTGCCGATCTTCACTTCGTACCTGGCCGCGCGGCCCAGCGGCTTGTCGGGCGTGAATTGCAGCACCGTGTCTTTCTCCGACCATACGAACTTACCGGTCACGCCTCCCATCGAAAAGGCCCGCTCAGTCGAAGCCGTGTCCATCGGCGCATCAAAATAAACGAGGATGGGATCGGTGAGCTTGTGCTCGTCGCCGCGGGCGGGCAATTGATCAATGACGTTCGGAGCGATGGGGGGCAGCGGCGTTGGCGGTACGGCGGCCGTCGGTGGGATAAGGGGAGTTGGCGTGGGCGTTGGGTTGAAAATCCCGCACGAGGCCGCGATGACCGAAATGAGGGTGAGGGCCGCCCAGGCCCGAGTTTGCTTGCGCAACATAGTGAGTCTCCTGAGGAAAATGGCGCGCCACTTTCCCAACGGACGTTGACAGAATCGCGTTCCGTTGTCAAAAGGATTATACAGCCGGGGTAAGGCGCGCTGCTTTTGGGGTTGGTAATCTGCCGTTACGAGTCGGTAATGCGGGCCGCGAGGTTGTGTGGCGGGGCCTTTGACTTCGGGTCACACGGTCAGCGGATTGGGAATGCGGCGAAGCGGATTCGAGCCGGCCGATCGGCGCATCCGCTCCGCCGCGGGCAAACGGCTGCCCGGCGACGGCGGCTGAACTCGCCCCCCAGCGTGATATTATTTTCACCGCCGTACTCGTGGAGTCATTGATGACCGACAGCGTTCTCGATCAACCCGCGCCGCTCGGCGTGCTGCTCAGCAACATCGGCTCACCGGCTGCCCCGACGGCTGCTGCCCTGCGCCCGTATCTCGCGCAGTTCCTCGGCGACCGGCGCATCATCGAGTTGCCGCGCTGGCTGTGGCTGCCGGTGCTGCACGGCGTCATCCTCAACACGCGGCCCGCGCGTTCGGCTAGGCTGTATCAAAACATCTGGACCGAGGAGGGTGCGCCGTTGTTGGTGATGTCGCGCCGGCAGGCCGAGGGGCTGCGGCAGCGGCTTGCTGCACGGTCACCGGTTCCGGTCGTGGTGCGGCTCGGCATGCGGTACGGCTCCCCCTCGATTGCGGCCGGTCTGCGCGAGTTGTGGGAGGCTGGGGCGCGGCGCGTCCTCGTCTTCCCCCTCTTCCCGCAATACTCGGCCACCACCACCGCTTCCGTGTTCGATGCCGTTTTCGAGGAACTCACACGCTGGCGCTGGCTGCCCGAGTTGCGGACGGTCGGCGGCTACCACCGTCATCCCGGCTACATCGCTGCGTTGGCCGATAGCCTGCGCGAGCATTGGGCCGGGCACGGTGCGCCGGGGCGGCTGCTGTTTTCGTTTCACGGACTGCCGCAGTCGTACGCCATCAAAGGCGATCCCTATCTGAACGAGTGCCGCGAGACGGCGCGATGGGTGGCCGAGGCGTTATCCCTGAAGGAAACCGAGTGGGCGGTATCGTTCCAATCGCGCCTCGGCCCGGTGGAGTGGCTGCGGCCCTACACCGATGAGACCCTGGCGCAATGGGGCCGCGCGGGCGTGCGCGATGTGCATGTCGTCGCGCCGGGCTTCGCAGCCGATTGCCTTGAGACGCTCGACGAGTTAGGCCGCGAGAACAAACATATCTTCGAGTCGGCCGGTGGTGTGGGCTATCACTACATCCCCGCGCTCAACGACCGCCCGCAACATCTCGATATGCTGGCCGACATCACGTTGAACCATCTGCAGGGCTGGGAGGCGATGCCTGACCCGCACCGCCGGCTCGCGTTAACCGTAGCCGGGCCGAGCGCGATAGCAACGCCGTCACTCGCCTGGTGAACGCCACGGGACACGCACCCGCGACCCCTGCCGGTTCATCGCGTCGGTGGGCCCGACGCCCCTGCGCAACCCGGCCAGGTTGTTGAGAAGGTCTCGCGCAGGTCACGCGCCGGCCGCAGGCTCTGCTTTTCGCGCCGATGCCTGTCGGCGCGATACGTTGCCCGTCACTGTTCGGTCTGCGCCACGGCCGGCAGCGCCAACGCGATCTGATCCGCCAGCACCTGTAGGAACTGCGTCTCGGTTTTTGTGTCCGGCGGCCCCGGTGTGGGGACTCATCAGCCTCAGGGGCATTCGAGGGCTGAGGTGGGCGGGCAACCAAAACGAACGGGCGCTCGCCTCGGAGCGCCCGTTCATTTTGCATTCAGTGTCGGCGAAGAGTTATCGCGGCATGCGTCCCGCCGCAAACCCCACGATGCGGGCGATGCTCTGACCGTAATCGTAACCGGCGGCGCGGCACGAACGAGCAAAGCCGCCCTCCATGGTGATGTCGGGGTTGGCGTTCACATCGAGCACGTACGGCACGCCATTACGCACCCGCATATCCACCCGGCCGTAGTCACGGATTTTCAGCGCTTTGTAGGTCGCCAGGGCCACACGCTCGATGCGGCGCTTGAGGGTCTTGTCGAGCAGGGCCGGGCATTGCACGGCGGTGAGGCGGTACGCTTCGGATTCCGGGTTCCACTTCGCGTCGAAGCTGCACAGACGGTCGTGGTAATCGGGGAAGGCCGAGTAATCGAGCGCGCTCACCGGCAGCACCTGCGCATCGTCGCCCGATGCGGCATCGGCATTACCCCACACTGACACGTTGTACTCGGTGCCGTCGATGAAGTCCTCCACCAGCGCCGGGCACTTCCACATGTCGAGCACGTACTGAATGCGCTCCTTGAGCTGCTGCGGATCGTCTACCACTGAGTCGCGAGTGATGCCGAAGGAACAGTGCTCGGTAGCGGGCTTCACCAGCGCCGGGTAACGCCGCCAGCCGTTGAGCACAGCCCGATCGTAGACCTTCGAAACCGGGGTGGGGATTTTGGCCTCGAGCAGGATTTTCTTGGTCGCCGCTTTGTCCTGCGTGGTGGCCAGCGCCCAGGCGTCAGCGCCGGTGTAGGCGTACCCGAGTTCCTCGAGGACCGGCGGCACGGCGTCGTAGGCGTTCGGCTCACCATCCAGCCCTTCGCACCAGTTGAAGACTACATACTCACGCGGGTCGTAGCCCTTCAGCCCGCCGGCGATATCGCGCTTGATTTGAACGACTTCGGCCTCCACACCCACCACGTTCAGGCCGCGCTTCATCCGCGTCAGGCATTCATCGGAGAGCAGCGTGTCATCCTGTGTCCAATCGCTGAAGACACTGTTCAGGATGACGACCTTGGGCTGGCGCGTCCTGACGACGGGTTCAGTCAGGCTACGTTTCGCTTTTACTTTTAGGGCCATCATTACCTCTTGGGCAGCCTCAATGCATCCTGCAACAACACGGTCGCCAACATACGGGAGGCAGCACCACTATGACCGCCAAGGGTTCAGATTGACGGTTCAATTATTTGCATCCTAACCATAACGGCCATATTGTCAACAATCCAGCCCTTAAAATATGTCACCAAACCTTAAACTTTGAGCGTTTGACCGGCGATATGACTGAAATGCCACGCGAGTGATATGGCACGTTATCCACCTCACCCGAGCCGGGCTGAGGCCAGATAACGCCGCCGATAATGGAGTAATCCGATGAGGACCAGAAAATGGAAAGCGGCGTTGATGATCATCGAGAATTGGTTGAAGTAAAACGAGAACAAGTTGCCGGTGGTCAGGGTGATGATCAAACTAAAGTAGCCCCACATCACCCCGCGCCATTCGCGACCCGCGAGCAGCAGCAACGCCGCCACCACCATCGCCAGCCCCATCGCCCCATCTATCCCGAAGGACAGCCAGACCCAGCCGTAGTTGCGCGGCAAAACGTTCATCCCCATCAGCATGTCATCGAGCAGCGCCGTCGAATTGAAGTACGCCACCGCGACAATGGCGAGTTCGAACAAGCCGACCAAGCCGCTGGCGGCCAGGACGGCCACCAGCACACGCCGCAATGTCGAGCGCGGCAGCCAGCGCTTCTCCCATGTCCACAACCGGCGTTGAAACCGAAATAGCGGCGTGGGCACATCGGGTTTCACCTGTAACTCCCCCGACTCGATGACGTGCAGCAACGGACGCGCCAGCCGTGCCAGGTCGGCCTCATCATTTTGCCGGGCCACGTGTCGCAGGCGTTGGCGCAGGTCGGCCCACTCACTCTCGTTCAGGTCGCGGTCGAGCACTTCCTTCAGCAAATCCAGCACGCGATACATCTCGGCGCGCGGGTCGCGCGAGGCCGGGCGGCGCGCGAACAGATAAATCATCACCGTGAGCAGAAAGAAGGCGTAGATGATGGGCGCCGCCATCGGGTAGAAGTAGTCATTGCTGCGAGTGATGAACTTGCCGACCTCGTCAATGAACAGCCCGATGCCGACGCCGCTCAGGATCGCGCCGAACCAATACACCCGGCGATGATCGAGCAACACCAGCAACAGCGTCGCAACGAAGAGCAGCAACCCACCCCATAACAGGTGCGCGATATGCAGGGTGGCGTTGCCGAGTTGAGGATAGCCGGTGACGGCGAGGAAGAAGCGCGTCAGCGAGACCGACAGCGCAAAGCCGACGAGCAGCGCCAGCATGTACTGCTCGGCGCGATAGCGTTTGACGAACCGGCGCAGACGGCGCACGATGGAGAACACGCGCCTGATTATCAATCTGCCTCGGAATTGCGACAAGCCCCCGCCAACGCGGTTGTTTTGCAGCGGATGTCCCGGCGACTACTGCGAGTTTATACGGCGCACAAACACGCACAGGTCTTCACCGCGATCATAGAAGTCGGTGATTTGTGTTTGCAGTGCGCAACCCATCCGCAAGTAGAAGTTGCGCGCGGGCGCGTACTCGTCACGGCTGCTCGTCCAGATGACGATGAGCCAGCGCCCGAGGGAGGCGGCCGCGGCTTCGACGGCGCGGAAGAGCGCCGCGGCCACTCCGCGCCCGTGCGCATTCTGCGCGGTGCAAATCCAATACAAATCCGTCGCTCCTTTCGACAGCGCCGTCGGCCCCCAACACGCAAAGCCCAGCAACTCGGCGCCGTCTTTACAACTGAGGAAGTTGTAGCCGCTGGCCTGCGGGTCGCGCAGATAGCCTTGAAACAACTCATCCACCGTCGCCACCTCCTCGGCATTGAACACGCCCACGCTGCGCGCCGCGCTGAGGATGGCCGGAAGGTCCGCGGAAAGGGATGGAGAGACGAGCATGGGAGCGGGCGGAAGAGCGAGCGGGTGAGCGAGCGCGCACACCGGCACACTCGCACACCCGCTCACCAGCCGCATGTCACGCCATTGAAATCGAACGACTGGTGCGCAGCCCATGCCGCTCGATGGCCGAGTTCAAAATCATGTTGACCAGCTCGGCATGGCTGATGCCCATCGCCGCCGCTTCGAGCACGAGGTCGCTCAGGCCGGGGGCCAGGCCGGGCAGCGGGTTGATCTCGAGGATGTAGGGCTTGAAGTTGTCCTGCTCGTCGAGGCGGAAATCCACCCGCGACACATCATAGCAGCCCAGCACGCGGAACACCGCCGCCGTCAGCCAGTTGAGCTGCTGCACCTGCTCGCGCCGCAGCGGCGCCGGGCAGAGCAACTCCACCTTGTCGGCCAGGTCAGTCTTGAGCAGATTCGAGTACACGACCTCGCTATCTTTGTATTGATGCAGATTGACCTCGAGCGGCGGGAGAAAGGTGATGCCGCCGGCGCGCAACGCCGCCAGGCCGCCCTCGGAGTAGTCGCGGTCTTTCGTCACATAGTAGCGTTCGGGCAATCGCCGCGCAGCCACGCCCGAGATGTTGCCGACCAATCCCACCGTCACCTCGCGGCCGGCGATGTAGCGTTCGACCAGCGCCGTCTGTTTGTACCTGCCGACGACGGCTGCCACCTGCTCACGCAACTCCTGCTCGTTGTTGACGATGGATTTGCCGCTCACCCCCATCCCGGTCCCCTCGCGCGACGGTTTGACGAACAGCGGAAATTGCATATCGTCGTCGAGCGGCTCATCGGCGCTTTCGAACGATTGAAAGGCCGGCGTCGGCAGATCGTGCCACATCAGGATGCGCTTCGTCATCGGCTTATCGAGGGCCAGCGCCAGCGCCATCACGCGCGAACCGGTGTAGGGGACGCGGAGCATTTCCAGCAGCGCCGGGATTTGCGCCTCGCGCCCGTCGCCAAAATGCCCCTCGCAAATGTTGAAGCAAATATCCGGTTGATGCTTCAGCAGTGAGTCACGCAGCTCGCTGTTGCCCTCGAGGAAATACGCCTCGTGCCCGCCGGCCCGGATGGCCTCGACCAGCGCCGTGACCGTGCTCTCCGAATCCAAATCATCCCAGTGATCCTCGGCCATGCCCGGAAACCTGGGCGCGTTCTTTTTGAGATTGGCGAGGACGGCGACCTTTAGCCTGGACATTGAGCCTCCAATGGCGCAGGGAGTATGGCTTAAGGGGCCAGTGCGACCTGCTCCATATGCCCGGCACTCACAAGCCCGTAGCGCTTCACCGCCGCGTTGAACACCGCTTGCAACATCTGATAATGCGTCCAGCCCTCGGCGTTGGCGCAGATGGTCATATCGCTGATGGCCGTCAGGCCGGGCAATGCGTTGATCTCGAGGATCATCGGTTGCAGGTGGTTGTTGACGTCGAGGCGGAAATCCACCCGACCCACATCCAGGCAACCGGTGACGCGAAACGTCGCCAGCGCCAGGCGGCGCACTTCGTCGGCGATATCGGGCGGGATGGGCGCGGGGCACAGCGCGCGATAGTCGTCGGCCAGATCCACCTTCAATTTGTATGAGTAAAAAGGCTCCGTGCCCGGCGGATAGACGGAGTAATCGACTTCCGAGATCGGGAGGAAATGCAGATCGTCGCCCGGTGTGCTGTCGGGGCGCAGGTTGCCGATGAGGCCGCAGGTCACGTCGCGGCCCTCGATGTATTCCTCGACCAGCGCTGACTCGTGGTAACCGTTGAGCAGCCGGGCCACCCTCTCGCGCAGTTGCGGTTCGTCACGGACGAGCGAGTCGCTGGAGATGCCGATGCCGGTGCCCTCACGATTCGGCTTGACGAACAGCGGGCGGCCTCGTTCGAGGCAGGCGCGCAATTGCGGCTCGAGGGGCGTATCCGCCGAGAAGAATTCCTGAAAGGCCGGGGTCGGCAAGCCGTAGTAGTGCAGCACGCGCTTCGTCATCGCCTTATCGAGCGTGATGGCCAGGGCCATGACTTTCGCCGCCGTGTACGGGATGCCCATCATCTCGAGCAACGCCGGCACCTGTGCCTCGCGCGAGTCGCCGCGATAGCCCTCGCAGGTATTGAAGACGATATCCACCGGATGCTCGGCCAGACGTTGCGGCAACTCGGCATTCCCCTCGAAGGCGACGACGTCGTGGCCCAGTTCTCGAATCGCTGCACAGTAGTCGTGCACGTTCGTGATCGAGTCGAGTTCGGCCAGCGCGTCTTTGGGGGTCGCGCCGTTGAGGCTGGGGGCGTTCTCTTTGAGGTTGTAGAGGACGGCGACGCGGAGCCTGCCCTCACCCGCAACCCCTCGCTCGAGGAGAGACGGGAATCGCTGCCCCCACTCTCCCTTCGGGCGAGGGGGATGGGGGGTGAGGGCCGTATGCGAATCGGAATCACTGGACACTACTGCGCTTCTCCACTGGTCGCGCCGCTTTCAAGTTGCGGCTTCGTCTCGGTGGCCTGGCCTTCGATCAAATCCGGCGCGTGGCCGATGCCGAGCGGCTGCCACTTCTTTTCGTCGGCGCGCAGGCGATGGTGCGCCCCGCCGCGCGCGTGCACGTCGTCGAACGTCGTCGGCTTGATGAACATGTCGTGGCCCTGCAACAATCCGAGGACGCCCTCCTGCCCCGGCTCGGGCCGGCGCAGCACTTTGTCTTCGAGCGGCGTGACTGCGTGCGGATTGTAATCCTCCGGCTCGGTGTACGTGGTGATGAGGCCTTCGTAGTTGCGGAGGATGACCTTGCCCGGCGCTTGCGAGACGACGTAGTTGGGCATCACCGGGATCTTGCCGCCGCCGCCCGGCCCATCCACGATGAAGTGCGGCACGGCGTAACCGGAGGTGTGGCCGCGCAGCCCCTCGATGATCTCGATGCCTTTGGAGACGGTGGTGCGGAAGTGGCCCGCGCCTTCGACCAGGTCGCATTGATACAGGTAGTACGGGCGCACCCGCATCCGCACGAGTTTGTGGACGAGGTCGCGTTGGAGGTGAACCGAATCGTTCACGCCCGCCAGCAGCACGCTCTGGTTGCCGAGCGGCACGCCGGCGCGCGTCAGCCGGTCGCAGGCCTCGGCCAGCTCCTGCGTGATCTCGTTGGCGTGGTTGACGTGGATGTTCATCCAGATCGGGTGATACTTCTGCAACATGTCGCACATTTCCTGGGTGACGCGCATGGGCAGAAAGACGGGCACGCGCGAGCCGATGCGGATGATCTCGATGTGCTCGATCTCGCGCAGCCGGCCGATGATCTCTTCGAACAACTTGGGCGCCAGCACCAGCGGGTCGCCGCCGGAGAGCAGCACATCGCGCACCTGCGGCGTGTGACGCAGATAGTCGAGTTGCGCCTCGAACTCCTTGCGCGAGAACGTCTGCGACGGGTCGCCGACGATGCGCGAGCGGGTGCAGTAGCGGCAGTACGACGCGCACTGCGTCGTGATCAGCATCAGCACCCGGTCGGGGTAGCGATGGACGAGGCCCGGCACCGGCGAGTGGCGATCCTCGGCCAGCGAGTCCTCCATCATCGAGGTGAAGGGCACCATCTCGCGGTCGGTGGGGATGACTTGCCGGCGGATGGGGTCGTGCGGGTCGTGCGGGTCAATGAGCGAGGCGAAGTACGGCGTAATGTCCACGCGAAAGAGGTTCTTGGCTTCGAGCGCCTTCGTCTCATGTTCATCGAGGTCGAGCACTTGCAGCAGCTCACCGACGGTGTTGAGGCGGTTGGACATCTGCCAGCGCCAGTCGAACCATTTCTCATCCGGCACTTCGGCGTAAAACCTGGCGCGCGGGGCCTTGCGGAATTCATTGGCTTTCATGACACCTTCCTTTCCGAGTGACAACTAAGGCGGATCAGAAAATTCGAGATTGGGAAAGGAATGCGGGCGGGTCGTGATCCGGGAGAAAGAAGCCGGCGACGCGCGGCCCGCAGAGGTGATGGGGGAGTTGTTCAATCAACCGGAACATCATTGGCGCGCATTGTAACGAGAGTCACAGAGGGCCACAAGATGAAAGCCTTAAAGTTTGAGTTAGGAATGGGTGGGAAAGAAAAGAGGCCGCGACGTTCGGTCCTGTCACGGCCTGCCACGCTTCACGATTCAGGCACCACGTTACTATCCCAGCGCTCCCCACACCTCCAGCTTGGCGCGCACGCGGTTGATGATCTCGTCGGTGAACTCGCTGGTGGAGGCGCTGCCGCCCAGGTCAACGGTCTTGAAGCCCTGATGCACCGCCTCGAAAACCGACTCGTAAATGGCGCGCGCGGCGCGATCCGCCTCGGGCGTGTCGAAGTAGGTGAGCAGCGCCGCCCCGGCGAGGATCATCGCCATCGGGTTGGCGATGTTCTTGCCCATCAGCCCCGGCGCGGTGCCGTGCGGGGCCTCGGCCATCACCGCGTTGACCCTGAGGGTTGTCGGATCAAGCCCGAGCACGAGTGATTCGGAGCCGGCGATGGTGCCGAACATCTGCAGCACCAAATCGGAAACCAGGTCGCCGTCGCGGTTGAGGCAGGGCAGCACCAGCGGCTCGCCGGAACTGGCGATGAGGAGCGCCAGCATCGCGTCGATCAACTGCGGCTCGTAGCGCACCCTGGGGTGGCGTTTGGCGGCTGCATCCATCTCCTCTTTGAACATCCCCTCATACACCGGGCTGACGGTGAACTTCGGCCCGCCAAACACTTTGGCGTTGGCCTTCTCGGCGTACTGAAAGGCAAACTCGGTGACGACGCGGCAGGTGGTGCGGCTGATCTTCTCGGTGCGGAACGCCCACTCCTCGTCGCCGGTCGCCTCGCGCCACTCTTTCGCGCCGTAGGCGTCATCCACCGCCATACGCACCACGGCCACCGGCGCATACACGCCGCCCACCGGTCGGATGCCGGGGATGCGGCGGCCCGTGCGCAGGATCACCTTGCCGTCTATCTGCTCGCGCAGGATCGCATTCGGCGAGCCCACGTCGCCCTTCTGCTCCGGGGTGATGGTGGCGGCTTTGAGGCCGAGGCCACTCTGCGCCATCGCTTTGGCGGCTTCGTGCACCACGCCGTTCCTGGTAGCGCGGCGATTCTCGAGCGAGAGATTGAAGCGGGCGAACTCCGCCGCCACGCCGGTGACCTCCGGCGCCAGCACACGCAGACTCTCCTCGAGCAACTCCTGCCCCGTCTGGTCGCCTTCCAATACGATGATGGTGCGAGCGGTCATGAATCTGTTTCCTTTCAACAACGTAGGGACGTTGCCGGCAACGTCCCTACCCGTTACTCAACGTCAATTGTGCTGTCGCTCCGGGCGCGAGCAGCCGCCGCCGTTCGGGCGCGGCCCGGCGTTGATTACGGCAGCGAACCCACCACGTCGAAGGTCTGATAAATCTGATCGAGCGCCGCCAGGTCGGCGTCGGTCATGATGTTGACTTCGACCAGCACGAGATAAGCCGTCGGATTGTTGATGGGCCGCGCGGCGAGGACAACGTAGACGTTATCGGCGCCATTGCAACTGGTGAAGACATCGTACTTGCCCTCAAACGCCGAGTCGGTGTAGTCGTTGCGGCTGGAGAACGTACAGATGCTACGCAAGTCATCGCGGCGAACATCGAGCACCTGCACATAGCCGCCGAGTTTGGCGATGTCGTCGGTGACGCCAAAGAACACACCCGGCACGTCCCAGCGTTCGTTATACTCCGCCAGATCGGAGGCAGCGCTGATGGCTGCGCCAATCACATCGCCATCATCGGTCCAGTTGGCGCCATTGACGTCCGCCCACTCCTGGGGCACCTCCATTTGAATGGCGCCGGTATCATCCTGCACCAGCACAAAACCGGAGTAGCTTGTCCCTGAGCCGGAAGTCGTGGTGTCATCCACGTCGCCGCCCAATTGTTGGGCAAACGAATAGGTCACCTCGAGTTGGCGCCCGTTGAGTTGCCCGGCCAGCACCTCCTGCGTGCTGTAGCGCAGTACCTCGATGGAGAGCGTATCCGTGGCCTTGTGGCTGCGGATGATGTCGCAGTATTCCGTCATCGTGCCGTTCTGGGCCAGGTTGAGGCCTTCCATCGTCGTGAGGATGTCGCCGCCCTGCACCCCGGCGTTATCGGCCGGCGAGCCGGACTTCACCGACGCCACCCAGATGCCGGCGTTCTGACCGTCGTTCCAGATGATGGCCTGACCGTTGATGCCGATGGAGTCCACATCGGTACCATCAATCAGCTCGTCAATAACGCGCCGCGCATCCTGAAACTTGATGGCGAAGTATTGGTTGGTGCCCGCATTGCCGGCGTAGTTGACGCCGACGACGCGGCCCCGTTCATCAATCAGCGCGCCGCCCGAGTTGCCGGGGTTAATGGTCGCGTCGTGCTCGATCACCGAGTCGACCGAGGCCCAACTCGACTCGCCGTCGGCTTTGGCCTTGGAGACGATGCCCTTGGTCAGCGTGAACTCCGGGTCGCCCAGCGGGAAGCCGGCCGCGTACACTTCGAGGCCGGGGTCAACACTGCCACTATACATCTCGAGATACGGGAAGCTGTCGCCCTCGAGCTGGATCACAGCCAGGTCCCAGCACTCCGATGCGCCCAGCACTTTGGCGCGATACTCCTGACCCTCGAGAAAGACCTTGATGCGCGCCGCGCCGGTGACGACGTGATTGTTGGTGACGGCGATGCCCGACTGATCAATGATGAAGCCTGAACCGGCGCCGGCGGCATTCGCCTGCACGCCCACCTCGGGGTCAACAAAGGTGCCCTGCGCGACGATCTGAATGACGGCCTGCTTGGCATCGCGGAAGCTGCTGACGGCGCCGGACGAGGTCGGAGGCTGGGTGGCGGCCGGCGGGGTGACCGTGGGCTTGGGCGCGCTGGTGGGCTGCGCCTCGGGCGTGGCCTCGCCGCCGCAGGCCACCACCGACAATGCCAGCATCACCGGCATCGCAATCAGGGCATAAAACCGATTGGACTTCATGACACATCTCCTTGTGAAACGGGAACCAGAACCGGGTTAGGGGAAGACCACTCACGGCAGGCTATACAACGCCGTGGACACAGCCCGCAAGGAAATCCCCGCCAGAAACAGACCCATCAAGGCGTACATCAGGGCCTCGCGCCGGGTATCGCGCCCGCGCACATACGCATACAGGCCGGGCAGCGAAATCACCAGGACCACACCATAGAGGTAATGCACCCAGCCGCGCGCGGGCGCGAGCGCCTCGGCGAACAGCACGACGCCGACGACCAATTGCACAATGAAGAGCAGCTCACCGATAATGAGGATGCCGAGATAGGTGCCCGAGACACCCGCGCCCCGAATGAAGGCCAACAGGCCATATCCGAAGATGATGAGGCTGAAGAGAAGACAAGCATTCGCCAGGCCGCTGTGGATCTGGGGCAGGGTCATAGAGCGGGAACTGCGGCGATTGTATCACCCGCCGCAGGGCCGGAAAAGTCAGAGAAGGTTGGGGTTCAAGACGTAGCCCCACCAGT
Source organism: uncultured Anaerolineales bacterium (assembly GCA_964608265.1). Taxonomy (GTDB): domain Bacteria; phylum Chloroflexota; class Anaerolineae; order Anaerolineales; family UBA6663; genus JANWXR01. The sequence continues at coordinate 879 of CAZSNP010000056.1, read as the reverse complement.
TGTGCGCGACGCCGTGGCTTTGGCCCGCGACGTGCGGGAAGCGGCGGAACCACCACAGGTGATGGAGGCGGATGTCGCCCCCGCCCCACTCGGCGGCGTTCACGCGGCGGCGCGTGGCGCTGAGGTCGGGGAAGTTGAGCCACGCCTCGCAGCCGCTGACGACGAAACGCGGGTTGCCCCAGTCGTAGTCGCGCTCGCTGTTGGGCGCAAAGTGCACGTTGCCGCACTCGGCCCGGCCCGGGTGGGTCTTGTCGTGGCGCGTGAACCGCTCCCACAGGTTGGCCTCGCCGCGTGTGTGGCGGAAAACATGACTCAGGATCGACTCGGCCCGGTGGCCCAAATCCTCCAGCATCTCACCCACGCCCCGTTCGTAGTTGAAGCCCATGACGACGAAGCGCCGCTGGGCGTCGCGGCGTTCGAGCGGCGGCGCGTTGCAATACACCGCCCCCGGCCCAACCATGATGGATTCATAGTAGCCGGCATAAGGGAAGCCGAACAGCCACACCTCATCCAGCGCGCCGGTGTTGATGCGCGGCACGATATTGAAGTCATCGAGCAGCCGGTGATAGTCCACACCGTCGGGTTGATGGAAGCCGGCGCGCGCCCGCCAGCAGCGCAGATAGCTTTCGGGCGTATAGGCGAAGCCATCGGCCTTGACCGGAAAGCCATCCGCTTCGATGGATTCGACGATCTCGTAGTCCGCCAGGCCATAGCTGCACTCGCGCACATCGGCGATGTAGCGGCGCGCCAGCGCCTCGGGGTCGTGCCAGCGTAATACCTCTGCCAGCCTGCGATTGCCCTCGAAGGGAATCCGCGGATTGTGGATCAGGGCGAGAACGCGAACGGGCATTTCTGATTTGTGATTTGTGATTTGTGATT
>CAZSNP010000055.1:13354-34089 GCA_964608265.1 uncultured Anaerolineales bacterium | reverse complement strand
TTCTCAGGAGACTCCCGATGGCCAGGAAACCCGTCAAGAAGTCCGCGCCGAAGAAGGCTGCCCCGCGCGCCAAGGGCAAAGCGCCCTCGTTTCGGCTGACGTACTCCACCATGTTCAACCCGCCCGAGGAGATGCACACCCGCTACGACAAAGCGCTGGCGCAGGTGAAGGCCGGCCTCGGGCAGGATTACGGCATGTTCATCAACGGGCACGACCGCTTCGTGGCTGAGAAGTTTGAAGACCGCTCGCCCATCAACACCGATTGGGTGCTGGGCACATTTCAAAAGGGAAGCAAGCAGGACGCCGAAGACGCGCTGGCCGCCGCGCACGCCGCCTGGCCCAAATGGGCGGCGCTCAAGTGGCAGGATCGCGTGAAGCTGCTGCGCAAGGCCGCCGCCAACATCGAAAAGCGCGTGTACGAAATCGGCGTCGTGCTGTCGCTGGAGGTCGGCAAGAATCGCATGGAGGGCCTGGGCGACGCGCAGGAAACGGCCGACCTGATTTACTACTCGTGCGATTCGATGGAGGCCAACGGCGGCTTCATCAAAGAGATGGGCCGCGACCCGTTGACGGGCTTCACCAGCACGAACTTCTCAGTGCTGCGGCCCTACGGCGTGTGGGTCGTCATCAGCCCGTTCAACTTCCCGTTCGCGCTGGCCGGCGGCCCGAGCGGCGCGGCCCTCGTCACCGGCAACACCGTCGTCTTCAAGCCCGCCTCGGATACGCCATGGACGGGCCGGCTGCTGGCCGAGTGCATCCGCGATGCCGGCATCCCCGACGGCGTGTTCAACTTCGTCACCGGCCCCGGCTCGAGCGTCGGGCAAACATTGATCGACGACCCGCGCGTGACCGGCATCACCTTCACCGGCTCGTACGACGTCGGCATGCGGATCTATCGCTCGTTCGCGGCGGGCCGCTATCCGCGCCCGGTGATCGCGGAGATGGGCGGCAAGAACCCGGCCATCGTCTCGAAGAACGCCGATCTCGAGGTCGCCGCGACCGGCATCGTGCGCAGCGCCTTCGGCCTGCAGGGGCAGAAGTGCTCGGCCTGCTCGCGCATCATCGCCGAGGCTCCCATCAAAGACAGGCTGGCCGAGTTGATCGTGAAGAAAACACAGGCGCTCAACATCGGCGACCCGACGCTGCGGCAGAACTACCTCGGCCCGGTCGTCAACGCCAGTTCGTACCGCGAGTTCGGCGAGTTTGCGGAGGAATTATCGCAGGCCGGCACCATCCTCAATGGCGGCAAGCAGCTCAAGCACGACGAATACGCCAAGGGCTACTTCTGCGAGCCGACGGTCGTGGATAACGTCCCGCGCAACCACCGGCTGTGGCAACACGAGATGTTCCTGCCGATCACGATGATCGCCAGTGTGGAGTCGCTCGCCACCGCGATGACGATGGCGAACGAGGTGGCCTACGGCCTGACCGCCGGGTTCTACGGCTCGAAGAAGGAGGCCGACTGGTTCTTCGACAACATCGAAGCGGGCGTGACCTACGCCAACCGGCCGCAGGGCGCGACGACGGGCGCGTGGCCGGGCTTCCAGCCGTTCGGGGGATGGAAAGGCTCAGGCTCCTCGGGCAAGAACGCCGGCGGCCACTACTATCTGCCGCTGTACATGCACGAGCAGATTCGCACACGGGTGGAACGCAGGAAGTAAGCCCTCACGGCACGCGCGTGGGCGGCCATCAACCGCCCATCCGCGTGCGTCTCACCCTCATGCAGCGCCGCCTCGGCACCTTTTTTCTGTTCGCGAGCTTTATCTGCCTCTTCCTCGTCGCTACGGACGTCAGCGCCGACAACAAGATCAATGACTTCCTCCCATTCCTGTTGGGCGTCGCCGGCCTGCTGGTCGGCATGCCGCTGTGGCTGTCGCGCTCCGGCCCACCGAAGGAAGAAGGCCCGCCCGCGCGCTTCCGCACCCTGCGTTCACTGATGGGCAAGCCGAAGAAGAAATAGCCAGCCCCGTGTCCGACTCCACCCCGCGCTTCCCTGCCGGCCTCGATGGCGTCATCCTACACTCGCACGGCTGCCGGATGCTCGGCGGCTTCTATCGCGCGCCGGGCGAGACCCCGCGCCCCACCGTCGTGCTGCTGCACGGCATCCCGGGCGTGGAAAAGAATCTCGATCTGGCCTCGGCGCTGCGCGACGCGGGCTGCAACGTGCTGTACTTCCATTATCGCGGCTGCTGGGGGAGCGAGGGCGAATACACGATCACGGGCCAACTGGCGGATGTGCGCGCGGCAACCGATTGGGTGCTGGGGCAGGCGGGTGTGGATGCGCGCCGGTTTGCGCTGGTGGGCTACAGCCTCGGGGGTTACATGGCGCTGGCTGCCGGCGCGGCGGATGAGCGCATCCGCGCCCTCGTCGCGCTGTGCCCACTGATTGATCCGGCCACTGATTGCGTCACTCGTGCAGATTTCGACTCTTTCGCGAGCCTGGTGAACGGCACGACCGGCGCGCAGCTCGAAGCGCAGTGGCGGGCGCTCACGCCGGCCGCACAGTTCGCGCGGCAACTGGTCGGGCGGAACTTAATGTTCATCACCGGAGGCCGCGATGAACTGTTCCCGCCGGAGCATTACCGGGAAGCGCAGTCGGCGTTGCAGGTTCAAAAATGGGTGAGGCTCCCCGAAGGCGACCATAGCCTGAGCCTGTGCCGCCCGGCGATGATGCAGGCCGTGGTGAAGTGGTTGACTTACGACAACGGCTGGGCGTATCTGGAGTAAGATTGCGGCACGACCCGCTACTATTTCTGATCGGAGTGATATCAAATGCCTGGACGAAGTTCTGCCTTATCGGTGGGGGTGTATGTGGATGTGGCCAACCTCGCCCGCAACGGCGGGTACGGAATGCGGTACGACGTGCTGCGCGAGTTCGCCTGTCGCGGCTCGGCCAACCCCATGCGGCTCAACTGCTATGTGGCCTACGATGGCGACCGCGCCGAGAGCGACCCGCAATACAAAGACGGGCAGGCGCGCTTCTTCGCCCTGCTCCGCGATTTTGGCTACAAGGTAATCCAGAAAAACATCAAGTGGTACACTGACGAGGCCGGCAACCGCTTTGGCAAGGCCAACGCCGACCTCGACCTCGCGGTGGATGCGCTGCTGCAGTCGGAAAGCCTCGACCGGGTGCTGCTGGCCACCGGCGACGGCGACTTCGTGCAGGTCGTGCGCGCGCTGCAAAATCGCGGCTGCCGCGTGGAGATCATCGCCTTCGACAACGTCTCGGGCGATCTGCGCCGCGAGGCCGATCTGTTCGTCTCCGGCTACCTCGTCCCCAATCTGCTTCCGGTGCAGGCCCCGACCCAGCAGACGTGGGGCGAGGTTGGTTCGCGGGTGCGCGGCGTGTGTTACGCGCACACCGGCAAGGGCTACGGCTTTCTGCGTTTCATGCGGTCACTCGACGGAGAAATCTGGAAGACCGACTCGCGCCAGCCCGACTCGCCGTACGAGAGCGTCTTCTGCCACGACTCGCAATTGCCGCCGTATGTGTCGGTGGATGATCTGCCCAGCCGCAACATGATCTTCGAGTTCGAGCTGTTGAAGCCGGAGGGGCGTGAGAACGCGCTGCAGGCGGTGAACGTGCAGCTCGTCAGCCCGCGCCGGCGCGAGAGCGGCTTCCTGCGGCGCGGCGCGCACGACGCCGGCGCCACCGCGCCGCTGCCGGGCAGCGGTATATTGCCCAATCCCCCCTCCTCTTCCGACCCGGGGCGTTGAGTGGCGCAGCCGCACCCATGAGCAAACTCACCTCCCTGTCCGACGCCATCGCCCGGCACGTGCACGATGGCGACCTGGTGTACGCCGCCGGATTCACCCACCTCATCCCCTTTGCCGCCGGGCACGAGATCATCCGCCAGCGCAAGCGCAACCTCAGCCTGGCCCGCGCCACGCCCGATATCATTTACGAGCAGATGGTGGCGGCGGGCTGCGCGCGCAAACTGATCTTCAGTTACAGCGGCAACCCCGGCGTCGGCTCGCTGCGGATCGTGCGGGCTGAGATGGAGGCGGGTCGCCTCGAATACGAGGAGTATTCGCACTTCGCCATGATCACGCGCCTCACGGCGGGCGCCTCGAACCTGCCCTTTCTGCCGATGCGCTCCGTGGGCACGGATGATTTGGCCAGCGCCAACCCGCAGTATCGCAAAGTCGCCGACCCGTATTCGGGCGAGGTGCTGAACGCCGTGCCCGCCCTCAACCCCGACGTGGCCATCATCCACGCCCAGCGCGCCAGCGCGAACGGGGACGCCCACATCTGGGGCATCATCGGCGAGCAGAAGGAGGCGGCCTTCGCCGCGAAGCGCGTCATCCTCACCGTCGAGGAGATTGTGGATGAGAGCGTCATCCGCTCCGACCCAAACCGCACCCTCATCCCCGGCCTCGTCGTCACAGCGGTGTGTCACGTGCCGTATTGCGCTCACCCGTCGTACACGCAGGGCTACTACGACCGCGACAATCCGTTTTATCTGGAATGGGACAAGCTCACGCAGTCGGCTGAGGCCGCCAGGGCGTGGCTCGCTGAGTGGGTGTTTGGCGTGAATGACCGCGCTGAGTATTGGGCGAAGCTGGGCGCGGACACGCACGCCCGCCTGCAAGTGACACCGCGCTGGAGCGAGCCGGTGAACTATGGCGATTTCTGATTCGCTCTTAATTGAAATCAAGGAGGTTGAATGTCATGCCGAGGAGCGGAGCGACGAGGCATCTCTGGCTGGCCGCAAATCGCGCCAGGCTTGGGTAGAGACCCCTCGCTTCGCTCGGGGTGACACATACCTCCTTGAAACCAATTAAGAGCGTTCTGATTTTGGATTGCTGATTTTGGATTGAGGTCTCGGGCATGATCGGCCAATCAGCATTCAGCAATCGGCAATCGGCGATTGACTTTGGCGGTTCCGGCCCGCTGCTGCACTTCGCGCACGCCAACGGCTACCCGCCGCGCGCGTATACCCCGCTGCTCGAATTTTTGACCGCGCGCTATCACGTCATCGCCCAGCCGGCTCAGCCGTTGTGGCCGAACAGTGATCCGACCGGCGTGCACGACTGGCGGTCGTTCGCCGACGATTTGCTCGGCGCGCTGGCTGAGCGCGCCGATGGGCCGGTGATCGGGGTCGGGCACTCGCTCGGCGCGGTGACGACGCTGATGGCGGCGCTCCACCGCCCCGAACTCTTCCGGGCGATCGTGCTGATCGACCCGGTGATCTTCGTCCGGCCGTCTCTGTGGCTGTGGCGCGTCATCAAGGCCCTCGGCCTCGGCAAGCGGCTGCACCCGCTCATCCCCGGCGCGCTCAAGCGGCGGCGCGTGTTTGAGAACATCGATGAGATGTTTGCGCGTTATCGCCGGGCGCCGGTCTTCAGCCGGATGGATGACGCCGCGCTGCGGGCGTATGTCGATTCGCTCGCCGCCCCGCGCGCCGATGGGCAAGTGGCATTGAACTACGCGCCGGAGTGGGAAGTCGCCATTTACTATTTCGGCCCGCCGGATCTGTGGAGCGAGATGCCGCGCCTGGTTGTGCCGATGCTGCTGATCTACGGCGCGCAATCCGATACGTTCTCGCCGCGCGCCCTGGCCGCTATGCGCCGCGCGCTGCCCACGGCCACCTATCGCCGCATCGAAGACGCCGGGCACCTCGTGCCGCTCGAGAGACCGGCGGATGTTTGCCAAACGATCCTCGCCTTTCTTGACAAGGTGATTGGGTGACAAGGTGAAGCGGGCTTCACCCGTCACCCGGTCACCCGGTCATCCGGTCACAATGCATTACACTCCCGCCGAACTCATGACCATCAACGCCGCGCGCCTCATCCGCGATGGCGACGTGGTGTTCGTGGGCGTCGGCCTGCCCAACCTGGCCTGCAACCTCGCGCGCCGCACGCACGCCCCGAACCTGGTGATGATTTACGAGGCCGGCGTCATCGGCGCGCAACCCGCCCGGCTGCCGCTCTCCATCGGCGACCCGACGCTGGTGTCGGGCGCGGCGGCGGTGTGCTCGATGTACGAAATCTTCGCCTTCTATCTGCAACGCGGGTTGATCGATGTGGGCTTCCTCGGCGGGGCGCAGATTGATCGCCTCGGCAACGTCAACGCCACCGTCATCGGGCCGTATGCCAAGCCGAAGGTGCGGTTGCCCGGCTCGGGCGGCAGCGCCGAGATCGCGGCCTGGGCTAACCGCACCTACTTCCTCACCCCGCATCAAAAGCGCCGCTTCCCCGTGCGATGTGATTTTGTGACGGGCGCCGGCTATCGGCAACCGGGTAGCGGCGTGCGCGGCGGCGGGCCGCACGGCGTGGTCACCGACATCGGTTTGATGGAGCCGGACGCCTCGGGTGAGTTGATCCTCACCGCCCTGCACCCCGGCCGCACCGGGGCCGATGCGATTGAGAACACCGGCTGGCCGCTGAAGGTCGCGGAGCACCTCCGCGAGACCGCCCCGCCCACCGCCGATGAACTCCGGCTGTTGCGCGAGGAACTCGACCCGCAGGGCATTTACCTCAAGGGCGCGGCGGGATGACGTTCCTCAAGGGCGACCCTTTCAGCCCGGCGCTCGATCGACCGCTCTATCAACAACTCTACGCTCACATGCGGGCCGCGATCCTCTCCGGCCAGCTCAAGGGCGGGCTGAAGCTGCCCTCCACGCGGGCGCTGGCCGGCGAGCTTAACGTCTCGCGCAACACCGTCCTCAGCGCTTACGAGCAGCTCATCGCCGAGGGCTATCTCGAAAGCGTCGAGGGAAGCGGCACCTTCGTGGCGCGCGCCTTGCCTGAACAATACCTGGCCGCGCCGGCGCGCAGGCGTGCCGCGCATGTGCCGGCCGCGAAGCGTGACCCGCTGCCACTCTCGCGCCACGCCGCCTTGCAGTTGGAGGCCGCGCGTTCGCCGGGGGTGTTGCCGCCCGCCGAACTCGATGCTCCGCGCCCTTTCCGCGGCGGCATCCCGGCGCTCGATGCCTTCCCTCTGAAGTTGTGGTCGCGCCTGCTCGTGCGGCATGCCCGGCCGATCTCTAGCCGGTCGCTGAGCTATCAGGGCGCGGCCGGTTACCGCCCGCTGCGTGAGGCCATTGCCACGTACACCGTCGTCTCGCGCGGGGTGCGGTGCACGCCGGATCAAGTCATCGTCGTCAACGGGTTTCAGGGCGCGCTCGATCTGTCGGCGCGTGCCCTGCTCAACGCGGGCGATGAAGTGTGGATGGAGGACCCGGGCTACCCCAGCGCACGTGTGAGTCTGCTCGGCGTGGGCGCGCGTATCGTCGCGGTTCCCATCGACGGCGAGGGGCTGCAAGTGAGTGAGGGGATGGCGCGGGCGCCGCAGGCCCGGCTGGCCTACGTCACGCCGGCGCACCAATTTCCGCTCGGCGTCACGCTCAGCCTCGCGCGGCGGTTGAAGTTGCTCGAATGGGCGCGGCATTCCGGTGCGTACATTGCGGAGGATGACTACGACAGCGAGTACCGTTTCACCGGGCACCCACTAGCGGCGTTGCAGGGTTTGGATGAAGCGGAGCGCGTCCTGTACATCGGCACCTTCAGCAAGGTCCTCTTCCCCGCGCTACGCCTCGGCTATTTGATCGTGCCTCCGTCGCTGGTCGATCCGTTTCTGAGCATTCGCCGCCACGTCGACGTTCACCCGCCGTTGTTGGAGCAGAGGGCGCTGACCGACTTCATCGCCGAGGGCCACTTCACCCGCCACCTGCGCCGCATGCGCACGCTATACGCCGAGCGCCGGGCCGCGCTGATCGAGGCCACGCTCGACCTCCCGCTCGAGATCGAGTCGCCCGAAGCGGGCATCCACTGCATTGGCTGGTTGCCCGCTGGCCAGTCGGGCCGGGCGGTGGCGCGGCGGGCCAGGGATGCGGACCTCGACCTTTCGCCCCTCGCCGATTACTGCCTCGAGCCGGCGGAGCGCGAGGGAGTGCTGCTCGGTTACGGCGCGTACTCAGCCGCCGAGATCCGCGCCGCGGCGCGCCGGCTGGCGACTGTGCTGCGCGCGTAAGTGGCCCCATCGATTAACCAAAAAGCGGTTCTTGTTCAATCTCCATTCGGCTCTATAGTCCTTTCAGGAAAGGAACATAGGAGACCGATATGGAACCCCGACTCGATTACAGCCGCGTGCTGCCGGAGGGCATGCGCCACATCAACGCCGTTGACCGCTACAGCGCGCACTGCGGCCTCGAGCCGTCGCTGCTCGAGCTGATCAAACTGCGCGCCTCACAGCTCAACGGCTGCGCGTATTGCGTGGATATGCACAGCAAGGATGCGCGCACCAGAGGCGAGACCGAACAGCGACTGTACAGCCTCGGCGTTTGGCGGGAGACGCCCTACTACACCGAGCGCGAACGGGCGGCACTGGCCCTGACCGAGGCTGTCACCCTCATCGCCTCTCAGCGCGTGCCCGAGGACGTGTACGCGCAGGCCGGCCAGCACTTCACCCCTGAGGAGCTGGTGAAGCTGATGATCGCCATCACCATCATCAACACGTGGAATCGATTCGCCATCACGTTTGGCGACGCGCCCGGCAGCTACGAGCCGGGACACTTCGTCACGCTGGCGGGCGTCCACGCGAATGACTCTGCGCCGTAATCGGCCAACCGCAACCACGGATTGCTGCAAATCGCGAACGCAAATCCGTGCAATCTGTGTCATCCGTGGTTCCGATTGACTCAGGCCGCGTCAATCACTTCCGAATAATCTTCGGCGGCCCGCAGGCCCCATAGGCCCGCCCCAAAAACCATTCGGTTTTGCTTGCCAGCGCAAGAAACCGGATTGACGCGTCCAGAATTCTGTCTTATAAATTTGTACAAATACTCCGTAGCCGCCGCCATTCGTTAGGCGCATGATGGTTACGACCGAATATGCTTTTGAGAAGTGGAGGCAGCATGAGAACTCTGAAATCGGTCCTGAGCAGCCGCAACGTCGCCGACACGCCGGTAGCGTTGCGGCTGGCGGTGTACCCGGATGAGGTCTACCGCCTCCCGCAGGCCGGCGAGTGCGTGCGCGTCATCAGCGGGCGGGCCTGGCTCTCGGCGCAGGGGGAGGACATCATCCTCGGCCCGCGCGAGCAGTTCACCCTCACCGTAAGCGACGAGGCGGCGCTGCTGTCGGCGCTTCATCAGGCGCCGGTCGTGCTGGAGGTCTTGAACTGAGATGACCATCGTGCTTGACGACACCGATCGCAGGATTCTCACGCTGTTACAGGAGAATGCTCATCTGACCAATGCCGCCCTCGGCGAGGCGGTGGGTTTGAGCGCGCCCTCCGTCTTCGAGCGCATCCGCAAGTTGGAGCAGCGCGGCGTCATTCGCGGCTACAAAGCGCAGGTGGATGCGACCGCGATTGGCCGGCCGCTCACCGCCTTCATCCGGCTGACGCTGGCATATGACGACAAGCACGACCAGGGCTTTCGCGCCATCAGCGCCGACCCGGATGTGCTCGAGGCGTACAAATTGGCCGGCGAGGACTGCCTGATCGTGAAGACGCGGCTGGCCAACACGGACGAGTTGCACGCGTTGCTGCACCGCATCCGCGCCCACGTCACGGTGCTGCGCAGTGTGACGATGATCGGGCTGCAGGCGCTGAAAGAGGACGGCCCGCTCAACGTCGCGCCGGCCTCCGCGCCGGGCGCATTGCAGACGCAGGTGAGCGGCAACGGCCACGCGGCGCGGGCCAAAGGCAAGGGCGTGTGAACCGTCACGAGAAAATCGAGTCGTATGGCCGCGCGCATGCGGCGCTGGTCGCCGCGCTGCCGGAGTTCCCGCGCGCGATGTGGCAGTGGCGCGGCTCGCCGGAGCAATGGACGATCCACGAGATCGTCGTCCACCTCGCCGACAGCGAGGCCAACAGCTACATCCGCGCCCGCCGCCTCATCGCCGAGCCGGGCAGCACGGTGATGGGCTATGACGAGATGAAGTGGGCGCGCGCGCTGCACTATCTCGAGCAAAGCACCGACGAGGCCATCGAGCTGTTCCGTTGGCTGCGCGGCAACACCTATCACCTCATCCGCACCCTGCCCGAGGCGGCGTGGGCCAATACCGTCATCCACAGCGAAAGCGGCCGGATGACGCTGGATGAGTGGTTGGACATCTACGAACGGCACGTGCGCGACCATGTCACCCAGATGCGGGAAGTCCACGCGGCCTGGTTGAAGCAATCCCAGTAACCGCGCCTTTGAACAGCGCAAGAATATGATAGCCTGATCGTCCGGCATCAATTACTGTTTCTCCATCTCAGACTCGAAAGGAAACAGAGTGAAACTAAGACTAAGAGAATGGGGCCTGTTTGCGGCGCTGGCCTTTGTGTGGGGCACGTCGTTTCTGTGGATCAAGGTCGGACAGGGCGAGGATCTGCCCTCGCTGGGGCTGTTCCACCCGGCCGGCGCGACGACGTTTCAGCCCTTCCTGCTGGTGACCTTCCGGCTGCTGTTCGGTTTGCTGGGGATGGTGGCCGTCTTCGCCGCGCAGCGCGCCGCCTTCCCGCGCGACCGCAGCCTGCTCCTGAAGTTTCTATTCATGGGCGCCTTTAACACCGCCGTGCCCTTCGTCCTCATCACCTGGGGCGAGACGTTGATCGACTCCGGCCTGGCCGCCATCCTCAACGGCACGCTGCCGCTGTTCACCATCGTCATCGCCAACTTCTGGCTGCACGATGAGAAATTCACCTTTGGCCGCGTGGGCGGCCTGCTCATCGGCTTCCTCGGCGTGGTGGTGCTCGTCAGCCGTGATTTCGACCCGGCCGGTTTGCTGCGCGGCAACATCGTGGGGCAACTGGCCGTCATCGCCGCCTCGGTCAGCTACGCCGTGGCCGTCACCTTCTCGCGCCGGCAGCTGCGCGATCAATCGCCGGTGGTGCAGACGTTCATGGTGCTGCTCTTCGCCGATGCGCTGATGTGGGCCGCCACGCCCATCGCCGAAAGCCCCATCGTCTGGCCGACCTCGCCGCTGGCGTGGTTCGCCGTGCTGTGGCTCGGGCTGCTCGGCTCGTGCATCGCTTACCTGTTGTTCTTCTCGCTCATCAACGCCTGGGGGCCGACGCGGGCGACAATGGTGACGTACACCTTCCCCGTCATCGGCCTGTTCCTCGGCATCCTGCTGCTGGGCGAACGCGCCGACTGGCGGCTGTTCGTCGGCTCGGCGCTGGTGGTCAGCGGCATCCTCGTCGTCAACGGCCGCGCGTTGTGGCTGGCGTTCCGCCCGGCGGAGGCGGCGGCATGATGGGCGCTGCTATCGCCGTGAGCGGGCTGTATTACTATCCCATCAAAGCGTGCCGCGGCTACGCCTTGCAGACCGCGCTGCTCGATGCGCGTGGCATCACGCACGATCGGCGCTTCCTCATCGTGGATGCGAACGACCGCTTCATCACCCAACGTGAACATGCGCGCCTGGCGATGATCGAGCCGTGCGTGACCGATGACGCGCTCGCCCTCACCGCGCCGGGCATGCCCCCGTTGACGATTGAGACTCGCGCGGCGACCGCGCGCCGCTCGGTCGTGATCTGGCGCGATACGGTTGAGGCGATTGATCAGGGGGAGGCCGTCGCCCGCTGGCTGAGCGAGTACCTCGGGGAAACGGCGCGGCTGGTCAAGTTCGCCGAGGATGTCACCCGCAAGGTGAACGCCGCCTACGCGCGCCGCCCGACCGACCAGACGGGCTTCGCCGACGGCTACCCGCTGCTCCTCATCTCGCAGGCGTCGCTCGACGATCTCAACACGCGCCTCCCATCCCCGCTGCCGATGAACCGCTTCCGCCCGAATCTGGTCGTCTCGGGGACGGCCCCGTACGCCGAGGACGCGTGGAAACAGATTCGCATCGGCGAGGTCGTGCTCGATGTCGTCAAGCCGTGCGCGCGCTGCGTCACCACCACCACCGATCAGCATACCGCTGAGCGCGGCAGGGAGCCGCTGGCCACGCTGGCGACGTATCGCAACAGCGAGCGCGGCGTCTTGTTTGGGCAGAACGTCATCCACAGCCGGCCGGGCACGCTGCGCGTGGGCGCCGCGGTTGAAATCATCGCGTAGGGGCACGGCAAGCCGCGCCCCTGCGAGGTCTACCCATTATGCGCCGCTACCATTTCATCCAGGCCGATGTTTTCACCGCTACGCCGTTCGGCGGCAATCAACTGGCCGTGTTCACCGATGCGCGCGGGCTGAGCGCGCAGGAGATGCAGACGCTGACGCGGGAGATGAATTACTCGGAAAGCACGTTTGTGCTGCCGCCGGAGACTCCGGGCGCGGCCCGACGTGTTCGCATCTTCACCCCGGCGATGGAGATGCCGATGGCCGGCCACCCGACCGTCGGCACGGCCTTTGTGCTTGCGCAGCGCGGCGAATTGGCCGGCGACGAAGCCGTGCTGCAACTCAACATCGGCCCGACGCCGGTGAGCATCGAGCGCCACGCCGATGGCTCGCCGCGTTTTGTGTGGATGACGCACCGCGCGCCCGAGTTCGGCCCGGCCCGCGACGACCGGGAGCGCGTGGCCGCCGCGCTCGGCCTGACCGCCGCCGACCTGCGCGCCGACCTGCCATTGCAGATCGTCTCCACCGGCGTCCCGTTCTTGTTCGTGCCGGTGAGGTCGCTCGCAGCCATCGGGCGCTGCAAGGTGAATCAAGCGGCGCTGGCCGCGCTGTTCGTGGGCGAAGCGCCGACCGCCGCCGCGTACGTCTTCACCACCGAGACCAGCGGGCCGGAGGTGCAACTGCGCGCGCGCATGTTCGCCCCGCACGTCTTCGATATCCCCGAAGACCCGGCCACCGGCGCGGGCGCTGCGCCGATGGGCGCCTATGCCGCGCGCTACAACGTCCTGCCCCGCGGGCAAGCTCCGCTTGCCCCGCACATGCGCTTCGTCATCGAGCAGGGCGTGGAGATGGGCCGGCCCAGCCGGCTGCATGTGGAGGTCCGCACCGAGGGCGGCATTCACGGAATTCCGGCGATCACCGGCCTGCGCATCGGCGGGCAGAGCGTCATCGTCGGCGAGGGGCACATCTTCTGGAGATAGATTTTGCGCCAAGCCGCAAAGACGCTGAGCTTTTCTTTGCGCGAGGTTCTTGACCTATGACCGTTCAACGCTTCGTTGATTTGAGCCACACGATTGAAGACGGGCTAGTCACGTACAAGGGCCTGCCCGCGCCCATCATCTGCGACTACCTCAGCCGCGAGGCCAGCCGCAAGAACTACGAGCCGGGCACCGAGTTTCAGATCGGCAAGATCGAGATGGTCGCCAACACCGGCACCTACCTCGATTGCCCCTTTCACCGCTACGCCGATGGCAAAGACCTGGCCGAGATCGCGCCGGAGAGTTTTGCGGATCTGGAGGGCGTCGTGATCCGCGCGCCGCACCGCGCCGGGCTGGCGGTGGGCGTGGAGTTTTTCCGTGAGCGCGACCTGCGCGGCAAGGCGGTGCTCATCCACACCGGCTGGGGCGACGACCACTGGAAGACCGAGCGCTATTTCGAGAACCATCCCTTCGTCACCGGCGAGGCGGCGCAATACCTGGTGGAGAGCGGCGCGAGGCTGGTGGGGATTGACTCGCACAACATTGACGACACACGCGGACGGTCGCGCCCGGTGCACAGCGTGCTGCTCGGTGCCGAGGTGCTGATCGTCGAGCACCTGTGCAACCTCGGCGCGCTGCCCGATGCGGGGTTCGCGTTCAGCGCCATCCCGCCCAAGGTCAAAGGCATGGGCACCTTCCCGGTGCGCGCGCTGGCTCGGTTGAAGTAGGTGCTCGGGCGTCCGGGGGGCCGTCTCTTACGAGAACTCATGCAAGCCACCAAGCTCTCAGCCCCACAACTTACACAACGCATTCCCCTCGGCGTGTTGCCGAGCCTGCTCGCCGTCTACGTCATCTGGGGCTCGACCTATCTCGCGCTGCGCGTCGCGGTGGCCGAAATCCCGCCGTTCTTTTTGATGGGGACACGCTTCATCACGGCGGGCGTCATCCTGTTTCCTTTTTTGCGAATGCGTGGCGCGGCCTGGCCCACGCGCACCCAATGGCTGCACTCACTCGTCGTCGGCGCGCTGATGTTGGGCGGCGGCATGGGCGGCGTGGCCTTCGCCGAGCAATGGGTGTCGTCGAGCTTGGCCGCCGCGCTCGTCGCCACCGCGCCGTTGTGGATTGCGATCTTCTCCGGCCTCAACGGCCAGTGGCCGTCGCGCCCTGAATGGCTGGGCATCCTCATCGGCTTCACAGGCGTGGTGCTGCTCAACCTCGAGGGTGAGATGCGGGCCAACCCGCTGGGCGCGCTGGCGATGTTGCTCGCGCCCATCTTCTGGGCCACCGGCTCGGTGCTCAGCCGGCGCCTGCAGTTGCCCGAGGGCGCGATGGGCACCGCCACCGAGATGTTGACCGGCGGGCCGGTGCTCCTGCTGATGAGCCTCCTCAGCCGCGAGCAGCCAAGCGCCGTGAGCGCCGGCGCTTTCGGCGCGTGGCTCTACCTCGTCACCTTCGGCTCGCTCATCGCCTTCAGCGCGTATATGCACCTCATCCGCACGGTGCGCCCGGCCCTCGCCATCAGCTACGCGTACGTCAACCCAGTGGTCGCGCTGGGGCTGGGGATGGCGCTGCTGAACGAGCGCATCACGCCGGTGGGGCTGGTCGGCATCGCGGTGGTCCTGGTCGGCGTGATCTGCCTCACCGTCATCCGCACGCCCAGGGAGAAAGCTCCGGATTGAGCGTTCACCTCGCCCAGCTCGACATCGGCCGGATGCCGGCCTCGCTCGACAGCCCGGCCATGGCCGAGTTCGTGCGCGCACACGGCGAGACCGCGCAGGCGTTCTCTTTCAAACGCGTCTTCGCGCCCGACAGCGTGTGGCCGTAATCACCGCGTCTTCAAACCAACACACAAATCCAGCAAACGTCAGCCGGCTGGCCGGTGTGCCCTCCCCATCCGCCCGATAATGATCGGCGTCGGGGAGGTTCCCATGTTTACGAGAGTGAGCGCAGGTATTTGTGTCGTCATGACAGGGTTGTTGGCGGCGCGTGGTGATTGGTGGATGGCGCTGATTTTCTTCCTGGCTGCGTGCATGCTCATCGTCCGCGACAGCAACGCGCGCCGGGCATGATCAGACCGACGCGGTCTCGTGCCCTCAACTCACCGGCCAGAGATTCGACAGCCGTTTGGGGAAGAGGGCCTCGAGCAGCACGCGCGCCGTATCACCCTCTACGCCGCAGTCGGGATAGATTTGGCGCAGCTCGTCGAAGGTGCGGTGGCCGAAGAGCAAATGCAGAAACGTCCGGTCGGGGAATGCAGCGTCGCGGTCCTCACCCACCTGGGGCTGCCACGGCTCGAACGACAGCCGGCCCGCATCGAACTTGATCCGCACCCCGCTGCGATAGAAACCGACCTTGAGCTCGCCGCAGTGCCCAACGGCGATTGAATCCGCCAGCCGCTGCTCCAGCACGGGGGTGATGTGGCGCAGAAACGCCACCTCATCGGGCACGCGCAGGTACCAGGCATACGGCTTCCACTTGCCCGGCGTGCGGTCGCGCATCGCGGCGTAGGCCGGGTGCGATTCCCCAAATCCCAGCCCGAAGGCCGCGCACTTTTTCTTCTCGGCCTCGGCGTAACGCTGGCCGGTCGCCCACAGATAGCGAGCCACGCTCGGCGTAACGGCCAGCCATGAGACACCGGGCGCGAGTTCATACTCGGTCGCCACCAGCACATCGCCCCACAGGAACGGCGGATGGGCGAGCACGCCGACAGCTGAACCTTCAATTGACTCGATCACGCACAGCACGCGCCTATTGACATTGCGCTCGCTCTTGCCGTCGAGTTCATACCGCCACAGCGCCTCATCGCGCCGGCAGGCGAGCAGGTCGCGCCGATGCCCGGCATCGCTGACCTCGGCGAAGAACGGCAGGTCGGCCTCGGTCGCCGCGCGCACGACGAACGGCTCGCTCTCGCCCTCCTTCAACTTCGGCACTTGCATCTCATAGCCGAGCCGCGCGCCGCCGAGGTTGACCGTCATCTCATACCCGAACTGGCGGTAATACCACGGGATGCCGGTGATGGCCTGGGCCAGCTCACCGCGCTCGGCGCTCCATGCGTGGATAACGTCGAACTGTTTTCGCACGAGGCCGCGTTTGCGATAGGCCGGGTCGGTGGCGACCAGTTCGGGGCGGCCGACTTTGAACGGGAGGCCGGCGTAGGTCCACGTCTGCGAAATCAGGTTGAGCGAGGAGACGATCTGCCCGGTGCGCGTATCCTCGACGACGGTGAAATCGCCCGGCTGAAAGGTGGGATGGGGCCGCGTGAGCAAATCGTGCACCCACACCCCGACGCGGTCGTCAGGCATATCCGGCCCGGCGTCGCTGAGGATGCCGGCATCAAACTCTGCCAGCGCCGCGGCATCGGCGGGCGTGGCGCGGCGGAGGCGGAGGTTGCTATCGAGGTGTTGGATGATGGATGGGGTCACTGGCAATTCGTGAGGCGATGACCGGTTGACAGGGTGACAAGGTGCTCTAGATTGGCACCCCGTCACCGCGTCACCCGGTCACCGTGCCAGGTCAGTTGTTTTGCAAATACGATGATGCGCTTCCGCACGCCAAAGGCCAACCGCTCGTACAGGCCGAGCGCGCCGGTGGGGTTCTCGGCATCCACGCCGAGCGTGGCCGTGTCGAAGCCGAGGGCTTTGAAGCGGCGCATGGACTCGCACAGCAAGGCGGAGGCCAGGCCGCGCTTGCGCCACGCGCGCCGCGTGCCGAGCTGGCCGATGCGGGCCTCCTTTGTGCCGTTGCGGAGGTTATCCTCGGCCAGCACGCGGTTGAGGCTGTACGCGGCCAACTCCTCGCCGGCATGCACCAGCAAGGTCAGGTCGGGCCGGAAGCCGCCGCTATCGAGCGCGAATTGCCTCCACTCGTCGAAGCTCTCCGGCTCGAAGCCCCAGTGGTCGCTGAAGGCTTCTTCGTGTGCGCTGTATACCGCGTGGGCGTCGTCGGGTGCGAAAACGCGCAGGGTGAATTCGGGAGGTAATTGGTTATTGGGGATTGGGGCCTTGAGGTCGCGGTGCATGTTGTAGAAGTAGCGCTCCGGCGTGAAGCCGTGCCGCTCGGCGAGGGCGAGGTTGCGGGCCTGTGTATCCACCGTGCCGAACTGCACGAGGTGCGGCACACCTGGCGGCAGCGTGGCCAATCGCTGTTGTGAACGCGCCACGACCCAACCAAACACGGCGCTTTCGAGTGCGTTCGTGCGGTGGACGGGATGAAGGTAAGTCCATGTGTGGCAGCGCGCTTCAGCCCCCGGCGCCGGCGAAAGAAAACAGCGTGCAAAGGCAATCAGTTCAGCTTGTGGTGTCAGCGCAACCAGTGAGTCATTGATCGCGTTCGACCACGGGTCATCGAACTGCGTCCGCAAGTCGTCCAGCGAGTCCACGCGGTCCTCGCCGTCGGCTTCGACGGCGGTGAGCAGCAGCGCGTGCAGCGCGGGCAAATCGTCGCGCGTGAGCGGGCGGAAGGTGTAGCCCGCCAGTTCCGGTCGTTCGAGGCGCAAAGTTTCGATCTCCATGAGCGATGCTCCATTGATCCGGCGTAATGCGTGAAGCGCGATCCGTGATTCGTGGGCACTGCCAGATTCGGTCTATGGCCACCACGTGCCCTGCCCGAGCCTCACGCGTCACGCCTCACGTTTCACGAATACTTCCCACTCCGCCATCAACCCGGGCAGCGTGGTCTCGCCCCGCGCCGTTCGGGCCGATCAGCCCGATCCTGCCGTGAAAAGCAGACAGTAGCCCGTCAACAGTGATCAGTCTTGAGTCATCAGCACTTCGCGCGCGGCGCGTTCGCCGCTGAGCCACGCGCCGTGAACGTTGGCGGGATATTCGACCGAGGTGGCCTCGCCGGCGAAGAACAGACGGCCCGCCACAGGTTCGCCCAGCGCGGCGCGGTCGGCGCTGCTCGCGCTCACGCCGACGAACGAGTACGCGCCGCGCGCCAACAGGTCGCTCGCCCAGCGGGTGACGGCAAATGATTCCGGCTCCGGCACATCGCCGAACAACCGGCGCAGCACGGACATTGCTTCGGATACCTGTCGCTCATCGGTTAGCGATTCTACTTCGCGCCCGTACGCGGCAGCATTGAAGGCGATGAGGATGGGCTGGCCCGTGTGCCGGCTCATATCGAGCCACTCGGCCCAGTAGCCACGGCGCGCAGCAATCACGCCGAGCCAATCGGTTTGCGGCCAGAAGACGCGCGGGAACTTGAGCACCAGCCGGTTGAGGACGCCCATGCCCAGCCGCGCAATCGCCGCGCGCTTGCGTTCCGGCAACTCCGGCGCAAAGGCCACGCTGCCCGCCTTCAGCACGCCGAGCGGAAGCGTGACGACGCAGTGCGGGGCGGTATATGTGGATTGATCGGTGCAGCCGACCGTGACCCCAAGGATGCCGTATTCCACGCGGGCGACGGTTTTCCGCAGGCGAATGTCGAGGCCGGCGCAGGCCGGCTCGATCACCCGCCACCAGCCGCCCTCGGGCAGCGCGTCCGCGTCGCCGAGCACATGCGGGGTGGTGTCGTCGTCCCAATTCAGCAGCGACATCTCGGCGATGTCGCCGCCATACTCGTGCTCGATCTCGGAATTGAATTTGTAGTGGAGGGCGTGCAGAATGCCCGCGTCGCCCTGGCCCAGCTCGTCAAAAGCCGCCTGCAGCGAAATATCCGGCAAGCCTTGTTCCGCGCGCGCCGCAGCCAAAGCCCCCAATTCATCCATCACCGCATCGAACTTCGCCTCCAACGCCTCGCGCTCGCCCGCCGTCCATCGCCGCCCATCCGCATCGAACAGCGCCAGGTCTGCGCCGAGCAGCACGGTATCGCTGGGCGCAAGCCGCACACCCGCGCGCCGCGCGTGCTCGCTCAACGGATTGCGCTCGTAGCCGTGCACCCAGCCCGCGCCCAAATCCAGCGGCACGCCGCAGAATTGCGTCGTCCACACGCGGCCACCCAGCCGGTCGCGCGCTTCGAGCACGATGACGCGCCCGCCGGCATCCGCCAGCCTGCGCGCCGCCGCGAGGCCCGCTGCTCCCGCGCCGATCACGAGCACATCCGCCTGATCGCCCTCACCCCTATCCCCTCTCCCGCTGGGAGGGGGGGACTCGGTGCGAAGGCTCTGAATACCCGACGAAAACTGTGATGGCATACGTCCCAAATCCTCAATCATCAATCAGAAATCCCAAATCACCAGTCGCCCGGCTCCTCGGCCATGCGCACAATCCTGGGTGTGAACTTCCCAACGATTTCGACCAAATCGCTTTGCGCGGCGATGATGTCGCCGATGCGTTTGTAGGCCTGCGGCGATTCATCCAGCCCGCCGCCGAGCAGGGTGACGCCACGCTCGCGCAGGTAGGCATCGCGGTCGCGTTTGGCGATGGTGTTGATGGCCTGCTTGCGGCTCATCTGCCGCCCGGCCCCGTGCGCGGCGGAATTGAGCGACTCGGGCAGGCCGCGCCCGCGCACGACGAAGCCCGCATCGGCCATGCTGCCGGGGATGACGCCGAGCACGCCCGGCCCGGCCGGCGTCGCGCCCTTACGATGAACAATCGCGCTGCGCCCGTCGGGCAGCCGTTCGCGCCAGGCGAAGTTGTGATGGTTTTCGACCGAGGCCGCTTCCTTCAATCCCGCCGCGTCGGCCACGCGGTGATGGATGACCCAGTGGTTCGCGGAGGCGAAACGGCCCGCCAGCTCCATCGCCAGCCAGTATTCGCGCCCGGCATCGGCGTCGAGGTCGAGCCAGGCCAGGTGGCGCGCGGCCTTATCCAGTTTGGGATGGAGTTCCATCGCCAGCTTCGAGTAGTGCTCGGCGATTTTGTAGCCGACGCCGCGCGAGCCGCTGTGCGAGAGCAGCGCGAGGTATGTGCCCGGCGCGAGGTTGCCCAACGCGCTCGTCAGTTCGAGCGTCCCCCACTCGACGAAGTGATTGCCAGTGCCGCTCGTGCCGAGTTGATTCTGCGCGGTGTCTTTGAGGTGGCGCAACAGCGGCAGCGCGTCCCAATCGTCATCGTCGAGCACGGGATGCGCCGGCAACTGGTTGCGCTCCCACTTCGCGCCCATGCCGAAGCGCGTCTGGCTGAGCAGCGCCTTCTCGAACTGCGCCGGTTTCTGGTCGAGCACGATGGGTGAGAGTTCGTACACGCTGAGGCGCATGCGACAGGCGATGTCCACGCCGACGGCGTACGGGATGACGGTGCCTTCCGTCGCCAGCACCCCGCCGATGGGCAGGCCGTAGCCCACATGCGCATCGGGCATGAGGGCGCCGGCCACGCTCACCGGGAGCCGCAGGGCGTTATCCATCTGCGCCAGCGCGCCGGGATCAATGAACTCCTTGCCCCAGATGCGATAGCCGAGCGGCGAGGCGCGCAGGTCTTCATCGCGTCCCTGCGTCGCGCGCGCGCTCTGCGCGATGAGCTCACGCGCCAGCTCGCCCACTTCTCCGTCCGTCACGAAGGCGGACGGAGCGGCGCGCACCGCGTCGAGGCGCTCGAGGATGGCGTCGCGGTCGAGGCCCGCCTCCCACAGACGCTGCGCCGCCTCCTTCGCCAGCCGGATCATCGGCCCCTCGGGCCAGCCGTTGAGTTTGAGGATCTTGCCACTGATCACCGTCATCGCATGGCTGATTTCTGATTGTTGATTTGTGATCGGATATCAATCAGCAATCCGCAATCAGAAATCCAAAATCACAGATCTTTCCGGTACGTCGTGCTGCGTTTCGTAGGCTTGAAGCCGCAGCTTTCGTACAGTTGCAGCGCGCCGTTCGGGTTGTGGACGTCCACGCCGAGCA
>CAZSNP010000055.1:0-13254 GCA_964608265.1 uncultured Anaerolineales bacterium | reverse complement strand
CAGCTTTCGTACAGTTGCAGCGCGCCGTTCGGGTTGTGGACGTCCACGCCGAGCATGGCCTCGGTCATGCCCTGCGCCCTGAGCAGCTTGAGACTGCGCAGGATGAGGGCTTTGGCCAGGCCGAGCTTGCGCCACGGGCGGCGCACGCTGATGGGATCGGTCCAGCCGCGCTGCAGGCCGAGTTGCTCGTTCTCCTCGCGCGGGATGAAGTTGAGCACCATGCCGGCTACTTCATCGCCCCGGCCGTTTGCGCCCGGCGCCCAGGCCACCTGCCACAAGCTCGCATCGAAGGTGGGCGAGGCCAGCCAGCCCTGATATTCCTCTTCAGTGGGCTCGCGGAAGCCCCAGTGGTCACGGAAGGCTTCGTGATGCGCCTCCCACACCCGGCGATAGTCGGCGGGCGTCACGGGCCGCACCTCCAGCCCGGCGGGCAGCGCGCGTTCCTCGATCGGCTCCGCGAGGTCACGGCGCATGAGATAGCCCCAGCGCACGGCCTGATAGCCGGCGGCCTCCAGCAACGCCACGCGCTGCCGGTCCAAATCGGAACTCGGAACCCAGGCCTGAAAGACTTTGAGCGCGTCGGCGGGATGGGCGGCGGCGATGGCGCGCAAGCGGTTCTCGGCCCACGCCAACAACGCGCGCTCCAGCTCTGCCGGCTCGCGAAAGTCCGGGTGGACGTTGAGGACGAAGTGGTAGCGGCGCGGGCCGCCCACTTCCCGATCCCACCACACGCGGCCGAAGGCGGCGTCGCGTCCGTCCGCCGTCTCGACAAAGACGAAGTCCGTCGCGAGGTCGCAGTTGGGCAGATGCGCATAATCGTTGGCCAATTCATCGGCGCGCTGGAGGAAGTCGTGCTCGTAGGCGCGCGAGATGGCGTTGATGATCTCCGTCATCCGGCGGAAGTCACTCGCGCCGGCAAAGCCGCGAAAGACAAAACCGGGAACTTTCAGGACAATGTCGAGAGTGGGTTGTTCGGTCATAAGTTTCATTTCTGATTTTGGACTTCTGATTGCTGATTGGCAATCAGAGATCAGAAATCATCAATCAGAAATCTCCTTGCAATACATGAGCAGCGTGTTCACGATCTGGAACCCGCAGGCTTGATAGAACGCCACGGCGCGCGGATTGTCGCCGGCGCAGTAGACCGAAGCGTGCGGCAGCCCGGCGACCAGCATGCGGCGCAGGCTTTCGGCGAGCACCGCGCGGCCCAGGCCCAGCCGCTGAAAATCCGGGTGCACACCCACCGGCTCGAAGTAGCCGATGCCATTCACGCTATCGAGCCAGTGGATGGCGGCAGCCGCAATACGTCCGTCCGGTGCGGCAGCCACCACATCCCGTTCACCCACGTAGACCGGCGACCGCATGAAGCGCCGCCAGCGCGCGGTGTACGGCCCCCACTCCCACTTCGACTGAAACGCGCTGTGCTGCATCCGCGCCCGCGCCTCCAACTCCGGCTCGCCAAGGCAGCCGCGGATCGAGAAGCCGGGCGGCAGTGGAGAAGCGGAGATTGGAGCATTGAGTTCACGCCTCGTCACCAAGGTGTGATGCGGATGTTCGCTCTCATCCGCCAGCGCGAAGCCGTGTGATTCGAGCCAGCCGCGCCGCACCGTGTCGGCCTCCGCAATCTCCCCGGTACGGATGTCCTTTCCGCCGCGCGCCCGCACCATCGCTGCCAGTCGCGCCTCAGCCCAGTCGTGCATCTCTGCTGCCTCGGCGGTGCCGCGCAACGTGGGGTGCACAAAGAGATCGAACATGCGCTCGTCCGGCGTGAACAGCACCCAGCCCAGCATGCGGCCCTCGGCCTCCCACAGCGCGATCTGCTCCGAGAACGACGCACCCGTGTCGTGGTAGTAGAGCCACCAACTCACGTCGCCGGTGTGGGCGTAGTACGTGCCGTTGTTCGCCGCGCGGCCTTCGACCAGCAAGTTCAGCATCGCCTGCCAGTCAGATTCATCTCGGTATGGTCTTGGATTCATTTCTGATTGCTGATTTGTGATTTCTGATTGGACGAGTAAGCTGAGCTTTCAATCAGCAATCAGAAATCACAAATCCAGAATCTCACTCCCATTGTCTCTCGGCCTTGCGCCAGTCTTTGTTCCAGCCGTATCGCGTCGCGTCGGCCCGGCCGCCGAGTTCGAGATAGACGCTCTCCACGTTGAGCTGGTGATCGAACTCGCAGTTCGGGTAGCGGCGATAGGGCATCGCGGCGCAGGCGGCCACCGTGGCTTCGATGGATTGCCCCGCGTGGAGGGCGGCGGCCACGCGCGAGCCGAGCTCCCACAGATAAGCCTGATCGCCCGCAATCCGCGCGCGGATGTCGTCCGGGTCGTTCGTCCAACCGCCATGGCCGGGGACGAGCGTGCCGATCTCCCAGCCCGCCAGCCTTTCGAGCGTGAGGCCGTAGTCGCGCAGGTTGTCGCTGACGTACGGGATCTCGCTATCGCTGAGGAGGTCGCTCGCCCACAACGCGCCGGCCTCGGCGTGATAGACCGCAAGCTGATCCGCCGCGTGGCCGGGCACATGCCGCAGTTCGAGCGTGATTGCGCCAACGCTCAGCGTGCCCGTGTCGCCGACCGTCACATCCGGCAGCGGCACATCGAACGGCGCAGCCCGCGTGACGCCAACGCGTCCCCACCAGTCGTTCAACGCCCAACGGATGTAGTCGGCATCGGCCAGCGCCCACTCGCGATAGCGATTGTGCGCGACCACCGTGACGCCCGCGAACTGCTCCGGCCCGAGGACGTGATCCCAGTGGCTGTGGGTGAGGATGAGCCAGCGCGGATCGGCCCGCTGCTCGCGTAGCAGCGCGCGCAGGGCGTCGAACTCATCGGCGAACAGGCCCGGGTCAATGAGCGCGGCCTCGCCGTCGCTGATGAAGGCGCCGGTGTTGTAGTGCATCGAGCGGCACTGCATGACGTGAAGGTGCGGTGTGAGTCGGGTGAATGGCATTTTGGATTGTTGATTTTGGATTTGTGATTGCTGATTGCGACACGCCGTTGGGTTGGCAATCAGAAATCCAAAATCACAAATCATCCATTCCGATGCAGCTTCCCCGTCCGCTTGGCGTACCGCTCGGCCCAGCGGAAGATGCGCAGGCCGGCCGGGATGGAGACCGCGCCCATCACCAGCAGCGGCCAGAGATAGCGCCACAGCGAGAGTGTATCTGCGCCGTTGAGCAGGGCCTCGCGCGCGCCGTCGAGCACGTAGGTGGCGGGCGAGAGATACGAGAACACCTGCAACCATTGAGGCAGCACGCTCACGGGATAGTACACGCCGCTGACGAGCAGCAGCCCGGCGATGATGAGGTGCGTCATCTGCGAGCCGCGCTCGGGGAAGAGCAGCGGCAGCACCGAGCCGACGATGCTGATGCCGATGAACGACAGGCTGCCGGCGATGAGCATGACGCCGAAGCCGAACAGGTTGGCGTTCGCCAGCGAGACCTCGAAGAACAGCACCGTGACGACGAGCACGACCGCCGTGTGGACGAGGCTGTACAGCACGGCGAAGGCCGTCTGCCCGAGCATGTGGAAGAAGCGCGTGATGGGGGCCATGAGCGTGTACTCGATGGTGCCCTCCCAGCGCTCGAGGCCGACCACGTCGGTCACCCAGTAAAAGATGACCGAGAGGTAGCGCCACACCAGCGTGCCGATGGCGAGGTAGAGCACGAGGTACTCGCTGTCGATCCCCGTGCCGCCGCTGACCTGCCCCGCCCCGACGCCGATGTAGCTGATGCTCAGGCTGTTGGCGACGGTGTATACCAGCCACACCAACTCCCACGCCCAGTAGCGTTTGACGATGAAGTAGTTTCTTTCGATAAAGGCGTATGACGCCTTGAGTTCCTGAACGATGACGGACATGGCTTCTGGCTCCGTATTGAGATGGGCACGTGATGCGTGAAACGTAAAACGTGATGGGTTGCCGATTATTGCCTCACCGACGACCCAAGTCGCCTCATGACCAACACCACGTTTCACGCCTCATCCTTCCATTCTTCCCTCAGTATCCCCATGAACACATCGTCAATCCGCCGGCCATCGTACTGGTTCTGGCCGCGCTGGCGGCCCTCGACCACGAAGCCCGCTTTCTCGTACGCTCGTTGCGCTCGGGGATTCGCGCCGAGCACGGTGAGCGAGACGCGGTGCAGGTTGAGTTCTTCGAAGGCGTAGCGCAGCGCGATTCGCAGCGCCTCGGTGCCGTAACCCTGGCTCCAGTCCGCCCGGTCGCCGATGCCGATGCCGAGCCACGCATCCGCGTGTTGCCAGCGCAGCCACAGGCTGACGAAGCCGATGAGCCGATCCGGTTCGAGCGTGTGGATGGCGAAGTGATACTCGCCGTCGGAGGGCGCTTCATCGGCGAAATGTGCCCGCGCCTCGGCCACGCTGACGGGGAGGGCCGGGTCGCTATCCTGCAAGCGCCGGTACTCCGAGTCGCGCGACCAGCGGGCCTCCGCCTCCGCCATCGGTTCGGCCTCCACCGCGCACAGCCGGACTCGCTCACCTTTCATCGTCATCATCGTTGTCGCTCCCACTCCTCGCGCAGCAGGCCGAGGCGCAAGTCGTCCCACCGCCGGCCCTCACGAAAGATCGCTTGCCGGCGGCGCACCTCGACGACGAAGCCGTGGCGCTCGAGAAACTTCAGCCCGCGTGGGTTGTACTCGAAGCACGCCGTGGTCAGCCGATAGAGATTGAGTTCGTAAAAGGCGTAGCGCAGCAGCAGCTTGAGCGCGTCGCCGCCGTAACCCTTACCGCGGTCGGCGGCCTCGCCCAGGCTGAGTTGCAGCCAGGCGTGGCCGTGATTCCACTCGAGGCCCTCCAGTTGCCCGGTGCCCACCAGCCGCTCATCGGCCTGCGTGCGGATGGCGAAGTCGAAGCGGTTACGCTTCTCGCGCGCCTCCTTCGCCTGCTCCTCCAATTGCTTCTTCACCTGCGCCGGCGAGAGCGGGCGCGCGGGCTTCGCGCTGGTCAGCCGCCCGTACTCCAGGTCGTGCGTCCAGCGCGAGATCACCCCGGCGTCCTTCTCCGGCTCCAACGCGCCCAGGCGGATGAATTCGCCCTCAAACAGTTGTTGGCTCAAATCAATCATGGTGTGATTGTCCTTTGACGGATCGCAGGTTGAGCGTTCAACTTTCAACCGGCAACCAGTCTTCGCGCACGATATCGAACTGAATCACATCGTAGGTTTGCCCGTCGCACTCCCCGGCGGCGCGCTGGCGCTGCAGGGGCAGAAAGCCGTGCGCCATCAGCCGGACGATGAAACTCCGGTCGCACTCGTCCGCGCTGGCGTTCACGCGCTGAAGCTGCAACTCGTCGAAGGCGTAGTGCAGAGCGAGGTCAAGCGTCTCGTCGGCGTAGCCCGCGCCGCGCGCCGTCGTGTCGCACAGATTGAGCTTGAGTTGTGCGCGCCCGCCGGCGACGCCCGAGAGTTTCACTACGCCCAGGCGGCGGCCATCGGTCTGCGAGCGGATGTCGAAGTGATTGGGGCAGGCCGCGTCGGCGCGCAGGATGACGCGGCGGCCCGCCAGTGTTTGCGGTGCGATCATGTGACTTCCTCGTCCGTGACCAGCGGCTTGCCGGTCAACTCCAAAAAGACTTCCTCCAACGTCGCCGCATGGCCGTTCTGCGGGATCAGGCCCTTCAAGTTATCCGGCGTGTCGAGCGCGACGATGCGCCCGCCGTCAATGATGGCGATGCGGTCGCACAGCGCCTCGGCCTCGTTCATGTCGTGCGTCGTCAGCAGGATGGTGGCATCGTGCGTGTCGCGCAGCTCGCGCACAAAGGCCTGCACCTCGCGCTTGGAGCGCGGGTCGAGGCCGGTGGTCGGCTCGTCGAGCAGCAGCAGCACTGGCTGGCTGAGGAAGGCGCGGGCGATGGCGACCTTTTGCTGCATGCCGCGGCTCATCTCCTCCATCGGGTTGCCGATGGCGCGGGCCTCGATCCCCAACCGGGTGAGGATGTCGCGGGCGCGCTGCCGGGCCGCCGGCACGGGCACGTTGTACAGTCGCGCGCCGTACAGCAGGTTCTCCATCGGCGAGAGCTTTTTGAAGAAGCTGGCCTCGACGCTGACGCGATTGATCAACGTCTGCACGGTGCGCGCCTCGGCGACGACATCGTGGCCGAAGACCGTCACCGCGCCGCCATCCGGCAGGAGCAGGGTGGCGATGAGCCGGATCAACGTGGACTTACCGCTCCCGTTGGGCCCGAGCACGCCGAAGATCTCCCCGCGCCGGATGGCGAGCGAGACGCCGTTCACGGCCACTTTCGCGCCTGCGGGCACGCTGCCTCCATTCCGCGAGGCGGCGAACCAACCGGCGGGCTTGCCGGTGAAATACTTGAGGGCGTTTTCGATTGTGACTGCGTATTGTTCGGACATGGCTTCCACCGGTCTACTCTCGCCCGGTTCGCAGAGATTCCCCGGCGTTCTTTGCGAGCCTGGCGAGAGACGAACTCAAAATCAAAAGGGCCGCGAGCGCATCTTCTGCGGCGCTCACGGCCCAATCCGAGAATGACTCGGGAAACAAAAAGGCCGTGAGCGTCGCTTGCGCCCACGGCCTCGAGAGTGTGTTGACAGAACTCTACGAGCAACAGGCGCAATACGACACGGAAACCCCACCGATGCCGGCAGGATTGAGCCGCAGTCGCAACTCAGACAGGAACGTGCTCTTCACCATTTGGTCGTGCGCCTTTGCCTTTCGTATATCGCTCTCAATTGAAATCAAGGAGGTCCAATGTCATGCCGAGGAGCGGAGCGACGGACGATGCGGCGTTACTTCGTAACGACAGCATCGCGGCATCTCTGGTTGGCCGCCAATCGCGCCAGGCCTGGGTAGAGACCGTGCGTTCTGCGAACGCCCGCTTCGCTCGGGGTGACACTACCTCCTTGAAATCAATTAAGTGCGTCGTATATTATCAACCCTGCGGATGACGCGAGCAGGATAGCACACTCGCGCTAGCCGCGTCAAGAACCAAATTCGAAATACACCATTACCACTCACGAAACACGGCCGCAACTTCGATTTCGAATCCCATCATCGCCCAATCGCTCCACGCGGGCTACTTGCCGCTCTTCACTTCCGTCCACAGCCGATCGTAGAGCACCGTCGCCTCGCCCACGTCCTCGGTGCGATGGCCCTTAGCCCATTCCTCCGGCGGGGTATTGGTGATGGGCGACTCGATGTAGGCGGTGTACAGCTCGGGCTGATTGGCCCTGGCATACTCGAGCGCAGCGCGGTTCGGCATCGTATACGGGAAGTCGCGGAGCATCAGCCAGAACACATCGCCTTGCAGCGAATAGTTGAGCCAGGCATAGGCGGCGTCGAGGTGCGGCGCGTTCTCCAACACCACATACCCATCCTGCCACAGTATCGCACCCTCTTTCGGGAAAGCGTACCTGATCGACGACTTCTCGCGGAAGGCCAGCTCAGCCTCGGCGTTCCACACAAACCCCAGGTCCGCATCGCCGGCGATGAGCGAGGTCTTCGGGCTGTCGCTGTCGAAAATCTTGATGTTGTTGACCAGTTCCTGCAGCCGGGGCTTGATGGCCTCCAGGTCGGCCTCGCTCCGGGTGTTGACGTCCTTGCCCTCCAGCAGCAGCGGGATGGCGATGACGCCGCGCATATCATCAACAAAGACCATCCGGCCGGCAAACTCCGGCTGCCACAGATCGGCCCACGAGGTAGGCGGTTCCTTGACCTTGTCGGAGTCGTACACGATAGATTGCGTCCCGGCCTGATAGGGCACGACATATTCGCCATTCGGGTCGCCGGGCACCTTGAGGTATTGCGGCTCGATGTTGCCGAGGTTGGGCAGCCGGCCCTTGTCGAGCTTCTGCAGCATCTCGGCGCGCACCATCACGCTGATGATGTAATCGCTCGGCTGGGCGAGGTCGTAATTGCTGCCGCCCGCCGCCAGCTTGGCGTACATCTCCTCGTTCGACGAGAACTCCTCGCGGTTGACGGTGATGCCGTACACCAATTGAAAGCAGTCAATGATGTCCTGCGGGATGTACTCCGTCCACACAAACAGATTGAGTTCCTTCGAGGTGACCTCGAGGCGCGGCTGCGGCTCGGGGCAAGCGAAGCCGCTGCCGGTGACCTTGGCGCCGGAACCGGGCTGGTCGGTCGCGCCGGGCTGCGGCGTGCAGGCCGCGAGCATCACCGCGAACATCAAGAGCGCCCGCCGGAAGTTTCGAGAACGGGACATGGCTGCCTCCTTCAAACAGAATAGGGGCGGATGCCGCCCCGGCCACGGGCCGGGTTATGAGCGTCCGCCCCTACACTAAACCAGTAGGTGGGTGGCTATGCAGTTCGAGGGCCGGTTACTGGTCGCCTTTGACCTCCGTCCAGATGCGGTCGTATAGCGGCGCGGCCTCACCCACATCGCTGAAGCGGTGACCCCTGGCCACCACGTCGGCGGGCGTGTTGGTGATGGGCGAAGCCATGTACTGGTCGAAGAGAGCTTTGGACGAGACCTGATTGCCTTCCGAGTCCTCGACCTTGACGTCACTCGCGGCGGCGAAATCGAGCGCGCCCCTGCTCGGCATCGTGTACGGGAAGTCGCGCAGCATCAGCCAGAACACATCCGGCTGCATCGAGTAGTTGAGCCAAGCATACGCGGCGTCGAGGTGCGGGGCGTTGGCCAGCATCACGTAGTTATCCATCCACAAAATCGTGCCCTCGCTGGGATACACGTAGTCAATGGCCGGGTTCTCGCGCTGCGCCAGGATGGCCTCGCCCGTCCACGTCATCCCCATATCCACGTCGCCGGCGATCAGGGCGGTCTTGGGGCTGTCGCTGTCGAAGAGTTTGATGGCCGGGCGCAGTTCGAGCAGCTTGGCCTTGGCCTCTTCCAGCTGGGCCTCATCCCTGGTGTTGACGTCGTAGCCGAGCGTCAGCAGAGTCAGTCCAATCGAGGCCCGGTTGTCGTCGAGGAAGACCATCCGCCCGGCGCTGATGTACTCGGGCGTCCACAAATCCTGCCACGCCGTGGGCGTCTTGGTGATCTTGTCTTTGTTGTAGACGATGCCGTACGTCCCGGCCTGATAGGGGATGGAATACTCGTTGCCCGGATCGAACGACTGGTTGAGATACGCCGGGTCGAAGGTGCTCAGCACCGGGAGCCGGCTCTTATCCCACTTCTGCAACAGCCCCTGCCGGATCATCAGCTGAATCCAGTAGTCGGTGGGTTGGGCGACGTCGTAATTCGTGCCGCCGGCGTTGAGCTTGGCGTACATCTCCTCGTTGGCTGAGTATTCCTCGCGGTTGACGGTGATGCCGTAGACCTGCTCGAAACACTCAATCGCATCCTGCGGGATGTACTCTGTCCACACGAAGATATTGACCTCGGTGGAAGCGACGTCCAGGCGCGGCTGCGGCTCGGGACACACGAAGCCGCTCGAGGCCGTCTTGTCGCTTGGCCGGCTGACCCACGCCCCTCCGGGGGCCGAGGCCCGAGTGGCCGCCGGCGCGCTGGTCGCCTGCGGGGCCGCCGTCGGCGCGGAAGCCGGCGCACACGCCGCCAGCACCAATCCCCCGATGAGCGTGATAGTCAACAACTTGGACTTCATGGCGTTTCCTCTCCTCACTAACGTTGATCTCTCGCGAAGCACGCAAAGAGCGCAAAGGTTGGTGTCACTCCGTCAGGCCATTTGCGACGCGAATGACATTATCCTTGAGCATCGCTGCACCGAAGTTGATCAACAATCCCAGACGTTTGTCGGACAGCCTCAAATACGTCAGCACCTGCTTCTTGTGAACGTCGGCCAATCGCTCGACCGATTTCACTTCTACAATCACCTTATCCTCAATGATCAGGTCAGCTCGAAATCCAACCTCCAGCCTGACCGTTTCATAGATCACCGGAATGGCCACCTCAGTCGCCACTCGGAGACCAAGCTTCACCAACTCGTAGGCCAGAACCGCCGTGTACACCGACTCAAGCAACCCCGGCCCGAGCCTCTTATGTATTTTGAGGGCGATATCCACAACTGCTTTCGCAATTTCATTCTCAGTCATCTCAAACCCCTTTGCGTTCTCCGCGTGCTTTGCGAGAGCCAGCCTCACGCTTCGCGGCGCTCGATGCGTTGCGAGATGAAGAGCGCCACCAGCACCATCGCAATCCACAGGGTCGAGAGCGCGTTGAGCTCGGGCGTGGTGATGCGGCGCAACAGTCCGTAGACGTAAATCGGCAGGGTGGTCGCGCCCGGCCCGGTGGTGAAAAAGGTGATGATGAAATCGTCGAGCGAGAGGGTGAAGGCCAGCAGCGCGCCCGAGAGCACGCCCGGCGCGATGATGGGCAGGGTCACCCGCCAGAACGTCGTCCACTCGTTGGCGCCCAAATCCATCGCCGCTTCCTCCACCGATTTGTCGAAGCCGTGCAACCGGGCGCGCACCACCAGGGTGACGAACGGCACGCTGAAGGCGACGTGCGAGATGATGACGGTCGGCAGGCCGAGGGTGAGCCGCTGGTCGCCGGCCAGCCCCAGCCCGGCGTTGATGAATCGAAAGGCGGTGCTGAACAGCACCAGGATACTGATCCCCATCACAATCTCCGGGATGACGATGGGGATGTAGAGCGAGGCCTCCGACAGCGTCTTGGCCGGGAATTGAAAGCGTTGCAGCGCCAGCGCGGCCATGGTGCCGATGATGGTGGCGAACACGGTGGAGGTGAAGGCGATGAGCAGCGTGTTGCGCGCGGCGTTGACCAATTCGCGGTTGCCGGCCAACTGACAAAACCAGAAGAACGGCCCGCACTCGCCCCGGTTAACGATCCCCTCGAAAACAATGTTGGTGCGCGATGAGTTGAACGAGAAGATGACGAGCACCAGGATGGGGGCGTACAGAAAAAAATACACGAGCAGCGCGGTGAACGTCAGCCAGGGGGAGCGTTTCTTCGTCGTCATGGCTACGCCACCGAGATCTCATCGCCGAAGCCGAAGCGGCGCGTGTAGAAAACGGTGATGATGAGCGTCATCACCATGAGGATGAGCGAGGCCGCCGAGCCGAAGGCCGGGTCGCGCGCATCGAGGAACTGGCGCTGGATGAGGTTGCCGACCAGCACCACCTGCCGCCCGCCGAGGATATCGGAGACGATGAACGTCCCCATCACCGGCACGAAGACGAGG
The DNA here is from genome assembly GCA_964608265.1 of uncultured Anaerolineales bacterium. Taxonomy (GTDB): domain Bacteria; phylum Chloroflexota; class Anaerolineae; order Anaerolineales; family UBA6663; genus JANWXR01. The sequence continues at coordinate 2,136 of CAZSNP010000055.1, read as the reverse complement.
ATGGTGCCGGCCACCATCCCCGGCACCGCCAGCGGCAGGGTGATGCGGCGGAATGTGTTGAAGACGTTGGCCCCCAGGTCGGCTGCCGCCTCGAACAGCGACTCATCGATCTTTTCGAGCGAGGTGTAGATGGGCAGAATCATGAACGGCAGGAATTCATACACCATGCCGACCAGCACCGCGCCATCGGAGGGATACAGGTCGAACGGCGTGAAAGGAATCCCAGCCAGACCGGCCAGCCAGCCCAGTATCCCGTTCAACACGCCCTGGTTGCGCAGGATCATGATCCAGGCGTAGATGCGGATGACGAAGTTGGTCCACAACGGCACGAGGATGAGGAAGAGCAGGAAGTTGCGATGGCGCTGCGGCGCGCGGGCGACAAAGTAGGCGATGGGGAAGGCGATGACGATGACGAGGATCGTCGTCTGAAAGGCCAGCACCACCGACTTCCACAGGATTTCGAGGTAGAGCGAGTCGAAACCTTTGTCGGTGATGCCGGCCAGCCGCAGATAGTTTTGCAGCGAGAAGGTGTAGAGGACGTTGCCGTCGGGGTCGCGCCCGCCGAAGGAGGTGATGACCATCAGGATCAGCGGGATGACGAGCAGCACGGCCATCAGCGTCAGCGTGGGCAGCATGAGCAGCAAGCCGCGCTGCGCCAGCTTGTCGCCGAGGAGGGAGGTGGTGCGTCGTTGGGTCGCCATGTTACTCCGTCAGCACGCGCGCGCCGGCCTGCTCGAAGTACACCTTCACTTCGGCGCCGACCGTGGCGATGGGCCGCGAGAACGGGTCGTCGTTCTGCTCGCGGATGCGGAGGCGCTGGTCACCGGCCAGCCGCACGGCGTAGTGGGTGTCGGTGCCGATGTAGACCACTTCCTCCACCCGGCCGGGGTAAATGTTGTTGGCGCTGTTGAAGGCGACGATGCTGGCTTTCTCGGGCCGCACCGCCACCGTCACCGTTTGCCCGCGCGTGAGCGTCAGATCGGATTCGGCGTAGGCCGTCAGCCCGCCATTTAATTCCACCGTCACCGAGCGGCCGGTCTGCTCGCGCACCGTGCCCTCCAGAAAGTTCGTCTCGCCGATGAAATCCGCCACAAACTTGCAATTGGGCCGCTCGTAAATTTCGTGCGCCGGGCCGATCTGCAAGACTTTGCCCTGACTCATCACCGCGATGCGGTCACTCATCGTCAGCGCTTCTTCCTGATCGTGCGTCACATAGATGAAGGTGATGCCGACCTCGCGTTGCAGTTGCTTGAGTTCGAGTTGCATCTCTTTGCGCAGCTTGAGGTCGAGCGCGCCCAGTGGCTCATCGAGCAGCAGCACCTCGGGGCGGTTGACGAGCGCGCGGGCCAGGGCGACGCGCTGCTGCTGCCCGCCCGACATCTGGCGCGAGCGGCGCTTCTCGTAGCCCGGCAGCCGCACCATCGCCAGCGCCTCCTTCACGCGTTCCGCCCGCTCTTTGGGCGGAACGCCCTTCATCTCCATGCCGAAGCCCACGTTCTCGCCGATGGTCATGTGCGGGAAGAGGGCGTAGTTTTGAAAGACGGTGTTGACGGGGCGGCGATAGGGCGGGGTCTGCCCCATGGGCTTGTCGTGGATGAAGACCTCGCCGTCGGTGGGGAGTTCGAAGCCGGCGATCATGCGCAGGCTGGTGGTCTTGCCGCAGCCGGAGGGGCCGAGCATCGAGAAGAATTCGCCGTCACGAATCTGCATCGTGACCTCTTTGACCGCCGAAACGATTTCACCTGATGGGCCGGGGAAACGCTTGCTCACGTCACGCAGTTCGACCGCGAACTCGGGCATATGGGTTTTCCTTCATGGGTGGAATTGGCGCAATTCTATAGGATTCTGGGGGGGCGTCAATCAACCACGCTGGTGGTCGCAGGGCGTGTGCAAAGTCGCCGAGTCCGCCCTCATCCCCCGGCCCCTTCTCCCGCTGGGAGAAGGGGAGCCGGCCGTGACAATTGGCAGTGGCGTTCCACTGGTGCGATCCACTCCCTCTCCCAGCGGGAGAGGGCGACGATGCCAAGCATCGCGGGGTGAAGGCGAAATGACGGCATCGTTTGGACTTTGCACTCGCCACGCTGGTGGTCGCGGCTCGCATGAGCGCGCTGCACGCGCGACGCCCGCTGTATAATG
>CAZSNP010000054.1:0-34399 GCA_964608265.1 uncultured Anaerolineales bacterium | reverse complement strand
CTAACGCTATTCGAAAGCCATTTGCCGTCATAGCTCCAAGCTCTAGCAGCTTCCCATGTAGCTAAAGCAAGAGATGCAACGAACACAAGGCTAAGCAGACATTTTGCCATGATGCGTGGCATGTAAATCCTCCAGTTATCCGTATGATTTCTCACAGCTCTGTTGACGTCTCGTTTGTATTCTTTCTCTATGCCCGTTTCAACACCGAAAAGTATCAACTCGGTATCAACTTTTATCTACCTGCAAAGACGTTATCTCCATCGGCATGAAATAGCCAACCCCGTGCGAGTTAATGATGTGCGGGGACGAGGGAGCTCTGGCTCAATCTTGCGCCGCAGCACTTTGACGAAGTTGTGGAGCTGCTTGAGGGTGCAGCCGTGCTTCAGCTTGCATCCCCATACTTGTTCGGGCAGTTCGTAATATGGCACAACCCGGTGCCGGTTGCTGGCCAGCAAGACGAGAAAATCAAACTGGAGCCGCGAGAGGCGTAGGGCGCGACCATCGATATGCACGGTGCGCCTCGAAAGATCAATTATCAGGTCTCCGACCATGATCCGATGCGCCTCGGGTTCCGATGCGCGATTGGGTAATGGCTGCTCCATAGAATCACATATCTCCCTTTCATACTCCACTTGCGCCAACGGGGTATCTCCTTGTACTCGCTCATTGTGACGGAGTCAAGCTGCGCCCAAACGTTTTTTTTGTCGTGTTTGAGTGCAACACAAGAATGAGATGCTGGTTCTGTCGCCGCCAGTCACCAAAACCCGCGTGCTATAATCCTCGCGCTCGATTGAAAGGCGTGGCATGTTCAAGCAGATCATCAAATTCATCGCCGGTGACCCGAACAAAAAGGACATCGACCGGTATTCCAGAATCGTCGCCGAGATCAACGGCCTCGAACCGCAGTTCCGCGCACTCAGCGACGAGGCGCTGCGGGCGAAGACCGATGAATTCAAACGGAAGATTGCGGATTCGGTCCGCTCCGACGCGGATGAGAAAGAGCGCCGCGCCGCCGAGCAAACGACGCTGATGGAGATTTTGCCGGAAGCGTTCGCCGCCGTGCGCGAGGCCGCCATGCGCACCCTCGGCCAGCGGCACTACGACGTGCAGCTCATCGGCGGCATGATTTTGAACGAGGGCAAGATCGCCGAGATGCGCACCGGCGAGGGCAAAACGCTCGTCAGCACGCTGCCCACCTACCTCAACGCCCTGCTCGGGCGCGGCGTCCACGTCATCACCGTCAACGACTACCTCGCCCGGCGTGACGCGCGCTGGATGGCGCCGATCTTCCAGGCGCTTGGCCTGACCGTGGGTGTGTTGCAGGAGGCCCATCGCACGCAGAACGCCACGCAGGCTTTCCTCGTTGACCTGGGGAAAGAGTCCGCCCAGGAAGATCAACACCAGTTGCAACTTGTCCCGCGCAAGCAGGCTTACGCAGCGGATATCACTTACGGCACCAACAACGAATTCGGTTTCGACTACCTGCGCGATAACATGGCGATGCGGCTTGAAGACCGCGTGCAGCGCGAACGCTATTACGCCATCGTGGACGAGGTGGACAACATCCTCATTGACGAGGCGCGCACGCCCCTCATCATCAGCGGCCCAGCCCAGGAAGACCCCAAGCTGTACACCGAATGCGCCCGCATCGTGAAGCAGCTCAAGCCCGAGCATTTTGAGATTGATGAACGCAATCGCGGCATTGCCTTGAATGAGATGGGCGAGGCGACGATTGAGCGCCTGCTCGGCCAGCCGCTGCGCGACCCCGACCGGCCCGAGGAAGTGACGCCCGAACAGGCGCGCTTGCTCGGCCACATCGAGCAGGCCCTGCGCGCGGAATTCCTGTTCAAGAACAACAAAGACTACGTCGTCCAGAACAAAAAGATCGTCATCGTGGATGAGTTCACCGGGCGCATGATGCCGGGCCGCCGCTGGAGCGACGGCCTGCACCAGGCGGTGGAGGCGAAGGAGGGCGTGCCGGTGCAGCAGGACAACGTCACGTATGCGACGATCACGCTGCAAAACTACTTCCGGCTGTACGCCAAACTGGCGGGCATGACGGGTACCGCCCTCACCGAGGCCGAGGAGTTCGACCGCATCTACAAGCTCGCCGTGGTCTCGGTGCCGCCGAACCTGGAGTACATGGCCACCCGGCCCGACTCGACTCTGCAGGAAGCCGAGTTGAAGGAGGACGGCCAGCGCTTCACATACTTCGCCAAGAAAGGCGACCCCGAAAAGACGCCGGTGTTCTGGCGGCGCAAGGATTACGCCGATCTCGTCTTCCGCACCGAGGAGGCCAAGCTGCGCTCGGTCATCACCGAGGTGCTGCGCCGGCACGCCTACGGCCAGCCGCTGCTCATCGGCACCACCTCGGTCGAGGCCTCCGAACACCTCTCCGAGCGGCTGCGCCCCGAGCCGCTGCAACGACTGGCGATGGTGCTCCTCATCCGCCACGCCTGGTTCGAGAAGAACAACAAAGAGGAGGACGGCATCCTCGTGCCGGACCTCAAACCGCTGGCCGATCAACCGCTCGACAAGCTCAACCGGGCCGATCTGCAAAAGCAGATGCGTGACCTCGGGCTGAGCACCAATCCCGCCGGCGACGACAACGTGCGCCGGTTGCTCAGGATTCTGGAACTGGATGAGGCGCAGGCCGATGCCGTAGTGCGGGTGTTACAGGGCGGCATCAAGCACAACGTCCTCAACGCCAAGAAGCACGACGAGGAGTCACGCATCATCGCCGACGCCGGCGCGCTCGGCGCGGTGACGATTGCGACCAACATGGCCGGCCGGGGTGTGGACATCAAACTCGGCGGCGAGATGGCCGAGGAGGTCGTTACCGCCGTCAATCGTGTGCTGCGCCGGAACGGGGTGGATGATCCGTACGACCTCACCCACGAGGAGCGGCGCGAGAAATTGCGCGCCATCCCCGAGGCCGAATGGGGGTTGTACGAGGGCGAGTGCCGGCTCTTTCTGCAGATGCTCGACGACTCCGAGCAGGTGCGGGTGGTCGGCGGGCTGCACGTCATCGGTTCAGAGCGGCACGAGGCGCGGCGCATCGACAACCAGTTGCGCGGCCGCGCGGCCCGCCAGGGCGACCCCGGCTCGTCGCAGTTCTTCCTCTCGCTCGAAGATGAATTGATGCGCCGCTTCGGCGGGCAGGGCGTGAGCGATTTGATGCAGCGGCTGCGCATTGACGACACGGTGCCCATCGCTGCCGGCATCGTCAATCGCACCATCGAGCAGGCGCAGACACGAGTCGAGGGCGCAAACTTCGACATCCGCAAGCACCTCATCGAATACGACGATGTGCTCAACGCGCAGCGCAACAGCATCTACACCCAGCGCGATCGGGTGTTCTCGAAGGATGATCTGACCGACGACTTCGATGAGATGCTGACGGCCGAGGTCGCGCGGCGCGTGGAGGTGAACGAGGCCGCCGCGGACCGCTGGAAGCTGTTCGCCTGGCTCGACGAAATCCAGCCGCCGATTGTGCTGGCCGAAGACGAGATTTATCCCACCTACACGCAAGCGATCCTGCTGGCCGAGATCGAGGCCGAAGCCGACAAAAGGAGCGCGCTCCTCGAACTGGCCCGCGACGCCCTTAAGGCTGAACGGGGTCACCTCACGGAGGCCATCGAAACGCAGATTGATCGGGCTGAGGAACGCCTCGATGATCAGGTGAAAGAGAAGCGTCGCCTGGCCGAGGAGTTGCTCGAGGCGCTGGAGAACGAGGCCGAGGAGCTGCAGCGCCCGGTGGAGGCGCGCGTCGCCTTCCGCGCGGTGGGCGAGGCGTTGGGCGTGAGCCTCCAGCCTTCGGCCAGCGAAGTGCGCGAGTTCGACCTTGCCGTGTTCAAGCGCCGCCTCGCCGAGTTGGCCGAGGCCTCGGTATCGGCCCGCGCGCGGTTCGCCCTGGCCGCCGCCATCGAGCGCCGGTTGGGTGTCTCGCTCGGCCTCAGCCAGAAGGGCGACGAGGGTTGGGACGCCATGCGCCGCGCGCTGACCGCAGCCGCCGAAAAAGCCTACGACACCCGCGCTGAAAAATCGCTCAGCGACATCGAGCGCGAGCTGAAGTCGTACGTGCCGGATGGGGCCTCGCGCGCCCAGCTCATCCGCGCCCTCGGCGCGATGCAGGTGGGCCGCGCGGTCGCCTTCGACCGCCAGCATCGCCGCACCGAGGTCGCCGTGCAGCGCCTGCACTTCCCCTACCTCGCCGGTGAGATGGCGGCGGATTGGTCGGCGAAGGAATTGCTGGATGAGGTCCTGCCGCATCTGCGCGGCGCGGCGCAGGCGCTGCAGACACACATCGGCCAGGCGGTGAACCGGGCGCGCGGGCTGGCCGGCCAGCCGGAGGAACCGGTTGAGGAACTTGGCCGGCGCGAGGTCACCTCGGCCTATCGCGGTCTGATGCTGCAGGTGATCGGCGGGCTGTGGGTGGATTACCTCACCTCCGTCGAAGCGTTGCGGACTTCCATCGGCCTCGAGGCGTACGCGCAGCGCGACCCGCTGGTCGCGTACAAATCCAAGGCCACCGAAATGTGGAACGAGTTGTTGGTCAACATCCGCGGCGGCGTGGTCTCTCGCGCGCTCACCTTGCGGGTGCAAACTCCGGCCCAGCCCACGCCCGCGCGCGCCGCGCAATCCGCGCTGCAACCCGCAACCACGGAGGCCAGCAACGGCGCAGAGGAGCCGGTGAACGGCGCCGCGCAACCTGCATCCGCTCAGCCTGCCGCCGAGGGCGGCGGCAGGCGACGACGGCGGCGAAGGTAAGGATTGAAAGGCGGCCAGCGACTGGCTGCCTTTCCTTTTGTACTTCGCTGGCAGTCGTATAGATGAGGGACGCGATCATTGGGGCATTATCTTGTCCACCGAAGAAACCCCGGACCTCCGCCGCCGCCGGTTGTTGCGCTTGCTGAACTCCGTTTCAGCCGACAACCTGCACAATCAGATCCGCTGGCTCAACGAGTTCCGATAGTCCTCGGCTGCGGCGTCTGGTCGAAATAGGTTTGCCTTTCCCCACTCTCCTTCAGCCCGGCATAATCCATGCAGATAACGGACTACGCAGCGTAGAATTCGCGCTGTCAGCCAAACCGCGTATTTGTACGGTTTGAGCTTTCCGGTTATCCTTTGGCCGTAATGATGCACCGCGCTGCCCCCAGCTCCGCCCCGGCGCCCAGCCCCGCCCACGCCCAACTGGCCCGTCTTCCAAAAATCGAATTGCACCGGCATTTGGAGGGCTCGCTGCGTTTGAGCACGCTGTGCGAGATCGCGCGCGATTTCAAGCTGGATCTGCCCACCGAGCCCGACGCCCTGCGCCCGCTGGTGCAGGTGATGCCCAGCGACGAGCCGACCTCCAAAAACTTCCTCAGCAAGTTTCTGGTGCTGCGGCATTTCTATCAAACCCCCGAGGTCATCCACCGGCTGACGTATGAGGTCATCGAGGACGCCGCCGAAGATAACATCCACTACCTCGAGTTGCGCTTCACGCCGATGGCGCTCAGCAAGACCAAAGGCTTTGCCCTGCACGAAGTCGTGCACTGGGTGCTGCTGGCGGTGGATATCGCCCGGCACGTCTTCCCGCAGATGCAGATCGAGCTGATCGCCAGCATCAACCGGCACGAATCAGTCGAGGTCGCCGAGAAGGTCACGCAGATCGCGGTGGATCACAAAGAGGATATCGTCGGCCTCGACCTGGCCGGCGACGAGGCCAATTTCCCCGCCGAGCCGTTCGCCTCGCTCTTTCACGACGCGCACGCGGCCGGGCTGGGGATCACCGCCCACGCGGGTGAATGGACGGGCGTGCAGACGGTGCGCCACGCCATCGAACGCCTCGGGGCGCAGCGCATCGGCCACGGCGTGCGGGTGATGGAAGACCCGGCCGTGGCGGCGCTGGCCCGAGAGCGCGGCACGGTCTTCGAAGTGTGCGTGACCAGCAACGTGCAGAGCGGCGTCGTCAGCCGCCTGGCCGATCACCCGCTGCGGCGCATGTTCGACGCCGGGCTGAAGGCCACCATCAACACCGACGATCCGGCCATCTCCGACATCACCCTCAGCGACGAGTATGCGATTGCGTCCGAGTCCCTGGGCTTCACGACCGAGCAGGTGAGGGCCACCGTGCGCACCGCCGCCCAGGCAGCCTTCCTCCCCCCGAGCGAAAAACAGAAACTAGAGCAGCACTTCCAAACCGCATTAACTGAATAACCAATAACTGATGATCGTCACCAGTGATTGGTTATTGCTGTTGCTCCCAGCGCCGGATGGCCTCGCGAAAGACCGTTTGCAGCGTGGCGTCGGGGATCTCGTCGACGCTGTTGAAGATCTGCGTGCCGATCTCGAAGATCACGCTGTCGTTCGGGCCGGAGGCGACGTGCAGGTTCTGCACCGCAAACGGCGTGCCGGCGATGACGTGCTGCAACACATCGTCAATCTGCTGGGCGAGGGATTTGAGTGGCGGAAGTTCCTTGGCGCTCATCTCGCGCGCCACGGCGAACTGCCTGAAGAGGTTCATCGTCGGCGTGCGCAGCGGCTCGGAGGCCTCGGGCTGCGCTTTGGGCAGCGGCGCCGGGTTGAGGTGGATCGCCGGGGCCGAGTCGCTCGGGCGGAATGCTGTGGGCGCCGGCACAACCGGGGCGACGGGCGCAGCCGGGGAAACGGACGCGCCCACCGTCGTCGCGCTCACGCCCACGAATTCCTGCAAATCGCGCAGCGTCAGCAACAGCGCGCGCCGCACATCACTCTCCTTCACCTCGCTCAGTTCGCCGAAGCGTTTGCCGTTGATCTCCACCAATACCCGGCCGGTCAACTTATCCCGCAGCACGCGCAACACCTCGTTGGCGTTCGGGTCAACCGGCGCGGCGCGCGGCGCGAGTCGCTCGGAGACGGCGGCGGGGATGGGTAGTTGAAAGCCGGGCTTCTTCTCCTCCGGGGCGCTGAGCGTCCCGCCGGCCCCATCCTTCGTTCGGCGCTCACGCCCCCACAGGTTCAGGCCGACGGCCAGCAGAATGACAAAGCCGAGCAGACCGACGATGGTCGCGCCGAGCAACATGGGCGCATTGTTGACAATGGTCAGTGGATCCATCCTTCACCTTCCTCGACGGCCGGGCCGCGCGGGCTGGCAGCGCGGGCAGAAGTGAGTGCTGCGCTGCCCGACGACGATGCGTTTGATGACGCCGCCACAACGCGGGCACGGCTCGCCCGCCCGGCCATAGACTCGAAAATGATTCTGAAACTCGCCGCCGCGATACGCCCAATCAATGCTCGCGCCGTTGTGCTTCAATCCCGCTTGCAGCGCCGCGCGGATTGACTTCCACAGTTGCCGCGCCTCAGCCGGCGTGAGCGAATCGCTGCGGCGCAGTGGATGCAGGCCCGCGCGGTGCAGGGCCTCATCGGCGTAGATGTTGCCCACCCCGGCCACAAAGGTTTGATCGAGCAGCAGCGGCTTGAGGGCGCGGCGGCGCTGTTGCAGCAGCGCGCCCAGCTTTTTGGCCGTGAAGCCCCTTGCCAGCGGCTCGGGGCCGAGCGGGCCGGTCACGTCTTCGGCCCGGGGGGTCACGAAGACCTTGCCGAATTTGCGCGTATCGCTGAAGCGCAGCTCCCAGCCATCGTCAAAATGGAAGACGGTGTGGGCGTGTTTGTCGCGCGGAGCCTCGCCCGGCACCACCGTCAGATCACCGCTCATCTTGAGATGTACCAGCATCACATCCTGGCTCAACTCAAAGATGACGTACTTGCCGCGCCGGCTGACGGCCCGGATGAGTTGGCCGGGCAGCCGGCGCTGCACTTCCTGCGGCGCGGGGCGGGCGATGTGGCGCGGCCACTTCACCGTGACGCGTTCGATGACGCGCCCGACGACCGACGGGCCGCGGGCGCGCGAACCGTTACGCAATTCGTGCGCGATGGTTTCCACCTCGGGTAGCTCCGGCATGGCCGCGATTATAGATGAAGTCGTTTCGGCCCTGCGTTTGCATAAGTTGTGATAGTCTTGCGGGATACTCTTTGAATGTCACCCTGAGCGCGTACGCCGAACCTGTGCATCTCACGGGTCCCGTCGCGCGAAGGGTCACGACGATGATCTGCAGACCCTTCGCGCAAAGCGGCTCGGGCAATTTGAAGGCCGCTCATTGGCATTCTCTGAATGCCGCTCAGCGTGACATGCCATAAATGAACCCTCTCAAAGAATTCGAAGCGCGACTGACTGCCGCAGAACGCAAAGGGTGGCGCGGCCTGACCACGCCAGCGAAGATACAGGCTTTCCTCGATGAGGTACCGTACTCGGGCGAGGAGCGTTACCGCTGCCCGCTCACGTTCATGCGCGACGGCACCGGCCATTGCTTCGACGGCGCGCTGTTGGCCGCCGCCGCGTTGCGCCGCCTCGGCCACCCGCCCCTCATCGTCGATCTGCTGCCCGGCGACGACGACGACCACATCCTCGCCCTCTTCAAGCGTGGCGGGCATTGGGGCGCGGTGGCGAAGAGCAACTTTGCCACGCTGCGCTTCCGCGAGCCGGTCTATCGCACGCTGCGCGAACTCGTGATGACTTACTTCGAGGGCTACTTCAACGTGAAGGGCGAGAAGACATTGCGCGGCTACACGCGTCCGCTCGACCTCGCGGCCTATGACCGCGCCGGGTGGATGTGGAGTGACGCGCGGCTCGACGACATCGGCGTGAAGCTGGGGGAGATCAAGAGCTACAAGGTACTGACCCCGGCGCAAATCCGCGCGCTGCAACCGGTGGACAAACGCTCGTTCGAGGCGGGGACGCTGGGGTTGAATATGGATGGGGTGTATAGGCCGCGAGTCGCCAGTGCCTCACAGCTTGAGTTGCCCGGATCCGCCGCCGGCCTTGGGGATCAATCAATCGGCACACGCCAGTAGTATTGCTCGGGCGGGTACCGTTCGAGAGAGGCGCGGCGCGCGCTGAGCAGCGCGTGGGCGTTGGCCCGCGACCAATGCCAGCCCGGCCAGCCGCCGTCCTTCGCCAACGCGTCAAGTTCGTTCAACCGATAATGCAGCGCGCTGCCAATGGTGGCGCGCGTCTCCGCGTCGGGGCTGTCGAGCAAAGGCAATACCTCGGCGATGGCGTCATCGGAAAGCGTGGCGAGGTACATCGCATCGAGCTTGCCGCTGGCGCGCTGGCGGGCGATGTTCTGTTGCGCGATAAAGGCATCGACGTTCATCCCATTGAGCGTGGCGAGGAAGCCGAGGGCCGAGAGCAACGCGCCGAAAACGAACAGCCTCGGGCGGTTGAGCAACGTCGTGGCGAGAAAGACAAAGAGCAACACCCCGACCCACACCATGAACACATGCGGATAGGTGCGCAGCCGCGTGAAACCATACGCCTCTTCGTACAGCAACAGTCGCTGAAAGGCCGAGGCCAGCAGCACGCCGGTGAGCGCCGCGAGCAGCACGCACAGCAGGTTGAATCCCCAACGGGCCGCAGCCGAACCCCGCCGCGTGGCTGATTGCAGCAACAACATCAACCCCAGCGCGCACACCGCCACGACGACGAGCTCGGCAAAGCCGCGCCGCGCATACTCGGCGTAGGTGTACCCGGCCACGGTGATGTTGCCGTGCCCGCCGAAGAAGTAGCGAAACTGAACGGCGACGAAGACGGCGAACAGCGCGTTGACGCTGGCCAGCACGATGGCGGCCTCGGTGAACCCGAGGCGGCCACCACCCGGCGCGTCGGCGGCGGCCTCCCCGGCTGTCACGGCCTGATCGCGCAGCGCGTACGCCAGCCCGCCGGCCGCGATCCAGCCCATCACACCGCTGACGAACAGGCGCAGGATCAATTCGGGGACGTTATCCAGGCGCAGAAACTTGAGCGCGTCGAAGACCGATTGGTTGAAGGCGGCATCGGCGGAGGCGAGCAGCGCGGTGAAGAAGACGATGATGGGCGCGGCGATGAGCAGCCCGCGACCGATCGCCCACGTCTGCTGCGAAGGCCGGCCCGGCTGCGCCGATTCGCTCCCGGCTGCGATCAGCACCGCAATCGGGCGGATGAGGCCGACCTCGAACGGGGTGATGATGGCGGCGGTCACGTAATCCCACAGGCCGAAGGTGACCAGCCGGCCGCTGGTGAAAAGATAGACGAGCAGCAAACCCAGGCCGAGCGCGGCACAGACGTTGAGGAAGGTCAGCCACGGCTCGGCGCGCACCGCCACCATCGTGGCGAAGAAGACCAGCGGCGCGGCCAGCCACACGTTGCGCCACGCCGGGCGGAGGTGCTCCAGCCCGGCCAGCGCGAAGAGGGCGGCCAGGCTCCACACCGCGAACAACGGGAAGTTCACCCCGAGCGCCTGGTTGACGAACAAGGCATCGGCGCAGAAGCCAAGCACGCCGGCGATGAGCGCGAGCCGCAACGCCGCGACGCGCAGCGTGGGCCAGGAGGAGGGTGGGGCAGCAGTAGTGGTCGAAGAGGTCATGTGAATGCTTTCGGATACCGGTGCGATAGATTATGCCGGCCGGGCGCGCCGGGCGAAAGCACTCAAGTGCCGTCGCCGGTGTGACGAAAGTCCTGCCCGCTTCCTCAAAATTACCGAGGCGCGGCCCGTAACGCGGCGGATGATGGGATGCGCCAAGGCTGGTATCGTGGTGTGTCAACGAGGACAATGCGATGCGAATGAGACTCACTCACCTGACGCTGGTCGTCACCCTGTTGTTGAGCGCCACCGGCCTGCGCGCGCCGCAACCGGCCTCCGCCGCCGGGCCGGTCCTGCCCTACCCCATCCTCTTCGTCACGCAGCTCCCCATCCGCGCCGACTTCACCACCATCGGCAGCACGTTCGGCAACCATCGCGCCAGCCTCGATTCGGTCGGGCGCGGCGGTGATCTGTGGATCCGTTACCCCGACGGCACGCTGAAGAACCTCACGCAGGCGGCGGGCTACGGGGGCAGCGGCTTTCTTTCGGGCAACAGCGCCATCGCCGTGCGCGACCCGGCCGTGCACTGGAGCGGGACGAAGGCCATCTTCAGCATGGCGATGGGCGCGCCGGCGCAGCAATATCAGGTTCAAGACTACTACTGGCAGTTGTACGAGGTCACCGGGTTCCAATACGTCACGCAGACGGTGACGATCACCAGGGTGCCGAACCAACCCGCGAATTACAACAACGTCAGCCCGCTGTACGGCACCGACGAGCGCATCCTCTTCACCACCGACCGGCCGCGCAACGGCTCGGCCCTGCTGTATCCGCAACTCGATGAATATGAGGAAGCGCCGACCAACACCGGGCTGTGGAGCCTCGACCCGGCGACGGGCGATTTGAAACTCCTCAATCACGCGCCCTCGGGAAACTTTACCCCGATCCTCGACTCGTTCGGGCGGGTGATCTTCACGCAATGGGATCATTTGCAGCGCGATCAGCAGGCCGATGCGGACGCCGAATACTTCAGCCCCGGCACGACCACGACCTGCGGCGCGACCAAATACGGCACATTCAACTACGCCGGCGAAAGTTCGACGACGTACAACCTGAACGATCGCACGGAGGTCTTCCCCGAGCCGCGCGCCTGCCGCACCGATCTGCTGGCCGGCACCAATCTGACGGGCCACACGTTCAATCAATTCTTCCCGTGGGCGATCTTCGAGGACGGCACCGAGGGCGAAATCCTCAACCACCTCGGGCGGCACGAGTTTGGCACATACATCGAGCGTACTTTCGACAACGATCCGAACGTCATCGAGTTCTATCGCCAGTACGGCAACCGGTTGAGCTACAACCCCATCTTCACCGGCATCTTTCAGATGAAGGAGTCGCCCGCCGCGCCCGGCACGTACTTCGGGGTGGATGCGCCGGAGTTCGGCACGCACGCCTCCGGCATGGTCATCAGCTTTACCGCGCCCATCAGCCTGCACGCCGACGATATCGCTATCCGCTACGTCACCCACCCCGACACGTACGGCACGACGGTCACGGCCAATCACTCCGGGCGCTACCGCGAGCCGTTGCCGCTATCCAACGGGATGCTGGCGGCGGTGCACACGACACAACGGGGTGAAGAGTCCGGCAGCGGCGGCCCGCTCAATTCGAGCTATGACTTTCGATTGAAGACGCTTGCCCTGTCGGGCAACGGGTATTGGGTCGCAGATCAGCCGTTGACGGGCGGTATCAGCAAAGCGGTGAGCTATTGGGACCCGGACGCGCTGGTGAACTTCTCGGGCACGCTGTGGGAGTTGAACCCGGTGGAGGTGCGCCCGCGCGCGAAGCCGGCGCGGCTGACGGCGACGCTGGCCGCGCCCGAGCAGCAAATCTTCACCCAGGCCAGCGTCAACGTGACGGCATTTCGGAACTGGCTGATTCAAAACAACCTCGCCGTGGCCGTGGTGCGCAACGTCACCACGCGCGACGACCTCGACAAACAGCAGCCCTTCAACCTGCGCGTGCCGGGCGGCGTGCAGACGCTCGGCGCGGGCGGCAAAATCTACGCCGTCACCCATCTGCAATTCTTTCAGGCCATGCAACTGCGCGGGCTGACCGGTTGCTGCGATAACACCCCCAACCCCGGCCGGCGCGTCATCGCGCAACCGATGGCCGGGCCGCCCAACGCGAACACGGGCGGGCCGGCCAGCAGCGTGACGGTGGCCAGCGACGGATCGGCGGCGGCCTTTGTGCCGGCGCAGCGCGCGCTGACGTGGCAGCTCACCAACGGCAGCACCGGCGTGGTGCGCGAGCGGGTGTGGGTGACGTTTCAGCCCGGCGAAATCCGCATGTGCACGTCCTGTCACGGGCCGAGCACGACCGATCAGGCCGGGCAGCTCCCCGCGCAGAATCCGCCGCAGGCGCTCCTGGGTTTGCTCAACTATTGGAAGATGTTGCAGACGTTGACGCAGAAAGTGTATCTGCCCGCCGTGCAACGTTAACTGCTATGCCATGCGCGTCACGATCTCGGCGCCGCGACTCAGATACTGCGTGAAGCGCACCGGGTCAATGTTCGTCCCGCACACGATCAGGCCGACGCGCTGGCCGCCGACGCGATCGCGCAGCGGGCCGAGCAGGGCGGCGGTGGTGGCGGCGGCGGCCGGCTCGGCCACCAGCTTCATATCGCGGAAGAGATAGTACAGCGCCACGCACAACGCCTCGTCGGTCACACGCACGATCTCATCCACAAAGCGGCGCGCGACGCCGAAGCTGTACGGCAGCGCATACGGCGCGCCGAGGCTATCGGCAATCGTCTCCACTTTCTCCACCTTCTCCGGCTGGCCGGATTGGAAACTGCGATACATCGAGTCGGCGCCGAACGGCTCGACGCCGATGACGGCGCAGGACGGGTTGAGCTGTTTGATCGCGGCCGCGACGCCGGCGATCAGCCCGCCGCCGCCCACCGGGACGAGGACCACATCGAGGTCGGGCGCCTGCGCGAGCAGTTCCATCCCCAGCGTGCCGGTGCCCTGCACCGTGAGCGGCGTGTCGAAGGGGTGGATGAAGCTGCGGCCTTCCTCGGCCTCGATTTGCTTGACGCGCTCGAAGGCCTCGTGCGCGGTCGGGACGAGCAGGACTTGCGCGCCTAACTCGCGGCACAGCGCCACGCGCGCCGGGCTGGCGTGCTCCATCATCACCACCTTGGCCGTGGTGCCCTGGGCGCGGGCCGCGTACGCCACGGCGATGGCGTGATTGCCCGCGCTCACCGCCGTCACCCCACGCGCCCGCGCCTCGGCGTTGAGGGCCAGCAGGTTATTGATGGCGCCGCGCGCTTTGAAGGTGCCGGTCTTTTGAAAGAGTTCGAGCTTGAGCCAGACCTCGCGCGCGGGGTTGGCCGTCTCCATCAGCCCGGTCCCCCAGCGCCACACGGGCGTGCGCAGCACATGCGGGGCGAGGCGTTCAGCGGTGGCGTGGATTTCGGCGAGGGTGGGATACGAATCAGCCATGGGAAGCGGCAGGCAGATTTCACGGATTGGGTCAATTAGCTTTTGATTTCCGCAATCAACTCGATCTCGACGGCGAAGTTGTACGGGATGGTCATGCCGACCGCGCTGCGGGCGTGCCGGCCGGCCTCGCCAAAGGCTTCGAGCAGCAGGTCGCTGCAGCCGTGGATGACGCCGGGCGTATCGTTGAACCCCGGCGCGACATTGACCATGCCCAGCACTTTGACAAACTGGGCGAGGTGGTCGAGCGAGCCGATCACGGATTTGATGGCCTGCAGCCCGGCCAGCGTCGCCAGCCGCGCGGCTTGGTAGCCCTGCGCCACGGTGAGATCAGCGCCCAGTTTGCCCTTGATCTCGCGGCCATCCCATGCGCTGACCGCGCCGGCGGTGTAGACGAGGCTGCCCGTGCGCACCGCGCGCATGAACTTGCCGGCGCTCAATTCGCCCGGCTCGATGACGTAGCCCATTGTTTTGAGTCTTGCTTCGAAAGACATGTTCACCTCTGGAGAAAAGGGTTGTGCTATTATGCCAGTGGAGATGATGCGCTATGACCCACACACTTCAACTCGAAGTGCCCGAGGAAGTTTACACGTCTTTGGTCAGGAGGGCCCGGCAGGCGGGCCGACCGCCCGAGCAACTGGCGCTGGAATGGCTGGCACAAGCGAGCCAATTGGCCGCCGATGACCCACTGGAAAAGTTCATCGGTGCCCTGAACAGTCGCGACTCAGACTGGGCCGACCGCCACGACCATTATCTTGCCGAGCGTCCGACAGCGCGCCAGACCTATTCCACCCGAGGCAAGCGGGCCAAGCCTGCCAAGCGATGAGCGCGATTTTCGCCGATACGGCCGGCTGGGGCCATCTGCTGGATGCGTCGCAAGCCCATCACGAAGCTGCCTCTCGTCTGTACCGCGCCACCCGCCAACAGGGTGACAGGTTCGTCACCACCAACTACATCCTCGCCGAGTTGGTCGCGCTGCTCACGCATCCGCTTCGCGTTCCTCGGGCACGGTTGATTGACTTCATCCACGGTATCAAATCATCACCCTTTGTCGAAGTCGTGCACGTTGACGCGGCGCTCGACGCCGAGGCCTGGGATTTACTCACTCAGCGACCCGACAAGGTGTGAAGTCTTGTGGATTGCGCAAGTTTTGTCGTTATGCGCCAACGTGGACTGAAAGATGCCCTGACCAGTGATCAACACTTTGAACAAGCGGGCTTTCGCCGGCTCCTCAAAGAACCTCTGACATCACGGTCCGCATCGCCTCCCACGCGCGCTCGACATCCTCGGCCTGCGTGCGCCAGTTGCAGAACGCGGCGCGGATGGCCGGCGCTCCGCCGTACACCGTCGGCGTCATGAACACCACCCCGGTCGCGTGCAACCGATCGAGAAAGCGCCGCACCGCTTCGGGGGTCGCCTCACCCGCCAGCGTGAAACACACCACGTTCATCCGCACCGGCGCGAGCAAACGGAAGCGGGGCGAGGCGGCAATGCGTTCGCCCAGTTGCTGCGCCAGCGCACAATCGCGCTCGACGATGTCGCGATAGCCGTCTGATCCATACGCCATCAACGTCAGCCACACCGGCAGCGCGCGCCAGCGCCGCGAGTTCTCGGGGGTGAGGTGCACCGGGTCGGGGTCAGCGCCAATCGCGCCGAGGTAGGCAGCGCTGTTTTGAAAAACCTGCACCTGCAAATCGCGATGGCGCGTAAAGGCCATGGCCGAATCATACGGCACGTTCAGCCATTTGTGCGCGTCAATCGTGATCGAGTCGGCGGCGTCGAGTCCCGCCAGCAGCGCCCGGTAATTCGGCGAGCACGCGGCAAACCCACCGAAGGCCGCATCCACATGCAGCCAGAACCCAAACTCACGCTTGAGGTTCGCTAGCGCAGCCAGGTCGTCAAAGTCCACGGTGTTCACCGTGCCCGCATTCGCCACCACGATGCTCGGCTTCCCTTCCAAGTCAATCAACGCGCGCCGCAACGCACCCAGCTCCACCGTCTCACGCTCCGGCACGGTTGCGATCACGCGCAGGTTGCGCCGGCCCATCCCCAACATCGCCAGCGCTTTGTAAGTGGAGGAGTGGGGCGCGCCGCTTAGGATGGGGAGAGGAGGCAGGGCGTGGAGGCCGTCTTGCGCCGCATCCGCCCCGTGGCGGCGGGCCGCCCATTGCCGCGCCAGCGCCAGCCCGACGAAGTTCGCCATCGTCGCGCCCGAGACGAAGACGCCCGCGTGGTCGTCCGACAATCCGAACAGTTGCCGCAGCAGAGTCAGCGCGTCGCGCTCGACGTACAGCGCCGCCGCCTCGGCCTTGCTCGTTGGGTTTTGGTCGAACGCCCCGACCAGCCAATCACCGGCGAGCGCGGCGGGCGTGGCTCCGCCGGTGACGAAGCCCCAGTAGCGCGGCCCGGCGCTTCCGGTGAGTCCGCCGGCATAAGTGGAGCGGAACAGCTCCAGCGCTGCCTCGGCGCCGAGGCCATCGTTTGGCAAGGCAGGCGGCGCGGGTGGCAGCAGCGGCGCGACGACCGGGCGCTCGGGCAAAGCGCGCACAAAATCGCTGGCCAGGGTGAGCGTATTGTTCAGAACTGAATCGAGTTGATCGCGGTCGCGTTGCAGCATGGGGTGCATGCCCTCACTTTAGCGGAGGGGGAGGCAATGCGCAAGCGGCCGGCAGCGGATGTGGCAGCGGATGTAACGGATGCGACGCGCGATCTGTCACTGCGGTCGATCCGTTACCGGCATCCGTTGATCCGCTGCCAGTATCAGTTGATCCGTTGCCCGTATCCGTTGATCCCCTGCCAGTATCCGTTGAATCCGCTGCCGGACTGCGGTTACAATCGCGTTGTGCCCGCCCACGACCTGCGCGCGCGTCTGCAGCGCCTGCGCCCTCGCAAAGCCCCGCCGCCGCGCGAACTAACGTACGAGCCGCTGCCCGGCACCGCCCTCCCCGGCCGCGAACACGCCACGCCCCACGGCGCGTTTCAATTGATCGAGGAACGCTATCCGCTCAGCCAGCGCCACGGCCACCTGAGCTTCGAGGCGCTGCTCACGCATGAGGCGGCGACGTTGGCGAAGCTGGCGCGCGCGCCGCAACTGGCCTCGGCCGATGTGCGCCGGCTGGCCTTCCTCGATACCGAGACCACCGGGCTGGCGGGCGGCGCGGGCACGCTGGCCTTCCTCATCGGTGTGGGCGTGTTCGAGGCTGAGCACTTCGTCATCCGCCAATACTTTTTGCGCCGGCCGGATGAGGAGCCGGCGGCCCTCACGCAACTCACGCACGATCTGAAAACGCATCTCGGCTGGGTGACGTTCAACGGCCGCGCCTTCGACTTGCCCGTGCTCGAGACGCGCTTCACCCTCAACCGGCAGCGGAACGATTTTCGCCGGCGCCCGCACCTTGACCTGCTCTTCCCGGCGCGCCTCCTCTATCGCGGGCGGCTGGATTCGTGCGCGCTCAGCTCGCTCGAACAGCACGTGCTCGGCGTGCCGCGCAGCCACGACGATGTGCCCGGCGCGCTCATCCCCGAGATGTACGTGCGTTATCTGCAAACCGGCGAGACCGGCGACATGCGCCGCGTGATCTATCACAACGCCATTGACATCCTTTCGATGGTGACGCTGGCGGCGCATTTGCTGGAGGTGTTTTCAACTGAGACGGAAGACGATGGACGGAAGACGGCGGCGGCTTCAGTCCACCGTCCACGGTCTTCCGTCGAAGCCGCGGATTTGCTGCGGCTGGCGTACTGGCACGATCACGAGGGGCGCGCGGCGGAGGCCGAGGCGGCGTATCGGCGCGCGCTGGCCGGCAAGCTGGCGTTGGAGGATCGGGCGGCGGCGCTGCTGCGGTTCGCGGCGCTGCTCAAACGCCACAACCGCCGCGCCGAGGCCGTGCCGTTGTGGGAGCAGCTCGCCTCCTTCAGCACCGAGGACTCGCTGGCCTGCGTGGAGCTGGCGAAGTTCTACGAGTGGAAGGCGGCCGACCTGCCGCGGGCCCTGACGTGGGCCAGGCGCGCCGAGGCCATCATCAAAGCCATGCCACCCGGCTGGCGCAAAAAGGAAGCGCAGGCCGCCATCGCCCGCCGGGTGGAACGGCTTCAAGAAAAGTTGAACTCGCGCGAACGCAAACCGTAGTATCATCCGCGTATTCCATCTCGGAGGAGACAACTGCATGAGCGCCGCCCCCCTCGTGAACGACAAGCGTGAGATCCTCGGCTGGTCAATGTACGATTGGGCCAACAGCGCCTTTAGCACGACCGTGGGCACGGTCTTCCTCGGGCCGTACGTGGCCAACCTCGCCCGCGAGGCGGCGGCCGCCGCCGGCACCGACACCGTGCCGTTCTTCGGCCTCCCCGTCGCCCCCGATTCGTTCCTGCCGTACTGCATCTCCTTCTCAGTCTTTATGCAGGTCATCTTCCTGCCCATCCTCGGCGCCATCGCCGACTACTCGCACCTGCGCAAGCGCATGATGCAGGTCTTCGCCCTGATCGGCGCGCTGGCCACGACGGCGATGTTCTTCATCGCCGGCGAGACGTGGTGGCTGGGCGGTGTGCTCTACATCATCGCCAATCTGTGCTTTGGCGCGGCGATTGTGTTTTACAACGCCTATCTGCCCGACATCGCCAGCGAGGAGACGCGCGACGGTGTTTCATCATTCGGCTGGGCGATGGGCTACCTCGGCGGCGGGTTGCTGCTGCTTGTCAATTTGATCTTTTACTCGATGCGCGAATCGCTCGGGGTGCCGACCGGGCTGGCCATCCGCATCAACCTGGCCTCAGCCGGCCTGTGGTGGCTGGGCTGGTCGGTCTGGACGTGGAACACGCTGCGCTCGCGGCACGCCGCCCGCGCGCTGCCCGCCGGGGAGAGCTACCTCGGCATCGGCTTCAAACAACTGGCGCAAACCTTCCGCGAGGCGCACAAGTATCCCCACACGTTACGCTATCTGCTCGCCTATCTCATCTACAACGACGGCATCCAAACCGTCATCGCCGTCGCCTCGATTTTCGCCGCCGCCCCGCTGGTGCAGGGCGGGCTGGAGATCGAACAGGGCACGTTGATTCAGATCATCCTGATGATTCAGTTCGTCGGCTTCTTTGGCGCGTTGTTCTGGGGGCGGCTCGCGGGCTGGATCGGCGCGAAGAACGCTTTGCTCGTCAGCCTCGCCATCTGGTCGGCGGTGGTGATCTATGCATACCTGGGCCTGCAGGGCGACAGCCGGGTGACGCAGTTCTGGATTTTGGGCGCCTGCATCGCGCTGGTGCTGGGCGGCAGCCAGGCCATCAGCCGCAGCCTGTTCGCGCAGATGATCCCGCCGGGCAAAGAGGCCGAATTCTTTTCGATCTACGAAATCTCCGAGCGCGGCACCTCGTGGATCGGCCCGCTGCTCTTCGGCCTGGTCAATCAATGGCTCGGCAGCCTGCGCCCGGCCATCCTGGCGTTGATCTTCTTCTTTGTGGCGGGATCGCTGTTGCTGGCGTTTCTGGTGGATGTGCCGCGCGCCATCGCCGAGAGCGGGCGACGCGAGGCGGCTTCGGCGGCGGCCGGGGCAGACTGAACCCCCCGTTCCGAGTCAGTTTCTACTCGGCCATCACCTTTTCGTTGTCGTTGGTCTTCCACACCTTCGCGGCGCGGTCGATGAAGAGCACGCCGTCGAGGTGATCGAGCTCGTGCTGGAAGATGCGGGCCAGCCAGCCGTCGGCCTTTATCTTGATCGGGCGGCCCTTGCGGTTGACGGCCTTCACCGTCACCGCTTTGTGCCGGGGCACGTTGCCGGCGTAACCCGGAAGCGACAAACACCCCTCGGTTCCGTCCACCATCGCCTGCGACCGCGCCGTGATCTCCGGGTTGAGGAGGATGTACAACTTCGGCTCGGGCAACTCGGCGTCCTCCGGCAGGTCTTCGGAGCCGGGCGCGTACTCGACCACGACCAGCCGCTGCGACACCGCCACCTGCGGCGCGGCCAGCCCCACGCCCGGCGCAGCACGCATCGTCTCCACCATGTCTTCGATCAACCTCTGCAGGGCAGGGTCAGCGAAGTCTTTGACCGCGTGCGCTTTGCGGCGCAACACGGGGTTGTCGGGCGTGATGATGGGGCGCAGGGGCATGGTGGCGGATGCTTACGTCGGGCCGTTCCGGCTCTGGGCCGGCTGGGTTTCGAGGTAGTACGCGCTCAGTAAATCCACCAGTTCTTCGCGGCGCTGGCGCGAGTCCAGTTCGCGACGGCGGGCTTTGAACGACTCGATGCGCCGCTGGATGTCCTCCTGCACATTCAACGGGTCGTACACATCGTCAAACGTCAGCTCCTTGCCGACGATGCTGATGCGGACGTTGCCAAAATTCAGCAGCCGCCCGACGAGGTTGGGCCGCTCCGACTCCAGGCCCTGGACTTTGTCCAACTCGGCCGAGTCGCGCGTCTCGCGGCCCAGCGGCTTGCGATAGATATCCACGATCTGCGTGGGGGTGACCTGATACAGGTCGTTGCGCCAATCCTGAAATTGATACAGCCACCAGCCGAAGAGCACGATGAAGAAGACCAGCCCGATCAGCGCGACGGCCGCGCGCGTGATGGGTTCGGGCGGCACGAGCAGGCCCGAGAGCACCACCCCGACGACGCCGACCGTGAACAGCAGCGCGGCCGACGGCCAGCCGATGTTGAGCAGCAAGAACCACCAGTGCTTGCGATAGACGATGGTATCGCCTTCCTCGTAGCGCAACTGAATGGAAAACAACTGGCTGAGTTGCCTGGTCAACGACTCGCGCGGCTTGGGGCCGGGCCTGGGTTTCTCGGGGTGCGGCTCGGAGAGCGGCGGGCTGATGCGGTTGCGCAGCGCCTCGCGCATCAGCTTCACCTCGTTCTCGCGCGCCGTCTGCTTGAGGCGGCCGATCTGCTCCTCGATGATGGCGGCGATGATGGGCGGGTAGGGCACGCCTTGCAGCAGCATCGGCTTGGCGATCGTTTTGACCTCGACGTTGCCGTAGTCGAGCAGCCGGTCGGCGACGTTCTCGCTCTCGGTGCCGACGTTGGTGAGCGCGCTCATGCTCACGTTGATGCGGCTGTCGTAGATCAAGATCACTTTCTCGACGTACACCACGCGCTGATGGGTGACCACATAATAGTCGTTGCCCCAATCCACCGCCACCAAAAACATCCATATGCCCACCAGCGAGGCGAAGAAGAGCACCACCCACAGCACGATGATGAACTGCAGGAGATACGCCGCCAGCGCGCCGAGCAGACAGGCGAGCAGCAAACCCCCGGGCGCCAGCTCGCGATACAGCAGCACCAGGTTGTGCCGCCGCGTGATCAGGTGAACGTTTTCCGCCGCCGCCAGCCAGGTCCAGGGTTGTTTGTACAGCCAGGCGCGCGTGCCGGCCATCAGCTGCACGGCCTGTTGGAAGAAGGGCGAGTCTTTGCCCAGTTTGTCGAAATCGTCTTTCTTGAGGCGCAGCAACGTGACTTTGTCGAGCGCGGTGAGGGTATACGGGTGCGGCGCCCGGGGCGCGGCCAGCGCCTCCATGCCGAAGAAGTCGCCCGGCCCCAGCGTCTGCGTGCGCGCCGAGCCGGAGCGGCTGAGCCTGACCCTCCCCTTATCCACCACGTAGAACCACCGGGGCGCTTCGAGGTCGGCTTCCGTGCCTTCGAGGCCGGTCTTGCCTTCTTCGCAAATCACCGCGCCCGGCTCGACCATTTCGCTTTCGAAAAGCCGGGTGGCCTCGACGAGTTGCTCGTCGCGCAGCGCGTGAAAAACGTACACGCGGCGCAACCGGTCGAAGACGCGTTTGGTGCGCGGATCAACTTCGATGACGTCCATCGCAGCGGCATTCTAGCACAACGGTTTTTTGGCGCTTTACGCTGCTTTCACGCCGCTCCGCCGCCAACGGAAACCAACAAGGCCAAAACATCCGCGGCGTTTCGGGCATGGATAATGCAGGCACGTTGCATTGGGAGTAGCCGGTATGCGCCGAGGTCAGGGACGGTTTGAACACGGGCAGGGGTTGATCGAATATGGGTTGATTGTGGTGCTGGTGGGGATGGTGGTGCTCGTCGTGGTGAGCATTCTGGGGCGCGGCACCGGCAACACCTTTAGCAACGTCATCGCCGCTATCGGGCAGCCGGGCAGCAGTGGCAGCCCGACCGCCACGAACACCCCCGGCGGCCCGGCGACCGTGACCCCGACCTTAACCCGCACCAACACGCCCGGCGCGCCGCCGAGCAACACGCCGCCCTCCGGCCCTACCAACACCCCCATCCCCGAAACGCCGGAACCGGAGGAAACAGCCACCCCGACCCTCACCGCTCCACCGACGAACACGCCCACGGCCACGGCGACCGCAACGGCGAGCCTCACACCCTCGCCCACCCACACGTTGCCGCCGACGGCGACACCCACCGCAACCGTGCCGCCCGACCAGATCTTCGCCGATGGTTTCGAGAGCGGCAACACCTCGGCGTGGACGGGCAGCAACGGCTCGACCTCCGTCAACGCTGGCGCGGCCCTGACCGGCGCGCAAGGGCTGGCGATCGCCAACGATGGCAGCACCAACAGCCACGTCATCAAAGACTTCACGGCGGCCGTGGCGCGGCTGCGCCTGCGCTTTTACTTCGACCCGAACTCCGTCGCTATGACGAGTGGCGATGCACACTTCATTTTTCACGGCAACACCAGCAGCGGCACCACCGTAGTGCGGGTTGAGTTTCGCAACTCGAGCGGCGTGTATCAAATTCGTGGCCGCGCGCGCAACGACGCCTCGACCTGGTCGAACACCACCTGGACAACGATCACGGATGCCGAGCATGCGCTGGAAATCGACTGGATTGCAGCCAGCGGCGCGGGAGCGAACAACGGCAGCCTGGCGCTGTATGTGGACGGCGCGGCGGTCGGCACCGTGAGCGGGATCGACAACGACACCCGCTCGGTCTTTCAGATTCGGTTGGGCACGGTCGCGAATGTGGATAGCGGCACGACGGGCACGTACTATTTCGACGACGTCGTCGCGCGCACGCTGACCTACATCGGGCCGTGAGCGCGACCGCGCCAACGGCATGCAACGCGAAATACGCCGTCAACTCGACGGCGTTTTTGTTGCTGATCATTTTGCGCCAGGTTGATTAAAGGGAGTGGCCAGTGAGGGCTTGCTGGGGAGAGTGCTTGCCGCTCACTGGCCGGGGAGACTTCACTGCGCTCAATATAGGGGAATCCATCTTCAGCGACGGTAGGGTTTGGGTGGGGAAGGTGAGTGACTCCGCCAACCAAGTTAAGGCCGTTTCAGCTTGTTTTTCTGCGGTATGTTGGCGGGCAGTACTTCGGTCAGGGCCGTGTATGACCGGCCAGTTCAGGCGCGAGTCGTCGCCCAACGGCTGCGCTATACTTGCGCGCGATGCCTTCCCACCGAACCTCATTCATCCATTTGATGGCGCTGGCCGCGCTGACCTTGACGACTCCGTTGGCCGTGCAATCGGTCAGTGCTGCGGGGGCGGGTCGGCCCCAGGTCACTCTCAATGCCGATGGACTGACGCTCGAGTGGCGCGCACCCGCGCCGGCTTTCTCGCTCGACCGCGAAGGGACGACGATTACGCTGGCGGGATACGACACCCTCAACACGCCCGGCCTGCCGCGCCTGCCGTTCGCCTCGGTCCTCATCGCGCTGCCGCCGCAGGGCGAGGCCAGCCTCGCGCTCGAGGCCCACGAAGATGTGACGCAAGCGTTGCCGGCGCCGCTCGTCATCGCACCGCAACCGGCGGGCGCGCAACGCAACCAGGATGGCGAGGTGATCGGTGGGGCGTATGCGGCGGCCGAGGCGCTGCCCGTTGCGTTTGACGTCGTCGAGCTGGAGGAGATCGGCGTGGCGCGCGGCGTGCGTTTGGCCCGCGTGACCTTTTATCCCGCGCGGCCCGAGGGCGGTGGGCTGCGGGTGACGACGCGGGTGCGCGCGACCATCCGATTCAGCGCATCCTTGGCGGAGCACGACACGCAGGGTGATGGCTTGGTTGAAACCGTCGCGGCGGCGGTCGTGAACCCGACCCAGGTGCAAGTCGCCTGGCCCGCCTCCGCTGCGCCCGGCGAACCTCAAAATGTTGTGCCGCGCGCCCTCATCGAAGTAACGCAAACCGGCCTCACGACGATCACCTACGAAGCGCTGACGGCGGCCGGTTACTCACTCGCCGGCGCCGATCCGGCCAGTGTGCGCTTGCGACATGCCGGCGTCGAAGTGGCGCTGGAGTGGGAGGGCGATGCCGATGCGATGTTCGAGCCGGGCGAACGCTTCATCTTCTTCGCCAGTCCGCGCTTCAGCCGCTATTCAACGGTGGATGTTTATTCGCTGACGGTTGAAAATGGATCCGGCTTGCGCATGACTTCGCGCGCTGCCGTTCCCGGCGGCCTGCCGGCGGGCAACGCCTGGGTGGAGCAGCTCTTCGAGACCAACGCGCTGTACATGCCGGAGTGTAACTGTGCGCCACTGCCGGCGGGCCGAGACGGCGACCGCTGGGCGTGGGAGGTGTTGCGGCAAACCGACCGGTTGACGCTGGAGGTGCCCTTCGCGTTGCCGACCGTCAACACCACTCAGCCCGCCACGCTCACCACCTGGTTCATCGGCTACACCGCCGTCGCGCAGGCGCCCGATCACCGCGTCAACGTTGCGCTCAACAACGCTGCGCCCAGCCTGGCAGCCTGGGATGGTAAGGAAGCCTACACCCACACCGTCACCATCCCGGCGGGCGGGCTGCTCAACGGCAATAACTCCGTGCGGCTGTCGCTGGCGGGCGGGCTGCTGATCGAGGGCGCGTGGTTCGATGCCCTCGCCATCCGTTACGCGCGCGGCAGCGCGGCCACCGGCAACAGCGTGCTCTTCACCGGCGAGACAACCCAGCGCGCGTACACCCTCTACCTGGCCAGTGCCAATGGCCTGCGCGCGTATGATGTGACCGAGGCCGGGGCGCCGGTGCGGCTGACGGATTTGAGCGGCAGCACCTTCGGCGACCCGGCGGCCAGTTTGCCGCGCCGGTACGTAGTGAGCAACGCTCAGGGTTTGCTATCCCCCACCCGCGTGCGTTTGGCCATCCCGCCGCAAGCGGTCAGCGGCGCACGGTACCTCGTCATCACCCATCCCAACTTCACCGGGCAACTCGCGCCGCTGGTCACGCTCCGCCAGGCGCAGGGCCTGAGCGTCGTGGTCGAGAACGTGCAGGCGATCTACGATGCGGCGGATGGGCGCGTCTCGCCCGAGGCCATCCGCGCGTACATCGCCAACGCGTACGCGACGTGGAGCCCGCGCCCCGAATATGTGCTGCTCGTCGGCGATGGCGCGGCAGACCCGAAGCGCTATCGCGCCCAGTCGTTTGCGACGTTCATCCCGCCGTACCTCGAGGTGGTCGATCCGTGGATCGGCGAGACGGCGGCGGACAATCGCTACGTGACGGTGGATGGGGCTGACGCGCTGCCCGACCTCCTCCTCGGGCGCCTGCCGGTGAACACCGTCGCCGAGGCCTCGGCCGTCATCAACAAAATCGTGCCGGCGGAGACCGCGCCGTTCGTCGGCACGTGGAACGCCACCGTCGCCTTTGTCTCCGACAACGCCGACGCCGCCGGTAACTTTCCTCAACTGTCGCAGGCGCTGGCTGGCACGCATATTGCTGCGCCCTTCGGCGCTCAGCAGATCGTGACCGCCTCACCCGTGACGCCGACCGTGCAGGCCGTCCTGGGCCGTTGGAACGCCGGCGCCGGGTTGGTGGTGTACAATGGCCACGCCTCCAATCACCAGTGGACGGCCGAGCGTATTTTTCACATTGACGACGTGGGCGGGCTGACCAATGTGGGCCGCTATCCCGTCGCCCTGCACCTGACCTGTTTGACCGGCACGTTTCATTCGCCCGGCCTGACGGCGTTGGATGAGGCGCTGCTGGTGAAGGCCAACGGCGGCGCGGTGGCCGTCTGGGGGCCGAGCGGTCTGGGAGTGGCCACCGGCCACGATGTGCTGGCGAACGCATTTCTGGGCCGGGTCTACGGCAACGGGCAGCCAGAGGTCGGAGCGGCCACGCTCGCGGGCAAGCTGGCGCTGGCTGCGGCCAACACCGCCCCGGATTTGCTCGACACCTTTACCTTGTTCGGTGACCCGGCGACGCGGGCGGACTTGACCATTGACCCCGGGTTCCCGGTTTATTTGCCGGTTATTCGCCGCTAGCGATTCTCGTTCGGAGGATGTATGCGTCTCGCTCGACTCGGTTTCATCGCCCTTGCTGTGCTGTTGATCGGTGCGGTGCTGTTGCCGGCCGCGGTTCCCGCGGTGCTGGCCGCCGTGACCAACACGCCCTCGCCCACGCCCATCACCTCCACCCCCGGCCCGACCGAAACACCCGGCACCCCCGGCCCGACCGAGACACCCGGGCCGCCCTCCAGCGGGATTGACCTCGACTTTTCCAAAACGGCCAGCAGCAATGTCGCCAACGTCGGCGCGTTGATCGAGTTCACCCTCACCGTGCGCAATCTCGGCAGTGAGGATGCCCCCAACGTCGTCATGTCCGACGGGCTGGATCTGGCGCTCGGCTACGTCGGCGCAAATTGCAGCCAGGGCGAGGTGGCCTACGACGGCGTGAACCGCGTGGTGAACTTCAACCTCGGCACCATCAACGCCGGCCAGACCGTGACGTGCACGCTGCAAACGCGCGTCAATGACAACGTGCAGCCGCCGAATCCCATCCTTAATACCGCTTCGCTGATCGTCAACAACACGCTGCGCCGCACCTCGAATCAGATCACCCTGCAAACGGTGCCGGACCTCCTGCCGCAGACCGGTTTTGCGCCGGGGCCGTGGCCGACCATCGGCCTGGCGTTGTTGGCCGCCGCGTTGCCGCCCGGCGTGTGGTGGCTGCTCCGCCGGCGACTGCTCTCAAAGTAAGCAACTTCGTTGCCTCAAACCCTAAGGGTCTCGACGACCCTTGGGGTTTCCACGCGAGTGGAAATTCACTGGCTGATCGTACTGGGGGCATTTCTCGGCGGCCTGGCGCTGGCCCTGAGTTTGTTGATCCAGGCCCTCCGGCCAAACCGGTGGTTGATTTGGCTGTCGCGGGGCCTCGCCGGCGGGCTGTTGCTCGGCGCGCTGGCCGGGCTGGTGCTGAATTGGCCGGAGGTCGTGACCGGGTTCGCCTCGGCGCGCGCGTTGGGCAGCGCAGCCGTCGCGCCCACGCCGACCTTCCCGCCGGCCACCGCCTCCGCCACGCCGGCAGCGCAGACCCTCACCGCGCTCGCCCTCGTCGAGCCGACGACCACACCCGAGCCGCCGCGCCTCCTCATCCCCACCTTCAACGTCAACGAGCCCGTCATCACCATCCCCATTCGCGACGAGCAGTGGGATATCTCCGGCCTCGATGGGCAGGTGGGCTGGTTGATGACGACGGGTGCGCGGCCGGGGGATGTTTTTGGGATGGTCTTGATCGGCCACATCACCCGGCGCGATTACAGTCGCGGCGCGTTCGCCGACCTCGAGAGCGCGCGCGCCGGCCTCGAAATCCTCTATCGGGCCGATGGCATTGAGTACGTCTACGAAGTGACCGAGCGCGGGCGCGTGCCCCCGAACGATGTGAAGGAGCTGTATGTCAACGATGGCAACGTGTTGTTGTTGATGACGTGCACCGATTGGGACGGCTCGACCAGGACATACGCCAACCGGCTGCTGGTGCGGGCGGTGTTGAAGGAACAACGGCCCATCGCCTCGCGCTGACGAAAACCACCCGCCTTTCGTTGGATACGTTGCCCTTCACGGCTTCCGCGACGCTCCGTACAATCGCCCCATCTTTTTGGAGACCCATTTCCCATGACCACCCCCTTGCGTGACTTTCTCGAAATCCCCTACGACCAACTCGAAGAACTCAATTTGCAGATCAAGGCCGAGCGTTCGGCGCGCACCCCGGCGGAGAAGAGCCGCGAGGCGCGCATGAAGGCGCTGACCGACGAGAAGCGGATCAAGGCCGTGACCGTGTGCTTCTCCGACCTCGAGGGCCGGTTGCACATGCTCGACTACGACAAGAAGTTTCTGCTCAAGTCGGCGGATAACCTGACCTTCGACGGTTCCTCGATTCGCGGCTTCTCACGCCAGGCGGAATCAGACCTGCGGCTCGCGGTGGATTGGGCCGCGTTCTACTATCTGCCCGCCGATGTGTTCGGCCCGGGCAAGGTGCTGGTCTTCGGCGACGTGCTGGAGAAGGACGGCTCGCCGTATCCCGCCGACATCCGCGCGCGGCTGAAGGCGTATACGCAGGGGCTGTTCGATCAGCAGGGCCTGACGTGCAACGCCGCCAACGAGATCGAGGGCTTCCTCTTCAAGACCCGCCACGCCGAGCAGCACTACTTCGAGAACGGCGCGTTCGACTTCGTCAGCACCGGCGGCTACTATCACTCGCTGCCCGGCGACCCGCTGCGCACCTTCATCGACTCGGCCGCCGAGGTGCAACGTGCGATGGGCTTCGCCAACGAGAAGGATCACCCCGAGGTCGCGCCGTCGCAGTTCGAGATGAACTACTCGTACACCGAGGCGGGCATCGCCGCCGACCAGATTTTGCTCTACAAGCTCATCTGCCGGCAGGTGGCGCAGCGGCTCGACGCCACGGCCAGCTTCTTGCCCAAGCCGGTGACGGGCGTGAACGGCAACGGCATGCACACCAACCTCTCGGTGTCGAAGGGCAGCCAGAATCTGTTCTACGATGCCAAAGGCGCGGAGGGCCTCTCCGAATTGGCGTGGCAGTTTATTGATCGCATCCTCACCAGCGCCAACGACGTGTGCCTGGTGCTCAACAGCAGCGTCAATTCCTATCGCCGGCTCGACCCGCACTTCGAGGCCCCGAACCAAATCAAGGCCTCGCCCACCGATCGCGGCTCGATGGTCCGCATCCCCATCGGCAACGAGAAGTCGGCGCGGGTGGAGGTGCGCTCGGTCGCGCCGGATGCCAATCCGTATCTGACGATGTACACGTTGCTGCGCACCGGCCTCGAAGGTCCACTGACCGCCGGCATCCGCGCGCAGGAGCGCTACCTCCCCGATAACATCTACACCGCCATCGCCAACTTCTCAGGCAGCGCTCTCACGGCGGCGCAGCTGGGCGCGGAGGTGCGCGACAAGTTTGCCGAGCTCAAGCAGGCCTCCGCCGACCGCTGCCCGCGTCTGCTCGGCGCCCGCATCAAACGCGCCGAGATCATGTTCCATCACGAAGTGACCAACCAGTTTTTGTGGAGCCGGTTTTGACGTAGGGGCGACGCATGCCTCGCCCCTACGCCACCGGCCACACCCGCTCGGCGCGCAGCACGGGCTCCTCGCGCTCGGGGTCGGTTTCGAGCAGGCCCTCGAGGATGTACGGGCCGGGGCCGGCGGAGAACACGCTGCGGTGGCGGCGGTACACGTCGCCGAAGATGACGACATCGAGCATCCCGTCCAAATCTTCGAGCGTCATGAAGTAGATGTCCTCGCCGCGCGCGGTGCGGCTCTTGCGCCAGGTCTGCCGCATGCCCGCCACCTTGATCCGTTGCCCGAGGCGGGCCACTGCCTCGACGGTGGTGAGCGTGCCGGCCAGTTGATCGGCCACGAGTTCGAGCGGGTGCGCCGACACGCTCGCGCCGAGCAACTCGTTCTGCGCCGAGACTTTCTCGGGCAGTGACCAATCCTCCCCGCCCGCCGCCTCCGCGCCGAAGAGCGTGAACTGGCCGGGCTGCCAGTCCTGCGTTTGTAGTTGCCGCAGCAGCGCGGGGATGTTGCCCAGTCCTTCAAAGGCCCCGACCTTGACGAGGTTCTTGACCTCGGCGGCGCGCGGATCCACCCGCACGAGAAAATCCGGCAACGAGCCAAAGGGTCGCTCGCGGAGGATCGTTTGCTGCGTGCGCTGCGTAAGCTCGCGCACTTGATTGAGGCCCATGTACAGGTGCGGCTGGCCGTGGTCGTACATCACGCTGAACTCCTGCCGCGAGTGATTGACGTGCGGCGGATGAATCCGCAAGCCCATGCGCCGCGCCTCGGTGAGGTAGACGCGCTGCGAGTAGTAGCCGCCCCAGTTCGCCAGCACCGCCGCCATAAACTCGGCGGGGACGTGCGCCTTGCACCACGCCGCACGCCACGCCACGATGGCATACGAGGCCGCGTGTGCCTTCGGAAAGCCGTAGCCCGCAAAGGCCGCCATCAGCTCCCACACCCGCGCGCCGACCTCCGCCGGCACGCCGCTGTTCTGTTGCGCGCCTTCGATGAAACTCAGCCGCAGCGTCTTCATCCGCTCGCCGGGGTCGAAGTGGCTCATCGCCCGGCGCAGCAAATCGGCGTCGGCCATGCTCATGCCGGCGAGGTTGTGCGCGATGCGCAGCACCTGCTCCTGATACAGGATGACGCCGAAGGTGTCCGCCAGCAGCGACGACAGAGCCGGATGGATGTGCTCGACCTTTTCTTTGCCGAGATGCCGGCGCACAAACGAGTCCTTCATCCCGCCGACGATGGGGCCGGGGCGGTAGAGGGCGAGCGCCGTCATCAAATCGTCAATGCTGCCGGCGTTGATCTCGCGCAGCGTGGCCCTCATGCCGGGGCTTTCGATTTGAAAGCAGCCGATGGTGCGCGCGGCCCGCACGAGGTCGCGCGTCGCGGCGTCGTCGCCGGCGATATCATCCAACACCCGTAGGGGCAACCCTTGTGGTCGCCCGAGGGCAGGGACAAGCCGGGCGGGGACTGGCAAAGCGCGCGAACGAGTTCGCACGCTTTGCACGCCCGCCCCTACAGCCGGTTCGCGCGCGCGCAGCGCCTCGGCCACATCCCCGATCACTGTCAGCCCGCGGATGCCGAGCAAATCCATTTTGATCAGGCCGAGGTGCTCGACGGCCTCCATATCGAATTGCGTGATGGTGACGCCGTTGCTCGCGGGCTGCGTGGCGACGCGGTCGGTGATGGGGCCGGGCGTGATGACGACACCGCCCGGATGCACCGAGAGGTGGCGCGGCCATTTGATGAGCTGCGCGGCATCGTCAAAGATGGCGCGATGCACCGGGGACGGATACCGTTCGCGCAATACGGCGAACGGATCATCGCCCCGACCGCGTTTGTATTCGCCCGGGTTGCGATACCAATAGTCGGGCAGCGCCTCGACGAGTTCGCTCACGTTCTTCGGCGGCAGGCCGTATGCCTTGGCCACCTCGCGCAACGCCGAGCGTTCGCGGAAGCGCACGATCGTCGCCACCATCGCCACGCGGTCGGCGCCGTAGGCGTCGAAGACGTAACGCAGCACCTGCTCGCGGCGGCGCGAACACAGGTCGGTGTCAATATCCGGCGGCGTGCTGCGGGCGGGATTGAGGAAGCGCTCGAAGTACAGATCGAGCCGGATGGGATCGGGGGCGGTGAGGCCGAGGCAGTGCGCGACCAGCGACGAGGCCGCCGAGCCGCGCGAGGAGATGGGCACGCCGGCCCGCCGCGCGTACCCGAGCACGTCCTCCATGATGAGGAAGAGCGGGGCGTAACCGCGCTCCGCGATCACGCTCAACTCGTGATCGAGCCGCGCGGTGATGGCGGGCGTGAGTTCTCCGTACAGATCGCGCGCGCCGGCGTACGCTTTCTCACGCAACACGTTCGGCGCGGTCTGGCCCGGCTGCAGCTTGATCTCGGGATAGTGCGGCTGGCCGAGCGGCAGCTCGAAGGTGCAGCGCGCGGCGATCTCCTCGGTGGCGGCCAGCGCGCGCGGGTGTTCGGCGAACCGCGACTCCAGCGCAACGGGCGCGAGCCAGTGCGCGTTCGAGGGCGCGAGTTCGTCATCGCTCAACTCATTCACCGGCGTGATGGTGCGGATGGCGGCGAGAGTGCGCTGCAAGCGCGATTGATCGGGCGTGAGGTAAAAGATCGACTGCGTGGCGGCGGTGGGCGCCGCGTGCGCTTCGGCGAGCCGGGTCAATGTGGGAAGCGCCGCGTCGTCTTCGGGGGTGTGGCGTTGCAGTTCGACATACAGCCGATCGGCGAAAATTTCGTGCAGCGCGCCGAGCCATTGCGTTGCGGCGCTTTCATCCTCGCGCGCCAGTTGCGTCAATCGCCCGCGCGTTCCGCCGGTGAGGCAGATCAATCCAGCACCGTGTTGCGCCAGAGCGTCGAAGGCCACGGTGAGCGAATCGGTTTGGTGGACGAGGGTGCTGAGGCGGCAGAGGTTGGCCCAGCCGCCCGCATCGGCGGCGAGGAGGACGAGCGGGGAGCCCTCACCCCCGGCCCCTCTCCCTTTGGGAGAGGGGGGAGGCTGCACATCCACGACGAGGCCAAGCAGCGGACGGATGTGAGCGAGGCGGCAGGCCTCGACGAACTCGACGGCGCCGGTGAGCGAGTGGTGGTCGGTGAGGGCGAGGGCAGGCAGGCCGGCGCGCGCGGCGGCCTGGGCCAGCGCCTCGGGCGAGGCCACGCCTTCGAGCAGCGAGTAATACGAATGAACGTGCAGGGGGATGGGCGGCACGGCGCAAGTATACGCCCTCGGCCCTCACCCCCGGCCCGTCTCCTGCGCGCGAGAGACGGGTGTCTAACGTCGTCAAACACCCTCAATGCCAGGGATGAGGCCTACTTTGCCAGCCGCGCGATCTCGGGGTCGGCCACGACATCGCCGCCGCGCACGGTCGCACCCAGCACAATCGCAGCGGTGACGAGCACGATGTTCTTGATGATGTACTGCCCCTCGAGGGTGGGCGCGTACGGAATGCGCGTGAAGGTTTCGGCGGGGAAGAAGAACAGCGGCGTCACCGTGCCGAGCATTTGCAGCAAGAGCAGCAGCAGCGTGGCGCGCATGAACAGCCCGGTGATCAGGCCGAGACCG
Organism: uncultured Anaerolineales bacterium; assembly: GCA_964608265.1. Taxonomy (GTDB): domain Bacteria; phylum Chloroflexota; class Anaerolineae; order Anaerolineales; family UBA6663; genus JANWXR01. The sequence continues at coordinate 1,741 of CAZSNP010000054.1, read as the reverse complement.
ATGGCGCATTCCCAGGCCGCGAGCACCGGGATGCTGACATTCGGCGGCACGAGGCCGAACGTCAGCATGTCAATCGTCCGCGTCGCCAGATCCTGCGCCGGGCTGAGGCCGGGGAAGAACTTGAGCACGCCGAACCAGAAGAAGACGATGCCGAGGCTGACCCGCAGCGCGGCGACGCCGTAGCGCGCCATCCAGCGGGTGAGGGTGATGTCGATGTGGGTGATTAAGTCCCGGGCACGTTGCATTGTGTGAATCCTTTTGAACCGCGAAGGGCGCGAAGAGAGCAGGTTTTGCTCTGCGCTCATTGCCGTTACAACTTTACCGCTGTTCATCAAGCGCGAACAATCATTTGAGGCTATTATCGGCACAACGGCAACTTATTATCGGAGACGTTATGCCTGAATCGCTTAGCCGCCCGTGGGTGCCCGCCGCGCTCGAAGAGTCTATCGTGCAGCACGCCGCGCGGTATCGCGCCCTGAACGCCGAACAACTCGAAGACGAAGTCCACGGTTTGCTCAAGCAGCACGAGCGTTTCATGGATCGCGAGTGCCTCAACCTGTACGCGGGCACGAACACGCTGAACCCGCGCGCGGCGAAGTTGCTGTCAGCGAGCGTCGGCAACCGGCCCAGCCTCGGCTACCCCGGCGACAAGTACGAGATGGGGATGCAGTACGCCGAGCAACTGGAGATCATCGCGATGGAGGTTCTCAGGGAGCTGTTCGATTGTCGCTACGTGGAGTACCGCGTGGGCAGCGGCTCGCTGGCGAACCTGTATGCGTTCATGGCGTGCGCCAAACCCGGCGACCGCATCCTGTCCTTCCCGACCGAGGCCGCCGGGCACGTCACCCATCACGCCCAGGGCGCGGCGGGGCTGTACGGGCTTGAGATTCACGACGTGCCCTACGACGGCGAGCGGCTGGAGATTGATCTCTCGGCGTTGCGCGAGAAGGTGCGTGAGTTGAAGCCCAGGCTCATCGTCGTCGCCGGCAGCCTGTGCCTTTTCCCGTACGATGTGGCCGCGGTGCGCCGCATCGCCGACGAGGTGGGCGCATATGTGATGTACGACGCCGCGCACATGAGCGGGCTGATCGCGAGCGGCGCGTTTCAGCAGCCGCTGGCTGAGGGCGCGCACCTGATGACGACCTCGACGTACAAATCCTTCGGCGGGCCGCCCGCCGGCCTCGTGTTGACCAACGAGGCTGAACTCGCGCAACGCCTCGATGCGATTGCGTACCCCGGCCTGACGGCCAACTTCGATTTGAGCAAGACCGCGGCGCTCATCCTCGCCGCGCTCGACCTGCGCGAGCACGGCAAGGAATACGCGGCCATGTGCATCCGCAACGCACAGGCGCTGGCGGCGGCGCTCTTTTCGCGCGGCTGCCCGGTTCACGCAGTCTCGGGGCGCGGCTTCACCGTCTCGCATCACATCGCCCTGCCCGCGCACCAGTGGGGCGGCGGCACCAAAGCATCGCGGCTGATGGAGAAGGCAAACATCCTTGTGAGCGGGATCGGGCTGCCGCTGCCCGCCATCGAGGGCGATTGGAATGCGGTGCGGCTCGGCACGCAGGAACTCACGCGCTGGGGCTTCACGCCCGAGGTGATGCCCGATGTCGCGGAACTGATCTGCCGCCTGCTGGTGAAAAACGAAGAACCCGAGAAAGTGAAGGGTGATGTGGTGGCGCTGCGGAAGAAGTATCAGACGCTGCACTTTGTTCGGAGTTGAGGACTCAACGCCCAGCCG
>CAZSNP010000053.1:0-34577 GCA_964608265.1 uncultured Anaerolineales bacterium | reverse complement strand
CGGTCTCGAAGACCGCGCCGGTCTGCCCACTGGCTGACAAACTTGGCGTGCACCCGTCAAGCCAGATACGGCAGAAACAACGTCGCCAGCCCGAGGAATAACCCGAAACCTACGCAATCCGTTACCGTCGTCACGATCACGGCGGAGGCCAGCGCCGGGTCCAGCCGCAGGGCCTTGAGGGTCAGCGGCACGAGGGTGCCGGCGACGCCCGCGGCGATCATGTTGCCGATCATCGCCAGGCCGATGCACAGGCCGAGCACCGGTATCCCCTTCCACGCCCACGCGCCCAGGGCGACCAGCACGCCGACGACGGCGCCGTGGATGACGCCGATACCGACCTCGCGCAGGATGGCGCCGCCGGCGTCCCTGAACTCGATCTCGCCGACGGCGATGCCGCGCACCATCAGCGCCAGCGTTTGCGTGCCCGCGTTGCCGCCCTGCCCGGCGACGATGGATTGAAAGACGGCCAGAAGCGCGACCCGGGCGATGGTGTTTTCGAACAGCCCGATGACGCCGGCAGCGAGGAAGGCCGTGAACAAGTTGACGACCAGCCACGGCAGCCGGCGGCTCACCGCCAGCCGCACCGGGCTCCACACGCTCAGGTCACCATCGGAGACGTTGGCGAGACGATACAGGTCCTCCTGCGCTTCCTCTTCGACCACATGCACGATGTCGGTGCTTTTGATGACACCGGCGAGCTTCCCGTCCGCATCCACCACTGGCAGCGCGAGCAGACTGTACTTCTTCATCAGCCGCGCCACTTCCTCCTGATCGGTGCCAACCGGCACACTGCGGATGTCGCGGCGCATGATGGCCTCGATGGTGGCCTCGGGCGGGGCGGTGATCAGGTCGCGCAGGCCGACCACGCCGATGAGTTTGTTGAAGCGATCCACCACGTACAAGTAGTACGGTGAGGCGCCGTCCAGCTCGCGTTCGCGCAGAAAGTCAATCGCCTTCTGGGCCGTCATCTGGCGCCGCAGCGCGAAGAACTCGCTCGTCATCAGGCCGCCGGCGGTGTCGTCGGGGTGGGCCAGCAGCGGGCGCACCTCGTCGGCCTCCTCCATCTGCGCCAGCGTCGATTCGGCCTGTTCCTTCGACAGGTCGCCGAGGATGTCGGCGGCGGCATCCGGCTCCATCTCGTCGAGCACGTCGGCCAGCGTTTCAGCCGAGAGCGAGGCAGCGGCCTCGGCGGCTTCGTCGTCTTCGAGTTCCTCCAACAGCTCGGCGGCCTCCTCCGGGTCGAGCCGAGGCAGGATTTCGTCTTGTTCGTCTTTGGGGAGATCGGAGAAGGCCTCGGCGCGGTCGGCCGGGTGCAGGTGGTTGAGCACCGCCACGGCGTCCTCGACGTTGCCGGCTTCCAGCGCGGCGCGGACCCGCTCGAGGGCGGAGTCGATCAGCACTTGATCCATGGCGGCCTCCGGTAAACGAAAGAATGCGCCTCCCAGCCCACAGTGACTGAGGGGCGCACTCTCAGGCAGGCGCGCGGGTATCAGCCGACCGACCAGGATGGGGAGGCGGTGCGTTTATGACTCGGGTCGGAACTGTCAGCGTTCATAGTGGCGTTGACTCAACCGAGCGCATTCTACTCCCGCGCTATGGGAGCGTCAATGCAAAATCTGAGACAATTGGGTTGAGACTTCCAACGAGGACGAAGCATACATGGCGCGCCGCTGGCTCATACGAATCGGAGGGTTGCTCGTGACGCCGGTGGTCGCTCTGCTGGTCGCGCCCTACCTCATCCCGTTGCCGGCGCAACCCGATCTCGACCCCGCCCAGCTCGCGCCAACCAATGGGCGCTTCCTCACCGCCAACGGCATCCGCACCTTCATCGAGGAGGCCGGCCCGCCCGATGGCCCGCCGGTCGTGCTGGTGCACGGTTTTGGCGGACTCACGTACACGTGGCGCTACACCCTCCCGGCGCTGGCGCAGGCGGGCTATCGTGTGCTCGCGCTCGATCTCGCCGGCTTTGGGCATTCGGATAAAAGTTTCGATCTGCGCTTCGATCACGCCTCACAGGCGGACTTTGTCGTCGGGGTCATGGCGGCGGTCGGGATGCCGCGCGGCACGCTGGTCGGCCATAGCATGGGCGGCAGCGTCATCGCTCACATCGCGCAACGTCACCCCCAGGCCGTGTCGGCGCTGGTGTTTGTGGATGGGGCGGTGCGCGGCCCGGAGGGCGCGGGGCAGGGGGGTGGCGGCTCGTCCATCGTCGGCGTGCCGGCCCAACTGGGCACGCTGGCGCAATTTCCACCGCTGCAACGCTGGGGCCAGCTGGTGTTGCGCGGATTTGTCACGCGCGAGCGGATGGCGCAGACTCAACTCTCGGCCTATTTCGTAAAAGAGGTCGTGACGCCCGAGGTCGAGGAGGCGTATCTCAAAGTGATGAAGATGAAGGATTGGGACCTGGCGCTGCTCGGCGTGCTGCGCGACGGCGGCAGGAACACGCTGGCCCAACCGGTGGGCACCATCACCGCGCCGGTGCTCATCGTGTGGGGCGACCAGGACCCGTGGATACCGGCGACGCGCGCCGAAGCGTTGCGCGCCGCGCTCCCGCAAGCCGAACTCGTCCTCATCCCCGACACCGGCCACCTGCCGATGGAGGAGGACCCGGCGGCGTTCAACGCGGCGTTGCTGGAGTGGTTGGGGAAACAGGGGAAATGAAGGCGAGAAGTCAGCCTGTCTTTCCGGTTTTCAGCCGATGACGAGCTGCGCTCGCGCCGCCCTGGCCTGCCGCGCGATGTCCGCAATCTGGCCGAGGTGGCTATCGTCGTGAGACAGGCCGCGCACAAAACGCTCGACGGCGCCCACGGCCGGAGCACTCTCCCCAAGGAAGTAAGTGTTGCGCAAATAATGTTTATCCGGCCACACGTCGAGCGTGGCCAGCCGCATCCGGCGGCTCTCTTCGAGCCGCGCCCGGCATTGGGCGATGGTCGTGACGAGCTCCCAATCGGTTTCGGAGCGCAACCGGATTTTGTCGGGCAGCGACACGCCGCAGGCCAGCATCTGCGCGAGGAAGGCGGCCTCCTCCGACGAGGCCGTGGCATGCACGATGACGTGCCCAAGCGTCCACGCCAGGTTGACCTCCTCGGCGGTGGCAGCGGCGTCGTCCCTGGCGTTTGGGTCTGACGGCACAAAGGTCACGTCGACGTCGGTGGACTCGGCGATGAGGCCGAGCTGTCGGTCCACCATCGCATTGGTCAAGCGCCGTAAATCATCGCGGGTGAGGTCCTTGACCAACTCGGACATGGTGAGGGTCTTTTCGCGCACAGGGGTGAAGTCGAGCATCGGATTTCCAATAGGTGTGAAGGATTGAAGGCCAGGTGATACAACTCATAGCATTCTATCGCACACAGGACGAGAACGACCAGTGAAGAAAACGATCCAACGCGTGGCGGTGATCGCGGCGCTGATGGCGGCAGCCGCCCTGATCGGGGCCTTTGTGTTTCTGGCGACGCCGGCGACCCTGATGCCTGAGGCGTCGGCGGCGCTGCGCTCGAGCGAGTCGGTCGAGTTTTCCGAGGCCGGCGGCTGGTTGACGTTTACGCCGCTCAACGCGGAACCGCAGGCCGGCGTGATCTTCTATCCTGGTGGGCGTGTGCCACCGGCGGCCTACGCCCCGGCGATGCGGGCCATCGCCGAGCAGGGCTATCTCACCGTAATCGTGCCAATGCCGCTCAATCTGGCTCTGTTGAATGTGGAGGGTGCTGCGCCGGTGCAGGCCGCATATCCTGCGATCAAACGTTGGGCAATCGGAGGGCACTCGCTGGGCGGTGTGGCCGCGGTCGAGTACGCGGCCAAAAATCCGGGTGCAGTGCAGGGCCTTTACCTGTGGGCGAGCTACGCAAACAGTAATGTCTCGGGCCAGCCGTTGGCTGCGCTCTCAGTATACGGGGCGCTGGAGACCACGCGCGCTGACTACATCTCGGCTCAGGCGCAATCGCGGCTGCCAGCCGGGGCCGTGTTCGTCGCAATCGCCGGCGGCAACCACGAGCAATTCGGCTACTACACTGGCCAGCCCGGTGATGCGGTGCCGCAGACGACGCGCGTGGTTCAGCAGGCTCAGGTCGTAGAGGCCACACTGGCGATGCTGGCAAAGCTCACTGCTCGCTGAAATGATAGCGATGCGCGCTGGCCGGGATCCAAAACCGCCGCACCGGATCCGCCGCCAGAATCCGGTTGCCAGGAAGCTGTGCCGCAATTTCAGCCGGCCGGCGTTTATCCGAGTGAGATCACCTAACACCGATCTTGCGGATGGCGCAGGGGCCCTTGTCAAATCCGCGCTGAACACTCTCCGGAAGTGGTTGGCATTTCAACACACATCATTCCCAGAAAGGGGAAGTTCCCATGTCCGCTTTTCAGTCTCTCACACCGCTCAATCTGGCCGGTGCGATCACCTCGCTGCAGACCTTTGACTCCGGGCCCAATCCCAACACCGTCATCCGCCGCGCCGAAGGTTGGAGCGTGCGCATCGACTGGAACATCTCGGGCGGGATCGCGCCCGCTGTCGGTGGCGACTGGCGCGTGAACGTGCTGCTCGAGTCGATGGGTCCCGGCTTTGAAGGCCAGGTGGCGACTACGACCATCCCGGTGAGCGCTGCGCCGCCGGCCCTCGTCCGCAACTACACGGCCACCCTGAACATCGCGGGCGGCCTCGTGCCGCAGGCCGGCGTCTACAAACTGGTGGTGGCCATCCTGCATCAGAACCTCGGCGTGCCGACTCGCATGGCCGGCTTCGAGGAAACACCCTTGCTGCAATTCTACGACGCCCCGTAACCTCTCCTCCTCGCAAGGGGGCCACGGCGCAAAGCCCGGAACGAGCCCAATTCGCTCCGGGCTTTACTCTGCGTGAGTTCGGGATAACACAGAATAAAACAAGCACCCTGAGCGGAGCGGCGCTCCTTCGACTGCGGCCCGCCAAGAGCAGGCGGGCCTCCGCTCAGGATGCGCCGTAGCTTCTCCGCAAGCCGCGTAGTTGGGCGCGGCCTTATCCCGAACTGACGTTACTCTGCGTCGGCTGAGGCGGGATCGTCACCGGGCGGGTCAAGATCCAGGCTATTGAGCCAGTCGGCCCACGGGCTGTTTGCTTCGGCGTCGCTGAGCGGTGGGGCGTGCTCGCCATCGCCCGGCCCGACGGTGATCGTCAGGCTCGCGTCGCCGCCGCGATGGGGGATGTGGGCATCGCCCGGATCGAGGATCAGCCGGCGCGTCTCGGGCGCCCACTGCGCGACGAAACGCCGGCCACAGGTGGGGCAATACCACTCCTCCACGCCGCTGGGGTGTGTGCGGTCGAGTTCCATTCGGTGGCTATGCATAGGGGCCTTTCCTCGCCGGCTCAACTGACGCCATGAATTGTACGCCACAGCCTGTTCAGCCGAGGCGTTGCGATTGTTTGTACGCCGCCAACGTGCGCGCCTTCACCGCCGCGTGCTCCAGCAGCGGCGCGGGATACGTTTGGCCAATCAGCACCCCGCACCCACGTTGCTCGGCGACCGGCATCTTCCCCGGCTCGTGAATGAAGCGGTCGGGGACGGCGGCAAGCTCGGGCACGTAGCGACGGATGAAGCGCCCGCGCGGGTCGAACCTGGCGCTTTGCAGCACCGGATTGAAAATGCGGAAATACGGGGCGGCGTCGGTGCCCACGCCCGCCGTCCACTGCCAGCCGCCGTTGTTCGCGGCTGGGTCGCCGTCCACCAACCCGTCCATAAACCACTGCTCACCGCGCTGCCAATTGATGAGCAAATCCTTGACGAGGAACGAGGCCACGATCATCCGCCCGCGATTGTGCATCCAACCGGTTTCGGCCAACTGCCGCATGCAGGCATCCACGATGGGGTAGCCGGTGTGGCCTGTCTTCCAGGCGTCAAAATCCGCGGGGGCGTCGCGCCACGCGATGTGGCGCAACGAGGGATTGAAGGCCGTCCGCAACACATGCGGGAAGTTGTAAAGGATATGGAGATAAAACTCCCGCCATATCAACTCGTTGAGCCAGGTCTCTGCGCCCCGGCGGGCCGCGTCGCTCGGGGCGACCCGCATCGCTTCGAGCGCAGCCACCGCCGCTGCCCGCGCCGACATCATCCCGAATCGAAAATACGGCGAGAGCGCCGACGTGCCGTCGATATCCAATTGGTTGCGGCCCTCGGCGTAGTCGAAAATCGCTTGATGGGTGAAGCGTTCGAGACGACGCTGCGCTTCGACCTCACCCGGCGGAAAGACGCCCGGCGGCCTCAACCGGGGCGGCTCGATCGTAGAGAGCGAGCGACCGATCTCTGGAAACGGGATGGCGGGCGGCGCCGGCAACACGTCACGCGGTGTGATCGGCGTCAGCGCCTTCCATGCCTTGCTGAACGGGGTGAAGACGGTGTACGGGCCGCCGCCCGTCTTTTGCACGCCGGTCGGATGCCGCACCGTGACGCCGCCGGTGAGGGCGAGGGATAACTCCTTTTGGATAGCGGCATCACGGGCGCGGGCGTGCGGGCTGAAGTCCTCCTCAGCGAAGATCGCCGTCGCGCCGACCTCGCGTTGCAGTCGAGTCAACTCGTCGACCGGCTCGCCTTCGCGCACGATCAGGCGCGCGCCGAGTTCGCGCAGGGCCGTGTCGAGCACGCGCAGGCCGGCAAACAGAAACGCGCGGCGTTTCTCGGCGCGGGCGTGATAGCGCGAGTTGAGCACATTGGGGTCGAGGATGAAAACGGGCACGACCTCGCCGTGCCGCAACGCGGCGTGCAGGGCCTGGTTATCCGTCAGGCGCAAGTCACGCCGGACCCACCACAAAGCGACAGGCATCGAGCAACTGTATCACGGGCCGGGCCGGTTGGCGATGTGGTTGTCGAAAGTCGGATCAACCGGGGCAGTGGGATGAGGGCATCCGTCACCCGCCCGTACCTCCGCTCACCGATGTGCGGTACGGCCGAGGCGCGGTTGCAGCAGCTCAGCGCCGTCCTGTGCTAGGCCGCTCGCGCAACCTCCTCCACCGCTTGCGGGTTTTCGAGCGACGACGTATCGCCGAGCGGCTGGCCGAGGTAGGCGGCGCGGATGAGGCGGCGCATGACTTTGGCGTTGCGGGTCCTGGGGAGATCGCGGACGAAACGCAGGTCGCGCGGTTTGAGCGGCTTGCCCAGCTCGGCAGCCACCCGCGCTTTGAGGGCCTCGCGCAGTTCATCGCCCGGCGCGTGCCCCGGCCGCAGCACGCAGAAGCACACCACCTCGCTGCCCTTCACCTCATCCGGAACAGCGATGGCGGCAGCCTCGACCACCGCCGGATGGGCGACCAGGATCGACTCGATCTCCGCCGGGCCGAGGCGCTTGCCCGCCACTTTGATCGTGTCGTCGCTTCGCCCGAGGATGTACCACTGCCCGTCGCCATCAATGGCCGCGAAGTCGCCGTGCACCCACAGCCCCGGAAACCGGCTCCAATACGTCGCCTCGTACCGCTGCGGGTCTTTCCAAAAACCGCGCGTCATCCCGATCCACGGTTGACGGATCACTAATTCGCCGACCGCGTCGCGCACCGGATGGCCGGTCTCGTCAACCACATCCGCCGCGATGCCGGGGCAGGGGGCAGAAAAGGCGCAGGGTTTAAGGGGCAGCAGCGGGTTGGCCATGACGATGCCGCCCGAAATCTCGGTGCCGCCCGAGTAATTGATGATCGGTCGCTTGCCCTGCCCGACGACGTGGAAGAGCCACAGCCACGGGTCCGGATTCCACGGCTCGCCGGTGGAGGCGAAGAACCGCAGCGCACCGAGGTCATGCTCACGGGCCGGCGCATCGCCAAATTTAATCAGCGCCCGCACCAGCGTCGGCGAAATCCCCATGTGCGTCAGCCCGTGCCGCGCGGCCAGCGCCCACAGCCGGCCGGGGCCGGGATAGTCGGGCGCGCCATCGTACAAAAACATTGTTGCGCCGAGGATCGTCGCGCCAAAGACAAGCCACGGTCCCATCATCCAACCCATGTCGCTGAACCAGAACATCACGTCTTCGGGATGGACATCGGTGCCGAAGGCCATATCCTGCGCGGCCTTGACCGGGAAACCGCAGTGCGTGTGCACCGCGCCTTTCGGCCGGCCGGTGGTGCCGGAGGTGTAGATGATCATCAGCGGGTCTTCGGCGTCCACGATCTCGGCCTCGGCGAAGCCCGACTGCATGGGCACGAGGTCGTGCCACCACTGGTCGCGCCCGCCCTTCATCTCGACCGGGTTGCCCGCGCGCCGAAAGACGATGACCTCGCGCAGGGTTGGGATTTGCGCGGCGGCCTCGTCAACGACCGGCTTCATCGACACGAGCGCGCCCCGGCGGAAAAAACCATCCGCCGTGATCAGGCCAACCGCGCCGGCGTCGTTCATCCGCGAAACGATGGCGCCCGCGCCGTAGCCGCTGAAGAGCGGCAATACGATCCCGCCCAGCCGCACAATCGCCAGCAGGGCGATGACGATCTCCGGCGTCATCGGCATGAACAACCCGATGGCGTCACCCTTTTTGAATCCCAATTGCCGCAGCGCGTTGGTGCAGTGGTTGACCTCGCGATACAAGCCGGCATACGTCAGCGTTTGCGTGGCGCCCTCCTCACCCTCCCACACGATGGCCGGGCGATTGGCGCGCCTGGGGTCGGCGTAGTGGGCGTCGATGCAGGTCTGGGTGATGTTGAGCCGGCCGCCCACGCACCAGCGCGGCCACTGCGGCCCGCGAGTCAAATCCACCACGTGCGTGTACGGCGTGGCAAAGCGAATGTCGAGGAACTTCAGCACCGCCTCGGTGAACCAGGCGATATCGGTCGTCGAGCGTTGCATCAGCGCGTCGTAGCTTGCCAGCCCGTGTTGCGCCATGAAGCGTGTGAGATTGGCGCGGGCGATGTGTTCGGGCGTGGGGCGCCACACGATCTCGCCGCCAAAGGTGAATTCGTTTGCCATGGTGGAGTCTCCGGGTGGAAGTGCACACGCCGCGCGCAACGCACTCCTGCGGCAGATTATATCTGCCGCGGAAGTGCGGCAACAAAAAACGGGCCGTGCATGTGCACGGCCCGCGATCTGCTCCCGGCTCGCTATCGCGCGGGCAACGCGCTCCGCCGTTACCCCCGCGTGACCTCAAAGGCCTCGACCCCCTGGGCGCGGCCCCTGACCTCGAGCGTGCCGACGGAGGCGATGTTGAACTTCGGCCCGGCGTTTTGGCCGTTGCTGATGGATTGATACGTCAGCGGGCCGACCAGGACGCGGTTGGGCCGCGCGCTCGATTGCAGACGCTGCGCAACATTGACGGTGTCGCCGAGCACGGTGAACTCGATGCGTTCATCGGTGCCGACGTAGCCGGCCATGGCGATGCCGGTGTTGACGCCGACGCCCATCTCAATCGGCTCGGCCTCCGCCAGCGCCAGTGACTCGACGCGGTTGAGCATATCGAGGGCGCTGCGCACGGCGCGCTCCTCCGGGTTGGGGCGCTGGGTGGCCACGCCGAAGACCGCCATCACCCCATCGCCGATGTATTTGTTGAGCAGGCCGCCGTTCTCGAAGACCACATCCGTCATCAGTTGATAGTAGCGGCTGAGGATCTCGCTGAAGCGGCGCGCGCCGATGCGCTCGGCCAGCCGCGTCGAGTCCGATATGTCGGCGAAAACGACGGTCAACGTCTTCTCGGCCAGCGGCGGGAGCGAGCCGGTCTGCAGGTACTCCTGCAGCAAATACTCCGCCTCGGGCGGCGAGAGGAAGCGTTGCAGCAACTGGCGGATGCGCTGCTCTTTGCGGACGTGTTCGAGCAGCCGCGTCCGCTGGATGGTGAGCGCGGCCTGGTGGCTGATGGCGATGGCGAGTTGCAGATCGTTTTGATCGAAGGGGCGGGCCAGCGGGCGGGTCTTGTAGACGTACACCAGGGCGACGACTTTTTCTCCGCTCATCACCGGCACGCACATCGCCGAGCGGATGCGCATGAGGAGCGTGCTCTTGCCCAGTTGCGGGTCGGATTGCGCGTCGGGGATGATGACGGCCGAGCGCTGATCGAGCGCCATACGGGCGATGGAGACCGGGAAGCCCAGGTCGTGCAGTTGGCTGAAACGCTCGGCCAGGATGACCTGGCATTTGTCCGCGCCCATCGCCACCCGCATCATGTCGGAGACCTCGCGCAGCGCGGTGTCGAGATCGATGACGGTGTTGAGGCGCTGCGACACCTCGTACAACAGCACGGCGTGGTGATCGAGCGACTCGAGCAGCAGATCGCGCGTGAGCGGCTGCGTGCCGGGCAGGCTGTCGCCCTCCGCGCCGGGCTTGGGTTGTGTATCGCGTTTGGAGAGCGTGAGGACGTGCTGGCCGATGCGAACCTGGTCATCGGTCGTCAGCCGGCGCGGTTGATGCAGGCGTTCACGGTTGACAAAGGTGCCGTTGGTGCTGCCGGCGTCCACCAGCGTGACGCTGTTCTCGGTGGGGTCGTAAACAAACTCGGCGTGAGCGCGCGAGGCCGATTCGTCGGGCAGGGGGATATCGCTATCGGATTTGCGGCCGATGGTGGTTTTGCCGGCTTTGAGCACATACTCGCGCGGCTCCCCTTTGGGGGAACGGATCGTTACTATCCACATATTGTTCCCATCACGCTCCTCGCTCCTGCATCTGTGCGAATTTTACCCCGCTGCCAGGCCCGTTTTGTGTTGGGTTAGGTTGGAGTTAGGGAAGTTAAGGCCGAATCAGCAGGGCCAGAAACAGCAGGCTGGCAATGAGTGTGCCGGCAAAGATGATGGCCGGGGTCGGGTTGTTCTGCTCCACCGATTCCAGCCGAATCTCTTCGAGCGAGTTGAAGCCCAGGAGCCGCAACACCGCAAAGATCAGCGCCCCGGCGATGAGGGCGATGATCGGGCCCCAGAACGCGATCTGGCTGAGGACGATGCGGAGCGAGGCCAAGAACTGAAAGTAGCCCGAAGGGTTGATGAGCATGGCCAGCGCCTGCCCGACCAGCAGGGCAACGAATAATATGGCGATGGCGATGACGTTTGGATTTCTCATAGGGTCTCCGTCAAGGTGAGGCGCTCCATCGGAACGTCGCTACCAAATCTTCTTCACCGCGTCCCAGCTGATCTTCCAGCCCTGCCAGACCGTATCCAGCCCGCCGCCGCCGGCCTGATAATCCTCGACGACGAGCACACGGCCATCCTCGCCGTCGGCGTGAATGAAGCGACCCTGCGCGTTGGCGCTCAGCCGCAGGCCCTCGCCCTCGGCCCGCAACACGCCAAAGCGCCCGATGTCGCTCACCGTCCAGGTCAGCGGCGGCCAGGCGAAAGTCACCCTGGCCGTCTGCCCGCTCTGGCCGTATTGTTTGGCCGCCGGCAGAAAGCTCTCGTTGATCTGTTGATCGCTGAGCGACTGGGCTTCATCAAACAAATACAGCCGGTCCTGCCACTCGTACAGCATGTAATCGCTCATCCACAACGCGACGAAACGGTTGCCGGTCGGCACCCACGGCGCGTTGCCGCCGCGCTGTTTCTGCGTCAACTCGGCGTACTCGATCACGCCCAGGACTTTGGCGCTGAGTTCGCCGCGCTTCGGATGTTGAAAGGTCGCGCTCTGCCCGGGCCGGGCGTTGGCGTAGCGATCGTGCATCGTGCCTCCTGCGCGCTGAACGGTCGGCGTCGGGGTGGGCCGCGCGACGGTCCTGGCTGTTGCGCCGCCGAGCTTAATGCCCTGCGTCAACTGGATGATGGTGCCGATGAAGACAAAGAGAAAACCGGCGCAAATCGAAAGGGTGCCTAAGGCTTCCATGCGCGCTCACCACGATCCCGAATCATCGCCGCCCGAGTCCCAACTGCCCCCGTCGTCGCCGCCCGAATCCCACGAGCCGGAATCCGAGCCGCCGAAATCCCACGACCCGGCATCCGAGCCGCCCGAATCCCACCCGCTGCTGTCGGAGCCGGAGCTGCCGCTATCCCACCAGCCGCCTGAGCTATCGGAACCTGACGCCGACGTGCCGCTGTCGAACCAGCCGCCGCCCGAACTCCCGCTGTCGCTGCCCACGCCGCTATCCACCGCGCCCGCGCCGAAGAAGCCGGCGAGGAACCACAGCCCGAAGCCGGCGATGATGAGGAGCACGCCCGTGCGTTGCCACCAGCGATGGTCGCCCAAATTCATGTCCGTGACATTACCTGTTGGTGTGCGCGCCGCATGAAGGTGCGCGCTGGCTCGAAGCTCAAGCGCTCGGCCGCCTCGGCCAGCGGCAGCCAGTGCCGCTCGAAGGCCGCCGAGTCGTCGTGGGCGTCCGCGTGCGCCGGGTCGTCGTCGCGGGCCTCGCTGTCCAGTTCCATCAGGAAGTAACTCTCGTCGCGGGTCACACGCCGGTCAGGCAGATCGAACTCGGCCCGCAGCGTGCCGAGCGCTGCCACGATACGCGGATGCCGGTAGCCGGTCTCCTCGCGCGTCTCGCGCAGGGCAGCGGCCTCGAGCGACTCGCCGGCCTCGACGTGACCCTTGGGCAACACCCACTCATCTCTGGCCGTCTTGCGCAAAACCAGCGCCTCGGGCCCGCGCACCACGATCCCGCCCGCTGCCTGATAGTAAACCGATGGCACGAGGCTGAGTATAGTGAAGTTCATCGCGGATGCAAGGAAGTCCCTAACCCGTCTCCTGCCGCCGCGGTTGCGCGAGGGGAGCGGGGGGCCGCGAGTATAATCCCGCCCATGTCGCCCGCCGAACTGCGTGAGCGCTTTGAGCGCAGCGTCCCCCCCGAACGTCGCCTGTGGCTGGACCGGGTGCGCGCCCTGGCCGAGGCGCGCGGCCTGCCGCTGTATCTCGCCGGCGGCTTTGTGCGCGATCTGTTGCTCGGCCTCACGCCCGACGATTTCGATCTCGTTGTCGAGGGCGATGCGCCGGCGCTGGCGACGGCTGCCCAACGCGAGTGGGGCGGCGCGGTGACGGTGCATGCGCCCTTCCGCACCGCCGTTTGGACGACGCCCGACGGAATCAGCTTTGACCTGGCCAGCGCCCGCACCGAGTCGTACCCGCAACCGGCGCAACTGCCGGTCGTGCGCACCCCCGCGACGTTGGCGCAGGATTTGTGGCGACGCGACTTCACCCTCAACGCCCTGGCGCTGCGGCTCGACGACGCCCACCTCGGGGAACTGCACGACCCGTTGAACGGGCGGGCCGACCTCGCCGAGCAGACGATCCGCGCGCTCCATCCCCTCAGCTTCCGCGATGATCCGACCCGACTGTTCCGCGCCGTGCGCTACGAGCAGCGGCTTGGCTTCCGCATCGCGCCCGAGACGCTGGCCCTCCTCCCCGACGCGCCGCTCGCCGCCCTTTCGCCCGACCGGGTGCGGCACGAGTTCGAGTTGATTTTCCGCGAGCCGAACGTGATCGCGATGCTGGCGCGACTTCGGCAACTCGATGTCCTGGCGCGCGTTCACCCGGCGCTGCGATGGGAGGCGGCGGAGGCCGGTGACGCCGCGTGCCTGCCGCAGTTGCCGTGGCGTGAGTGGGGGCTGCCCTCCGCGCCGGAGCCGGATGCAGCCTATTGGGCCTTGCTGTTGCGCTCCGCCACCGAGGCCGATTGGGCCGCCGCGATGGCGCGGGTGAACGCGCCGCGCGCGGTCGAACAGGCTGTGGGCGAGAGCCGGTTGGCCATCACCGCGACTCGACCGAGCGCCGTCGTCGCCGCGCTCGACCCGCTCAGCGAGTTGGGCGTCATCGCCGCTTACGTCGCGCAGCCCGCCGCGCGCGCCGCGATCCATGCGTACGCCGCGCGCCTGCGTTTCCTCCGCCCGGCGATGACGGGCGATGATTTGATCGCCCTCGGCCTGACTCCCGGCCCGCATTTCAAGGAACTGTTGTGGGCGCTGCGGGCCGCGCGGCTCGATGGGGAGGTGACGGGCGAAGCAGGGGAACGTAAGTTGTTGGAGAGCATGCTCACGAGCAAACAGGGAGAGGGTAGAAAGTGAACGTCTCCTTTCTGCTCGCCATCTGAACCGTGGATACTGCCACCCTCGTCCGCATCCGGCCGGCCCGTGAAAGCGACTTGCCCGCGCTCGAGTGGGACGGCGCCTATCGCCGCTATCGCCGCGTGTACCGGCAGACGTTCGATGACGTTCGCAAGGGCCGGCGGCTGATGTTGCTGGCGGAAGCCGACCAAACGGTGATCGGGCAGGTCTTTGTGCAGTTGCAGGAGGGGAGCGACTGGCTCGGCGCCGGCGGCAAACGCGGCTACGTCTACGCGTTTCGGGTCAAACCCGAATGGCGCCGGCGCGGAATCGGCCAACAACTCATGGCCGCTGCCGAGGCCGAGTTGTTGCGCCGGGGTTTCGTCAAAGCGGTGATCGCAGTCGCGCAGAGCAACTCAGACGCGCGCCGGTTGTATGAACGCCTGGGTTACGACGTATATGCGGAGGACGCCGGCATCTGGCATTACGTGGATGCCGACGGGGTGCAGCGACGCGTTGAGGAGCCGTCGTGGCTTATGGAGAAACGGCTCGGCCCCGCGCCGCCCGCCGCCCCATCACCGCCATAAGGCCAGCCGCTCAAAACAGCCTCACCTCCACCATCTCGCCGGCTTGCAGGCCGTTCGCGTCGGCGGGAGTGATGATCATGCCGTCGGCGAGGACGAGGGTGAAGATTTGATTGCTCCTGCCGAATACCGGCTCGGCCCACCGTTCGCCGTTGCGGGTGACGAGGCGGGCAGGGGTGTAATCCACGCGACCGGCCTGCGAGGGCAGGTTGTGCGTGAGTTTCGCGCGCATGGCCTGTCGTGGGGTCGAAGCTATCGCGCCCTGCAGCCGCTGCACCGCCGGGACCACGAACAGGTCCGCCACCACCATCGCGCTCACCGGGTTGCCGGGCAGGCCGACGACGGGCTTGCCGCCGCACACCGCGAGGATCGCGGGCTTCCCCGGTTTGAGGGCCACCCCGTGCACCAACATCCCCGGCTGGCCCAGCGCGTTGATGACGTCCGCCGTCATGTCGCGCACGCTGACCGAACTGCCCGCCGAGAGCACGAGCATGTCGGCGTTGTCGAGCGCCGCGCGGGCCATCGTAAGCAGCGCCTCGTAATCGTCGGGGGCAATGCCGCAGCGAACGGGCGCGCCGCCCGCATGGGCGATTTGCCCGGCCACCGCGTATGAGTTCACATCGCGGATCTGCCCCGGCGCGGGCTTGACGTCGGGCGGCACGACCTCATCGCCGGTCGCCAGCAGGGCGATGCGCGGCCGGCGGGCCACCGTCACACGCACAATCCCGACCGCGGCCAGCCCGCCCAAATCCTGCGGCCGCAGCCGGTGGCCGGCCGGCAGCATCTCCATCCCCTCAGCAATATCGTCGCCCACCCGCAAAACGTTTTCGCCCGGCGCGACGGCCCTGAGCACTTCGATTTCGTTCTCGCGCGACTGCTGCGTGACCTCGATCATCACCACCGCGTCGGCGCCGTCGGGCAACATGCCGCCGGTGTGCACCAGGGCGCACGTCGCAGGCTGAAGGTTGATGGCCGGGGCGCGCCCCATCGGCACCTCACCGATCACAGCCAGGTACATCGGCAAGGTCTGGCTTGCGCCGAAGGTGTCGGCGGCGCGCACGGCATAACCATCCATGGTCGAACGCGGGAAGGCGGGGACGGCGGCGGTGGCGCGGATGGAGGCGGCCGTCACGCGGTCGAGCGCGTCGGCCAGGGCGACGGTTTCCGGTTGCGCGGCGGCGGGCACATGCTCGAACCACTTCGCCAGCGCGGCCTCCGGCGGGAGGACGGTGAAGAACTCAGGCATGCTCCGGCAGGCTCAGATCGAGCTTCCCAAGACCCAGTAACTGAACGCCACGAAATACACGCTCAGCCCGAAGGTGAGCGCGGCAAGCAGGGTGAGTTGGGCGAAGGATGAGCCCTGGCCCTCGCGCAGCCGGCGCACCAGCAGAATCTGTAACACGACCAGCGGCGCGCACAGGGCGAGCGAGATCGCCACCCGCGGCGGCAATCCGGCGAAAGTGGCGGCGGCGGCCAGCACCAGCGCCAGCACGAGCAGCGCGTTGTGCAGTGAGGCTGCGCCGGCCTGGCCGAGCCGCACCACCAGCGTCTGCTTGTCGCTGGCTTTGTCGGCCTCGTAATCGGGCAGGCCGAAGGCGATGAGCATGGCGATGTGCAGCAGCACCAGCGGGCCGGTCGCCAGCATAATCTGCGCGCTGGCCAGCGGGCTCCACAACAAATGGGCAAAGGCGGGCACCAGGCCGGCGAACACAATCGCCGTGATCAGTTCACCGTAGCCGCTTCCCATCAGCGCGACCGGCGGCGTTGACTGAAAGAACAGTCCGAGGGCGATGAGGCTGATGATGATGAGGAGGGCCGGGCTGAAGCGTTGCGTGACGAGGTAGACCCCGATCGCCACCGCCACCGCCAGGTTGACCATCGCCGCCGCGAAAACCGTCTCGCGCGCCAGGCCCTTCTCGGCCAGCACGCCGCTGCCCCCCGAGAACCAGGTGCGCCGCGTGTTGCGCCGGTCGCCGGCCTCATCCCAATACTCGTTGAGATAATGGGCCATCAATTGCAGGGCGGTGATGAGGCCCTGCCCGAGGGCATAGCGCTCGATGGTGAGCGTCCAGCCCTCGAATTGCGCCACGAGCGCGCCGAGGGCAAACAGGCCGAGGCCGCCGAGGAGGAAATGCGGCCGGGCGATGCGGAGGAAGGCGACGAGTTTCGCCACAGAACCCTTGCCTCGAATGGCGCGGGCAGCACGCTCGCTCGCGCCATGCCACAGCGCAGCGTCACAACCCGAGCGCGCGCTGCAATTCCTCGGCGTGCTGGCGGCGGTGCTCGGTGATGCGGATGAAGAACTGCTCCACCGTCAGCCGGTCGCCGCGCGCGTGGCGGCCCGTCCTGTCGAGGTCGGCCTCGCTGATCTCGCCGAGCCTGGCCAGCACCTGCGCGTGCCCGGTCTCGATGTCGTGGAGATGATCGGCCACGGTCTTATCGGCGCGCTTCCTCACCGAGCCGCGATTGTAGCGGGCCAGGTCGAAGTCAGCCGGCACGGGGTCGCCGCCCGTGAGCACGCCGTTGATGACGTTGAGCTGCCCGCCCTCCGACACGGCGACGTGCGCGAGCACATCCTTCGCCGTCCACGGGGCGTCTTCTTCCGACGGCACCGGCGCGGCCCACTGTTCGGGACTCAGGCCTTTGAAGACGGCCATGCTGGCCGCATGGTCGGCGGCGATGCGTTGGCGAATAGAGTCAATGCGGTCGGTCATTCAGGCCTCGCTGGAAAGTCGGATGCGGTGGGTCGTCACCCGTCGCTGGCCGCGGTGAGCGGTTGCCCGGCCTCGAGCGCTTTGCGCACATCGCGCGCGTGCAGCATGGTGTGACGGTAAAGCAATTTCAGAATCTCCTCGAGCGTCGTCCGCCCGAGGAACGGGTGATAGGCTTGCCGGTCAAAGTCGGCCTCGGCGGATTGGCTGACGAGGCGAAGCGTCTCGGCGCGCTCGGCTTCGAACTGGCTGAGCAAATCGGGCGCCGCGTGGCTGGCGTACACCGGCGTCTGCTCGGCGTTGTAGCCGTCAATATCGAAATCGTCCGGCGCGCCGGGGCCGCCGTTCAAGACGTCGCGGTTGTAATGGTTGAAGGCGCGCTCCGTCCACAGCATGTGTGCGAGCACGCCGCGCGCATCCCACCCCGGCCCGCTGGCGTACACGGCCTGCGCCAGTTGCGCCTCGGTGAGGGCGCCAAAATACTTCAACGTTCGCTCACCCTCTTCGGTGAGGCGTTTCAGCAGCAAGTCTTTGCGGGCAGACATGTCAGAAGTCAGTCGCCAGACGCCAGTAGTCAGTATTTGATGTTTACTGGCGACTGGTTTCCGTGATCTGGTTACTGAAACGGTCAGCGAAATCTTTCCCCGCCATCCACGACCAGCGTTTCACCGGTGATGAAGTCGTTCTCGATGAGGAAGCGAACGGCGCGGGCGACATCATAGCCCGAACCTTCGCGTTTGAGAAGCGTGTGGCCGGCGAGGCGCTGCCACGTCGCCGCGTCCATATCGTCCGGCTTGAGCACCGGGCCGGGGCTGACGGCGTTGACGCGGATGCGCGGGGCGAAGGCCTTGGCCAGCACTTGCGTCAGCATCACCAGCCCGGCCTTGCTCACCGAGTGCGCGGGATAGGTCGCATACGGGCGCAGCGCGCTGCCGTCGGTGACGTTGACGATCACGCCTCCGTCGCGCGACTGCATCGAACGGGCGCCGAGTTGAGCGCACAGAAACGGGGCGGTGAGGTTAAGGTCGAGCGAGCGTTGCCAATCGGCGAGGGGCAGGCTGGCCGCCTCACCACGTTCCATGATCGAGGCGGAATTCACCAGTACATCGAGGCCCCCGAACGCGGCGGCGATACGGGCAAACAGGGCGTTGATCTCGGCGGGCTGCCCGAGGTCGGCGCGGACCGCCAGCGCGCGCACACCCAGCGCCTCAATCGCCGCCGCCGTCTCGCGCGCAGCCGCCTCCGAGGTGTGATAGTGCACGACGGTATGCGCGCCGGCCCTGGCCATTTCGAGCGCCACCTCGCGCCCCACGCGCCGCGCCGCGCCGGTGACGAGGGTGACTCTGTTCTCAAGTTGCACGGGGTTGGTCGAGGGCTGACAGCCGAGGGCCGACAGCGTACCGCCTGCCATCGGCTATCCGCCATACGCTACTGCTGCACGATGACGGTTGTGCCGTAAGTGGACCAGTTGAAGGCCCACTGCGCCTCGGGCGTGGGCATGTTGACGCAACCGTGGCTCATCGGCGTGCCAAAATTGTTGTGCCAATATGTGCCATGCAAACCGTAACCCTTGTAGAAATACATCGTGTAGGGGACGTTCGGCAGATCGTAGCCCGGCCCGACCATGCGCGTGGCTTCGTAGCGCGCGTAAACCTGATATGTGCCCAGCACGGTCGGCGTGGGCCAGCGGCCCGAGGAGATCAGCGTGCTCCGCACCAGCGTCTGCCCTTCGAAGGCGTACAGCCGCTGCTCCGACAGATCAATCAGGAAATACTTGCCGCTGTATCCGCTCACCGGGCCTTGCCCGCCAACCGGCGCCACGTTCGCAGCCGGCACCACCTGGCCGGGCGCCGGGATCTTCAACCGTTGGCCGGCGAAGATATACTCGGTGGCGAGGTTGTTGAGCGCGAGGATGCTCGTCCACTGCACGTTGTACTTCAGGCCGATGGTGAACAGCGTGTCGCCGCGCTGAACCGTGTGCACGATGTTGCCATCGTTCACGACCGGCGCGGCGGCCGGCTCGGGATTGGGCGCCGGGGCGGCCTCGGTCGGCGCGGGTTGTGGGGCCGTGCTGGCCGTTGTGGGGATGAGGAGCCGCGCGCCGGCGAAGACCCGATCCCCAAAGATATTGTTGGCCAACGCGATCTTCGTCCACGGCAGGTTGTATCTCAGGCCGATGGTGAATAAGGTCTCGCCGCGCTGCACGAGGTGATACACCGGCTCGCCGTTCGGCGCGACGGCCTGAGGCGCGGGCTGTGGCTGTTCGGGCGCAGGGGCCGGGGCCGGAGCGGGCGTGTCGCCGCCGGGGATGACGAGCGTCTGGCCGGCGTAGATGTAGATGCTCGTCAGCCCGTTGGCCCGCATGAGCTGATCCACGGTGATGCCGTACCGCAGGCCGATGCGAAAGAGATTTTCACCGGGCTGAACGACGTGCGTTTGAGCCTGAGCGTGTGCGGTCGTCACGACGAACAGGCAGACGACCAGCGCAACCAACCCGGCACACAGGCGGACGAGGATGGAGTAAGTTGTGGCGCGCACGGCGACCCTCCCGAGGTCGAGGACAGAAGTAAGGTAGTTTTACCCCGAACGAGTCAAATCTGCAAAGCCGGGAAGGTTTGTGAGGTGAGCAAGAAACGTGCGCGGCGCACCGGCTACGGCTTGGCGGTGGCGTTCTCCTTGAGCGCCAGGAACCGCGCGGCGAACAACGCCACCACGCTGCCGAGCGTGGCCGTGAACGCGTTCAGCCCACCGAGGCGCAGGAACGCCAGCCCGAGCCACTCGCCGACGAAGTGGCCCAGCGCGAAACCCAGCCAGCCCGCCAGCAGATAGAGCAACAACCGGCGCGAGCCGCCGCCCTGCCACAGATGAAATCCCGCGCCGTACACCGTTGCCAGCGCGAACGCCAGGAAAAGGGTGGGGAGCGTCATGGGCTGCTCCTTTCGATAATGCCGCCGCCGAGGCAGACCTCGCCGTCGTAGACCACCGCCGCCTGGCCCGGCGTGATGTCGCGCAGGCGCTGCGCGAAATTCACCGCGACCCGATGGCCGGGCAGGGGCGTGATGGTTGCCTGGATCGGCGGCGCTTTGTAGCGGATCTTCACCTGCGCCGCCACCGGCGCGCTCGGCGCTGACCCGCTGATCCAGTTGACGCGGCCCGCCGTCAGCCGGTCGCCGCCCAACTCCTCGACGGTGCCCACGACCAGCGCGTTGGCCGCTGGCTGCGTGCCGATCA
The DNA here is from genome assembly GCA_964608265.1 of uncultured Anaerolineales bacterium. Lineage (GTDB taxonomy): Bacteria > Chloroflexota > Anaerolineae > Anaerolineales > UBA6663 > JANWXR01. Next base: position 14,172 of record CAZSNP010000053.1, on the reverse strand, counting down.
CGTACAGCGGCTCGGCGGCGGCGACGCCGATGCCTTTGCGCTGGCCGATGGTGTAAAACGGCAGGCCCTGATGCTGGCCGAGCACCGTGCCGTCGCGGCGGATGATGGGGCCGGGTCGCAGGCCGTCTCCGGCGTATTGCGTAAGGAAGCGCCGATAGTCGTTGTCCGCGAGGAAGCACAGGTCCTGGCTCTCCGCGCGCTCGGCCACCGGCAGGTCGAACTCGCGCGCCAGCGCCCGCACCTCGGCCTTCGTGTATCCGCCGATGGGGAACAGGGCGCGGCGCAACTGAGGCTGCCCCATCACGCTGAGGACGTAGGCCTGATCCTTCTTCTCATCCACGGCCCGGAGGAGTTGGAACGAGGCTGGCTCACCCCCGGCCCCGCTCCCAACAGGCACGGGGCGCACGCGCGCGTAATGGCCCGTCGCCAAATACTCCGCGCCGAGCGAGAGGGCTTTGTTGAGGAGGAAATCCCACCGGATGTGACGATTACATTCGAGGCACGGGTTGGGCGTGACGCCCGAAAGGTAACCGTCCACGAAGAAATCCACGATCTTGTTTTTGAACGGCTGCTGCGCGTCGATGGCGTAGAACGGGATGTCGAGCATCTCGGCCACGCGGCGCGCCTGGGCCAAACTGTCGGGCGAGCAGCAACGGTTGTGCAGGCCGCCGCCGGGTTCCGGTTCGCCCCACAACCGCATCATCAACCCGATGACGTCGTAGCCCTGCTTCACCAGCAAGGCGGCAGCCACTGAACTATCCACACCGCCCGACATGGCGGCGACGACGCGGACTTTGTTTCCCATCTACTGCTCAAAAGGCCGGACTGACCTCGGCGGCCCAGACTCCCTTCAGCTGACTGGCGTCCCCGGTTGAGAGGCTACCGAGCCGGGCGATCAATAATGACTGCTCAACACAGTCGAGCCGTGATAATCGTGCGGTTGAGGGAACGCGGAGACCAGCCACCTGCCAATCGCGCAACGCCACATCTGTGCGCGTTCGTGGCGCAGCGGAAGTCACGGCGCAAGCGACAGCATCCACTCCGTCAAGCCAAAGAATCAATACAGGTCGCTTCTTTGAGGCGCTTCCGTCCGTGAAGGTGATTTCCGCAATCCAGTTCTCACCCGCGCGTAACGTCGTCATATAGGCCCTCATCTTCGGGCACATAACTGCGCAGAAGTGCCCGATGGTCGCGGATCGAACCGCCATTCACGGCGGGCTGCAGGGTGATCAACCAGCGGCCCGGCCCGATACCTTCGACGAATTCCTGCGGCAAGGATAGCTTTTCGCCGGGCCGCAACTCAATGGCGACCGTCAGTTGGACAAGTTCGCTTTTCATTTCCCTCAGTCCTTTCGCGTTTGAGCCTATGCCATCGCCATGCGCTCGGCCCGCAGCGTGTGCACGATGCCGGGAAGCGCCGCTCGCAGGCGTTCGATGTGCTCGCGCGCGGTCTCGCGCCCGACGGTGACGCGCAGCGAGCCGAGCGCCCACGCCTCACTCAGCCCGAGCGCGAGCAACACGCCGGAAGGCCGCGGGTCGCCGGTCTTGCACGCCGAGCCCGACGAGGCCGCGATCCCGGCTACATCCAAATGCATCAACAAATCATTCCCGTTCACGTGCTCAAAGACGAACGAGGCGTGATTGGGCAGCCGCTCCATGCGATGCCCGGTGACCTTGCTGTGTGGGATGGCGCTGAGCACGCTGGCGATGACGTATTCGCGCAGCGCGGCGAAACGCTCGTTGTGCGTCTCGCGTTCCTCGGCGGTGAGGCGCAACGCCTCGGCCAACCCGACGATGTACGCGACGTTGGGCGTCCCGGCCCGCCGGCCGTGTTCGTGCGCGCCGCCGGTTTGCGCCGGCAGCAACGGCGTGCCCGCGCGCACATACAACGCGCCCACGCCCTTCGGGCCATAAAACTTGTGCGCGCCGAGCGCGAGGCTGGTCACGCCCAGCTTCTGCACATCCACTTCGAGCTGGCTGGCGGCCTGCACGGCATCGGTGTGCAGCGGCACCCCGCGCGCACGGCAGATGGCGGCGATGTCGGCGATCGGCTCGATGGTGCCGATTTCGTTGTTGGCATACATCACGGCCACCAGCGCGGTGTCGGGCCGGAGGGCCCGGCCCACCTCGTCCGGGTTGACCAGGCCGGTTGAATCCACCGGCAGCTCGGTCACCTCAAAGCCAAAGTGATCGCGCAGCTGATGCACCGTGGCCAGCACCGCTTCGTGCTCGATGGGCGAGGTGATGAGGTGATTGGCGCGCCGCTGCTCGCGCGCCGCCAGCGCCATCCCGCGCACGGCCAGGTTATCGGCCTCGCTGCCGCAGCCGGTGAAGATGATGTCGCTCGGCGCGCAATTCAATACTTGCGCGACGGCCCGCCGGGCGGACTCCAATCCCTTTTCGGCGCGCCGGCCAAAGCTGTGCACCGACGATGGGTTGCCGAAGTGCAGGCCGAGATAGGGCAACATCGCTTCGAGCACGCGCGAGTCAATCGGCGTGGTGGCGGCGTAATCAAGATAAAGGGCATCGCTCATGCGAGGGATTGTAGCATGAAGTTTTCGGGCATAATGACGGCATGACGCGTGATCTCGAAGACGAACTCGAACGCCACACCATCGCCCTCAATCAATGGTTGTACGCCGAGAGTGCGGGGTTGGAGGTTGAGGCGGCCGGCTTCGCTGCCCCGGCGGCGGCGCTGACCGGGTTGTATGCGCGCTGCCTCGATCATCCCGACCCGGCCACGCGGTTCTTCGCCCTCGAAAGCTGGTCGGAGGCGCGGCGCGTGGCGCTCGATGAGGCGGTGACGGCGGCGATGGATGAACACGTGCGCGCCGAGGAGTGGCGCTGCTCGGAGGGGCCGTTGACGTGGCGCAACTGGAAGGCGTTCGAGCGCGAAGCGCCCGAGGCGGCGACCCTGGCGGCGGGCTTCGAGCACCTCGTCGAGCGCTCGGCGGCCATCGTGCCCGCGCTGACGCAGCGGCTCGATCAGGCGCGGGCGGATTTCGCCGCGCACGGCACGACGCCCATTCACACGTTCTGCTGGCGCGAGGGGCTGACGCCCGAGGCCCTGCGCGCGTTTCTGCTCGCCACGGCCGAGGCCGCCGCTGAGCCGTTCCGCGCCGCGCTGTCGCCGCTGAGCCGGGCCGTGTTCGGGCGCGAGGCCGGCGCGGCCGAATTGCGCGCGCTGTACCTCAACCGCATGTACGAGCCAACGATGCATCTATTCACCGCGGAGCACGCCGAGAGCGCGGAGGGAAAAACAAGCTCCGCGTACTCCGCGCTCTCGGCCGTAAACTCCACGCTGGCGGCATTTGAGCGCCTCGGCTTCCCGCTGGGGCATGTGCCGGTAGATACGGAGAACCGCCCGCGCAAGTATCCGGGCGCGTTTTGTTTCCCGGTGGCGACGCCGGGCGATGTGCGCGTCTCCGTCCGCATCGCCTCCGCCCACCACCTCGTGGATATGCTCTATCACGAGTTCGGCCACGCCGTGCACTTCTCCGGCATCCGCGCGGATTTGCCCTTTGTCGATCGCTACTGGATTCACTCCGGCACGCACGAGACCTTCTCGACGCTGTTCGAGCACTTGCTGGCTGAGCCGGGGTTTCTGCGCGAGCAATTCGGCTTTGGCGAGGCAGCGATCACGCAACTGTTGGCCTTCGCGCATTTCAAGCGGATGCTGACCAACACCTGGCAGGCGGCGGCGGGATTGACGGCGATGGACGGCTGGCTCGATGACCTGAGCTGGCCGGAGGTCGAGGCGCGGTTCGCCCTGTACATGCGCCGCTTCACCGGCGTGCCGATGCCGCCCGGCTTCGCGCGGCTGCACCCGTTCGTCAACGCGCTTTCGATTTACCCGGCGGGATATGTGCTGGCCGAAGCGAGAGCGGCGGGCTGGCTGGCCGAGATGCGGGCTATTGGGGGATCAGCATGGTGGCGCTCCGAGGCAGCCCGTGCGCAGATAGGCGAAAAGGTGAGGGCGGGCGGAGCGTTGCGGTTTACGGCTTTGCCAGTCGCAAGCGCAGAAAATTCAGCGCCACCGTCGTCGCCCACTGGCTGAGGTTGGTGAGCGCGCCGCCGTACGTCTGCCGGTGCTCGTGCACTTCGCCGCCCTCGGCCAGCGCCACTTCGATCGTGCGCTTTTCGCCGGTGACCGTCACCCGCAGCGCCAGCCCGAGTTCCGCGCCACGTTGCGTCCGCACCTGCCTGGCTGCCTCGGCCAGCGACTGCGTGCCGTTGAGGGGCGCCGCGCCGCGATAGACCTGCGCGGCCTGCGCCAACGTCGCCAGCCGCGCATTGAGCCGGCCCTGTGCGCCGTCCTCGGTGATGGCGAGCGAGGCCCCGCGCTCGGCCAGCCGCTGCGCCACCGACTCCTCCAGCGTGGCCGCATCCTCCGCGTAGATCACATCGCCGAACTTCTCGGCCAGCCGCGCCCGAATCCGCGCCTCGACCGGCGCGATCAGCCCGTCGGCCTCAGCTTCGCTCTCCGCCCTGGCCGTGATCCGGATATCCACCGCGCCGGCGTGCGCGGCCAGCCCGACGACGGGATTGGCCAGCCGCTCGAACTCGCCGATTTCGACATCGATCATGCTCTCGCCGACGCCGACCGTGCGCAGCACCCTGGCCTTGATGACGCCGGTGAGCGCGAACTTCTCACGCAGATAGGGCAGCACGCGCGTGCTCAGCATATGCTCCATTTCGCGCGGCACACCCGGCAGGGCGATCACCACCCCGCCCGCGTGCTCGACGATGAAGCACGGCGCGGTGCCGACCGGGTTTTCGAGGGGCAGCGCGCCGGCGGGCACGTAGGCCTGCTGGCGGTTGTTCTCGGTCGGCGTGCGCCCGAAGCGCCGGAAACGGTCCTCAATCTGCTGCCAGAGTTCGGGGCGATACTCGAGGTCGCGGCCAAAGGCCTGGGCGATCGCGGCCCGGGTGGGGTCATCTACGGTCGGGCCGAGGCCGCCGGTGGTGATGACGATGGCCGCGCGGCCCGCCGCCTCCCGCACCAGCGCGGCGATGCGGCCCACCTCGTCGCCGATGGCGCTGAAGCGTTCGACCTCCACGCCGACGGTGCGCAAGGTGCGGGCGATGTGGGCCGAGTTCGTATCCACGATCTCGCCGAGGACGAGCTCGCTGCCGATGGCGATCAGTTCTGCGTGCATGCCAATGACTGAAGACCGATGGCGGGTTTCAACCATCAACCTTCAGTCATCCATCCTTATCTCCTGCGTCCGTAAAGGATTTCTTCGCGGATGCGCAGGTCGGTGCTGCGGATCTTGAGGGCGAGGTCAGCCGCCAGGTTGCGCATCAGGCGATAGCCGAGGGCCGGCTGTTGCTCGCAGTGCGCGATCAGGCGGTCACGGGGGATGACGAGGACGGTGGTGTTGTTGGCCGCGCAGCGCGCCGTCGCCGAGCGCAGGCCCTGATCGACCAGCGCGATTTCGCCGAACGACTGGCCGCGCCGCAGCGTGGTGATGGTGATCAGGCTGGTCGGCGGGGTGTTGGCGTCGCCGACCAGCGCCGGGTCGACCTGAATATCCACCTCGCCCTGGACGATGATGTACAACTCATCGCCGGTGGAGTTTTCCTCGAAGACCACATCCCCGGTGTTGTAGCGCTTCTCGTCACACAACGCGGCGATGGCTTCCAGCTCGGCCGGGGTCAGGTCGGAGAAGATATCGGTTTGTTTGAAGATGCTGGCCACGGACATCCGCACACTCCCTTGATGGCTCTCACGCGCTTTGCGGGGGATAGTGTAACATAGCCCTACCGCCTCGCCAAAGAAGGAAGCCCGCCATGCGGATCGGCATGATGGTTGACATGTACAAGCCCTACATCAGCGGCGTGACGAACTACGTCGCGCTGAACAAGCGCTGGCTGGAGGCCCAGGGCCACAAGGTCTTTGTCTTCACCTTTGGCGATGAGGCCTATGAAGACGACGAGTTATACGTGGTGCGCTCGCCCGGCCTGCCGATGAGCATGATGGACCTCAACCTGCATGTGTCGTTTCGCTACTCGGCCCCGGCCCAGAAGAAACTGCAATCGATGGATGTGGTCCATGTCCATCACCCCTTCCTCAGCGGGCCGCTGGCGCTGCGCTACTGTCGCCCGCACAATATCCCGGTCGTGTACACCAATCACACCCGCCTCGACCTGTACGCCCATCACTACCTGCCGTCAATGCTGCCCGACGCCGTCGGCGAGACCTTTCTGCGCGCCTACATGCCCAACTTCTGCGCCCAATGCGATCTGGTCATCGCGCCCTCGGCCGGGCTGGCCGAAGTTCTGCGCGGCCTCGGCGTCGAGTCGCCGATCAGCGTCATCCCCAACGGCATCGACTTCACCCCGTTCGAGAACGTGCCGCCGCTGACGCGGGCGGAGGCAGGGCTGCCCGACGACGCGCTCGTGCTGATGTACGTCGGGCGCCTGAGCCAGGAAAAAAACCTGACCTTCCTGTTGCGAGCCTTCTTCGGTGTGGCCGCCGCTGCGCCCCACGTCGTGCTGGCCCTGGTCGGCGGCGGGCCCGAGCTGGAGAACCTCAAAGATCAGGCGGAACATTCAGGCTTTGGCGAGCGCGTGCGTTTCATCGGGCGAGTGGAGTTCGAGCGCGTGCCGTCGTACCTCCGCCTGGGCGATGTATTTGTCACCGCCTCGATCACCGAGGTGCATCCCTTCTCGCTGATCGAAGCGATGGCCTCCGGCCTGCCCGCCCTCGGCATCACCTCGCCCGGCATCGCCGACACGATCGTGGACGGCGAGAACGGCCTGCTCAGTGCGGGCGACATCGCCGCCTTCACCGCCAAACTCATGCGGCTGGTGATGGAGCCGGAGATGCGCGCGCGGATGGGGGCGGCGGCCCGCGGGCACGCGCGACTATACGACATCCAGCGCACGGGCCGGCGCGTGTTCGAGGAATACCAGCGGCTCGCTGCCGAGCGCCGGCAACGCCTCAGCCGGTGGGACAAGTTCAAAGCCAACATGCGCCGCTGGTTCGCGACCGAGCCGCAAAGCGAAGGTGAGCCATAAGACATGGGCGGGCCAACGTTTGCGTCTGCGCAGCACGATGGCGAAAACACGGGTGACCCTCGGCCGGCGCGGTGAGGCCCTGGCGGCGGAAAAACTGACCGCCCTCGGCTATGCCATCGTCGGGCGCAACTATCGCTGCCCGGCGGGGGAGATTGACCTCATCGCCCGGCGCGACGGTGCGTGGGTCTTCGTCGAGGTGCGCACGCGGCGCGGCACGACCTATGGCACGCCGGAACAATCCATCACCGCCCGCAAACGCGCGCACATGCTCGCCGCCGCGCAGGCCTACCTGGCCGAACATCAACTCGCCGAGGTGGATTGGCGGCTCGACGTCGTCGCCGTCGAACTCTCGCCGCGCGGTGAACTGTTGCGGATCGCTGTCATCGAAAACGCCGTCACCGGCTGAGGGCCCGATTCCCCGCTCGCCAACCCCCCAACCCCTCCTCGTCCTCGTCGGGCCGACCGCCGTGGGCAAGACCGCGCTCGCGTTACAACTCGCCGAGCGCCTCGACGCCGAGATCGTGTCGGCGGACTCGCGCTATCTCTACCTCGGCATGGATATCGGCACCGCCAAGCCGACGCGCGAGGAACGAGCGCGCGTGCCGCATCACCTGGTGGATGTGACCACCCCCGACAAAGCCTGGAGCCTCGCCCAGGTTCAGGCCGCAGCCACTGGCGCTATCGGCGACATTCACGCGCGCCGTAAACTCCCGTTGATGGTGGGCGGCACCGGCCAGTACATCCGCGCCATCACCGAGGGCTGGCAAGCGCCCGGCGGCGAACCCTCGCCCGAGTTGCGCGCCGAACTCGAGGCGCAACTGCAACGCGAAGGCCTCGCTTCATTAGTTGAGCGACTCGCGGCGGTTGACCCGGCCTCGGCTGCGGTGGTGGATGTGCGCAACCCGCGCCGCGTCATCCGCGCGCTCGAAGTCGCCCTGACCACCGGCCAGTCCTTCGTCGCGCAACGCCGCAAATCCCCGCCGCCGTATCACATCACCACCATTGGCCTGGCCCTGCCACGCGCCGAGCTGTATGCGCGGATTGATGCGCGGGTCGAGGCGATGCTGGCCGCCGGCCTGGTGGACGAAGTGCGGGCGCTGGCCGCGCGCGGCTACGGGTGGGATCTGCCGGCGATGTCGGCGCTGGGCTACCGGCAGATCGGCGCGCACCTGCGCGGCGAGTGTGATCTGGCCGAGGCCGTGCGCCGGATCAAACGCGACACGCGAGTCTTCGTGCGACGCCAGGCTAACTGGTTCAAGCTCACCGATCCGACCATCCGCTGGTTCAGCCCGCATGAGGCGGTGCAGGCGATGATCGAGCGCGGCGGCCTTGTCAGCGGATTGAGATAGCGGATGAGCGGAATGCGGTCAGGCAAATCCGCTCATCCGTTCCCTCAATCCGCTGTGTTGTTGGATTTTCTCAACTCGCGCGAGTACAATCGCGCCAGTGAAGAAGTTTCTACAGTTCCTGCTCGCTTTCAACCTAATCTTCACGTTGACCTTCGGCGCCATCCCCGCCCGAGCGCAAACCGGCACGGCGCGGGCGATCCTCGCGCGCATGGGGCCGGTGGAGCGCGTCGGCCAGCTTTTTCTGGTGACGTACTTTGGCTCGTCGGTGGCGGCCGGGTCGGAGATCGAGCGTCTCATCGCGCAGTACCACATCGGCGGGGTGGCACTGGTAGCGGCCAACGACAACATCACCGATACCGTCAACGCCGCCGCGCAGGTGCAGCAGACGGCGCTGGCGCTCCAGAACATCGCGGTCGCTGCAGCCCGCGGCGTGGGAGCCGCGCCCGAGGCGACGGCGCCGCCGTACGTCCCGCTCTTCATCGCCGTCGAGCACGGCGGTGGGCCCGGCTCGGCTCAGATCCTCTCCGGCCTCACCGATCTGCCCAGCCCGATGGCGGTCGGCGCAACGTGGTCCGCTGCCCGCGCGCAGGCGATCGGCTCCATCGCCGGCGCTGAGTTGTCGGCGCTGGGGATCTCACTCCTGCTCGGCCCGGCGCTGGATGTGATGGAGACGCCGCGCCCGCGCGGGGAGGGCGACCTCGGCCCGCGCGTCTTCGGCGGCGATCCGTTCTGGGTCGGGCAGCTTGGCCGGGCATACATCCGTGGGGTGCAGGCCGGCTCGCAGGGGCGCCTGGCAGTGGTGGCCAAGCACTTCCCGGGGCGGGGCAGTATCGACCGCGACCCGCACGGCACCGAGGTGCCCATCGTCCGCAAGTGCCCCGATCAACTGCGACAGATCGATCTGAAGCCCTTCGTCGCGGTGACGGGCGAGAACCCCGGCCGATCGGGCATCGCCGACGGGCTGATGGCCGGCCACCTGCGCTTTCAATGCCTGCAGGGCAACCTGTATCAGACGACCGACCCCATCAGCCTCGACCCGCTGGCGATGACGGACCTGCTGGCGCAGAGCTTCAGCGGCTGGCGCACCGGCGGCGGCCTGATCGTGAGCGAGTCGCTCGGCGCGCGTTCGATTGTGCGCCGCTACGACCCGAGCGAGCGCCGCTTCGATGCGGCCCGCATCGCGCGCGACGCGCTGTTCGCCGGCAACGATCTTCTCTTCCTCAATGACTTTGGCCTCAACCCGCGCGCCGATCACATGCAGAACATCGAGGCCACGCTGCAGGCCTTTGCCCGGTTGTATGGTTCGGATGAGGCTTTCGCCAAACGGGTGGATGCCGCCGTCGAGCGCATCCTCACCCTCAAGCTGCGGCTGCACGGCGGCGCGTTCGACCCGGAGCGGGTGCTGGAAGCGCGCGATCTGTCCAGGCTGGGCCAGGGGCGCGACCAGGTGCTCGATGTCGCGCAGGAAGCGGCCACGCTGATTTTCCCCTCGCCCGAAAGCCTGCCGGCCGCGCCCAATCGCAACGACCGGTTGCTCTTCATCACCGACACGCGCGCGGCGCGACAATGCGCCGAGTGCCCGAGCGCGGCGTTGATGGATCCGCGCGCGCTGGAGAACACGGTGGTGCAGTTGTACGGCAGCACCAATCAAGTCAACCCGCGCAGCCTGGCAAGTTTCACCTTCGACGAACTCGGGGCATATTTGGCGACCCGCGCCAATCCCCCGCCGACGCCCGAGCCGACCACGCCCACCCCCGAACCGCTGGCCATCGAAACGGCGTTGCAGCAGGCCACCTGGATCGTGTTTGCGATGCAGGATGTGCAGGCGGCGACGCCGAACAGCGACGTGGTGCGCGCGTTTCTCACGCAACGCGCCGACCTGGTGACGACCAAACGCCTGGTCGTCTTCGGCTTTGGCGCGCCGTACTACCTCGACACCACCGACCTGAGCAAGTTGTCGGCGGTGTATGCGCTGTACGGCACCGCGCAGCCCTTCGTCGAAGTGGCGGCCCGTTTGTTGTTCCGCGAGCTGCCGCTCACCGGCCACTCGCCGGTCAGCCTCGAGAGCATCGGCTACAACCTGGCCGCCGTCACCGCGCCGACGATCAACCAGACGATCCAGTTGTGCGCCAGCGCCCAGCCCGACGCCACGCCGTGCCTGCCGCCGGCCGGCGACCCGCAGCCCCCCGCCGTCCAGTTCAAGTTCGGCGACACACTCTTCCTCCGCACCAGCCTCATCGTGGATGAGAACGGCAACACGGTGCCCGACGGCACGGTGATCCAGTTCCGCGTGGTGACGCAGGAACGCGCACAGGTGGTGGGGGACAGCCTCGAGCAGGCCCAGACGGTGGACGGCGTGGCGCGCCTGAGCCGGCTGCTCGACAAGACCGGCCTGATCGAAATCTCCATCGACTCGCCGGCCGCCCGCGCCGACCGGATCCGGCTGCCGGTGCAACTCGACGCGACCGCCGTGCTGACGGTGATCGCGCCGCCGACCAACACCCCGACGATCACCCCCACGCCACCGGCCCTGACGCCCACGCCCAGCGCTACACCCACCCCGACGCCGATCCCGTGTTTGATCTGCATCAACGACCAGCCGCGTGTGGAGTGGCCCGACTTTCTCGTGTTGCTGTTTGGCGTGGTGGCCGCCGGGCTGGGGGGATATCGGTTGGGGAACGGGGAGCGGCGCTATGCGGTCCGGCTGGCGCTGCTCGGCATGGTGGGGGTGCTGCTCAGTTACAACTACATCGCCTTGGGTCTGCCCGGCGCCAACTGGATGACGATCACCTTCCCCCGCTGGGCGCCCTTCATCGGCATGACCATTGGCGCGGCGCTGGCGCTCGGCAGCGGCTGGTACTGGATGCGCCAGCAGCTCGACCGGCCCGACCTCTGAGCGCGCTCACCCGAACCGCAGCATCGGCAGGATGAAGGTGGCGACGAAAGCCAGCGCAAATAACAGCCCGGCCGCGATGAGGAGATTCCAATCGGTTTGTGTTTCGAGCGCCGGCACGCGAATCGTCGGCTGCATCACGATTGATTCGCCGTCCCGCGTGGCGTTGAGCGGGCCGGTGCCCAGCCCGCCGGTCTCGCCGCGCAGCAGGTCGCGCACTGCGGCGATGGTGGGCGGTCGGTGATCGGGATGCATAGCCATGGCTTTGAGGATGGCCCGTTCGGTGCGGGCGCCGAGCGCGGGGTTGAGCTTGCGCGGCGGCTTGAGGGCATCGGGGCGCAGAAAGCGCTGCTTGGCCTCGGCCGGCGGCTCATTCGTCAGCAGGTGATAGAGCGTCGCGCCAAACGAATAGATGTCGGAGCGCGCGTCGGTGTTGCCGGTGTCGCCGCCGTACTGTTCCAGCGGCGTGTAATACACGCTGCCGAAGCCCTGCACAATCGTCACCGTGCGCTCCTCCGATCCACCGAGCACCTTCACCAGGCCGAAATCCACCAGCTTCAGCCGGCCGTCGGGCGTCAACTTCACGTTAGACGGCTTAATGTCGCGGTGCACCACTGGCGGATCCTGATGATGGAGGAAGTCGAGGGCGTCCAGCAACTGTTGCGCCCAGCCCAGCACCTCGGCCTCGGCGAGGAAGCGCCCGTTCTGGCGCGCCTCATCCATCAGCTCCTTCAAATCGCGGCCGGGCACAAAATCCATCACCAGATAATCGCGGTCGGCCTCGGCGAAGTAGTCGGAGACTTTGGGCAGGTTGGGGTGGTCGAGACGCGCGAGCACGGAGGCCTCGCGATAGAACTGCTCGCGGGCCTGGTCCTGGGTCTTGGCATTTGGCCCGGGGTCGGTCTGAATCTCCTTGACCGCGCACAGGCGCCCCTCAAGCCGCAGGTCTTCGGCCTGATAGATGCTGCCCATGCCGCCCTGTCCCACGATGCGGACGATTTTGTAGCGCCCGCGCAGGACCTCCCCGGCCTGTAATGGCGGGAGCATGCTGTCTCTCGATTGAACTCACTGCAGAGCGATGAGGAGCGGGCCGGCCAACCTGCGGCGTGCTCCGGCGTGAGTTGGCTCTGCCCAACTCATGAGCGACCCGCGTTGATGTCGAACCGTATCGGATGGTATTATAACCGCAAGTTTCGCCGCCTCATGAAACGACCTGACAACATCCCCATGCTCATCGCCCAGAGCGGGCCGGGAGCGGGCCAGCATTGGCCGCTGACCAAGGATCGCCTCGTCATCGGGCGCGAACCGGGCTGTGATGTCGTCATCCCCGACCGACAGGTGAGCCGCGCGCATGCCGCCCTCATCCGGGATGAGGCTGGCTTCGCCGTCGAAGACCTGGGCAGCAAAAACGGCACGCACGTCAACGGCAAACCGGTCGAGGGGCGGGTGCGCTTGCAGGATGGGGATTTGATCCAGGTCGCGCTCGTCGCCAAGCTCGCCTTCGTCGGGTCGGATGCCACCGTGCCGCTGCGGGCCGACAGCCCATTGGCGCGGATGCTGGCGGGCGACGAGGCAGCGGCGGGAGTGGAAGCCACTACGGGCAGCGGTGCGCGCGCGGGTGGCCGGTTGCGGATGGATAGCGGCTCGCGGCGCGTGTGGGTCGGTGAGCACGAAATCGATCCGCCGCTCTCCGCGCCGCAATTTCGTTTTCTGGAGATGCTGTACGAGCGGCCCGGCAAGGTCTGCACGCGGGATGAGATCGTGCAAGAGGTGTGGCCCGAATCCGCCGACGAGGGGGTGTCGGAGCAGGCCATTGATGCGCTGGTGCGCCGCGTGCGCGACCGGCTGGCCGAGGGCGATCCGCGCCATCAATTCGTCGCCACCGTGCGCGGCCACGGCTTCCGCCTGGACAATCCCCCATGACCTTGCGCTACGAGCTGCAACCGTTCCGTGATTATCAATTGGCGAAGAAGTATCGCTGGGACCCGGCGGGCCTCGACTTCACGCAGGATGTTCGTGACTGGGCGGCGTTGAGCGAGCGTGAGCGGGATGTGATGCTCAACCTGCTGTCGATGTACATCAACGGCGAGGAGGCCGTGGCCACCGACCTAACCCCGCTGTTGTGGGCGGTCGGGCGGCAGGGCGGGCTGCGCGAGGAAGAGATGTTCCTCACCACGCAGCTCTTCGACGAGAGCCAGCACGTGGAGTTCTTTGACCGCTGGCTGGCCGAGGTGGTGACGGCCCCAATTGACCGCGCCGCGTATTACGGCCCCAGCTATCGCGCCATCTTCTTCGATGAACTGCCGGCGGCGCTCACGGCCTTGCTCACCGACTCTTCGCCGCGGGCACAGGCCCGGGCGATGCTGGTCTATCACATGATCATCGAGGGTGTGCTGGCCGAGACCGGTTATGAGGCGGCCTTCATCGCCTGCAAGCGGCGCGGCATCCTGCCGGGGCTGGTGCAGGGCTTTGAGCACATCAAACGCGATGAGAGCCGCCACATCGCCTACGGCCTGCACGCGCTGGCCCGCATATTGCAGGCCGAGCCGGGGCTGTGGGACGAGTACAACACCACCCTCAACGCGCTGCTCGCCGTCGCCATCGGCGTCATCCCGGAGGCGCTCGAACGCTACGGCGAGGACATCCCGTTTGGCATCAGCGTGGCCGAGATGACGGCCTATGCGATGGAGCAATTCGGCAAACGCTACGGCGTGCTCGAGCGCCGCGCCAAATCGCTCGCGCCCGTTTCGTAGCGACGCCCCGCCGGGGTGTCTTGCGCTGAACGTTACAAGGGTACGCTCTTAATTGGTTTCAAGGAGGTACGTGTCACCCCGAGCGAAGCGGGCGTTCGCAGAACGCACGGTCTCTACCCAAGCCCGGGGCGATTTGCGGCCAGCCAGAGATGCC